>JALHNQ010000004.1 GCA_022843405.1 Methylocystis sp. | reverse complement strand
CAGCCGAGGTCGACCCGCTGGACTCGCTTGAAGCTGAGATGGCGCGGCTGCTCGGGCGCTCCGACGAGAAATAATAAAAAAGGCGTCGCGACTGGCGACGCCTTTCAATTCTGAGTTCGAAACGGGCTTCGCGCTCTAATCGTCTCGATAGACCTTTTCGCGCCGTTCGTGACGCTCCTGCGCCTCGATCGACAGAGTCGCGATCGGACGCGCGTCGAGGCGCTTGAGAGAAATCGGCTCGCCCGTCTCCTCGCAATAGCCGTAGCTGCCGTCGTCGAGGCGCGTCAGCGCCGAGTCGATTTTTGCAATCAGCTTGCGCTGCCGATCGCGCGCCCGTAGTTCGATCGCGCGATCGGTTTCGGACGATGCGCGGTCCGCGAGGTCGGGATGATTTTCGTTTTCATTCTGCAGTGCGGCGAGCGTTTCCCGGCTTTCGTGCAGAATGTCTTCCTTCCAAGCCAGCAGTTTGCGCCGAAAATACTCGCGCTGCCGATCGCACATAAAGGGTTCGTCATCGGAAGGCTTATAAGTTTCTTCCAGATCCACCGCCATCTCGCGAATCCTTAATTGGCCTATAGGCGACGCCTATATAGACGCGGCCGGCGCCACTTACAATCACTCCTCGCGCCGCCATTCATTCCATAGCTCGACGCAGATTTTCGTCGACTTTGTCCAGGAAGCCCGTGGTCGACAGCCATTTCTGGTTGCAGCCGACAAGCAGCGCCAGATCCTTGGTCATGAAGCCCGACTCGACGGTTGCGACGCAGACTTCCTCAAGCGTGCGCGCGAACCGGATCAGGTCATCGTTCCCGTCGAGCTTGCCGCGATGCGCGAGCGCGCGCGTCCAGGCGAAAATCGAGGCGATCGAGTTGGTCGACGTCTCATGCCCCTTCTGATGTTCGCGATAGTGGCGCGTCACCGTGCCATGGGCGGCTTCAGCCTCGACGGTCTTGCCGTCGGGCGTCATCAGCACGCTCGTCATCAGGCCGAGCGAACCGAAGCCCTGCGCCACCGTGTCGGACTGCACGTCGCCATCGTAATTCTTGCACGCCCAGATGTAGCCGCCGGACCATTTGAGCGCTGAAGCGACCATATCGTCGATCAGGCGATGCTCGTAAGTGAGGCCGAGCGCCTCGAATTTCGATCTGAACTCGGCGTCGTAAATCTGCTGGAACAGATCCTTGAAACGACCGTCATAGGCTTTGAGGATCGTGTTCTTGGTCGAGAGATACACTGGATATCTGCGCGTAAGCCCGTAATTGAATGTCGCGCGCGCAAACTCGCTGATCGACTCGTCGAGATTATACATCGCCAGCGCGACGCCGGAGCCGGGAAACTCGAAAACTTCCTTCTCGATCACGTCGCCGTCGACGCCTTCGAATCTGATGGTCAGACGGCCTTTGCCGGGCACCTTGAAATCGGTTGCCTTATATTGATCGCCGAAGGCATGGCGGCCGACGATGATCGGCTGCGTCCATCCCGGCACCAGGCGCGGCACGTTTCTGCAGATGATCGGCTCGCGGAAGATGACGCCGCCCAAGATGTTGCGGATGGTGCCGTTCGGCGATTTCCACATCTCTTTGAGATGAAATTCCTTCACCCGGGCTTCGTCGGGCGTGATCGTGGCGCATTTCACCCCCACGCCATGCTCCTTGATGGCGTAGGCGGCGTCGATCGTCACCTGATCATTCGTGGCGTCGCGATTTTCGATCGAGAGATCGTAATAGAGGAGTTCGATGTCGAGATAGGGCCGAATGAGCTTTTCTTTGATGGCGGCCCAGATGATGCGGGTCATTTCGTCGCCGTCGAGTTCGACGACAGGATTTGCAACCTTGATCTTCCGCATGCGCCCGTTCCTCTGTTGCCGCGCGCCTTATAGCCTCGGCTCAAGGATTTGGGTAGCAATCGCGGGACCTTTTGCTCAGCCCGCCGGCGCCCTTCCCCAGGCGCGCGTTCCGCCCTAATTTGCCGCCGCTACACGGCAAGGAGACGAATTGGTCGGGGCGGGAACGGATCGCAGCAAGACGGCTATTTCCGGAGGGCCGGCGATCGTGCTCGTGCGGCCGCAGCTCGCGGTCAACATCGGCATGTGCGCCCGCGCCATGGCCAATTTCGGCCTGTGCGACCTGCGCCTCGTTTCGCCGCGCGAAGGCTGGCCGCGCACCGGCGCCTATCGCAAGGGCGCCTATGCGGCGGCGGCGGGCGCCGCGCATCTGCTCGAAAGCGCGAAGCTCTATGAGAGCGCGCGCGAGGCGATCGAGGATTTGTCCTTCGTCTATGCCGCGACGGCGCGCGGACGCGGCCAGATGAAGCCGGTGCTGACTCCGTCGCGGGCAATGCCGGATATGGCGGTGCGCTTAGCGGCGGGCGAGAAGCATGGCGTGATGTTTGGCCCCGAGCGCACCGGCCTCGACAATGACGATGTGGCGCTCGCCGACGCTATCCTGACCTTTCCGGTTAACCCCGCCTATGCCTCGCTCAATCTCGCGCAGGCGGTGCTGCTCACCGGCTATGAATGGTTTCGCGCCGCGCATGGCGACGCCATTCCCTTCGAGGTCGAGGAACGCTCGCCGCCGGCGACGCGTGAGATGACGCTCGCCTTCTTCGATTTCTTGGAAGGCGAGCTCGACAAGCGCGGCTTCTTCCGTCCGCTGACCAAGAAGCCGGTGATGTCGCGCAACCTGCGCAACATGTTCCATCGCATGGGCCTCACCCAGCAGGACGTGCGCACGCTCTGGGGCCTCGTCGTGCGGCTGGTGGAAGGCCCGCGAAGGGAGCCCAAGAAGGCGAGCCGCAAGAAGCAGGCGGAAGACGCAGACTCTTAAGCCGCCCTGTCGCGCGCGGCTATTCGTTCAGTGAAACGACTGTTTGCCATCGCGCCGTGGCGATGGCGCCATCGCGAGCGGTCCCGCCTGGTGATGCGCGAGCCGCCAGCGCTCGCCGCTCCAGCGAAACCAGTTCGTCGCGAGTAGCAACCCGCCGCCGACTTCCTCGATGCAAAACACTCGGCCGTCGGCGCCTTCGATGAGCGTCTGCGGATCGCGCGCCGTCACCGCCTCCTGCTGCGGATTACGGAAAATGTCGCGGTAGGAGGCGAGCACCGGCGTGCGCCCGACAAGCGCCGGCCAGCCGGGATGAACGCAGGAACAGCCATCCTCCGCCCAAAGATCGCTCATCGCGCCAAGGTCGCGTGCGGCGAAGGCGCGGTAATAGGCGGCGTTGGCGTCGACGAGCGCGGCTTCGTCCATCGATTGACACTGCGGGATTTGCTCGGGCATGGCAAATGCAAGAATACGCCCAAAGAGCGCCCAAAGAGATTCGCCGATGGATGCGCTGACCTGGTTCGGGCTCTTCGCCGTGAGCGCGATGCTGCTTTGCTATGCGCTGGAGGAACGCAGCCACTGGTTCGTTCTGTGCTTTGCAATCGCCTGCGCGCTCGGTTCAGTCTACGGGTTTCTCCAAGGCGCCTGGCCCTTCGGCCTCGTCGAGGCGGTGTGGGCCGCCGTCGCGCTCAGGCGATGGCTGGCGCGCCGAAGAGTCTCGCAAGACTGCGGCGAAGCGCTTAAGTAATGTCGACGATGTCAAAGAACGGCCAATTTGTGATATTGGCGCACTTCCCGCCGGCCTTGAACCGGACGCAGGAGTCTCAAAATGTTCATCCAGACTGAAGCAACCCCTAATCCCGCGACGCTCAAGTTTCTGCCCGGCCAGGAGGTTCTCGGCCAGGGCGCGATGGAATTCCGCTCGCTGGACGACGCCGCCCATGCGCCGCTCGCTCAGGCGCTGCTGTCGATCGAGGGCGTCGAAACGGTAATGTATGGCGCGGATTTCGTCTCGGTGACCAAGAACGCCGCCGACTGGCCGCATCTGAAGCCGGTCGTTCTCGGCGCCATCATGGAGCATTTCGCTTCAGGCGCGCCGCTCCTGATCGAAGGGGCCGCGCCGGCGCAATCCAGCGACGAGTTCTATGATTCCGCCGACGCCGAGACGGTCGCCACGATCAAGGAGCTGATCGAAACGCGGGTGCGCCCGGCGGTCGCTGGCGACGGCGGCGACATCGTCTTTCGCGGCTTCAAGGACGGCGTCGTCTATCTGGCGATGAAGGGGGCATGCTCGGGGTGCCCCTCGTCCACGGCGACGCTGCGGCATGGAATCGAAAATCTGCTGAAGCATTTCCTGCCGCAGGTTAAAGCGGTGGAGCCGGCGTAGCGTTACGGCGTATCCATCACGCGTTCGGGACGCTACGTTGATCGCGCCTCGAAAAGCGTCATAATCAACGAATCATGCGAATCCTTGCGATCGACACCGCCCTGCCAGCCGTCTCGGCCTGCGTGCTGGACCAGGACTCGGCGGCGCCGATCGCCGCCGAGTCGATCGAGATGGCGCGCGGCCACGCCGAGGCGTTGCTGCCGCTGATCAGGCGCGTCATGGGCAAGGTCGAGGGCGGCTTCGCCTCGCTCGATCGGGTCGCGGTGACGGTGGGACCCGGCTCTTTCACCGGCATTCGCATCGGCCTCGCCGCCGGCCAAGCTATCGCGCTCGCCTGCAAGACGGAGATCGTCGGCGTCTCGACGCTGGCCGCGCTCGCGGCGCCGCTCATTCTCGATCCTTTCGACGGCGTCGTCGCGGCGGCGATCGATGCGCGGCACGGCAAGGTCTATATCGCCGCCTTCGATCCTGCCGGACGCCCGCTGCTCACGCCGCGCCGCGCCGGCGCGCATGAAGCGCTGCGCGCGCTCGGAGCCGGCCCGCTGCTGCTCATCGGCTCAGGCGCGCCGCTCCTCGCCAAAGAGGCGCGGGCCCGCGGCGTTCCGGTCAAGATCGCTAGCGAGCAGGTCGCGCCCGACATTGCCTTCGTCGCCCGCCTGGGGCTCGCCGCGCAGCCCGACACCGCGCCCGCGCGCCCGCTTTATCTCAAAGAGCCATACGTCGCCGGGCCGGGCTCCGAACCTGACGCGGCGCAAGGCGCCGACAGTCAGCTTGACGCGGCCGGCGCCTGCGTCGCCGCCCCGGCGCAGGCGTGAATTTGCGCCATGACGCTGCTCTCGTCCTTCTTCGCCAAGCCGACATTCATTATCGAACCGATCGGCTCGGAGCGCGCCGAAGACTGCGAACGCCTGCATGGCGCCTCCTTCGCCTTCGGCTGGTCGAAAATCGACTTTGAGAATTATCTGGCCGACGCCCATATCGTCGCGGACGGCGCGGTCGCCGAGAATCGCAGAGGCGAACTGGGGGGCTTCATCCTGTCGCGGTTGACGCCGCCTGACGCCGAAATTCTCACTTTCGCCGTCGATCCCGCGCGCCGCGGCGCCGGACTGGGGCGGCGCATTCTCGAAAAACATCTGGAGAATCTCGAGCGCGGCGGCGCCCGGCTGGTTTTTCTGGAGGTCGCTGACGACAACGAGGCCGCGCTGAAGCTATATGGCGGGGAAGGCTTCAAGGAGATTGGGCGGCGCGAGAATTACTATCAGCGCGCCAATGGCGAACGCCGCGCGGCGATCAATCTGCGGCTGGAGATTTAAAATGGCGCCGCGCGCCTGACAGCTTCCGAAGGGCGTTTTTTGCGCGAGCCCAAATTTACGTCGGCGTCCCAGCGCAAAATATCGTATATTACTTACGTTGGCCGCCTCCCGGCGAGTCGCGGGAGGGACCAGGGCGATCGGGTTAAGGGTGATATCCTCGCCCTCATCCTGAGGAGGCCTCGAAGAGGCCGTCTCGAAGGACGAGGGCGAGTTTCCAGAAGGCGCCGCTTGAGGGTTCCCTCATCCTTCGAGACGCGGCCTTCGGCCGCTCCTCAGGATGAGGAAACCCTTACCCCGTCGCTTTGGCGGATCGGCGAGTAGGAGCCAAAAAGATCACGACGGAAGTTTTAGACGCGGTCGAGATGCGTCCCGCCCCATTTGAAGGAGAGCCGGCGCCAACGCTCAAAGTTCTGGTCAAGTCTTACGGCTGCCAGATGAACGTCTATGACGCGACGCGCATGGCGGATCTGCTTGGCCGCGAAGGCTACGCCGAAACCAGCCGCGAAGAAGACGCCGATCTCGTCATCCTCAACACCTGTCATATTCGTGAAAAGGCCGCGGAAAAAATCTATTCCGAACTCGGCAAGCTGGCGATCGCCAAACGCGCGCTGAACGCTCGAGGCCGCGACATGAAAATCGTCGTCGCCGGCTGCGTCGCGCAGGCCGAGGGCGAAGAGGTGCTGAAGCGCCAGCGCGCGGTCGATCTCGTCGTCGGCCCGCAAAGCTATCACCGCCTGCCGGAACTGCTGCGCCAAGCCAACAACGGCGCGCGCGTCGCCGATACTGATTTCGCCGTCGAGGACAAATTTCGCCTGCTGCCCGCGCCGAATGAGACGCAAATTCGCGCGCGCGGCGTTTCAGCCTTCGTTACGGTGCAGGAGGGCTGCGACAAATTCTGCTCCTTCTGCGTGGTGCCCTATACCCGAGGCACCGAAGCGTCGCGTCCCATCGCCGAGATCGTCGCCGAAACAAGGCGCCTCGTCGACGCCAGGGTTTGCGAAATCACGCTGATCGGCCAAAACGTCAACGCCTATCGCGGCCTCGACGCACGGGGCCGCGAAACCACGCTCGCGCAGCTTCTCGATCGGCTCGCGCAGATGGACGGTCTGACGCGTCTGCGCTACACGACAAGTCATCCGGTCGACATGGCGCAGGAGTTGATTGACGCGCATGGCGCGATTCCAAAGCTCATGCCCTATGTGCATCTGCCGGTTCAGTCGGGGTCGGATCGCATTTTGAAGGCGATGAACCGCAAGCATGACGCGGACGCTTATCTTTCGATTGTCGCGCGCCTTCGAAAGGCGCGGCCCGACATCGCCATGTCGTCTGATTTCATCGTCGGCTTTCCCGGCGAAAGCGACGCCGATTTCGAGGCGACGATGGCGCTCGTGCGCGCTGTCGGATTCGCGTCGAGCTTCTCGTTCAAATATTCGCCGCGGCCCGGCACGCCGGCAGCCGATCGCGAAGATCAGATCGAGGAACATGTAAAGAGCGAACGCCTCGCCATGTTGCAGGCCCTGCTCGACGAGCAGCGGCAAGCGTTTAACGCCGCGACGGTCGGCCGCAAGGTCGACGTGCTCTTTGAAAAGCTCGGCCGTCACGAGGGGCAAATCGCCGGCAAGAGTCCCTATATGCAGCCTGTCCACGTCGAGGGATCGATTGAGCATATTGGCCGCGACGTCAGAGTAGAAATCGTCGCGGCGGGCTCGAATTCCTTGAGGGCGCGGCTGATGAGCGAGGAGGCGAAGGCTTGACGACAATCGACGACCCGCTGCTTTCGGCACGGGGACCGGAGGCGAGCGAACCCGACGCGGAAATCACGCTCGCCTTTGAAAATAACCGTCACGCTTCCCTCGTTTTCGGACTTTACGACCAAAATCTCGCCAGGATCGAACGGCGCTTGCGCGTCGCCTCCTTCGCCAATGGCAATCACGTCACGCTCAAAGGCAGGGCTGAGTCCTGCGAACATGCGCGCCGCGTGCTCGAAGCGCTTTACGAGCGCGTGGCTCTAGGTCAGACGATCACGCTCGGCGACGTCGACGGCGTTATCGAAGAAACGGCGCGCCAGCGCAGCCTTTTCCCCGATTCCGAACCGACGCGCGGCGCTTTCGAACAGATCCTGACCCGCAAGCGTGGGTCGGTCCGCGCCCGCAACGCCGCGCAGGATCAATATTTGCGCGCGCTCAAGCGCTATGAACTGGTTTTTGCGGAAGGTCCGGCGGGCACGGGCAAGACCTGGCTCGCGGTCGGCCACGCCGTTCAGCTGATGGAGCAAGGCGCGGTCGAGCGGCTGATCTTGTCGCGCCCTGCGGTGGAGGCCGGCGAACGTCTCGGCTTTTTACCCGGCGACATGCGCGACAAGGTCGATCCCTATCTGCGTCCGATCTACGACGCGCTCCATGACTTCATGGATGCGCGGATGGTCGAGCGCGGCATGCAGACCGGCCTCATCGAAGTCGCGCCGCTCGCCTTCATGCGCGGCCGCACGCTGACGCGCAGCTGCATCTTGCTCGATGAGGCGCAGAACGCCAGTTCGATGCAGATGAAAATGTTTCTGACCCGGCTGGGCGAAGGCTCGCGAATGATCGTGACCGGCGATCCATCGCAGACCGACTTGCCGCCCGGACAAAAATCCGGCCTCTCCGAAGCGATCGCCCTACTCGCCGAGCTCGACGTCGTCGGCCGCGTGCGGTTCTCCGAAGGCGACGTCGTGCGGCATGATCTCGTGCGGCAAATCGTCGGGGCCTATGAGCGCGCCGCGCGCGCCAGCAAGCCGCCGCGCAGGGACGTCTGACCGTGGAAATCGAGGTGAATGTTGCGGCGCCCGCCTGGCGGCGGGTCGTCGATCTGGAAGATTTGGCGAAGGAATGCATTCGTCAGAGTCTCGCCGCGAGCGGCGCCGCTCTTGCTTCGCCGTGCGAAGTCAGCGTCACATTTTGCGACGATGAAACGATCCGCGGGCTCAACGCCGAGTGGCGCGGCAAGGACCAGCCAACGAATGTCCTGTCTTTTCCGACCCCTGGCGCGCTCGAGCGCAAGCCCCTCCTTGGCGACGTGATTGTCGCCTTCGAGACCGTGTCCAGAGAGGCGGAGGAGCAGGGCAAGCTCTTGCGCGCCCATGCCGCCCATATGGTCGCGCATGGATTTCTGCATCTGATCGGTTATGATCACGAGACCGCCGCCGAGGCCGAGCGGATGGAAGCGTTGGAGCGCAAGATCGCGATGGCGCTTGGATTTTCCGACCCCTATGCGGAGGACGCAATTGGGCCGGCCGGCGGAGCGAATTGAATAAAGCGCATGTCGACGCGATACGATAACGCCGACGATCCGATTCCATTAAGGCGCGCTGGCGATGGACCACGCCTGAGCTTCGTCGACAGGCTGCGCGGACTGCTCGGTCTTGCGCCGGCCTCGGTGCGCGAGGACATCGAGGACAGGCTGGACGAGTCGGCGGGCGACGTGACGCCGCATGAGCGCGCACTGCTCAAGAACGTGCTCGGCCTTCACGACATGCGCGTCGACGACGCGATGATCCCCCGCGCCGACATCATCGCCATTTCGCTTGACGCGCCGTTGCGCGACGCGCTGGAGCTGTTTCGCACCGCCGCCCATTCACGCCTGCCGGTTTACGCCGATACGCTCGACGATCCGCGCGGGATGATCCATATCCGCGATTTCGTCAATCATATCGCCTGCTGCGCCGATCGGCGCGACGGCTCCGACGCGACGATCGCCGAGCCGAAAAGAATCGACTTCGACACGCCGCTGTCGCAGGCGGATTTGCTCAAGCCGGTGCTCTTCGTGCCGCGCTCGATGCCGGCGCTCGATCTGTTGATCCGGATGCAGGCGACGCGCACCCATCTGGCGCTGGTCATCGACGAATATGGCGGCACCGACGGCCTCGTCACCATCGAAGACATCATGGAGATGATCGTCGGCGACATTGAGGACGAACATGACGTCGTCGATGAGTCGGGTTTCGTCGAATTGGAGAACGGCGATTTCATCATCGACGGGCGCGCCGATCTCGACGAAGTGACGGCGCGGCTCGGGGTCGACTTCAGACTTGAAGACACCCCGGCCGAGGTGACCACGCTCGGCGGTCTCGTCGCCTGGCTTGCCGGCCGCGTACCGATGCGCGGAGAAATCATCGCGACTCCGGTCGAATCTTACGAATTCGAGATCGTCGACGCCGATCCGCGGCGGGTGGGCAAGCTGCGCGTGCGCGGGCGCGCCTGATCACGACGGCGACCTCCGATCGCTTCGCCGAAAACTCCTGCTACTTCGACGGAAACGGACAGGACATGTCGCCTTCCTTGCATTTAAGATAACCCTTGAAGTCTTTGATGCGGCTACTGGTAATTCCGTCTAGGCAAGACGTGGTGACTGCCGTATTCATACTTCCGTCAGTCTTCGAGCCGACAAGCGCGCATTCAGCGTCGCGAAAAGCGATCCATGCCCGCTGCGCCGCCACGAGAGCCGTCTGCGTATCCGCCCAATCCGGACCCGCTTTTTTCAAGCGCTCGATGAGCTTCTGATAAAGGCCGTTGAGTTGGTCGTCCGCCCGTCGATAGGGCTTGGCCAAGCATTCGTTCATAGTGGCCATATCGGGGGCGTCCCCGCATTTTTCGGCGCGCGCGCTCGGCGCAAACGCGATCGCTGTCAGTCCGAATATAAAAAGCCAGGCGCGCATCGAACACTCCTTCTCGTGTAGCCGAACGGCGTCACTGAACAAACGCCGTAAGCCTGAGATCCCAAACCCAACGGCGTCGAGGAACCTTGCAATCGACAATCGGAACATTCTCACATACCCCCTGCGGGGGCTCGGTCGAAAGCGCGTAGACGATGCGTTGCGACGCTTTGGCAAATCCTTTTTGCGTGCTCGCGGGACCATCGGCGTCAAAATCGATGACGGCGGTCCAGCCCGCGCGCTGGAGCGACGCGTCAAGTTTCTCTTGCGCCTTGTCGAATTCGAGTTTCAGGCCGGTTGCATGACCTGTCATCAGACAGGCCGCTCCATGGATGTCCGATAGGTTGGGATCGCCTACCGTCGTTTTCAACGAAATGCCGACGGCTTGGCCAATCGTCCGCGCAATCGCGCCGCATTGGTTCGGGTCCAAAGGCGTGACGTTTCGCGCGGCGGCGATTGCGAGGGGTTTCCCGGCAAGTATCGCGGCGGCGATCGTCAAGGCCGCCGCTCCGCGCAACATATTGGCTATGAACACCAGATCTCTCCTTTGCGCAAAAAGCGCCGCCGCCGCGACGCGCCTCCAAATCCTCGGAAAGGCGGCGGTTCAGATGCAGCTTTTTTCCTATTTGGCGCCGCCAAACCAATATCCAACGAACGAAAGGCAAATTTCTATGCGATGTAATTCACGTGCATCGAAGCCGCCTGCGGCGACATGGGCGTGACGCGCGCCGAACGGCTTGCAAAAAAAATTCAACGACCTGATCCGCTATGGCGGCGCGGGATGCGGGACGTCGCCCCGGCGGGGCGAGGCTTTGCGCCTTCAGGAAACCTTCTAGAGTCGCCAACTGCGAATCGGATGAGACAAGACCCAGGGATGGCGCAAACTGCCCAGATCGCCGGCGCGCCCGCATCGGCTCCGTCGCTTCCCCAACGCATTATTCTCGCCCGCGGCTGGATGCGGCGCGCGATCGCCTTTTGCGCCGGCGCGACCGGCGCGTTGGCGCTGGCGCCTTTCGACGTCATTCCGGCGATGTTCGTCCCGCTCACCGTCGCCGTCTGGCTGATCGACGGCGCGGCGGACGCGAAAACCACGAAGCGCCTGGCGCTCGCGCCGATCCTCTCCGCCGCGGGGGCCGGCTGGTGGCTCGGCTTCGGTTATTTCGTGGCGGGCCTGTGGTGGATGGGCGCGGCGATGCTGGTGGAGGCGGATCAATTCGCCTGGGCCCTGCCCCTGGCGGTCTTCGGGCTCCCCGCCGTTCTCGCGCTTTTTCCCGCCGCCGGCTTCGCCGCGGCGCGCCTTCTCTGGTCGCCGGGAGGCTGGCGCGTCTTCGCGCTCGCGGCGGGGCTCGGCGCGGCCGAGTGGCTGCGCGGCCATCTGTTCACGGGCTTCCCCTGGAACGATTTCGGCATGGCGCTCGCCGGCGCCGGACCGCTGGCGCAGACGGCCGCGCTCGTCGGCCTACACGGACTCGACATTATCGCGATCGTGATTTTCGCCGCGCCCGCGACGCTCGTCGATCGCGCGCCAGACGGCGCCCGCCGCATTCACGCGACGATGCTCGCGGCGACCGCCCTCGCCATGCTGATGCTCGCCTATGGCGCCTTCCGACTCGGCGCGAACCGGACGGCATTTGTCGACGGCGTGACGCTGCGGCTGATGCAGCCAAACCTTCCTCAGGATGCGAAGTTCCGTCCCGAAAACGGCGAGAAAATCCTGCGCCGCTATCTCGCCCTTTCGGAACGCGCGACAAACGAGCGGCCGTCAGGGCTCGCCGAAGTCACCCATCTCGTCTGGCCTGAATCGGCGTTTCCCTACATTATTTCGCAAAAGCCGGAGGCGCTCGCGGCGATCGCTCGCGCACTCAAGGGCGGCGTTCTGTTGACTGGCGCCGCCCGGGCTGAAGGCGACGGCGACGGTCGCCGCGGCAGGATTTTCAATTCGATCGAAGCGCTGCGGGGAGAAACGATCGTCGCCTTCTATGACAAGATCCATCTTGTCCCCTTCGGAGAATATCTGCCGCTTGAGGAATGGCTGCGGCCGCTTGGGATCAACCAACTCGTTCCTGGCATATGGGACCGTGGCGGGGGTCCGCGCCTTCTCGCCGCGCCCGGTCTGCCGCCGATCGCGCCGCTCATCTGCTACGAAGCGATCTTTTCCGGCGAGGCGATCGAGCGCGGCGCTGAACGCCCGCGGCTTTTCCTCAACCTCACCAACGACGGTTGGTTTGGACGCACGCCCGGCCCCTACCAGCATATGGCTCAGGCGCGCCTGCGCGCGATCGAAGAAGGCCTGCCGATGATCCGGGTCGCCAATACCGGCGTTTCGGCGATCATCGACGCCTATGGCCGCATCCTTCAGTCGCTTCCGCTTGGCGAAGAAGGCGTCATTGACGGGCGTCTGCCCAGGGAAGCGGCGCCGACCGTCTTCGCCGCCTTCGGCGCATTGGGCTTCCTGGCGCTGCTTGCCCTGGCGACAGCGCTGGCCTTGATCGGGGCCGCCGGTCGTTAGCCGTCTTGGTCGAGCGCCCGGGCCGGCGCCGTCGACCGTTAGATGCGAAAATATCTTTGCGCGACGGCGCTTAAGTCAAATCTTTATTGAAATTCATTGACATGCTGCAATGTCGCTTGCGCGCTCGGCAGGGAGTCGGCTACAACCGAGCGGGAGGCGGTAGAGTTGAAGAAGGCGCCAGATCCGATCGATCGCCACGTCGGCAGCCGCGTGCGCATGCAGCGTATTCTCATGAAAATGAGTCAGGAGAAGCTTGGGGAGGCGCTGGGAATCACTTTTCAGCAAGTGCAGAAATACGAAAAAGGCGCCAATCGTATCGGCGCCAGTCGCCTGCAACAGATTTCCAAGACTTTGAAAGTGCCGCCCTCTTTTTTCTTCGAGGGCGCGCCGGCAGGCGGGTCGTCCGCCCAGACCGCCGGATTTGCCGAGGAATCGTCGTCGCAATATGTCGTCGATTTTCTGTCGACGGCGGAAGGCCTTCATCTCAATCGCGCTTTCGCCCGCATCCGCGATCCCAAAGTGCGTAAGCGCGTGCTCGATCTGGTCACGACGCTCGCAGAACAATCAGAAAACGCGGGAGGGTAGAATGTCGTTCTCCGAAACGGACGATGGGGGCTTTTCAGCTTGACGCCCCGGACAGGCGCTGGCAGATGAACCCGCCTGCTTGAGCCGTTTTCGACTCTTCCTCCAAGCCATCGGAGATATGGAAGTGACCCGGAAGAATTATCTTTTCACGAGCGAGTCCGTTTCCGAAGGCCACCCCGACAAGGTGTGCGACCGCATCTCCGACGAAATCGTTGACGAATTTTTCCGAGAAGGTCCCAAAGCGGGCATCGATCCTTACGCCATTCGCGTCGCCGCCGAAACTCTGGCGACGACGAACCGGGTCGTCATCGCCGGAGAAGTGCGCGGACCGCATATTTCCTTCGACCGGATCATCGAACTCGCGCGCAACGCCATCCGCGACATCGGCTATGAGCAGCGGGGCTTCCATTGGAACACCGCTAACGTCGAAGTGCTCCTGCACGAGCAGTCCGTCGACATCGCGCAAGGCGTCGACGCCGCCGGCAATAAGGACGAGGGCGCCGGCGACCAGGGCATCATGTTCGGCTATGCGGTGCGCGAGACGCCCGAACTGATGCCGGCGCCGCTCTATTATTCGCATAAGATTCTGGAGGAGCTCGCGAAGGCCCGCCACAGCGGCAAGGAAAAAGGTCTCGGCCCCGACGCCAAGAGCCAGGTGACGGTTCGCTACGCCGACGGCAAGCCGGTGGAGGCGACTCAGATCGTCCTGTCGCATCAGCACGTCGACGAGAGCCTGTCTCCCGCCGACATTCGCGTCATCGTGGAGCCCTATATCCGCGCGGCGCTGCCCGACGGTTGGATCACCAACGCGACCGTTTGGCACGTCAATCCCACGGGCAAGTTCTATATCGGCGGTCCCGACGGCGACGCCGGCCTCACGGGCCGCAAAATCATCGTCGACACCTATGGCGGCGCCGCGCCGCACGGCGGCGGGGCCTTCTCCGGCAAGGATCCGACCAAGGTCGATCGTTCGGCCGCTTACGCCGCCCGCTATCTCGCCAAGAACATCGTCGCGGCCGGCCTCGCCGACCGCTGCACGCTGCAGCTTGCCTACGCGATCGGCGTCGCCGAACCGCTCTCGATCTATGTCGATCTACATGGCGCCGGCCATGTGAGCGAGGAGAAGGTGGAAGAGTTGCTGCCTCAACTCATGCGCCTCTCCCCGCGCGGCATTCGCGAGCATCTGCAGCTCAACCGGCCGATCTACGCCCGCACCTCCGCCTATGGCCATTTCGGCCGCACGCCCGACGCGGACGGCGGCTTCTCTTGGGAAAAGACCGATCTCGTCGACCAGCTGAAATCGCATTTCGCGTAATCTCGGCGCAATCGAAGATCGACTCGAAGGGCGATTCAAAGCGCGGCGCCGAGTTTCGTTCATCGCGAGGCGGACGATGAGCACGGCGCTTCGAAACATCGATGGGCGCGGCCAATCGGCGCTTATGAGCGAAACACCTCAGCAGCGAAGGCCTCGCACGCGCCTCTATGGACGCTCCAAAGGCAAGGCGCTTCGAAAGCATCAGGCGGAGCTGATCGACGCGCTTCTGCCGCGCCTGTCGCTGGACCTTTCACAGCCGGCGCCTTCCTTCGCGCGCGAGATGCATCTCGAAATCGGCTTCGGCGGGGGCGAGCATTTGGTCGCGGCCGCAGCTGAAAACCCGCAAGTCGACTTCATCGGCTGCGAGCCCTTCATCAATGGCGTGGCGAAGCTCCTCGCCCGCATCGAAGAGCGCGGCCTGGCGAATGTTCGGCTTCATCAAGGCGACGCCGCTGACGTGCTCGACTGGCTGCCGGACGATAGCCTGGGGCGCGTCTATCTGTTTTATCCCGACCCCTGGCCGAAACGGCGACATCGCAAGAGACGCTTCGTTGCGCACGACAATCTCGACCGTCTGGCGCGCGTGATGCATACCGGCGCGGAACTGCGCTTTGCGACGGATATCGACGATTACGCCGCCTGGACGCTGGCCCGGCTGCGCGCCCACCCGGACTTCGCCTGGCGCGCCCTGCGCGCCGACGACTGGCGAACGCCCTGGCCAGGCTGGACGCGTACCAAATATGAAGCCAAGGCCATGGCCGACGGCCGCCATCCGGTCTATCTGACCTTCGTTCGAACGCCCCGCTGAACCGCAGCGAAGCGGCAGAAGTCATAAAAGTCCCGCGGCCGATGATGACGACAGGGAGAAAAGCGTATGGTTGAGACGGCGAGGATGCCTGGCGCGCCGACGACGATCGAAACGACGACGGAGCGGTTCCGCGCCGACGTGCTCGACGCATCGATGCGGCAGATCGTGCTGGTGGATTTCTGGGCGCCGTGGTGCGGACCCTGCCGCCAGCTCGCGCCGGTCATCGAACGTCTGGTCGCCGCGACCGGCGGCAAAGTCGCCCTTGTCAAAATGAACATCGACGCCGATCCGCTGATCGCCGATCAACTCGGCGTTAAATCGATCCCGGCGGTCGTCGCCTTTCAGCGCGGGCGGCCGATCGACGGCTTCGTCGGCGCGCTGCCGGAAAGTCAGATCAAAGGCTTTCTGGAGCGGCTCGTCGGTCCTATCGAAATTGAGGGCGACGCCCTGGAAGCAGCGCAGGCGATGATCGCGGACGGCGATCTTACGGGGGCGGAATCGCTGCTTGGCGAACTGGCCGGCGGCGAGCCGCCCAACGCCAAGGCCGCCGCAGCGCTGCTCCGTCTCTACATCGATTCAGCGCGGTTCGATGACTCGCGAGCGGTTCTCGACGCGCTTCCGGACTCGGCGCGCCGCGACAGCGACGTCGCAGCGGCCGCGGCGGCGCTTCAGAACGCCGAGCAGGCTCAGGATCTCGGCGAAATCGACGACCTCAGACATCGCATCAATTCCGATCCCAGCGACTTCCAGGCCTATTTCGATCTCGCGCTCGCGCTCAACGCCAAAGGGCTGCGCGAAGAAGCGGCGAATGCGCTGCTTGAAATCATCCGACGCGACCGTAGTTGGAATGACGATGGAGCAAGAAAGCAGCTCATCCAGTTTTTCGAGGCATGGGATCCGATGGACAAGGCGGCCGTGACCGCGCGGCGGCGGCTGTCCGCGCTGCTCTATTCATAGGAGGCTTTCGCCAAGATGAGCCTGAACCGTCCCTATGCGTACGTCGGCGAATTGCCGGAGATTCTGCCGCTCTTTCCGCTTTCGGGCGCGATATTGCTGCCGCGCGGCGAACTGCCGCTCAATGTTTTCGAGCCGCGCTATCTCGCGATGGTCGACGACGCAATCGCCGGCGCGCGCCTGATCGGCATGATCCAGCCGTTGCCGGGCGAAGAGACGGCCGCAGAGGCGACGCAGCTCTATGACATTGGCTGCGCCGGACGCCTCACCCGTCTCGCCGAGACCGGGGACGGCCGCTATCTCATTACGCTAACGGGCGTCGCGCGCTTTCGCGTCGTCGATGAGCTCACCGTGCGGACGCCCTACCGGCAGTGTCGGGTCAGCTATGACGAATTCTCGGAGGATCTGACGACGGGCGCCGGCGCCGACGCGGTCGACCGCGAAAGCATGGTGTCGATGTTGCGCAACTTCGCCGAATGTTCGAAACTTGAAGTCGACTGGGCGAGCATAGACGCGGCGCCGACGGAGACGCTCGTCAATGCGCTGGCGATGATGTGTCCGTTCGGCTCGAACGACAAGCAGGCGCTCGTCGAAGCGATCGATTTGAAGACCCGCGCGGCAACGCTGATCGCGCTCGCCAAACTCGATCTCGCGCAACGCAACGGCGACCGGCCGCAGTGGCATTGAAGGAAAATGAACGCCATGACTGACGAACCCGATTCCGGCGCCGATAAGTTCGAATCCGCGGCGGAACCGACGCGGATCGATCCGCGCCTGCTCGAAATCCTGGTCTGCCCGCTGACCAAGACCACGCTCGAATATGACAGCGTGCGACAGGAGCTGATTTCGCGCTCGGCGCGACTCGCCTATCCGATCCGGGACGGCATTCCGATCATGCTGCCCGAAGAAGCGCGTCAGATCGACTGACCCGTCTCGTCCGCGATGGACGAAGCTGGCCCCTCAAAGCTTGTGGCGCTTCTCGATCTTGAGGAGATCGAGCCGGACCGTTACCGAGGCTATAGCCCGCCCTCATCCGGGCGCCAGGTCTATGGCGGACAGGCCGTCGCGCAAGCGCTCGTGGCGGCGACGCGCACCGTGCCGGCGGACCGCCCCGTTCATTCGCTGCATGGCTATTTCGTCCTCGCCGGCGATCCGACGACGCCGATCGACTTTTCGGTCGAACGCGTGCGCGACGGCAAGAGCTTCACGACGCGACGCTGCAATGCGACGCAGCGCGGGCAGACAATCTTTTCGATGGAGGCGTCGTTTCAGCGCCGCGAGCAGGGCCTCGCGCACGCCGACCGCATGCCGGACGCGCCGGACCCGGAAAGCCTCGACGACGTGCATGCGCTCATCGAGCGGTTTCGCGCCTTCCTTCCGGAACAGGCCGAAAGTTGGCTGAAACGGCGAAGCGCGCTCGACATGCGGCTCGTGGCGCCCGAAGACGCGCTTTTTCCAGAACGCCGCCCCGCCGGCCAGATGATCTGGTTTCGCGTGCGCGGCGCGCTGCCCGACGACGACGCCCTTCACAATGCGCTGCTCGCCTATCTTTCAGACATGACTTTGATCAATACGGCGCTGCTGGTTCACGGCTTGACGATTTTCGATCCGAAAATTCAGGTCGCGAGCCTCGATCACGCGCTGTGGATTCATGACACGCTGCGCGTCGACCAATGGCTGCTCTATGCGCAGCACAGCCCGTGGGCGGGCGGCGCGCGAGCGCTGACGCGCGGCGAGATTTTCACCCGCGACGGACGACTGGTCGCCTCGGTGAGTCAGGAAGGCCTGGTGCGCCTGCGAGACGTCGCGCGATCGTGAACGGCTGCCCGTTATTAGGGCGCCAAATGGTAGAATGCATAGTTTCTAGGCGCCGCTGGATTGGCGCCGCTTAGAAAACGGCGCGCCCCAAACCGGCGACCGCGGCCGGCGGCGACGCCGCCATAGCCGAAGTCATTGAAGGGCATAGCCGAACCTCGGCTGGCGCCATGGCGCGCCGGAGCGCTCATTCGCGCCCTGCGGTCGGCGACGCGAGGCGTCAGAGCGGCTGGCACGCCATTTGAAAGCCCCACGTCGCCGACGCGGCGGCGTCCTCTCCGCTAGCCATCACCAAGACGCCGCCGTCAAAGCGAGCGACGCTCGCCAACGAGGTCGATAACAACAGGATTGGCAGATGAAAATCGTGACAGCGATCATCAAGCCGTTCAAGCTCGATGAGGTCCGCGACGCGCTGACCAACATCGGCGTGCACGGCCTTACCGTGACTGAGGTCAAGGGCTACGGACGTCAGAAGGGACATACGGAAATTTATCGCGGCGCCGAATATGCGATCAGTTTTCTGCCCAAGCTTAAAATTGAAGTCGCCGTCGACGCGGCGCTCGTCGATCAGGTGATCCAGGCAATCTCCAACACCGCGCGCACCGGACAGATCGGCGACGGAAAGATTTTCGTCATGCCGCTCGAGCGCGCCATCCGCATCCGCACCGGCGAAACCGACGCCGACGCGCTTTGATCGCCTCCCCGCAACATCAGGAGCTCTCACACATGAAATTTCCTTCGCCTCGAAGCGCTTCAGTCGCTTCGGTCATCGCGGGAGCGGCGATTTCGGCCTTGCTGGCGTTTCCGGCTTTCGCCGCGAATGACCCGACGCCCAATCCCGGCGACACGGCCTGGATGCTCACCTCATCGGCCCTCGTGCTGATGATGTCGATCCCCGGCCTAGCGCTGTTCTACGGCGGCCTGGTGCGCGCCAAGAACATGCTGTCGATCTTGTCTCAGACGTTCGCGATCGTCGCGCTGGTCGGCGTGATCTGGACGGTCTATGGCTATTCGCTCGCCTTCGGCGACGGCGGATCGCTGAGCAATTATATCGGCGGCTTCAACAAGCTGTTCCTGAAGGGCGTCACGGCCTCCTCCAACGCGGCGACCTTCACGCCGGGGCATGTCATTCCGGAATACGCCTATTTCGTCTTCCAGATGACATTCGCGATGATCACCCCGGCGCTCATCATCGGCGCCTTCGCCGAGCGCATGAAATTTTCCGCCGTGCTGCTCTTCGTCGGCTTCTGGGTGACCGTCATCTACTTCCCGATCGCCCATTGGGTGTGGGGCGTCGCCGATCCGAACGCTCTGGTCGACGCCGCGACGCAACTCGCTGCGGCGGCCGACGAGGCGGCGAAAGCGGCCGCGCAGGCGAAGATCGACGAGATCAACGCCGCCGTCGGTTGGCTCGCCGGCAAGGGCGCGCTGGACTTTGCTGGCGGCACGGTGGTGCATATCAACGCCGGCATCGCCGGTCTCGTTGGCGCGATCATCGTCGGCAAGCGCATCGGCTTCGGCAAGGAGGCGCTGCCGCCGCATTCGCTCACCCTGTCGATGGTCGGCGCCTCATTGCTGTGGGTCGGCTGGTTCGGCTTCAACGCCGGCTCGAATCTCGAGGCGAACGGCGTGACTGCGCTCGCCTTCGTCAACACGATGGTGGCGACGGCGGCTGCGGCGCTGTCGTGGATGATCGTCGAATGGCTGGTGAAGGGTAAGCCTTCGATGCTGGGCCTTATCACCGGCGCGGTCGCCGGCCTCGTCGCGGTGACGCCCGCGTCAGGCTACGCCGGGCCCGTGGGCGCCATCGTTCTTGGCTTCGCGGTTTCGCCGATCTGCCTCTTCTTCGTCGATTTCGTGAAGAGGATGGCCGGCTACGACGACGCGCTCGACGTGTTCGGCGTGCACTGCATCGGCGGCATCACCGGCGCGCTGGCGACCGGCATTCTGGTCAATCCCGATCTCGGCGGCGTCGGCATCACCGACTACACCAATCTGGAAACCTTCGCCGGAACATATGACATGGCGACGCAGATGAAGGCGCAGGCGATCGCCGTCGTCGCAACGCTGCTGTGGTCGGGCATCGGTTCTGCGATCCTGTTCAAGCTGGTCGACGTCGTCATCGGCCTGCGGCCGACGCCGGATCAAGAGCGCGAAGGCCTCGACATCAGCGATCACGGCGAGCGCGCCTACAACTACTAAGAGCTCATCTCCTGGCACGACGCGAAGCGGCGCCCACGGGCGCCGCTTCATTTTGTGGCGGACGCGAATTGTTATAGGCGCAACGCTTGCCGCCCCTCTCCCCGCGACAAGCGGGGAGAGGTAAGGTGAGGGGCCCGGGTGATTAGCGAAGCGAATGACGCATGCGAGGCCTCCGCATATTGGAAACGCGCCGCGCCCGCTCGCTACGGCGCGACGCCACAAACGCCGAGCGTCTCCTATGGAAGCGCCTGCAGAACAGGGCGCTCGGCGGATTCAAATTCGTGCGACAGGCGCCGATCGGTCCATACATTGCAGATTTCCTGTGCCGTCAACGCGGCTTAATCATCGAAGTCGATGGCGAAACGCATTCAAGCGCGGCTAAAATCGCGCGCGACGCTCAGCGGACGGAATTTCTCGAATTTCGCGGCCTTCGCGTCATCCGTTTCGACAATGCGCAGCTTTATGAAAATATTGAAGCTGTCATAGAAGTCATCTTGGATGCGCTGCATGAATCGGAATAGATTTTCTGACAATCACCCCGGCCCCTCACCTCACCTCTCCCCGCAAGCGGGGAGAGGGAACTGCAGGCGCTTCGCCAACAAACGGAGCATCATGTTTTCTAATTCTTGTTTCGGCGGCGTCATTTTTCTCATCCTCGCGACCGTCGCCCTTCCCGCCCGCGCCGCCGAGCGCGTCGTCAATCTCGCCTTCGTCGTTTTCAGCGACATCTACGAGATGGCAGAACGGGACGGGCGCGGCGGCTTCGCCCGCGTCGCCGGCGCGGTGAAGGCCGAACGCGCGAAAGCCAAGAACGTCATCGTCGCGCATGCCGGCGACACGCTGTCGCCTTCGCTCACTTCGAGCGTCGACCAGGGCGCCCATATTATGGATTTTCTCAACCGCATCGGCCTCGACGTCTTCACGCCCGGCAATCACGAGTTCGATTTCGGCGAAGCGGTGTTCCGCCAGCGCATGGGCGAAGCGACATTCGCGCTGCTCGCCGCCAATCTGCGCGACTCCTCGAACCATCCCCTACCCGGCCTCGCCGACAGCAAAATCATCGACGTCGAGGGCGTCAAGATCGGCATTTTCGGCCTGACCGACGACGAAGCCGCAAGACGGTCGAATCCCGGAACGCTGAAACTTCTGCCGGCGATCGAGACCGCGAAGCGCGAGGCGCAAGCGCTACGCGACGCCGGCGCCGATCTTGTCGTCGTGGTCACGCATTCCGAGTGGCAGGACGATCTGCGGCTGATGAAGTTAGGCCCGATCGACATTATTCTGTCGGGGCACGACCACAATCTGCTTGTCGCCTATGACGGACGCGCCGCCATCGGCGAGACCCAGGCCGACGGCGTCAATCTCGTCGCGATCGATGTCGAGGTTCGCATCGCTAACGACGGGGTCAAGCGCTGGACGCCGAGATTTCGCATCGTCGACACCGCCGATGTCGCGCCCGACGCCGCGATCGCGGCGCGCGTCGCGCAATATCAAGCCGAGATCGACAAGGCGCTCAATGTCGACATTGGCGTCACGAAGACGCCGCTCGACAGCCGAAAGGCGAGCGTGCGCGGTCAAGAAACCGCCATCGGCGACTTTTTCGCCGATACGATGCGCATGGCGACTGGCGCCGACGTCGCCATTCTCAACGGCGGCGGCATCCGCGGCAATCGAACCTATCCGGCCGGAACCAAGCTGACGCGCAAGGACATCGCCAGGGAGCTGCCGTTCAACAATCAGCTTGTGACTCTGGAGCTTTCGGGCGCCGATCTGCGCGCCGCTTTAGAAAACGCCGTCTGGCTGATCGATAAGGACGCCGGCCGCTTCGCTCAGATTTCCGGCGCGCGCATCGTCGTGCGGCGCGACGCGGTTCCGGGTTCGCGACTGGTTTCGATCGAGATCGGCGGCAAACCGCTCGATGAGGCGAAGCGCTACAAGATTGCGACCAGCGACTTCCTTGCGCGCGGCAAGGACGGCTATGTCGCGCTGACCCGCGGCAAGCCGCTCGTCGGCGAGTTCGACGGCCCGCTGCTGTCGAGCGTCGTCATCGGCGCGATCGAGAAAGCCGGCGCGATCGCGCCCGTCGTCGACGGTCGCATCAGAGTCGAGTGATCACAGTCCGCCAAGGCAGACATATTTGATCTCGATATAATCATCGACGCCGTAGCGCGATCCTTCTCGTCCGAGACCCGAATGTTTGACGCCGCCGAAAGGCGCAACTTCGGTTGAGATCAAAGTTTCATTGACGCCGACCATGCCGAATTCCAATCGCTCGGCGACGCGGATGCAGCGGACGACGTCGCGACTGTAGAAGTAAGCGGCAAGCCCGTAAGGCGTGGCGTTGGCGAGACGCACCGCTTCGTCTTCCGTTTCGAACGAGATGAGCGGCGCGACGGGGCCGAAGGTCTCTTCATTGAAGATCAGCGCGTCGGCCGGCACATTCGCGAGCACCGTCGGCTGAAAGAAAGCGCCGCCGAGCGCATGACGGGCGCCGCCGGTCAAAACCTTGGCGCCATGGGCGATGGCGTCCGCGACATGACGCTCGACCTTCTCCACCGCCGCCTCTTCGATCAGCGGCCCGATGGCGACGCCCTCTTGCATTCCTTCGCCGACCTTCAACGCGCCGGCCGCCGCCGCGAGTCTTTCGGCGAAGACGCCGATGATCGACGCGTGAACAAGGATGCGATTGGCCGAAACGCAGGTCTGTCCGCTGTTGCGATATTTGGTAGCGATCGCCCCCTCGACGGCGCGATCGAGATCAGCGTCCTCGAAGATGATGAGCGGCGCATTGCCGCCAAGCTCCATCGAGCATTTCTGGATGTTCTCGGCGGCCTGTCGCAGCAAGATTCTGCCGACCTCGGTCGAGCCGGTGAAGGTCAGCTTGCGCACCAGCGGATTTTGGGTGAATTCGAGCCCGACCGGCGCGGGGTCTTTCGCCGTCACCACATTGATGACGCCCGACGGCACGCCGGCGCGCTCGGCGAGTTCGGCGAGCGCCAGCGCCGAAAAGGGCGTCAGCTCGGCGGGCTTCACCGCCATCGTGCAGCCGGCGCCAAGCGCAGCGCCGACCTTGCGCGCAAACATGGCGGAGGGGAAGTTCCATGGGGTGATCGCCGCCGTAACGCCAATCGCCTGTTTGAAGACCAACAGACGACGGTCGGTCGGCCCTGGGATCACGTCGCCGTAAATGCGCCGCCCTTCTTCCGCGAACCATTCGATGAAGCTCGCCGCATAGGCGATTTCGCCGCGCGCCTCGGCCAGCGGCTTGCCCATTTCGGCGGTGATGATTCGCGCCAGCCGCTCCTGATCGGCCATGATCAGCTCAAACCAGCGGCGCATGATCTTCGCCCGCTCCTTGGCGGCGCGATCGCGCCACTTCGGCAGCGCCCGAGCGCAGGACTCGATCGCCCGCCGCGTCTCCGCGGCGCCCATATCGGGAACCTGGCCGAGAACCGCGCCGGTCGCGGGATTGTTGACGCCAAAGGTTGCGCCGCTGTCTGCACCGACCCAAACGCCGTCGATGAAGCCCTGCTCGCGAAGGTCGAGGTTGATTTCATTCATTTTTTCGCGTCCCCTGGCGCGCCTGTCGCGCATTTTGCTAGAATGGCCAAAGCGGCGTGACGGCTCTGAACGCGGCTAGCGAACCCGCTAAAAACTAGATAATGCGGCTTAAGGGCTAACGGCCGGCCGCGCTCCCTCCGCCTGAGGTCACTTTGGCTCATTCCAGAATCGTCGATCTAACGCGCATTCGTCTGTCGCGCCGCTCCGTCATCAGCGCCGGCGCCGCCGCTCTGGTCGCCCCGCGCGTCCTGGCCAAGTCCGGAACGCCGGCCCCCGCCGATAGCCGCTTTGGTCCTCTCGCCAAGGGCGAAGTGGAGAGCCACGGGCTTTCGACCTTTGGCGACCTCGGCGAGCCCGCCGACTTCAAACATTTCGCCTACGTCAATCCGCAGGCCCCCAAGGGCGGAACCTTGGCGCTGTCGCCGGCCAGCCCCACTTACGACAGTTTCAACGCCTATGTGTTGCGAGGCAATCCGGCGACGGGCATGTCGCTCGTCTTCGACAGTTTGATGAACCAGAGCCTCGACGAACGCGACGCCTATTACGGCCTTGTCGCCAAGAAGGTGCGCATCTCGGCGGACAAGCTCACCTATGCGTTCCTCCTGCGCAAAGAGGCGCGCTTTCACGACGGCTCGCCGCTGACGGCGCATGACGCCGCCTTTTCCCTCAACATCCTCAAGAGCAAGGGCCATCCCGTCATCAGCCAGTTGTTGCGCGATCTGGACAGCGCGGAAGCTGAGGCCGATGACGTTCTCGTCCTGCGCTTCGCGCCGGGCCGCACGCGCGATCTGCCGGTGAGCGTCGTCGGTCAACCGATCTTTTCGCGCGCCTATTACAAGGACCGCGATTTCGAGTCGACGACGCTGGAGCCCCCGCTCGGCTCGGGGCCCTATAAGGTCGGAGCCTTCGAGCAAGGCCGCTTCATCGCCTATCATCGCAATCCCGACTATTGGGCGAAGGATTTCCCGATCACGATAGGCCAGGGCAATTTCGACGTCGTGCGCTTTGAATATTTCGGCGACAGTCAGGTGGCCTTCGAGGCGTTCAAGGCCGGCGCCTTCACCGAGCGCGAGGAAAACATCGCGCGCGTCTGGGCGACGGGTTACGATTTTCCGGCCGTCAAGGACGGACGCGTCAAACGCACGACGACGCCCAACAATAATATTCCACAAATACAGGGATGGATCTTCAACACGCGCCGCAAGATTTTCAAGGACCCGCGCGTGCGCGAGGCGATCGGCTACGCCTTCGACTATGAATGGACCAGCCGCAACCTGATGTATGACGCCTATAAGCGCATCTCGTCCTATTTCGAAAATTCCGACCTTGAAGCGAAGGGCCTGCCGAGCCAACAGGAAATTGCGCTGCTCGAACCTTATCGCGCCGATCTTCCCGCGGAAGTTTTCGGCGAACCTTTTGTCGCTCCCGTCTCCGACGGCACCGGACAGGACCGCGTTCTGCTCAAAAAGGCCAATGATCTTCTTGTCGCCGCCGGCTGCACGCGTCAGGACGGCGCCTTGCGCTTGCCTGACGGGACGCCGCTCGAATTCGAATTTCTCGACAACTCCAACGTCTTCGAACGCCATACGCAGCCGTTCATCAAGAATTTGAAACTTCTTGGCGTCAACGCGCGCATCCGCATCGTCGACGCCGCGCAATATAAGCAGCGCCTGGAGAATTTCGATTTCGACATCGTCCATGACGTCATGGTCATGAGTTGGAACCCGGGCGAGGAGCTACGCGCCTATTTCAGCTCGAAGACCGCCAACGTCCCTGGTTCGCGCAATCTGGCGGGAGTCTCCAATCCGGCGATTGACGCGCTTGTCGAGAAGGCGCTCCAGGCGCAAACCCGCGAAGACCTCATCACATGCTGCCGCGCGCTCGATCGCGCCTTGCGCGCGCAGCGCTACTGGATTCCGCATTGGTACAATCCCGTGCATCGCATCGCCTATTGGGACCTCTTCGGCCGGCCCGAACGCGCGCCGAAGTTCGACACCGGCGTGTTGTGGACCTGGTGGTGGGACGACGAGAAAGCGCGCAAGATCAACTTTACGGGACGCTAGACGCATGGGAGCCTATATCGCCCGCCGCGTGCTGCTGATGATCCCCACGATCCTCGGCATCATGCTCATCTCCTTCGCCATCGTGCAGTTCGCGCCGGGCGGTCCGGTTGAACGCATCATCGCGCAACTGCAAGGCTTCGACGTCGGCGCGACCGGACGATTTTCCGGCGGCGGCGGCGACGTCGGACAGGGCGGCGCGAGCCAGACCGGCACGATGGCCGCCGAGTCCGCCACGAAATATCGAGGTGCTCAAGGACTCGACCCGAAATTCATCGCTGAACTCGAAAAGCAGTTCGGCTTCGACAAGCCGGCCTGGGAGCGATTCCTGCTGATGGTGAAAAATTACGCGATGTTCGATTTCGGCCGCAGCTATTTTCGCGACGAAAGCGTCATCAAGCTGATCGGCGAGAAGCTGCCCGTCTCGATTTCGCTGGGTCTGTGGATGACCCTCCTCTCCTATTCGATTTCAATTCCGCTCGGCATCGCCAAGGCCGTTCGCGACGGCACCAGATTCGACATGTGGACGTCGAACGCGGTCATCATCGGCTACGCCATTCCGAGTTTCCTTTTCGCCATGCTGCTGATTGTGCTCTTCGCCGGCGGCTCGTTCTGGCAAATCTTCCCGCTGCGCGGACTCACCTCGGACGATTTCTGGCAGCTATCGCTGTTCGGCAAAGTGAAGGATTATCTCTGGCATATCATTCTGCCGGTCACGGCGATGACGCTCGGCGCCTTTGCGACGCAGACCTTTCTGACGAAGAACTCGTTCCTCGACGAAATCCGCAAGCAATATGTGCAGACGGCGCGCATGAAGGGCCTCACCGAGCGGCGCGTGCTCTACGGCCATGTGTTTCGCAACGCCATGCTGATCGTCATCGCCGGCTTCCCAGGCGCATTCGTTCACGCCTTCCTGACCGGCTCGGTGCTGATCGAGACAATTTTTTCGCTTGACGGACTGGGCTATCTCTCTTTCGAAAGCATCGTCAACCGCGACTATCCAGTCGTCTTCGCCACTCTCTATATTTTCGCGCTGCTCGGGCTCGTGGTGAATCTCATTTCTGATCTGACCTACACTTGGATCGATCCGCGCATCGATTTCGAAACGCGCGAGGTCTGACCGTGAGCGCTGCAACCGACGCAACGCCGCTTCTCGCGCCGCCAATTCATCGCGAAGGCTGGCTGCGGCTAACGCCGCTTGATCGCCGCCGCCTTGATAATTTCAAGGCGAACAGACGCGGCTATTGGTCCTTCTGGATTTTCATGACGCTCTTTCTGATGTCGCTGGGCTCGAATTTTTTGGCGAACGACCGGCCGATTCTGGCGTGGTACAAGGGCCAATTGTTGTTTCCGGCCTTTGTCTCCTATCCGGAAGAGAAATTCGGCGGCTTTCTCGCCCGCACCGATTACCGCGATCCCGTCATCGCCGACGAGATCAAGGCGCATGGCTGGATGCTCTGGCCGCCGATCCGCTTTTCCTACGACACGCATAATCTGGAGCTGCCGACGCCGGCGCCCTCGCCGCCGACCTGGATGCTGACGCACAAGCAGTGCGAAATAGCGGCGGCCAAGGGCCTGCGGCCGGGCCAGCCCAATCGCGGCTGCGCCGCGCTCGAATATAATTGGCTCGGCACCGATGATCAGGGCCGCGACGTCGTCGCGCGCCTGCTTTACGGATTTCGAATCTCGGTGCTGTTCGGCCTGATTCTGGCGACGATTTCGTCGATCGTCGGCGTCGCCGCCGGCGCGATACAGGGCTATTTCGGCGGACGCGTCGATCTTGTGTTCCAACGCTTTATCGAAGTCTGGTCGTCGCTGCCGCAACTCTATCTGCTTATCATCATTTCATCATTCCTGACGCCCGGCTTTTTCGTGCTGCTTGGCATTTTGCTGCTGTTCTCCTGGGTGTCGCTGGTGCATGTCGTTCGCGCCGAATTCCTGCGCGCGCGTAATTTCGAATATGTCAATGCCGCGCGGGCGCTCGGGCTCGGCAATTTCCGGATCATCGTCCGGCACCTGCTGCCCAACGCCACAGTGGCGACGCTAACCTTTCTCCCCTTCATCCTCAATTCGTCGATCACGACGCTGACGGCGCTGGATTTTCTTGGATTCGGCCTGCCGCCAGGCTCGCCTTCGCTCGGCGAGCTGCTGCTGCAGGGCAAATCCAATCTTCAGGCGCCTTGGCTGGGACTGACCGGCTTCGCCATCATCGCGCTGATGTTGTCGCTGCTGGTCTTCGTCGGCGAAGCGGTCCGCGACGCTTTCGATCCAAGGAAGAATTTCCGGTGACGGCGTGCTAAACTTGCGAGCGGAGCATGACGATGAACAGAATTGTGCGCGAACATTACCCGGCGGCGAAGCTTCCCGATGACTTGAGGAAGGAAATCGGCGCCGAAAAGAGCGTAACCATCACGATTGAGGTGGAGAATGCGGGCGCCGGCTCCGAAGCGGCCAACGTGCGCGACGATTGGTTCTCCAAATATGAGCATATACGCCGCGCCACTTTTCATTCCATTGAGGAAGTTAATGACTATGTTCGCACGCTTCGCGACGAGTGGGATCATCGCGAGCGATGACGATCAGAATTTATCTCGACGCGAATGTGTTCATCGACGCCTTCGAAAATGACGACGTTCCGGTCACGCGAGGGAGATCCTTGCTCGATCACGTGCGAGGCGGCGGAGCTGTCGGCGTGATCAGCGAACTGGTGGTCGCCGAGTTACTGACGAAACCTCTGGAGACTGGGGACAAGGAATTGTGCGATGCATATGAAGCGTTGTTTGAATCGTCTTCGACCATAGAAACCTTTCCAGTCGATCGGCACGTGCTGTTGCAGGCGGCAAGGCTGAGAGCGACCGTCAAATCCATGAGAATGCCCGACGCAATCCATGTCGCGACGGCGAAAATCCATGATTGCGTCGCCTTTGTCACGGCGGATAGGCGACTTTCCATCCCCGATGGAATGCGCGCCATCAATCTCGACGCATCTACCGTCGACGAATTGCGCGCGCTCGCATGACCTCTCCCTCCCTCCTCGACGTTCGCGATCTTTCGGTCTCCTTTCGGCATGGCGGGCGCGAGACCAAGGCGGTGGATCGCGTCTCCTTCTCGCTCGAGCGCGGCAAGACGCTGGCGATCGTCGGCGAATCCGGCTCCGGCAAGTCGATCAGCGCGCTGTCGATCGTGCGCCTCCTTCCTCCCGGCGCGGTCGCTTCAGGCGAAGCGCTGTTCGATGGCGAGAACATGCTTGTCATCGACGACAACCGTCTGCGCGCGATCCGCGGCGCGCGCATCACGATGGTGTTCCAGGAGCCGATGACCTCGCTCAATCCGCTGCAAACCATCGAGCGGCAAATTGCGGAAATTCTCGAACTGCACGGCATGCGCGGCGAAGCCGCGGTGCGCGCGCGGGTCGTCGAGCTGCTCGGCGAAGTCGGCATTCCTGATCCCGCCGCGCGGCTTGGCGCCTATCCGCATCAGCTTTCGGGCGGCCAGCGTCAGCGCGTCATGATCGCCATGGCGCTCGCCAACAAGCCCGATCTGCTCATCGCCGACGAACCGACGACGGCGCTCGACGTCACCGTGCAGGCGCAGATTCTCGCGCTGCTGGAACGGCTGCAGCAAACCTACGGCATGGCGATGCTGTTCATCACGCATGATCTGGGGCTCGTGCGCCGTTTCGCCGACACGGTCTGCGTCATGCAGAAAGGCCGCATCGTCGAGCAGGGCGATGTAGAATCGGTCTTTTCCTCGCCTCAGCATCCCTACACCAAGGCGCTGCTCACGGCGGAGCCCAAGGGCGCGCCGATAATTGAGAACAGTGAAGCGCCCGTCGTCGCCTCGGCCGACGACCTGCGCGTCTGGTTTCCGATCAAGCGCGGGTTCATGCGCAAGACGGTGGGCTATGTAAAGGCGGTCGACGGCGTCACCGTCGCGGTGCGCGAAGGCGCCACCGTCGGCGTCGTCGGCGAGTCAGGCTCGGGCAAGACGACGCTGGCGCTCGCCATGATTCGGCTCATCCGCTCGGAAGGGCCGATCATGTTCTTAGGCCAGCGCATCGACGGCAAGAGCGTCGACGCCATGCGTCCGCTTCGCCGCGACATGCAGATCGTCTTTCAGGACCCCTACGGCTCGCTCTCGCCGCGCATGTCGGTGGCGGAGATCGTCGCAGAGGGGCTGACGGTGCAGCGGCCCGAACTTACGCTTCATCAACGTCGCGAAATCGTCGCGCGCGCGCTGCAGGAAACCGGGCTCGATCCGTCGACGATGGACCGTTATCCGCATGAATTTTCCGGCGGCCAGCGGCAGAGGATCGCGATCGCCCGCGCCATGGTGCTCGAACCTAAATTCGTCGTGCTCGACGAGCCGACCTCGGCGCTCGACATGTCGGTGCAGGCGCAGATCATCGATCTCTTGCGCGACCTCCAGCGTCGCCGCTCGCTCGCCTATCTCTTCATCAGCCATGATTTGCGCGTGGTGAAGGCGCTCGCCGCCCATCTCATCGTCATGCGCTACGGCAAGGTGGTCGAGGAAGGACCGGCGACGCGGGTCTTCGCCGAACCCAAGAGCGAATACACGCGCGCGCTCTTCGCCGCGGCCTTTCGCAATGAGGCGGCGCCGGTTCCGGACAATTCAGTCGACGGGAAATGACCCCGGAATCGGCGTCTCTTGGTTTGAGCCTGCGTCGATGCGGCCAGGATCTCGGAAAGCCAGGATTTTGACATTCTGCGTCAAAACGACGTCGTCACGCTGATTGTAGGTCGCTACATTCATTGAAACGAAACCGCGATCGGCATAGCGACGCGGACAGACGATTCGCGTGACCTCGGCCTCCACGCGCAAAGAATCGCCAGCCCGGACCGGAAGTTTCCACGCGATCTCTGCCTCGACGCCGATGACCGGACCGGCCAAGGGCGGATCGGCGGACTCGATGAGAAGCTTGATGCTGAGCGCGCCGGTTTGCCAGCCGCTCGCGACAAGACCGCCGAACATGCTGTCCTTGGCGGCCTCTTCGTCGAGATGGAAATACTGAGGATCGCTGTCGCGCGCGAAGCGGATGATGTCTTGCGCGCTGACCGTGACGCTCTTTGAACGCAGCCGCCGCCCGACGCGAAGATCGTCGAGATAGAGCTTCTCCGTCATGTTGCGCGCGAACCTTCCATCGGCAGGCGCTTCACGCTGGTGACCGGCCCGGCGCCCGCTGCTTCATTGCGCGCGCGCACGACATCCAGCGGCTCGCTCGTCACCTGCATATGGGTGGCGTTGGCGTGAAGCAGCGTCGCGGCGTCGCGCATGATTCCGACATGGCCCTTCCAGAAGACGATGTCGCCGCGCATCAGCGGCGCGCCGGGATCAAGCCTTGCGCCGAGCGCGGCCTCCTGCATATCCGTGTCGCGCGGCGCCTTGATCCCCGCCATCAGCAGCGACACCTGCACGAGACCCGAGCAATCGACGCCAAGCCATGACTTGCCGCCCCAGAGATAGGGCGCGCCTAAAAGCGTCTCGGCCACGGCGACGAAATCGGGCGCTTTCGCCTCGCGCGAGACGAGATGTTTGCGGAAAATAAATCCGAGCTCCGGCGTCACGCCAAATCCGTCGCGCTCTTCGGCGATTGCGACTTCAGCGCCAAGCGGCAAGGCGTTGAGCGGCGGCAATTTGATGTTTGGACCGGGATAAATGAACGTCCGCGGTGCGCAGACTCGATGCGTCGGCGCGCTCAACTCACGCCACAGCGTATTGGCGGCGATCCAGCCGACATAATTGTCGCGCGCAAGCTGCGCCCAGGCCCAGCCTTCCTCTTCGTCATAGACGGTGACGCGCTCGCCATGGAGCGCCTGAGTGTCGACGCCGGCGTCGGGGCGCGGTTCACGCCGAAGGTCGACGACGCCGTCCCTGACTTCCATCACGACCCCTTCGACATAGCGCTCGGCGGTCACGCGGCCCTTGAGAAAGGCCGCGGCGACTTCGGGGCGGGCGGGCGTCAGCCGCCGGTCGAAATTCTCGCTCACGAATGCGCTTCCCTTTGTTCGATGCGCGCCTCGATCAAATCGTAAAGGAGGCGCGCGGCCTGTATCTCGCCGCCTTCCGGACGGCCGGGCTTTGTCGAGGGGTTCCAGCAGTAGACGTCGAAATGCGCCCAGCGCGCGGGGTCGGCGACAAAGCGCCTCAAGAACAGCGCCGCGGTGATCGATCCGGCGAAAGGACCGCTCGTCACATTGACGAGATCGGAGATTTTGCCGTCGAGGCCGCTGTCGTAACTATCCCACAAAGGCATGCGCCACGCCGGATCGTTCGCGGCGGCAGCCTTTGCGGCGATTTCATCGGCGAGCCCCTCATCGCCAGTATAGAACGGCGGAATTTCCGGGCCGAGCGCGACGCGCGCGGCGCCGGTCAGCGTGGCGAAATCGAACAGGAGATCGGGCGGCGTTTCGCTCGCATAGGCAAGCGCGTCGGCGAGAATGAGTCTCCCCTCCGCATCGGTGTTGCCGATTTCGACGCTCAGCCCTTTGCGGCTGCGGTAAACGTCGCTGGTTCGAAACGCGGAAGCCGAAATCGAATTTTCGACGATTGGCAGCAGGACGCGCAAATGGATCGGCGTTTCCCCGTCGAGCAACATCGCCGCAAGCGACAGCGCCGTCGCCGCGCCGCCCATGTCCTTCTTCATCAGCGCCATCGCGCTCGACGGCTTGATGTCGAGCCCGCCGGTGTCGAAACAGACGCCCTTGCCCACAAGCGTGACGCGCAGGCCGTCATCCGGGCCATGCTCGAATTCGACGAGTCTGGGCGCCTGAGCGGCGGCGCGCCCGACGGCGTGGATTAGGGGAAAGTTTTCCGCAAGCAGCGCGTCTCCGACAATGACGCGGCTCGTCGCGCCATGTTTCGCGCCAAGGGCGAGCGCAGCTTCGGCGAGCGCCTCCGGCCCCATGTCGTTGGTCGGCGTATTGACGAGATCGCGCCCCAGCGCGACGGCCGCCGCGATGCGCTCGACGCGCGCGCGGTCGACGCCCTGCGGCGCGCAAAGACGCGGCGCTTCGCTCTTTCGCGCCTTGTAGCGCGAGAAGGCGTAGCTTGAGAGAAGGAAGGCCAGCGCCGCCTCTCCCGGCGCCTCGACGCCATCGCCAAGACGATAAAGGCCTTTGGGCAACGCCGTCGCGAGCTTTCCGGCGAAGAACGGATCGCGCGGCTTCGGCTGCTTTCCCTCGGCGCCGAAGAAAACGCGCGGCGCGCCGCCTGCGTCCGGCGCAAAGAATACGGAGCCGGCCTTCGCGTCAAATCCAACGAGCTCGGCAAGGCGGACGGTCGGTTCGGGAAGCTTTGCGCGGCGCTCTGGCCAGTCTTCCTTATTGACGAAATCGATGGCGATCGCCTCAGACGACCAGTCTTCAAGCTTCATTCCTATCCGCCGCTTCCTCTACGGTTGATCCGCGTCAGGTCGATCGATTCCTGATCTACGACCGCCATCACAAAACCCATAAACATGACCGCTATCAAGCGCTCCCTGACAAAGGCGTCGACGGCCGACCTCTGCGATAGATTGCTAATTATGCATAATGCATATAATTTATACACACATCGCCTCGTCTCTGGTCAGAGCCGCGAGGCATAGCGACAAGCGAAACGATTATTTTATACGCAATATGGCACGCTGCTTGCTGAGTTGATGCTCACTTCGCCACAGCTGAAGGCAGTCTGCGCAAATGAAAATCATCACGGCCATCATCAAACCCTTCAAGCTCGACGAAGCCCGCGAGGCGCTGACGGAAATCGGCGTGCATGGAATGACCGCCACCGAAGTGAAGGGCTATGGCCGGCAGAAGGGCCATGCCGAAATCTACCGCGGCGCGGAATATATCGTTTCCTTCCTGCCCAAGGTTAAGATCGAAGTCGCGCTTCCCGACGAACTCCTTGATCGCGCGATCGAAGCGATCAGGCGCGCCGCCTACACCGGCCATATCGGCGACGGCAAGATTTTCATCTTGCCGCTGGAAGGGGCGATGCGCATCCGCACCGGCGAAACCGACTCCGACGCCCTGTAGGCGCTTCCCTCATCAGTCAGGATCAATCGATGCACAGCTCGTTCGCGCGCGGCGGGAGTAAGGATTTCCGCATCCATCATGAGGGCGACGCCTTGCGCCGCAGGATTTCGCGAGCGGCGGCCGCGCTGGCGGCGCTCATCGTCTCGCAGCCCGCCCTCGCGCAAGACGGCGCCAAGATCGACGGCGCCGACACCGCCTTCATGATCGCCGCGACCGCGCTCGTGCTGATGATGACGCTGCCGGGTCTGGCGCTCTTTTACAGCGGCATGGTGCGCAAGAAGAACGTGCTCGCGACCATGGCGCAGAGCCTCATCGCCACCGCGCTCGTGTCGCTGCTGTGGATCGGCGTCGCCTACAGCCTGGCCTTTAGCGGCGACGGCGCCTATATCGGCGACGCGTCAAGGGCGCTGCTCGCGGGAATCGGGCTCGACACAATCAGCCCCTTTGCGAAGACCATCCCCGAAATTCTTTTCATGATCTATCAGATGACCTTCGCGGTGATCACCTGCGCGCTGGTCGCCGGCTCGGTCGCGGAACGCATGAGGTTTTCGGCGTTCATGCTGTTTTGCGCGCTGTGGCTCTTTATCGTCTATGTCCCCTCCGCGCACTGGGTCTGGGGCGGCGGATTTCTGCAGAAGATGGGCCTCCTGGATTTTGCCGGCGGAACCGTCGTGCATATCAACGCCGGCGTCGCCGGCCTCGTCTGCGCGCTCGTGCTCGGCAACCGCGTTGGTTTTGGGCGCGAAAACCTTTCGCCCTTCGATCTCTCGCTCGCCGTGATCGGCACCGGACTTCTGTGGGTCGGCTGGTTCGGCTTTAACGGCGGCTCGGCGCTCGCCGCCAATTCGCGCGCGGTCTTCGCCATCGTCGCGACGCATCTTGCCGCCTGCGCGGGCGCATTGATGTGGAGCGGACTGGAGTGGGTTCAGCGCGGCAAGCCTTCCGTGCTCGGCGTCGTCTCCGGCGCCGTCGCCGGCCTTGGCACGATCACGCCGGCCTCGGGCTATATCCTGCCCTGGCAAGGCGTCGTCATCGGTTTGATTGCCGGCGCCGTCTGCTACTGGTTCTGCACCGTGGTGAAATACAGGCTACGTTATGACGACACGCTCGACGTTTTCGGCGTGCATGGCGTCGGCGGCGTCATGGGCACGCTGCTCGCCGGCGTCTTCGCCACGCGCGCGATCACCGCTTCAGAAAGCGATCCCGGCGCTGCCGGCCTGTTGGAAGGCGACCCGCATCAGCTTTACGTGCAGGCGATCGGCGTCCTGGTTACCGTCGTCTGGTGCGTGATCGGCACCTGGACCGCGCTCAAAATCGTCTCGCTCTTCACATCGCTGCGCGTCAATTCCGACGACGAGCGCGAAGGCCTCGACATCGCGCTGCATGGCGAAGCGCTGCATCAATGAGGGCGCGGTCCTGCGTCAAGGATTGCTTATGGCGTCGACGCCGGCGCGCTTGGCCGCCTTCGCCAGTCGCGCGTCGAAGCTCACGAACGCCTCGCAATCGCCGGCTTGGGCAAGATGTAGGGCGTCGGCGAAATCCATTCCTCGCTCAGCCCAGGCGAGAGCCTTCGCCAAGGCCGGAGGATCTTGGATCACCACATTGCGCAGCCCGGCGAACGCCCGCAATGCCGCCACGAGACGAGGCGGTCCAAATCCGTAAGCGCTGCGCAACACCCATTCGGTTTCGAGAAGCACGGTAAGCGCGACAAAGATTGTCTCTCGCTCGAAAAGCGCTTTCGCTTTTGTCGACTGTTGCGGGTGGTCGCCGGTCAACAGCCGAACGATGACATTCGTGTCAATCGCGAGCATTGCGACGTTTCGCTTCCGCCAGAATGCTTGCGTCCATCTCTTCGACGGATTTCGGCGGCCCTGCGTAGGCGAGCATGCCGTAGACGTCCTCGAGCTTTGTCGGCGCGAACAAAGAAGCCTCTTTCAGCAAGACTCCTTCCGCGGTTTCCTCGATCGTCAAGGACGCGCCCGACTCCCAATTTCGCCGCTGCCGGATCGATTTGGGGAGCACCACCTGACCCTTGGTCGAGAGCCGAACCGTTCGCTTGTCAGCCGCGCCCATGACCGCGCCTTTCGAATTTAAAAAGTAAGACGAGGTAAGAATACGGAAATTCCGGTCCAGGGCAAGCGGCAGCTTCATAGAGGTATTATAATACCGCTCTAGGGAATGGCTAGGTTTTGGTGGTGTCTGCCCATCCATTCCAACACAAATCTCTTGACCCGCCCTGCCGCATCCCCTATCCCCTGCCCATCCGAACGCACCGTTCAAACGGAACTCCCATCCCATGTTTGGCAAGACTTTTTCGGCGAAGCCCGACGACATTGAAAAGAAATGGGTGCTGATCGACGCCTCCGGGCTCGTCGTCGGCCGCCTCGCGAGCATCATCGCGCTGCGCCTGCGCGGCAAGCACAAGGCGAGTTTCACGCCCCATATGGACGACGGCGACAACATCATCGTCGTCAACGCCGACAAGGTGGTTCTGACCGGCCGCAAGCGCGACCAGAAGGTCTATCACCACCACACCGGCTTCCCCGGCGGCATCAAGGAACGTTCGGCGAAGTTCATTCTCGAGGGGCGCTTTCCGGAGCGGATCCTGGAGAAGGCCGTGCAGCGCATGCTGCCGCGCGGACCGCTCGGCCGCAAGCAGCTCGGCAATCTGCGCGTCTATAAGGGCGCCGAACATCCGCACGAGGCGCAGAGCCCACAGACGCTCGACGTCGCCGCCCTGAACGTCAAGAACAGCCGGAGCGCCTGACCATGGCCGAGACCACTCTTTCCTCGCTTTCCGATCTGCAGACGAATGTCGCCCCGGCGCCGGAAGCGCCGCGCTATGTCCAGAAGCTCGACAAGCAGGGTCGCGCCTACGCCACCGGCAAGCGCAAGAACGCCGTCGCGCGCGTCTGGATCAAGCCGGGCCCTGGCAAGATCACCGTCAACGGCCGCGACGTTGAAGTCTATTTCGCCCGTCCGGTGCTGCGTATGATTTTGGCCCAGCCATTCGGCGTCACCAAGCGCGCGGGTCAATACGACCTCGTCGTTTCGGTCGCCGGCGGCGGACTTTCGGGCCAGGCCGGCGCGGTGCGCCATGGCCTCGCCAAGGCGCTGACCAATTACGAGCCGGAGCTGCGTCCCGCGCTGAAGAAGGAAGGATTCCTCACGCGCGACTCCCGCGTCGTCGAGCGCAAGAAATACGGCAAGCGCAAAGCCCGCCGTAGCTTCCAGTTCTCGAAGCGCTAAGCTTCAAGCAAGAAGCGAACAAGCATTTCAAGAGCGGCGCTTCGGCGCCGCTTTTGTTTTGGCGGTCAATAAACGCAAATCTTGAAGTCGCTGCCGAGCCAGCAGGCGGGATCGGACTTGGAGCGCTTCGCCTCTCCCCAAAGGGAATTGATGCCGTCGCGAGTGAGTCCCCTGACTTGGGCGACGCCCGGCGAAACAATGGCGACGCTGACCATCATCACGCTGTCAAACCCAGACTTCCCGATCGGCTCGATCGCGAAGCTGCCGCCAGCGTCAGGCATAAAATTGCACGTTCCCCGATAGGGTGTCATGCCGTTGCCGAGCACGACGCATTTCGCGGGTCTTGCGGCTGCCTCCGGGAGCAGGATCGGCTGCGCCATGACGATCAAGGCGATCAAAGCAGCAATTTTCTTCATCGAAACCTCCCGTCTCTGCAACCTCAGTCAACAATCATCGCGGCGAGGCGCTTCTAGTCGAGCCGTTCTCCGCGCCGCTCGCGCAGACCCGCGACGCCAACGAGCCCGATGGCGGCGCCGAACATCAGATAGAAGGCCGGCGCGACCGGCGTGGCGAGAACGCCGATCAGCCAGGCGACGATGAACGGCGCGAAGCCGCCGAAGATCATGACCGCGACATTATAGGCGATCGCCAGTCCCGACGTGCGGATATGCGTCGGAAACTGCTCGGCAAGCGCCGTCGACAGCGCGCCGAACAGTCCCGAAAGAATGAAGCAGAACGCGGTCTGCGCGATGGTCAATTTTGCAAGCGACGGCGCGACCTGCAACCACGCGAAAAGCGGATAGACGCACAGGAGAAGCATTCCATAGGAGGCCAAGAGCAATGGCCGCCGGCCAATTTTGTCGGACAAGGCGCCGATCAATGGCGTCAGCGCAATCAGCAAGAGAAGCCCGGGCGCCTCAGCGACGAAGGACTCTTTGAGGCTCAGCCCCAACGCCGTCTTTCCATAGGTCGGCATATAAACGAGGATCACGTAGAACGAGATCGTCGCGCCGGTCGTGGTGGCGAAACAGGCGAGAAGTCGGTCGCCTCGCCGCCGAACCAGATCGAGAAAGGCCTTCATCGCGCCGCCGATTCGAGGCGACGTTTCAAAGGCATGCGTTTCATCGAGACTACGTCGGATGTAGACGCCGACCGGCCCGATCAGCAGGCCGGCGACGAAGGGCAGCCGCCAGGCCCACTCATTCAGCGCTTCGGCCGAAAACACGCTCGCGACGACGATGCCGGCAAGCGTCCCAAGCAGAATCGACACGCCCTGCCCGACCATCTGCAATGAGCCGTAGAGTCCGCGCCGGCCGGCAGGCGCGACTTCGATCAGATAAGCGGTCGAACTCGCGAATTCGCCGCCGGTGGCGAAGCCCTGCAGCAGTCGGCCGATGACGACGAGCAGCGGCGCGTAGACGCCGATCGTCGCATAGGTCGGCGCAAAGGCGATGACCGCCACTGCGGCGGTCATCACGAACATGATGAGTTGCAACGCCGCCTTGCGTCCTTTGCGATCCGCGTAAAATCCGAAGAAGAGCCCGCCGAGCGGCCGCGTGAAGAAGCCCGCGCCGAAACTCGCAAGCGCCAGCAACAGCGCCGCGGTGTCGTCCCCGCTCGGAAAGAACGCCTGCGCCAGCACGGAAGCGAAAAAGCCGTAGACGACGAAATCATACCATTCGAGCGCATTGCCGATGACGGCGGCGGCGATCTGCATGGGCGCTGGCGTTCTCGCTTGGCGCAGCTTCATCCAACTTTCGAGTTTCAGCGGCTTTCGCGAAAAGCCAAGAGATCGCCGAGCGGTTGCCGCGCCGCCTCGACGAAGAGCGCGCCGGCGACGCCGAGAACGCTGATCAGCAGGAAGAAATACACGTTTGCAAGGCTCGACCACAAACCGCCGAGCCAACCCGCAAGCAGATTGCCGAGAAACATCGAGGTGAACCAGAATCCCATCAGCGCCGAACGCGAGCCTTCAGGCGCGACATGCGACACGAGAGAGAGCGCGATCGGCGAGAAATGCAGCTCGGAGATGGTGATCACGCTGAAATAGGCCAAAAGCCACAGCCAGCTCGCCTTGCCGCCATCGCTCGTCCAGGCCGCGAGCGCCAGGACGCCGTAGCTCGCCGTGACGCCGAGACAGCCGAGCCTCATTTTGCCGATCGTCGAAGGCTCGCGTCCGAGCCGCGCGAGCCGCGCCCATAGCGCGACGAGCGGCGGCGTGAAGAGAAAGATCATCAGCGGATTGAACGCCTGAAACCAGGTCACCGGAATGTCAGCGCGCCATCCGAAGATGTCGACGCCACGGTCGACGGATTGCGCCGCCCAAAGCGCGATCGTATTGCCCTGCTGCTCGAAGGCCGCCCAGAACAGCGCGGAGGGCGCGAAGAGCAGCATCAGCGCGCCGACGGATCGGCGAATCTGCGCGCGCGACTGCGCCGTCGGCGCCCGCCTTTCGCGCATCAGCGGCTCGGGCGGCAGGCTCGGCAGACCGATCACATATGTTACGAGACCAATGATCATGCCGACGCCGGCGCAGGCGAATCCATAATGCCAGCCGATCGTCTCGCCGACCGTTCCGCAGACGAGCGGCGCGAAGAAGGCGCCGATATTGATGCCGACGTAGAAGATCGAATAGGCGCGATCGCGACGCGCATCCGACGGCGCGTAAAGCTCGCCGACCTGCGTCGAAATGTTCGGCTTGAAGAAGCCGCAGCCGAGCGCGATGAAAAGCAACGCGATGAGAAAAAGGCGATCGAACGCCATCATGAAATGGCCGACGGCCATCAGCGCGGCGCCGATCACGATCGTGCGCGTGCGTCCGAGACGACGATCGGCGATGAACCCGCCAAGGATCGGCGTAAGATAGACGAGGCCCGTGTAGAGCCCGTAGATCTGCGAAGCGAAAGGCTGCGGCGCGAGCGGCCCGGAAAGCGTCTCGAGCCCATGCTTCAAGGCGTCGAGGCCGAGCGCCGCATCCATGCGCTGCGGCGTCAAGAGATATTCGACCATATAGAGAACGAGCAGCGCCCGCATGCCGTAATAGGAAAAGCGCTCCCACATTTCCGAAGCAAAGAGGAAGGCGAGCCCGCGCGGATGGCCGAGAAAATCGTCGCTTCGCTGCATGCGCTCTATCGAACCGAGCCTTCGTTCCGCGCTGGCGCGCGCGGCAGTTCTATAGACGATGGCTTGATCGGCTCAAAAGGCGCCCACGTCGAGCCCCGCCGCCACAAGCATCCCCAATTCGCGGCAGGAGTCGACAAAGTCCTCTCGCCACTCGCCCCGGCAGATCAGCGGCTCGCGGACAGCGCGCCAGCGCAGGCCGGTGACGATCGACTCGACGCCGCGCCGAGTCCCGGTTCCGTCATGGCCGGCGCGAATGTAAAGCGCGTAAGGCAGGCCCTGCGTGCGCTCCAGCAGCGGATAATAGCAGCGGTCGAAGAAGTCCTTTAGCGCGCCGCTCATATAGCCGAGATTTTCGGTGGTTCCGAGAATGACCGCCTGTGCGGCGAGGACATGTTCGGGCGTCGTCAGAAAAGGGCTCAGCGCCTTGACTTCAACGCCTTCGATTTCGGGCGCGCGCGCGCCGGCGACCATCGCGTCCCTCAGCCGCTCGGTATTGCGCGACGGCGCATGCGCGACGATGAGCAGGCGCTTTGGCAAATGAACGCGGCTACCAGGGATGAAATTCGGGCACGTAAATGATTTTCAGGCCGATCGCCACGCCGATGACCGCGAGCAGAGCCAGCAGGATGCTGTAGGCAATCACCGAATAGACCGAGGCGTTATAGACCGAATCCAACAATCGCAGCGCATAGGCTCTCAGCGCGCCATCCGTTTCCGTTACCCGCTTCGCCATGATCTCTCCTCCCTTTGGAGGCGCGACTCTTTCGCCTTCAGGACGTAAGTTAGCGGATTGGCGAGCCGGCGACAGCCTATCTTTTGCCGATAATTTGGCGGCGCGCGACCGTTTCGCGACTGCCCGCAGACCTACGCAGCGCGGCGACCTCGACGACTTTGGCCTTTTGTGCGTCGGACATCGACGTCCAACCGGCGATCTCGCCGCGCGTGCGGCCGCAGCCGACGCACACGTCGTGCGCATCGAGTTCGCAAATCTTTACGCACGGACTCTCGGTCATGGGCTCAACTTTGGATGGCGCCGCCCTATAGAGCAAGGCGGACGCTTCCAGCCGCGCTATAGGCCGGAGCGCCGTTCACGTCAAAAACATCAGACGGCTTTCGCCGCCAATCTTTCTCTCCTTCGCGAAATCGACTAGATGCGGGCCATGACGACCAAAATCTTCATCGACGGCGACGCCGGCACCACTGGGCTCGAAATCCGCGAACGGCTCGCCGGACGCTCGGACATTTCGCTCCTTGCGCTCCCGCAGGCGCAGCGCAAGGAGATCGCCGCCAAGCGCGACATTCTCGCCTCCGTCGACATCGCCATCCTTTGTCTGCCGGACGACGCGGCGAAGGAAACCGTCGCGCTCTGCGACGCCCTCGGCGAGCGCGGTCCGAGGCTGCTCGACGCCTCCACCGCCCATCGTGTCGCGCAAGGCTGGGTCTATGGCTTCGCCGAGCTCTGCAAGGGACAGGCGGCGGAAATCGCCGCAAGCCGCCGCGTCGCCAATGTCGGCTGCTATGCGACAGGCGCCATCGCGCTCATTCGTCCGCTCGTCGACGCCGGTCTCATCCAGTCGGACCAGCCGCTGACGATCAACGCCGTCTCAGGCTATTCGGGCGGCGGCCGGCAGATGATCGAAGCCTATGAAAGCGGCAAGGCGCCGGCCTTTGAACTCTACGCGCTCGGGCTTGAGCACAAGCATGTCCCGGAAATCATGGCCTATGGGAGGCTCACGGCGCGGCCGCTGTTCGTTCCCTCGGTCGGCAATTTCCGCCAGGGCATGCTCGTCTCGATTCCGCTTGGGCTCGACGCCCTGCCCGGCAAGCCCAAGGCTTGCGACTTCGACGACGCCTATGCGCGTCATTACGCCGATGCGAAACACGTGCGGCCAGCAGCGGCGCCGGCGGACGGAAAGCTCAACGCTCTCGCGCTGAACGGGACCGATGATTTGGAGGTCTTCGTCATCGCCAATGAGGCGCGCGGTCACGCCCTGCTCGTCGCCCGGCTCGACAATCTCGGCAAGGGCGCGGCAGGTGCGGCGATACAAAATCTCGATCTGATGACCGGAAAGTGAGTGAGTGGTGAGTGGTCAGACGTGATTGCGCTACTTGCCATTCACTATTCACTATTCACTATTCGCCATTCACTCCGCATAGGCGGTCGCGCCGCCGGGCAATTTCGCAACGACGTCCTCATAGCGGCTGGTGCGCTTGTCCATCATCGTTTCGAAGGCTTCATGCACCTCTCGGACCGATCGGACTTTCAGCCGGCGTCCCTGCTGTTCATAGAAGATCGGCTTATTGGCGCGCGCCGGCCTCGGCAGCAGCGCGGCGGCCGAGGTGTGCGGCGCGTCTGCCACGGTTCTCATGAATCGCTCGGCGTCGTCCGGTCCGAGGAAGTGGATGAGATAGGTCTCGCCGGACGAGAGCGGACGGCCGATCCTTTCGGCGATCCTGGCGCTATCCTTTTTGAGCATTTCCGCGGCAAGAACGGCGGAAAGATATGGATCGTTGCGCAGATTGAGGATTTGCGCCCGCTTTTGACCGTTCACGCGCGGCGCGTCGTCGCTCGCGATCGCCGCCGCCGTATCGCTGTGACCGTGGCGCCAGCCGAACGTTTTCAACGCCCTAAGCCAGGTCTTCTCGACGAATTGGAAGAGCCCGCTCGCCGAAGACGTCCGCGCCTTCGCCGTCGAGGAAAAATTCGACTCCTTGTCGGCAATGGCCATGAGAAGCGCCGGATCCATCTCGGTCGTCTGCGCCGCCTTGACGACGCGCTCGACGATCGACTGGTGGACCTTGACCGATCCGAAGCGCATCACGCCCGGCGTTTCTGAAAAATTGTCGTCGTCGAGACGATGCGACCAGGTGAGCGCCGCCTGCTCGATCGAAAAGTCGGAGTCGAGGGCGGTTTCCTCGTCGTCGTCGACGTTCGTCGCGAGCGTGGTCAACGGAGAAACGGCCACCCGGAAGCGCGCGGCGCGCACGGTCCGCTCCGGACGCCGCGCGTCGTCGCGCGTTCCGGTCATCGCCAGCACGGCCATCACGGAAAGCAGAGTCGCGACGCTAAGCGCGCGCAACAAGGGAGAACAGGATCGATCGAGCAGCAGATTCGACAGAATCGCGCGGGGCGACCGGTTCGACTGCCGTCCGGGGACAGGCGATGCGACCTTTTCGTCCTTGGTAGGCGGCGGGGCGTTCGTCAGCGTGACTGTCATGCTTCGCGGGTTCTCCACAATTACGCAAAGTTTGCGTAAACAGAAAGTTACCTGCGAGGCGGGGCAAAAGATCGACGGCCCGAGCCATGCTCGCGCCGCAATTACAGCGGCGCGGCAGACGCTTCGGCGCCACAAATACCAATATTTACAATAAGCTGTCCGAAGTGACCCGGTGGCGCCGTCACATTGACGCCATCAGTCGCGCCGCGAACGCGCTCACCCTATCCGAATCAGCAAGGCGGCGGCGCTATAGGAGATTGGTCACTTTCGAGAGCATGCCCTGAAGCAGGTGATATTCGGGACCCGCCGTCGGCGTCGTGCGTGAAATGAAGTCGATCGGCTTGCCGTCTTCCATGCCGTAATCGGCGACGCGCTGAACCTTTTTCGACTTATCGAAGTAGACCGCATAGACGCGCTGTTCGGTGATGTCTTGCGGCATGAAGGCGAATTTGCGCTCAATGCGCTGGCTGACGTAATACCAGGCGTCGCCGCCGACCGTCGATGTAGTCGAGGGCGTGCCAAGCGCCGTCATCACCTGCTGCGCCGACATGCCTGGTTTGACTTGCGATGTGCTGCGCGAATCGAGGATGGCTCCCCGATTGACGACGCCCTCATAGCCAAGACAAGCTGAAAGCGAAACGGCCAACCCGGCGGCGGCCGCCAAACGAGAAGCTCTGCGCAAAGCCTGCGCCATGTGTCTCTCCGCAATCCTTCGCCGCAGCGCGCCTGCGCCGGGCCTATAGGTTTTCGCCAAATCCGTAATCGTCGATCGCAGCGAAAGCAAGACGGCGCATTCTGGCCCAACGACGACGGCGGCGTCTGTGCGCCGACCCACATATCTGATTTGATGGCGAACGTGCGACCGGGAGGCTAGACTCCATGAACGTTATTTCCCACTCTCAACCGCCGCTGTCGCGTCGGCTCGCGCTTTCCGACGTGCCGCCCGAAGGTCTCGACCTCGACGTCAGCGCCACCCCGGCCGAATGCGCCGCCCTGGCGGCGCACAACGCGATTCCCGCCGTGCATGGGCTGCACGCCGAGCTGCGGGCGCAGCGATGGCGCGGCGACGGGCTGAAAATCGACGGCGAATTGCGCGCTAGCGTCAGACAGGCCTGCGTCGCCACCCTGGAGGAATTCGATTCCGAGCTTGTCGAACCGATTCATATGCGCTTTGCGCCGCCGCGGGAGGAGCCGCCGCGCAGCCGAATGCGGCACGACGAACCTGCCGAAATTACCCTGGACGATGACCCGCCCGATCCGCTGATCGGCGGCGCTGTCGATCTCGGCGCGATTATCTCCGAGTTCCTGACGCTGTCGCTCGATCCCTATCCCCGCAAGCCGGGCGCGCATTTCGACGAGCCGTCCGGCGAGGGAGCCCGAATCATTTCGCCTTTCGCGGCCTTGGGGCGGCTCAAGCCGTCCGGCGACCCTTGAGACGAGACATATCGGCACTTGCGCGCATGGCCGGCAAATGGCAAGTCGCCCGCGGGGCCAGGGAGCGCGGACGCGCTTCTCGGACGCGTCATAAAAGCCGGCCAATAGATTAAGGCGGCTGATCCAGGCGCGCAGTCGGGGGAAACGGGATAAATGCCGCAGACTGTTCGGATCGCGCTCGACGCGATGGGCGGCGATTTCGGACCGAAGGTGACCATCGCGGGCGCCGCCAGCGCTCTCGAACGGCGCCCGCACAGCCGCTTCCTGCTGATCGGCGACGAGCCGGCGATCCGCGCCCAGCTTGAACGCCACCCACGCCTCGCCGAATGCGCTGAAGTGCGCCATTCGTCCGTCTCGATCCGCATGGACGACAAGCCGAGCCAGGCGCTGCGCTACGGACGACGCGTCTCGTCGATGTGGCTGGCAATCGAAGCGGTCAAGAAAGGCGATGCCGACGTCGCCGTCTCCGCCGGCAACACCGGCGCGCTCATGGCCATGGCGAAGATTTGCCTGCATACGATGGCTCGTGTCGATCGGCCCGCCCTCGCCTGTCTCTGGCCGACGCTTCGCGGACAATCCGTGGTGCTCGACGTCGGCGCCTCAATGGGCGCCAACGCCAGCCACCTTGTGGACCTTGCGATCATGGGCGCGGCGATGGCGCGGGTCATCCTGGGGCTTGAGCGCCCGACCGTCGGACTGCTCAATGTCGGCACCGAAGAAATCAAGGGCATCGAGGAGGTGAAGGCCGCCTCGACGATGCTGCGCGACCTCGCCCTGCCCGGTTTCGATTATCGCGGCTTCGTGGAGGGCGACGGGATCGGACAGGGCGCCGTCGACGTCGTCGTCACCGAGGGCTTTACCGGCAATATCGCGCTCAAGACCGCCGAAGGAACCGCTGCGCAGATCGCCACCTATCTCAAGCAGGCGATGGGCGGCACGCTGCTCGCCAAGCTCGGCTACCTTCTCGCGCTCGGGGCCTTCCGCGAACTCCGCGCCAAGATGGACACAAGGGCGACGAACGGCGGCGTGTTCCTCGGGCTCCAAGGAATCGTGATCAAGAGCCACGGCGGCGCCGATTCGGTCGGCTTCGCGCGGGCCGTCGAGATCGGCCATGAGGTGGCCGGCAGCGACCTGCTCAATCGCATTCGCGACACTGTCGCGCTGGCGCACAGGCTCGGGGAACACGACGGCGCCGATCAGACCCCTCCGCCCCGGGAAGCCACTCAGTGACAACCAGCACGCCTCAATTGCGCTCCGTCGTCCTCGGCGTCGGCGCCTATCTGCCCGAAAAGACGCTCACCAATGAAGAGCTGGCGAAGCTCGTCGACACCAACGACGAATGGATCGTTCAGCGCACCGGGATCAAGGAACGGCATATCGCGGCAGCGGGCGAGACAACGTCGATGCTGGGCGAAAAGGCGGCGCGCGCGGCGCTCGCCGACGCCGGACTGAGCGCCGATGACATCGACCTGATCGTTGTGGGAACATCGACGCCGGATTGGACCTTCCCCTCGACCGCGACGCAGATTCAGGCCGCGCTCGGTATTGCGCATGGCGTCGCCTTCGACCTGCAGGCGGTCTGCTCGGGATTCGTTTTCGCCCTCGCCACCGCGGAGAAATTCCTGCGTTCGGGCTCGCATAAGCGCGCGCTCGTGATCGGGGCGGAAACCTTTTCTCGCATCATCGATTGGACCGACCGCACGACTTGCGTGCTGTTTGGCGACGGCGCCGGCGCGATGATTATTGAGGCGCGACCGTCTCAGGGCGGGATCGAGGAACGCGGGGTGTTAACGACGCATCTGCGTTCCGACGGACGCCATCGCGCCAAGCTCTATGTCGACGGCGGCCCCTCCGCCACGCAGACGGTCGGCCATCTGCGCATGGAGGGCAAGGAAGTGTTCCGCTTCGCCGTGGGCCAGGTGACCGACGTGGTGAAAGACGCTTTCGCCGCGACTGGACTGACCGCTGACGACCTCGACTGGTTCGTGCCCCATCAGGCCAACCGGCGAATCATCGACATGTCGGCGCAAAAGCTCGGAATCGCGCCGCAAAAAATCATCGCGACCGTCCATTTGCACGGCAACACCTCCGCCGCATCCGTGCCTCTGGCTTTGGCGGTCGCCGCGGCGGACGGACGAATCAAACGGGGCGACCTCGTCATGCTCGAAGCCGTCGGCGGCGGCTTTACCTGGGGATCGGCCCTGATACGCTGGTAAGCTGGCGTCGTACAATAATAATTTTCTTGCAACCAAATATTGGAAAGAAATATCGCGGCCGAATACGCCCTGCGCTTGATTTCCCTATCCGATTCTGAAAAATTCCGACAACAGACGGTGGAGCGCCCTGCTGTGGGCGGGACGCCACCCTGATTGCGCCCGGCAGTCCCATCCGACGCGCTTCGAATCGGCCCACGAAGTTCAATTGTAATCAATTGTAAGGCGGAAGATGGCCAAGGGGGACGCGACCGCTAAGCCGGACGGCGAGGCGGAAGACAAGCACATCGCACGGAGCGGCGCCGTGACTCGTTCGGATCTTGCAGACGCGATCCACCGCAAGGTAGGCCTGCCGCGGGCGGAGTCGGCGAAATACGTCGAAATGGTGCTCGAAGAAATTTTCGAGCGCATCGTTTCGCGTGAAGACGTCAAGCTCTCTTCCTTCGGCGCCTTTATGGTGCGGGAGAAGAGGGAGCGGCTCGGACGCAATCCCAAGACTGGCGCAGGCGCGAAAATTTCGGCGCGGCTGGTCGTGGCGTTCAAGCCCTCCAACATCCTGCGGGCGAGAATAAACGGCGACGACTGATCTTCGAGCCAGGGAATCTCAATCCCCGCTTGACAAGCGTCGCAGCTCCATGCGCCAAAAAGGCATGGCCAAGAGCCGCGCGGTCTACGTCTGTCAAAACTGCGGCGCCGCCTCATGGCGGTGGCAGGGGCGCTGCGACTCCTGCGGCGAATGGAACAGCCTCGTTGAAGAATCCGGCGCCGCCGAGATCACCCGCCGCACCGCGCGCGGCCGCGTCTTCGAACTTGAGGGGCTGGGCGGTGAAGGCCAGGCGGCGCCGCGGATCGCCACCGGCATCGATGAATTCGATCGCGTCACCGGCGGCGGTTTCGTTCCGGGTTCGGTGCTGCTGCTCGGCGGCGAGCCGGGCATCGGCAAATCGACCCTGCTCATTCAGGCTTGCGCAGCTCTGGCGCGGCGCGGCGCGCGCGTCGTGTATATTTCAGGCGAAGAGGCCGTTGCCCAGGTGCGCCTGCGCGCCGCTAGGCTCAACCTCGCCGACGCGCCGGTCGAGCTTGCCGCCGCGACTCAAGTCGAAGACATCCTCGCCACCTGCGCGATGGGCAAACGTGCGGCGCTGATCGTCATCGATTCGATTCAGACCATGCACACCAGCATGGCCGAGTCGGCGCCGGGAACCGTGACCCAGGTGCGCGCCAGCGCCCAGGCGCTCCTGCGCTACGCCAAGACGACAGGCGCGACGATCGTTCTCGTCGGCCATGTCACCAAGGACGGACAGGTCGCGGGGCCGCGGGTCGTCGAACACATGGTCGACGCGGTCCTGTCCTTCGAGGGCGACGGCGCGCATCATTTCCGCATGCTGCGCGCCTCCAAGAATCGATTTGGCGCGACCGGCGAGATCGGCGTCTTCGAGATGACCGGTCTCGGCCTCGCCGAAGTCGCCAATCCATCCGCGCTTTTCCTCGCCGGCCGGGACGCAGGTGCGCCCGGCGCGGCGGTCGTCGCGAGCTTGGAAGGACAGCGTCCGCTACTGATCGAAATCCAGGCGCTCGTCGCGCCGACGTCGCTTGGCACGCCGCGTCGCGCCGTCGTCGGCTTCGAGCAAAACCGGCTCTCGATGATTCTCGCCGTGCTCGAGGCGCATGGCGGGCTGAAGCTTGGCATGCATGACGTCTATCTCAACGTCGCCGGCGGCTTTCGGGCTGACGAGCCAGCCGCCGACCTTGCCGCCGCCGCGGCGCTGGTCTCGTCGCTCACCGGCGCGGTCCTGCCGCCTGACATGTTCTTTTTTGGCGAGATCGGACTGTCGGGCGCCGTGCGGCCAGTCATTCATCCCGGCATGCGGCTGAGCGAAGCCGGGAAGCTCGGATTCCATCACGCCGTCGTGCCGCAGTCCCAACAGATATCCGACGACGCGCGCGGCGCCGGCGTGACGATCCGCCCCTGCGCCGACGTGGGCGCCCTCGTCGCTTCCATCGCCCGCATGTCGAACCGCGAAAAAACCGTCGCGCGCGGTCGAAGTCCCGCGCTTTAATGTTTCCGGCCGGCGCCAAGATGCGTTAGAAGGCTGCCAGTGAAGTAGCCATAGGCCTGCCAGAACGGCGGCGCCCGACCGAGGGCGGCGCAAAGTTGACACAGGTTCCGGAGAGGGTCGCGCGATCGTCGTCGGAAGGCGGCCAACAGCCCATTCAGAAGCGTCGAGCGCTCGGGGCGAACAAGCAAGAGGCCAGCGATGCCGTCATATCTTGATTTGGCAGTGATCATCGTCGTTTTGGTGTCGGGGATGCTCGCTCTTTTGCGCGGCTTCACCCGCGAAGTCCTTGCAATCCTCTCTTGGGTCGCGGCGGCCGCAGCGGCCTATTTCTTTTATCCGCTCGCCCTGCCCTACATCAAACCGTACATCGCCAAGGATGAGCTCGCTCTCTTGGCCGCCGCGGCCGCAGTGTTTCTCGTCGCCCTGATCGCCGTGTCGCTCGTGACGGTGAAGCTCTCGGATGTCATTCTTGATTCGAAGGTCGGCGCCCTCGACCGCACGCTCGGCTTCGTGTTCGGGGCCGTTCGCGGCGTCCTGATCGCCGTCGTCGCCTTTGTTTTTTACAGCTGGCTCGTGCCTGAAGCTAATCAGCCGCAATGGATCAAGGACGCCCGCGCGAAGCCCTTCCTGGCCGCCGGAGGAGAGAAACTGCGGGAAATGCTGCCCGACGACATCGACAGCATCGTCGCCAAGATCAAGGCCAAGAAGGGCGCTCCGGCGAATGAGGAGCCGCCTGCCGACGTCGAGCCGGACAAACTTATGCCCTCGCAAAGCGACGCAAGCCCCGAACCGCCCGCCGATGCGGCGCCGGAGTCCGCCGGTAAGCCTGAATGATGGTCTTGCGGATAGACCCCGCCGCTGGCACATATGACGGGAATACGACGCCTGGGCGCTCCTAGATCGCCCGGCGGCGCGTCACGGGGGACCAAGCATGACGGAGGCCGCCGAGGATCATCAGCGATCCTCATCCCGCGAGATTGATCCGAGAGACGATCTCGACGGCGACCGGCTTCGCGAATATTGCGGCGTTTTCGGCGTCTTCGATCTGCCGGATGCCGCAGCGATCGCCGCCTTGGGCTTGCATGCGCTGCAGCATCGCGGCCAAGAGGCGGCCGGCATCGTCAGCTTCGACGGCGGTCGCTTCCATACCGACCGCCGTCTGGGGCTCGTCGGCGACCACTTTTCCCAGGAAGGCACGATCAAGCGCCTGCCCGGCGCCGCCGCCATCGGCCATGTGCGCTACGCCACGACTGGCGAGACCATGCTGCGCAATGTGCAGCCGCTATTCGCGGAACTGAATACGGGCGGCTTCGCTGTTGCGCACAATGGCAATCTCACCAACGCCCAGACGCTGCGGCGCGAACTGATCCGCGAAGGCGCGATCTTCCAGTCGACCTCGGATACTGAGGTTATTCTTCATCTCGTCGCGCGCAGCCGCAGGCCGCTGCTCATCGACCGCTTCATTGAAGCGCTTCGCTCGATCGAGGGCGCCTATTCGCTCGTCGCGCTTACCAACAAGAAGCTGATCGGGGCGCGCGATCCGCTCGGCATCCGGCCGCTCGTCATCGGCGAGTTCAACGGAAAATACATTCTCGCGTCGGAGACCTGCGCGCTCGACATCATCGGCGCGCGCTTCGTGCGCGACGTGATGAACGGCGAAATCGTCATCATCTCCGAGGATGGACTTCAGAGCATGCGGCCGTTTCCGCCGCAGCCGATGCGCCCCTGCATCTTTGAATATATCTATTTCGCCCGTCCCGATTCCATCGTCCATGGCCGTCCGGTCTATGAGGTGCGCAAGGCGATGGGCGCCGAGCTCGCGCGCGAACGCCCGATCGAGGCGGACGTCGTGGTGCCGGTGCCGGACTCCGGCGTGCCGGCGGCGATCGGCTATTCGCAGGAGTCGGGCGTGCCGTTCGAACTCGGCATCATCCGCAATCACTATGTCGGCCGCACCTTCATCGAACCGACGCAGATCGCCCGAGATTTTGGCGTGCGCATGAAGCACAGCGCCAATCGCTGCGTCGTCGCCGGCAAACGCGTCATCCTCATCGACGATTCCATCGTGCGCGGCACGACCTCGGTCAAAATCGTGCAGATGATGCGCGACGCCGGCGCCACGGAAGTGCATTTCCTGATTTCGTCGCCGCCGATCACCAACCCGGATTATTACGGGATCGACACGCCGCAGAAGGAGAAGCTCCTCGCCGCGACGCATACGCTCGAGGAGATGCGCGACTATATCGGCTGCGACTCACTGGCTTTCCTGTCGGTCGACGGCATCTATCGCGCCATGGGCTATGAGCGCCGCGATCCTATCCGGCCGCAGTTCACCGACCACTGCTTCACCGGCGATTATCCGACCTCGCTCACGGACCTCGTGGGCGAAAATCGCACACAACTGTCGCTGCTGGCCGAAGCGAGCTGAGCGGATGCGCTGGCCCATGTCCGCATGGCGATTGATGCTGGTTCGCTAGCGAGCGCCGCTTCGGCATTTGAGAGCGAATCTCCTTTCAGTTCAAAATCAAATATCAGCCGCCCTGCCCGACGGCTCAGTTGGCGTCGAATCTGGAATAGGGCTATATATTTACTGTTAGGCCATCGTCATGACTCAACTGATCATCAACAATATCGACGATACTGTAACCAATCGATTGCGCGCGCGCGCCGCCGAGCACGGCCGCAGCGTCGAAGAAGAAGCGCGCGCGATTCTCCAGGACGTCGTCGGACCCATCCCGCCGCCCGCTCTTCCCTCCGGATTGGGCACGAGAATTACAACTCGGTTTCACGGAATTGGCCTCAGCGAACAAGAAGCCGCAGCCTTCGAGCTGCACGGTGAAGAAATCAAGCCGGCTGTGTTCGATTGATCATCCTTGATACAAATGTTCTTTCCGAATTGATGCGTTCCGAGCCCTCGCCGCGCGTTCGAACATGGGTCGACCGGCAGCGAACTGAAGAACTCTGGACGACATCCATTACGGCGATGGAGCTTTATCAAGGCGTCGCAAGGCTGGGCGCCAGCGAACGCAAAGACCGGCTTACCGCAGCAATCTACACAATGCTGAATGAAGACTTTGCGCACCGTATAGCGAACTTCGATCTTGAGGCGGCGTCGGCTACCGCCATTGTTGCGGCGGCGCGCCTCAAGATTGGTCGTCCGATTGAAATCCGGGACACCCAAATCGCAGGAATCGCAATATCTCGCAACGCATCGATTTCGACGCGCAATGTGCGACATTTTTCGGGTCTGCCAATCGAGCTCATCAACCCCTGGGACTTCACTGGCGGATAATTCTTGCGTCCTTCCCCTTCCCCCCGCATCGCTCTTGTCACCGGCGCGTCGCGCGGCATCGGACGCGCCCTCGCGCTTGAACTCGCCCGCGACGGCGCGCATGTCGTGGCGCTCGCGCGCACGCAGGGCGCGCTCGAAGAACTCGACGACGAGATTCGCGCGCTCGGCGGCGAGGCGACGCTCGTTCCATGCGATCTTGCTGATTTCGACGCGCTCGACCGGCTCGGCGCGGCGCTGTTCGAACGCTGGGGAAAGCTCGACGTCCTTGTCGGCAACGCAGGTCTGCTCGGCCCGCTGTCGCCGCTCGCCCATGTCGATCCGAAGGACTGGAATCGCATCATGGCGGTCAATGTCACGGCGAACTGGCGGCTGATCCGTTCGCTCGACCCGCTTCTGCGCGCATCGGGCGCCGGCCGCGTCGTCTTCGTCACGTCGGGCGCGGCGCACCGCGCGACGATGAAGCCGTTCTGGGGCGCCTATGCGATCTCGAAAGCGGCGCTCGAAGCGATGGCCCGCACTTACGCCGTCGAGGTCGCCGGCGACGGCGTCACGGTGATGCTCGCCAATCCCGGGCCGCTGCGCACCCGCATGCGCGCGCAGGCGATGCCGGGCGAAGACCCGATGACCCTGAAGGCGCCCGAGGAATTTGCAAAAAAATGCCTCGCGCTGCTGGCGCCGGACTGGCGCGAAAGCGCGAGGCTTTATGATTTCCCTACCGACAGGCTGCTGAGCTTCTCCGCGCCGGTCTAGTGGCCGTGGCGATGATGGCGGTGTCGACGGCGCGGCATGGGCGGCGGAGGCGGCGGCGGCGGGACATAGGCGAGCGTCAAGCGCTCGACGCCAGCGGTCCATCCCACGCCCGAGCCGGCTTCCACCTGGAAAGGCTGTAGCGAGAAAGTGTTGTCGGAACCGCCGACGAGGATCGCGCCGCCGCCGCCGACCCCGATCTTGGCGGAGACTTCGGGACCCATATAAGAGCCGGCGAGAGCGCCCGGACCAATGTGGTCCGTCGCCGCGACGACGCCCCACGCAAGCTCGCCGGGACCATTAATCGTGACATTGGCGCCGACCTTGGTGAGGACGCCGATGTAATGAGACGGAATCGCGCCTTCCGCTTCATCGCGATAGATGCAGTCCATCTGCTGATTTTCGACCACAACGCTGATGCCGTTGCCCATCAGCCGGCATTGCAAGGTGCCGACGCGATCGCCCGCGACCGCGCTCGCCGGCGCCAACAGCGCCAGTAAGCAGGCGCCGCTCATCACGCGACCCAAACCAAATTTCAGCATCCAGTCCTCCTCTTGCTGATCTGCGACAACCGCGCCTGACCTACGACAGCCGCGCCTGAAGCGGAGCCGCGAACGCATGCTTTGCAGTAACGCGCCCTGCAGTACAGGACATGGGCCGAAAAGCAACAGCGCCGCTCCAGGCGGACACAGAACAGACATCATTGCTGGAAACATTCCATGCGCGGCCGCACGCGCCTCGCGGACCGGCTTTTTTGGTCACGCCTGTGCAGCGCTTGCAAAGGCCGTGGAAGTATCCGATTTTAACTGCAATCGACAAAGCCCAGGCCCCATCGGTGACGAATTCTCATCCGCTTCCCGTTCTCGTCGACGCGGGGTTGTCGCAGTCAGACGCCGAAGCCCTGCGATCCGCCGTCGCGGCGCTGGAACGGCAGAGTTTTGCGTCGCGGCTCGCCGGATTGGCGAGTCGACAGCTGAATTTCGGCTCTTTGACCTTGCCGCCGCGTCTGCAGGCGGCGGCCGCCGCCGCCACGCAAAAGGCGCTCGCCACGGCGATGAAAATGGCTCTCGCCAGCCTCGATGCGCAGCCAAGGAAGGACTCGGCGCGGATTCACCGTCGTCTCGCGGCGCTCACCGGCGGCGTCGGCGGCGCCGTTGGGCTGGCGAGCCTGCCGATCGAACTACCGGTGTCGACGACGATCATGCTGCGCTCGATCGCGGAAATCGCGCAGGCGGAGGGAGAGGACATGCGTCAGCCGGGCGCGGCCCTCGCCTGCCTCGAGGTTTTCGCCCTCGGCGGCCATGCCGCGGAAGATAATGTGCTCGAAGGCGGCTATCTCGTTCTGCGCGCCATGCTCGCGAAATCCGTGTCCGAAGCGGCGCGCTTTCTGACCGTCCGGCGCGTCTCCAACGAGGCGGCGCCGGCGCTCGCCCGGCTGATCGGCGCGATCGGGGCGCGTTTCGGAGTCGTCGTCACGCAAAAGACCGCGGCGCAGGCCGTCCCGGTGATCGGCGCGATCAGCGGCGCGGCGATCAATGTCGCCTTCACGGAACATTTCCAGAGTCTCGCACGCGGTCATTTCATCGTCCGCCGACTGGAGCGGCTTTATGGCCCGGCTGTCGTCCACGCGGAATACGCCAGGATCGCGCGCGCCGAGGGCTATTGGAACGATCCGTCGCAGGCGGCGTGAGCAGCGAGCCGCGCGGTGGATCACGCTGCATTTGGGAATGCCTCAGTTTGAATTTCACCTTTGGATGGAACGCGGAAACATTTGGCTGGCAGGCGCGGTGGCCGCTTCGCGCCAAAAAAGCAAGGTTCCATGATGGCGCGTTATGCGAATGCTATGCAAGATCGCCGCTATCGTTAAGCCGTGGCCTCGACGTGTTTTTTGAAGTTGTTCAAAATTGTTTGCCACCCATCGCGCTGCTGTTCGATTGAGTGTTCGGTTTCTGCATCGAAGGTGCTGCGCACTGTTACGCCATTCGCACTTTCCAAAAATTCCACGGCGCCGCTACGGTCTCCGAAGGAATATTCGATCAGCTCGTGCCGAACGATCTTGGTGTAAGTTCCGGCAAAGTCGAAACCAAAGCTGCCGTCTTTGGCCTCCATGCGGGAGGAGAAGGCGCCGCCCTCGCGCAGATCGACTGTGGCGCGCGGGCAATGCCAAGTGTCGATCGCGAAGTTCCACTTCGTGATGTCGGCCGGTGTGGTGTAGGCAGACCAGACTCGGGCGATCGGCGCATGGACAAGCGTTTCGACAGTGAGTTTCATTGATTGTGATCCTGCGGCATAGTTTTCTCGAATTAGACTCTTGAAGTCCGCATTTCGCGAGCCGCGCTTTCTGGCGACGTGGCGAAACAATTGGTACGTCAAAACGCGCATCCCGATATCTCCCCGCTTGCGGGAGATAGTCAAGGTGAGGGGAAGGGCGATCGGGTTAAGAGCTTCCTCCTCATCCTGAAGAGCGTGCGCAGCACGGATTCACTTAATTCCGCATCTTCACTAAGGCAAACGGCGCAGCGCCTCGGCGAGATGGCCGATCTGTTTCGTCGTGGCGACGCCCGCTTCGTTTTCTTCGAGCAGGACGAAATCGGCGCCGGCGAGATTTTCATCGAGTTCTTCCGCTGTCGCCGCCAGCCGTTCGCCATTCGAGGCGTCGCCGGGCGGGCGCCGGTAATGACCGAGTTCGATTCCATTGTCCGCGGTGCGCATATAAAACCAATAGTCGATTTGCGGCGGACAGGGCGCGAGCGTCGACGCCGCCAGAACCTGATGCAGAAAGCTTCCACCAAGCGCGAGCAGCCGCGGCGGTCGCGCGCAATCGCCCTTCTCCCCTGCCCTGCCGATCGCCGCGGTCGGATAAGACGCGTCGGGCCACAAGAGATTTAGGAGGTCCAGCAGGTCGCGATCCGTGCCGAGGGCTTCGGGCGCCGGCGCTGATGTAAAATCGAGCGCGCCGACGGGAGAGGTTGGCGCCGCGCGCGTAACTTCGCGCATGGCGAGCGCGCCGCCGACGCTGTTCCAATGCGAGCCGCCGCGCGGAAACAGCGCGATCTCCTGTCTGGATTTTTCCGCGTCAATCAGCGCCGGGCCGTCGACATAGCGCACATGCGATTCATCGAGCGCCGCGCGATAGGGCGCGAGCTTGTCCGGCATCGATGTCGCGCGCGCCGCACATGGCGCAGACGTCGGCAAATCTTCCGCATAGCGCGCCGCCTTGGACGGCGAAATCAGATAGACGAAGCTCTTCCCGCGCGCCTGCGCCATCTCCTGAATGTTGCGCAACGTCGAAGACCATGCGGCGACTCGGGCAGGATCGAACACGCCGTCGCGCGCGCAAAATTCGTCGATATAGATATCTTCAAAGAGCTGGCCGTTGCGGCCGATCATGACGCCGGGCGCGGCCGAGCCGCCGAAAAGCGAAAAGACGAGCTGATTTTTCGCGCGCACGGAAATCGGAAAAACCGGCGACATTCGGCCGAGATTTGTCGACACCGCCTTTTGCGTCTCGCCGGAAAGAAAAGCGTCGAGCGTCCAAGGCGCGGGCTTTGGCTTCGCGACGCCGGCGAGCGGCGAGGCGCTGCGGATGCGCAGCTTCGGCCAATCGCGTTCGACGGCGAAGTTCCACAAATTGGCGAGGAAAAGAAAGGCGATGAAGCCCGCGCAGCCAAAGATCGGCAAGCGCGCGAAGGTGAGCGACTTGAAAAAGGCGCGCGCGAAAGAGGCAGGCGCCGGCGACGCCGCTCCCAATTCCGCTTGATCTTTCTCGACGCGTCTATCCATTTCGGCTCGATCGCCCTTGCGCTTCAAAAGCGAAAGTAGATGAACGGCTTGAAGGGATCGGCCAGTCCCTTCGCCAGCGCCGCAAGGAAGAGCAGCGATAGCGCGCTATTCGACGCCATGGCGTAACGCTGCGCCGCGCTTCCCCAATCGAAGTCCTTGACATAAAGCGACAGCCGCTGCGCAACGCAAATCGCCGCGGCGATCAGCGCCACCACGACATATTCTTGCGGAATGGCGAGCGGCGCGCTCGCTTGCGCCCATGGGTTCGCCATCAGCGCCAGCAGCGCGCCAGCTTGAGGCACGGAGGTCGCGCGAAAGAAGGTCCAGCCGACGATGACGACGATCATCGTGACGATATTGGCGCACCAATCCGGCAATCGCTCCAGACGTTTCACCAGAAACAGCCGGTCGAGCACGAGAAACACGCCATTATAGGCGCCCCAGGCGATATAGGTCCAAGCGGCGCCGTGCCAAACGCCTGAGGCGAAGAAGCATATCCACAGATTGAGATAGGTGCGCGCTTCACCGCGCCGATTGCCGCCGAGCGGAAAATACAGATATTCGCGAATCCAGCTGGTGAGAGAAATATGCCAGCGCCGCCAGAAATCGGTGATGCTGGTCGCGACATAGGGCATGTTGAAATTTTCGAGAAGGCGGAAGCCGAACATGCGCGCCAGACCGATCGCCATGTCGGAATAGCCGGAGAAATCGAAATAGATCTGGAAGGTAAAGAACAGCACGCCCGCCCAGGCTTGCGCGAAGCCGAGAGAACCGACGTCGCGCGAAAAGATCAGGTCGGCGCCGCTCGCCAGCGTATCGGCGAAGAGCAGCTTCTTCACGACGCCGAGCATGAAGCGCGAAAAGCCGATGACGAAATCATCGACGTCGGCGTGCGGCATTTCGTCGAACTGGCGGGCGATGTCGTGATATTTGATGATCGGCCCGGCGAGAAGCTTGGGGAAGAAAAAGACGTAAAGCCCATAGAGCAGCGGCGCGCGCGCCGGCGCGGTGACGCCACGATAGACGTCGACGAGATAGGTGATCTTTTCGAAGACGATGAAGCTGACGCCGATCGGCAGCGCGATCTGGGGAATGTTGATCCCCGGCAGCGTCAGCGCCTTTAGGAGCGCATCGAGATTGAGTGCCAGAAAGCCGGTATATTTGTAATAGACGAGGATCGCGAGATTGGCGACGACGCCAAGCGCGAGCCAGAGCTTGCGCGTTTTGTCCTCTAGCAACGCGGCGATCTTTCGCGCCACATAAAGATCGAGCGCGACCGAGGCGAAGACGAGGAAGATGAAGACCGGCTCGCTCCAGGCGTAGAAGATGACGCTCGCCGCAAACAGGATGATCGCCCGCCGCAGGCGGACTTCGCCGAGCGCCAGGTAGATGAGGTAAACCGCCGGGCCGAACAGGAACAGGAACAGCGGCTCGTAAAAAAGCATGATTTTCCTGCGTTCGTCGGCGCATGGGGCGAGCGCGAAAGCCTGCGGCTTCTATCAAAAGCCCCGGCATGGGGCAAGAAAGGCATCCCCGACGGAGCTCAAGGGGATCGCTTGCGCCGCCGGCGCGCAGCGCCTATCACCCAGCCTCATGACTTCCTCCAGCGATTTCACCCCAAAATCCGACTTCCTGCGCGCGCTCATCGAGCGCGGCTTCGTTCATCAGTGTTCTGATTTCGACGGCCTCGACGAGAAGGCGCGGTCGGGGACGCTTGCCGCCTATATCGGCTTCGACTGCACGGCGCCCTCGCTTCACGTCGGCTCGCTGCTGCCGATCATGATGCTCGCCTGGCTGCAGCGCGCCGGCGGCAAGCCGCTGCCGCTGATGGGCGGCGGCACCACGCGGGTCGGCGATCCTTCCGGCAAGGACGAGAGCCGCAAGCTGCTCACCGTCGAGCAGATCGACGCAAATAAAGCCTCGATCAGGACCGTCTTCGAGCGCTTCCTCACATTCGGCGACGGCGCGACGGATGCAATCATGCTCGACAACGCCGATTGGCTGGCCGGTTTGAATTACATCGATTTCCTGCGCGACGTCGGCCGCCATTTCTCCGTCAACCGCATGCTGACGATGGATTCGGTGAAGCTGCGGCTCGAGCGCGAGCATGAACTCTCCTTCATCGAGTTCAATTACATGTGCCTGCAGGCCTATGACTTCGTCGAGATCAACCGGCGCTACGGCGCGCTGCTGCAGATGGGCGGCTCGGACCAATGGGGCAATATCGTCACCGGCCTCGATCTCGGACGGCGCATGGGCTGTCCGCAGCTTTACGCGCTCACCTCGCCGCTGCTGACGACGTCGTCAGGCGCCAAGATGGGCAAGACCGCCGCCGGCGCCGTATGGCTCAACGCCGACATGCTGTCGCCCTATGACTATTGGCAATATTGGCGCAATACCGAAGACGCCGACGTCGCTCGCTTTTTAAAGCTCTTCACCTTCCTGCCGATGGAGGAGATCGCGCGCCTCGCGGCGCTGCAGGGCGCCGAAATCAACGAATCGAAGAAAACGCTCGCGACCGAAGCGACGGCGCTCATTCACGGTCGCGCGGCGGCGGAGCAAGCGGCGGAAACCGCGCGCGCGACTTTCGAGGAAGGCGCGCTTGCGCTGTCGCTGCCAAAGGTCGCCGTCTCGGCTGAAGAAGTCGCCGCAGGACTCGGCGTGCTGACCGCCTTTGTCAAAGCGGGACTGGTCTCGTCAACGGGCGAAGCGCGCCGCCAGATCAAGGCCGGCGGACTGCGCGTCAATGATGCGCCGGTGACGGACGAACGCGGAATCATTGGCGAAGCTGAGTTTGCGAGCGATGGCGTCGTCAAACTCTCGCTCGGCAAGAAGAAGCATGTGCTGCTTGAGCGCGCATAGAGCGCGCTCTGCTAAACCTACCGCTGCTGCGGCATGCGCGCGGTGCCGTCGATCACGCCCATGATCTTGCGCATCAGGCCGGGCGCGATCGCCGATAGCGGATTGACGTTGATCGACGGCGACGACAGCGCGCCGTAAAGCCGATAGCTGAGGCCGAACACGCCTTCATGCTGCCCGCCGGCGAGCACGACGCCGACGACCGGAATGTTCGACAGGAGACTATTCAGCGCATAGGCTGGCACATAGGTGCCGACGAGATCGAGCCGCTCGTGCTGGAAGTCGATATAGCCGTCGAAGGTGAGGCCGATCTCGGGGCCAGACAGAACGCCGTCGCGCACGGCGAGCTGCCCGCCAGACCAGCTGAACTCGCTCTCCAATCTGCCGACGCGGACGAGATCGGGGTCGAAGCGGTAATTGCCGCGATCGTCGGTTCGCGCCGTGCCGCTTTGCGCCATCAGCTGGCGCACCGTCGGCTCGCCGCGCACATAGAAATCGCGAATGCGCAACGCGCCGTCGGCGCGGTTCTGACCGAGCTGCACGGTGGCGCTCAGCGCGCCGCTGTCCATCTTTCGATAGATGTCGAGGAAGGAGAGAAGCGAGCCGCCGTCATTCGTCGAAATTTCCATCTGCGGCTGGCCGTTAGCGCTGCGGCCCATGCCGACCGAGATTTGTTCGCGGCCGAAAGCGCCGGTCAAAATCAGCGCGCGCGGCTTGCCGCCGCGCCGCTCCATTTTCAGTTCCACATTGGAGAGAATTTGCTTGTTATGGCCGGTGACGACCGGCGCCTTGAAGTCGAGATCGAGGTCGTCGATCGTTCCTTTGCCGCTGCGGTCGGCGCGCAGCAGCCCTTGCAGCATTGGCCGCGCGTCAAAATTCGCGCCGCGCGCGATGATTTTCACGGCCTCGCCACTGCGCTGCACGTCGATGCGCATGTCGTCGCCCGGCGAGAGTCGCGCTTGCGTGAGGTGGACGGCGCGGAACGCGCCGTCTCGGCCGAACTCAATGACGCCCTGCGCCTGGGTCGGCCCCGCGTCAAACACGAATTGTTCGAGCGCCATCGCCTCGCCGCGGCGCGTCAGGTTGAACGAGGCTTTCGCCGGCTTTCCTGCCGGCTTCGCCAGGCCCGGCAGCGGATTGTCGAAAGTCGTCCGGGAAAGATCGAGTTCGATCTGCGTCTCGACGTTCTCGACCGGGATCGGCGTACGTATCGTCGCCAGGATCGGGCCGCTGACGCCGGCGATGGCGTAGCCCGCGCGCTGGCGCGCCGCGTCGTCGAAGGCGAAGGCGACATGCGCCTGGGCGGGGCCTTTGTCGCCAAAACCTCGGCGCAAGTCGAGAGTCGCCGGCGCGTTGAAAATGCGGCCGGCGCCGCTGACGCGCAATCCGACCCGATCGGCGACGACGTGCAGCGCGCCGCCCTCGAGTTTTTCCTTGCCGATCAGATTGTCGACCACGAGATTCTGCGTCGTCGCATCTATGGCGAATGTCGTCGCCGCGTCGCGGGCGGCGGCGCCCGTCTCGAAATCGACGCGCAGACGTCCTTCGATCGTTCCTTTCAGCGCGCCGGGCGCAACGGGAACGGACGCATGGTCAGCGATCGCCGGCAATGTCAGAAGGTCGGCGACGGCTTCGACGTCGCCGGCCACATCGACCTCCACCATGGCGGGCGTCGGGCGCAGCGCGCTGTCGGCGACGAGGAATCGGCCTGAGGAGAGCGCGAGGCGCCGGCTCGGCCTTGTTTCCATGACGCCTGAAGTCGCGGCGAAAGACACCGTCTGCCCGGTGACGCGCAGGCTGCCGTTGATGCCGTTAAGCGGCGCCATGCCGGGCAGAATGTCGGTGACGGCGGCGTCGACAATGTCGCCTTCGGCGAGCAGCGACTCATCCGGCGGCGCCTGCTCGTAACGCATCGCCGTCAACGCCGCGCCATTGAAGTCGGCGGCGTATTGCGCCCGCCTCAATACGCCCTTCGGCACATGGTCGACAAACCAGGTGCGCACGGACGGCGCGACATGGGTCGGCCACAGACGCGACAGCGCCCGTATCTGCGTTTCCTCGACGCCCATTTTGAGCGTGATGCGAATGTCGTCGCGCCAGCTCAACGCGCCGCTGAGGTCGATATGCGTGTCCGGGCCGGCGAAGGTGAATTTGTCGAAAACGATTTGGCGCTCGTCGCGAAAGAGCCGCGCGTCGAGCAATCCGCTGTCGATCCGAATGTTCTTCTCGCCCGCGCGCTCCGGCGCGACCAGCGTTGGCGCTTTCAGCCGAAACCCGATCGTCCATGGCCCGTCAAGGCGCGCCGCATCGGCAATGCTCGTCGCCCCCGCGGGCGGGCGCGCTTCGCCGACGACCGCCATGTCGAAGCCGCCCGCTTTGAACACGAATGGCGCGATCACCAATTTTCGCGCGGCTCTGTCCCAGGTCGCGACGCCGGCGACCTTCTCGATCATCACCGGCTCATGATCCGGTTCGTCGAAACGGAAATAGCCCCGGCCGATCTCCGCCTGGCCCGACGCTTCGAGAACTTCATCGCCCGCGCCAAGCGCGAATCGCAGATCGAACGAGAACGGCGCGTCGGTGTCGAAGCGGGCGGTGCGGAACCCGCCGGCAAGCGCGATTTCGTCGATCGACAAATCGCGAAACTGCGCGCGGAACTCGCGCCGTCCTCCAGGCGCGCCCGTTGCGACGGCGGTCGCCGTCCAACGCCCGGCGGGACCGTTGGCCGCCGCCGAGAAGCGCATGCCATTGCCGCCCTTGTCGAGACTGAGCGTTACGTCTTCATAGCGAATGGCGCGATCGATCGTGTGATCGTCGATGGTGAGCCGGCCATGCGCGACGCCTAGTCGATCGAGCGCGCCAACTGGACTGTTCGGACTGGTGGCGAGGTCCATCAGCGCCCGCAAAGCCCCGGCGGCGTCGCGCCGCAACGTCGCGCGCCGCTTCCCCGGCTCTGACGGCGCGATTGTCGGCGCCGGCGCCTGGACGGGAAGAGCACCGGCGGATATCGCGACGGCGCCGTCCCGATCGACGGAGAGCCGCAAATCCAGATCGAGCACCTCCAGCCGTCGCAGCTTTACACGGCCGATCAACAAAGAATTGAGGTCAAGCGACAGTTCGGCTCGGGGCGCCGCGACGATCGGAAGCCCGTCCATCTTGACGACGAAATTGTCGACCGACAGCGTGGGGCCATGCTCGCCATTGCCGATCGAGGCGGTGGCCAGCGAAAATTCATAGCGTCCGCCGGCAAGTTCATCGAGCGATCTGACGATGTGCGGCGCAAGCCAGGCGAAAGTGATCGAACCCTGCGAAAGAAACAGGAAGAAGCCGCCGAGCGTCACAGCGCAAAGCAGCGCAACGGCAAGTCCGCTCAACATGATGAGGCGGAGAAGTCTCCTGCGCGGCGCCGAAAAACGCGGCCGCCACGCTGCGCGACAGGCCCGCAGCATCGCGCGCTGCGCCATGTCGACGACGGCGTCGCCGCTAGGCTTGCGCCCCGTCCTGTCGGTCAATTGGCCTCGCTCTCGGCTCTCTGCAGCTCGGGCGCAGAAAATGGAGCCGGTCTTGCCGGTTGGCGCGCAGTCTGCATTCTAGGGGCTGATTTTAGCTGCAGATGCGACGAAAGGAAGGCGCCATGAGCACGACCGTCGGGAAGGCGGACGCTAAACCTAAGCAGGCGGGTCTGAAAGAGGGCGATGCGGCGCCCACCTTCGAACTTCCGGGTGCGGGCGGGGAAAAGCTCACGCTCGCCGCGCTCAAGGGCAAGAAAGTCGCGCTCTATTTCTATCCCAAGGACGACACCTCGGGCTGCACCAAGGAAGCCATTGATTTCAATTCGTTACGCGACCAGTTCGCGAAGGCGAAGACCGTCGTCGTCGGAATGTCGCCGGACCCGGTCAAGAGCCACGACAAGTTTCGAACAAAGTATGAATTGTCGCTGCCGCTTGCGTCGGACGAGAAGAAAGAGACGCTCGGCGCCTATGGCGTCTGGGTCGAGAAGAGCATGTATGGCCGCAAATATATGGGCGTCGAACGCACGACGGTGCTGATCGGCGCCGACGGCCGCATCGCCAAAATCTGGCGCAAGGTCAAGGTGCCGGGGCACGCCGAAGAGGTGCTGGCGGCGGCCAAGGCGCTGTAGCGCCCTTTCCGCCGCCGGGGTCTTTAGTTGTGGTCGTGCTCGGCGGCGGGAGCGGCGTCGGCCGGCGTCGATGCGCCGGAAGCCTTTTTGGCGATGAGCCGCGCCATGTCTTCCGACCCCTTCTTCGCCGAGACAAGATCCGGCCTTGCCGCCAGCGCCGCGTCATAATCGGCCTTGGCGCGGGCGAAGTCCTTCTTGGCGCGCCAGGCGTTGGCGCGATTGACCAGGGCGCCGGCAAATTTGGCGTCGATTTTCAACGCGGCGTCGAAATCGGCGATCGCTTTGTCGAATTCGCCCTTCGCGTAATGGCAGGCGCCGCGTCCGCTGCGGGCTGCAGCGAGTTTCGAATCGCGCTTGGCCGCCTCGGAAAAAGCGGCGATGGCGCGGTCGTGGTCGCCCTTCGCATGGTGCAGAGCCCCGGCCGTGACGAGCGGCGCCGTCGATTTTGGGTCGGCTTTGGCGGCCTCCTCAAGATCGGCGAGCGCCTTTTCGACATCGCCCTTGGCGCGCCAAATATGGGCGCGCGCCAGAAGCGCTGAGGCGTTTTTCTTGTCGAGCGCGATCGCCTGATCATAGTCGGCAAGCGCGCGGTCGAGATCGCCCTTGGCGTGATTTGCGGCGCCGCGCGCGGCAAAAATCACCGACGATTTGGGATCGATTTCCAGCGCCTTGCCGAAATCCTCGAGGGCGTGGGCAAAATCGCCCTTAGCCTGATAGGCGCCGGCGCGATTGACATAGGCCGCCGCCTGATTGTGCGGGTTCTCCTTTTCGATCTCCTGGATGACCTGCATGCAGCCGGCGATGCGGGCGTCGGGATCGGGGGCGCGGCATTCGCCCCAGGCCGGGCTGACGCCGCCCTTATGCGCGGCCAGGGCCGGCGCGCCGATCAGCGCCGAGGAGAAGAGGATCAAGGCCGCCGAAAACCGCGCCCGCGCGGCCGCTCGCGCAGCGGAATTGAGACATTCATACATTTGTCGGACGTGGCTCCCCGATAGAGTGGCGGCGTATGCTAGCGTAAGAGGCGCCGCCCGCAACTCGGAAATGGCCTTTTATGACAGTCGGGGCCGGCCGGCGGCTCAAAATCACAAATTGCATCCTGCCGGCGGGCCTCGAATGGGGCCGAAGTCGACGAAACGAGGAAGAGACGCCTTAGGACTTCAGGCCGGGGACAAAAACGTTTAAAATAAATTTCAAATGAGTCTCCTCACCACCAATGCGGAACTGGTTGCGGTCTGCGATCGCTTCGCGCAGCATCCCTTCGTCACCGTCGACACCGAATTCCTGCGGGAAACAACGTTCTGGCCGCGCGTCTGCGTCATCCAGCTCGCGTCGCCCGAGGAGGCTGTGGCGATTGACGCCCTTGTCGACGACCTTGATCTTTCGCCCTTCTTCCAGCTGATGGCCAATCCGGACATCGTCAAGGTGTTTCACGCCGCGCGTCAGGATATCGAGATCATCTGGCGTCTCGCCCGTCTCATTCCCGCGCCGCTGTTCGACACTCAGGTCGCGGCCATGGTCTGCGGATTCGGCGAACAAGCCTCCTATCTTGAGCTCGTTAAGGCGATCACGCGCGCCAATCTCGACAAATCTTCGCGTTTCACCGACTGGTCGCGCCGTCCCCTGTCGGAGGCGCAGATCGAATATGCGATCGCCGACGTCACCCATCTTCGCGACATTTACGCGGCGTTGCGGGCGCGGCTCGAACGTTCCAACCGACTCGAATGGCTTGCCGACGAGATGGAGACGCTCACGTCGCCCGCGACTTACGAACAGCATCCGGAAAACGCCTGGGAACGTCTGCGCCACCGCGCGCGCAAGCCGCGCGACCTCGCCGTTCTGATGGAGATCGCCGGCTGGCGCGAGCTGGAGGCGCAAATGCGCGACGTGCCGCGTTCGCGAGTCCTGAAGGACGACGTGCTCCTCGAAATCGCGGTCGCCGCGCCGCGCTCGATCGAGGCGCTCGGCAATCTGCGCTCCTTTCCAAAGGGGATGGAGCGTTCCCGCTCGGGGGCGGACATTATCGCCGCAGTCGAGCGCGGCGTCGCCCGCGATCCCGCCACGCTGCCGCGCATCGAGCGCGACCGGCGCAACTCGAACGGCGCGACGGTCGAGTTGCTGAAGGTGCTGCTGCGTCAGGTGGCGGAGGAAACCGGCGTCGCCGCCAAGATGATCGCAACCGTCGACGACCTCGAAGCCATCGCCCATGACGATCGCGCTGACATCCAGGCGCTGAAGGGCTGGCGCCGCGCCATCTTCGGCGAGAAGGCTCTGGAATTGAAGCGCGGCCGGCTCGCGCTTGCGGTTGAAAACGGCCGGGTTGTGACTTTCGACTGGCAAGAGGCCGCTGAGCCGGCAACCGCCGAATAATAGAGGATTTTTCTACCGCGACGCAAAATAAACATGCGCTGCGAGCAGCGCGGCAACAGCGCTGGCTAAAATTTTAGCAAGCTAAAATATATATATTTTTCATGTAATTATAGTACATAAATTATGTTTAATCATCCCCCGCCATTGCTTGGGTGCATTGCAATATCTACCTCCAGTTCGAGCAGGGCGCACTATCGCCAAGCGCGATGGCGCGTCTTGCTTCGAAGATGGAAGGAAAAGACATGATCACAGGAAATCGAATTGTCGCGGCGGCGTTCGGCGGAGCGCTGTGCCTTGCAACAAGCTCGGCCCTGTCCGCCGCCGACGCCTCCGTGACGATGAAGCCACTGATGGCGGCGAGTTTTGACGCCGGGTCAAAGCATGTCGTGAGCTATTTTGCGTCGGGCGAGAACGGCTGCCGTCTAACGATGATGGTGATCGACTCGGCGCTGGATGAGCAGGCAACGCCCGAAACCCAGGCGACGCGTCTGGTCGTCACCGTCGCCGACGGCAAGGCGGCGCATTTCGACTCGGCGGTTGGCTCGACCTTGCGCTTCAGCTGCGCTCAGGGCGCCGACTCCATGCGCGTCGACAAGATCGATCGCATCGCGGCGCATCCCGCGGCTGAATAGATCGTTTTGGAGCGGCGGCGCAGTTGCGCCGCCGCATCGTGGCCCTATCGAAACCCTGGAATTGGCGACGGCTGGCCTTTGCGCCTGCCGTCGCACTCGTGACTATAGTTACGAATAAGACCAATTCCAGGGAGGAAAGAATGTCCAGCCTATACGAGCGCCTGGGCGGCGAAGGCGCAGTCAACGCGGCCGTCGAGCTTTTTTATCGTAAAGTGCTGGCGGACGGCCGGATCGCGCATTTCTTCGACAATGTCGACATGGAGAGCCAGATCGCCAAGCAGAAGGCGTTTCTCACCATGGCGTTCGGCGGACCCAACAATTACACCGGCGCCGATATGCGCAACGCGCATAAGCGGCTTGTCGATAAGGGTCTGAATGATTCGCATGTCGACGCGGTGATCGAAAACCTCAACTACACGCTGCGCGATCTTGGCGTTCCCGACACGGAGGTGAAAGAAGTCGCCGCTCTCGCCAATTCCGTGCGCGACGACGTGCTCAATCGCTAGTCTCGTGACGCTCATCAGGCACGAGGGCGGCGCGGTCGACGTCGCGCCGGGCGAAACCGTTCTTGAAGCGTTGCTGCGCGTTGGCGTGAACGCGCCGCATTCGTGCCGCGCCGGCAATTGCCACAGCTGCCTGCATCGGGCGATCGACGGCGCGCCGCCGCCGGAGTCTCAGTCCGGCTTGACCGACGCGCAAAGAGCGATGGGCTATTTTCTGCCCTGCATATGCCGGCCCAAGACGCCGATGACGATTTTGCGGCCCGACGATCTCGGCGCGAGTCTCGAAGCGATCGTTCGCGCCATCGATCCTTTGAGCGACGATATCGTCCGGCTGCGGGTCGAGGCGGAAGGATTCGCCTATCGACCCGGACAGTTTGTCGAACTCAGCGCCGGCGAAGACCTTAAACGCCACTACTCGCTCGCCAGCCATCCCGAGGAAGACGCTTTCCTCGAAATGCACATTCGCCTCCATCACGACGGACGCATGAGCCGTCATTTGGCGGAAGAGTTGCAGGCCGGCGACAAATTGCGCGTCGCGGGACCATCGGGCTCCTGCTTTTACGAGGGCGTCCATACGGATCAGCCGATGCTGCTGATCGGCGCGGGCACCGGTCTCGCGCCGCTCTATGGCGTGCTGCGCGACGCGCTTCGCAGCGGCCATCATGGGCCGATCCGGCTGTATCACGGCGCGCGCAGCGGCAAAGGGCTTTATCTTTCGGACGAACTGCAGGCGATATCGAACGCCCGCGACAATGTCGACTATCGCCCCTGCGCCTTCGATCCAGCGGCACCGCATGGCGGCGACGTTGCGGCGACAGCGCTTGACGCCGAGCAAAGCGTCTCCGACGCCGCGATTTTTCTCTGCGGCGGCGAGAATCTGGTGAAGCGCCTGAAGCGCGACTTGTTCATGCGCGGCGCGAGCCTGAAAAACATCCGATCGGACGCTTTCACCCCGGCGCGGTGATCGACTCGCCTAATGCGCCAGGAATTTGAACGGCTCGGCTGGAACGAATTTGTCCGAGACCTCGCCGGAAAGAATTGGGCTTCCCGACAAATCGAGCTTCGCCGGCTTCGCGCCCGACTCCAGTTTCAGCTTCGTCAAATCCACCCAAAAGATCGAAGGATTAAGCGTCGGCTCGAAATAATAGAGCCGCTCCTTGATGTCGGTCACCGAACGCCATCGCGTCGAGGCGATGTTGGGCTCCTGCGGCGTGGAAATCCCAAGCGGCACCGACACGTTGCGCATGATCGAAAAGACGCTGGCGATCGCGACGCGCTCGTCCGCGACTTTCGGCGTCGCGTTCAAGTTCCAATATGCGCGGGCGAAGCGATCGGACGCCCGATGCGTGCCGGGAAGAAAATTCGACCCGCCGATTTCAATCCAGTAGGTGTTGAGCGCAAGCTGCTGATCGAAGGGCGGCGAATTGGTCATCACCGTATATTTGGGATTGTGATGGATGACGAGTTTTCCGCCGAGATATTCGAGGATGGCGCTGTCGCCCGATCCGTCGGCGAGGGCCATATGGCTCGCCGATTTGAAGCCGCCGGGAAGGTCGGGCGCGACGATTGCGAAGGGCTCCTTTTGCAGCGCCTTCACCGCATCCGCGACGCTCGCATAATTGTCGAGCACATATTGCGCCCAGCCGGCGACGGAAAGCAGCGGCTTTCTTGACGTTTTCGGGTCTCCGTAATCCGCCTCGGCAAGATAGAGAAGGCTAACGACGAGGCCCGCGTCATTGATGCCCTCCGCCGTGGCCGCGTCATAAAAGTCGGCGGCGAGCGAACCATATTTCGCGGTCCATTTGATCGAGCCGGGGCCGACTCCGCCGTCGCGCGCCATGCCGCGCGGAAAGGACCAAAGATTCGTTCGCGGATCGACGTCCCAATCCATGGTCCGGCCGACGATATAGTCCTTATCGGCGGTCCCATAGAGCACGCGCGTGCATGCCTTTGCGCCGGCACTCGTCAATGTGAGCGCGACGCAGCCGAGAAGCCAAGTTACAAAGAACTTTCTCATACCGGATTCCTTTCAATCGAATCGTCCTGAATTTAGGGCGCCAACGCCTTCAGGACCCGATTTCGATACGTGCGTCGACGCCGATGAGCTTGCCGAGCGCCTTCAATCGAGTGAGCACGCGCTCGCTCACCAGATCGGCGAATGCCTGCGGCAGAGTGAGCGTCGCCGCGCGGTCGCAGACCCGAAGACGCGTGCGCGGCAGCACGCCCGGCATCGACGCCGACAACAGATAGGCGACGCGCATCAACGCCCCGAGAATGCGCGCGCGCATGAACAGACGCGTCGTCAACAGGGTGCGCAGATCCGAAAGCCCCTCGGCCCCGTCGAGCCCCTCGTGACGAAAGACGATGGCAAGCGACAAAAACGCGCGGCCCGGATGATCGATGGCGACGAACGGCCCCTGCGTGACGATATTCATGGCCCGCTGCGCGCGATATTCGGGATGGGCGCGCCAAGCGATGTCGGAGAGCAGACAGGCGGCGTGACGCAACCGGCGCTCCTCCTGCGTCTCGTCGATCCCGCTTTTGTCCATGAAGGCTTCGGTCCAATCGACGAGATCGTCGCCATAGCCCGGCGCGCGCGCGAATGTCGCCTCCAATTCGCGAGTGGCCGAGAGCAAGGGATCGATGCGCCGCTCTGCTGGCGGCAGCCGTTCATACAGCATGCCTTCACGCACGCCGGCGGCGGAAATGACGATTTCGCGGGGTTTGGCGCGGCGGATGATTTCATCGAGCACGATCGCGCCATAGGCGAGCAGCGGCCGACGGGCGGCCGAGACGACATTGATGTCCTCCAGCGCCTCGCTATCGATATGTTCGACAAGCTCGGCAAAGTCGGCGGCTTCGCTCGTCTGGATGCGATAATGATGCATCACGCCGAGCGGATAATTGCGCTGACGCATGTGGAGCTTCGCGAGCGACCGCCAAGTGCCGCCCACTGCGTAAAAGGTTCGGCCCTTGAGATGTTCGAGCGGCTTGGCGTCGGCGATCGCCTTGCGGGCGATGCGCGTCGCCTCGCGCATCGAGCGCTGCGCGGCGTCCATGAGCGCCAGTCCGCCGAGCGGCAGCGTGACGCCCTTGCCGAGCGCCTCCTTGTGGACGTCGATCAGTTCGAGCGAGCCGCCGCCGAGATCGCCGACGACGCCGTCCGGCTCATGAATCGCCGAAACGACGCCGAGCGCCGATAGCTCCGCCTCGCGTCGTCCGGAAAGCAAAGAAATATCGCGCTGAATGGCGTCGCGCGCCGCTTCGAGAAACACCGTTCCGTTCTTGGCTTCGCGCACCGCGGCGGTGGCGATCACCTCGATGTCGCCGACGCCCATCGTCTCGCACAGCGCGCGATAGCGCCGCAGCGCCTTCAGCGCCTTGTCGACGGCGTCGTCGGGCAGCCGGCCGGTCGTGACGACGCCCTTGCCGAGGCCGCACATCGCCTTTTCGTTGAAGATCGGCGTCAGCGCGCGCGCCAACGCCTGATAGGCGACGAGACGCACCGAATTCGAGCCGATGTCGACAATGGCGACGGGTCTTGGCTCCGAATCAGGCCGCTGCGTCATCTGACGCTGCGGCGTCTCAAGCATTTTGCCCACGCTTCAGCAGCGAACGCGGCCGCCAATCCTTGAGCGACTTACCGCGACCCGAAAGCGACGGGTTGGTCATGAAATATTTATGCGCATTGAATCGCTCCTCGCCTTCGGGCGGGACGATGCGCATGGACGAACCATCGGGCAGCACGCGATAGCTTTGCTCATTGTCGATCAGATTGGCGAGCATGATCTGATCGAGCACCTGCTGGTGCACCGTCGGATTGACGATCGGCATCATCGCCTCGACCCTTCGATCGAGATTGCGCGGCATCAGATCGGCGGAAGAAATATAGACATGCGCGCGCGGATGGGGCAGCGCATGGCCGCCGCCGAATGCATAGACGCGCGCATGTTCAAGGAATCGTCCGACGATCGACTTTACCCGAATATTGTCGGAAAGCCCCGGAACGCCCGGCCGCAGACAGCAGATGCCGCGCACGATAAGATCGATCGAGACGCCCGCTTGCGAGGCGGCGTAAAGGGCGTCGATGATTTCCGGATCGACGAGCGCGTTGCATTTGGCCCAGATGACGCCGGGCTTGCCGGCCTTCACGAAGGCGATTTCCTGCTCGATATGTTCGAGAAGCTTCTTCTTGAGCGAAATCGGCGAGACCGACATGCGCTCCAGCCCCGCAGGCTCCGCATAGCCGGTGATGTAGTTGAAGATTCGCGAAATGTCCCGTCCGATCGCGGGATCGGCGGTAAACACCGAAATGTCCGTATAGATGCGCGCCGTCACTGGGTGATAATTGCCGGTGCCGACGTGGCAATAGGTGACGAGTCCCGCGCCTTCCCGGCGCACGACGAGCGACAATTTGGCGTGCGTCTTGAGTTCAATGAAGCCAAAGACCACTTGCGCGCCGGCGCGTTCGAGGTCGCGCGCCCAGCGGATGTTCGCTTCCTCGTCGAAACGCGCTTTGAGTTCGACGAGGGCGGTGACGGATTTGCCGGCCTCCGCCGCCTCCACAAGCGCACGCACGATCGGACTGTTGTTCGAGGTGCGATAGAGCGTCTGCTTGATCGCGATGACGTTCGGGTCGCGCGCCGCCTGTTGCAGGAACTGCACCACGACGTCGAAAGATTCGTACGGGTGATGGACGGCAAGATCCTTCTGCTTGATCGCCAGAAAACAGTCGCCGCCATTGTCGCGCACGCGCTCGGGGAAGCGCGGATTATAGGGCTTGAATTTAAGTTCCGGCCGATCGAGCGCGACGAGTTCGGAGAGATCGTTGAGCGCCAGCATGCCGTCGATTTCGAACATTTCGGGCTCGTTAACGTCGAGTTCCTCGGCGACGAGCCCGCGTAAGCTCGCCGGCATGTCGGCGGCGACTTCGAGCCGGATCACCGAACCACGCCGGCGCCGCTTGAGCGCCGTCTCGAACAGGAGCACGAGATCTTCGGCTTCTTCCTCGACTTCGAGATCGCTGTCGCGGATGACCCGGAACAACCCCTGCCCCCGCAGCAGATAGCCGGGAAAGAGCCGCTGCGCGTTCATCGCGATCAGCGTTTCGAGCAGCATGAAACGTTCGCGTCCGGCGCCGCTCGTCGCCGGCAAAGGAACGAAACGCTCAATCTTCGGCGGCAGCCTGACAAGCGCCTGCAGCGTCTTGCGATCGCCGGGACGCACCAGTTCGAGCGCCAAGGTGAAGCCGAGATTGGGAATGAAGGGGAACGGATGCGCTGGATCGACCGCAAGCGGCGTCAGCACCGGAAAGACGCGGCTGAGGAAATATTCCTCGAGCCACTCGCGGTCGGCTTTGGAGACATCGGCGGGTTCGACAATGACGATGCCGACGCCCTCGATTTCGGCGCGAAGTTCGCGCCAGCGCCGCAGCTGCTCGCTCGTCAGCAGCGTGACGCGCTCGGTGATCTTGGCCAGCTGCTCGGCCGGCGTCAGGCCGTCCTCGGAGCGCGCGGTCACGCCGGAGCGCACCTGCCCGCGCAGGCCGGCGACGCGCACCATGAAGAATTCATCGAGATTATTGGCCGAAATCGACAGAAACCGCAGCTGCTCGAGCAGCGGGTGACTGCGGTTGGAGGCCTCCTCCAGCACGCGACGGTTAAACTCGAGCCAGGACAATTCTCGATTGATGAAGCGCTGCGGAGAAGCCGCAAGCTTGGCGGGATCCTCGACGAGAATCTCATCGGCGCGATCCATGACAACGATATCGGCGCCGGTGCGCTCGGCGGCGAGCTGATCCTGTATGTGGGGTTTCATGTCCATTTTCCGGTCGGGCCATCATGGCACAGGCTTGCGCCGCGATGAAAGGCGCAGTGCTAATCTCTGATGAATTCTTCCATAACCTTGGCCGCCAGCGCCCGTGTGACAGGGCGTCCTCGGGCCAAAGCCTCGCGGTCGAGCGCGGCGACGAAATCGCGCGCCGCGTCGAGGGACCGCTCCAGCCTCAGCGCCGCGAAAGCCAGCGCCGGCGGCTCGACGATCAGTTGACGGTCGGCAAAGAGCTTCACCAGCACGGCGCGCATCAGTTCCTCGTCCGGCGCGCCGATCTCGACGGACGGCGCGCGGCGCAGGCGCGACAGCAGGTCGGGAAGCCGCACGCCCTCCGCCCGCGGCGCGCGCATCGCGCTCATCAGCAGAAAGGCGCCGCTTTCGCTCACGAAATTTAAGAGATGAAACAGCGCCGTTTCGTCGGACGCGCGATCAACGTCGTCGATGAGGATGGCGCGAGGGGCGTGCGCAACGAGCTGTTCCAGCGTCGGCAAGGCATCGGGCGTAACCACGCACGCGCCGGCGCGCGCCCCCCAAATGGCGCAGAGGTGGCTCTTGCCCGCGCCCTTCGGACCGATCAGGGTGAGCGCGCGATCCGGCCAATCCGGCCAGCGTTCGATCATCTCCAGCGCTGCGCGGTTCGATGCGGCGGGCAGAAAGTCCTCGCGTCCGAAACGCGGGGTCGTCGGCAAATCGAGCGGCAACTGCCTTCCCGACCCGCGGTCGTCCAAGGCGCCGGCCTTCGTCATGTGCGGTCCGGAATCGGGTGCTGATAGAGCGCGCTCGCGCGATAGCGTTTCGCCAGAAAGCGCATGAAGGCGCCAAGCGCCGCCGCGACCGGTACGGCGACGATGAGGCCGGTGAATCCGAACAGCGCCCCGAAAGCGAGCAGGGCGAACATGATCCAGACCGGATGCAGGCCGACGGAGGCGCCGACCAGCCGCGGCGACAGCACATAGCCGTCCATGATCAGTCCGGTCGTCACGATCGCCACCGCCTCGATCGGCAGATTGACATGCGGCCAGCCCTGAACGATCGCCACGATGATCGACAACACGAAGGCGGTGATCGAACCCACATAGGGAACAAAACTCAGGAACCCCGCGCTGACGCCGATGAGGAAACCGAAGTTCAGCCCGATCGCCGACAGGCCGACCGCATACCAGATGCCGAGAAACAGGCAGACGAGCGACTGCCCGCGAACGAAGCCGGCGAGCGCGCGGTCGATGTCGCGCGCGAGCGAACGGACGTCGTCGCGATGGCGCGGCGGGATCAGATCGTCGATGATCCTGACCATGTGATCCCAGTCGAGCAGCATATAGAAGGCGACGACCGGCGTGATGACGATGAGAGAGACCACGTTGATGAGCGCATAGCCGCGCCACAACAGCGATTTCACGAAATCGCCGAGCAAGGTCGCGGCCTGACTCGTTAGATCGTTGATGTATTTTTGTGCGTCGAAATTCGCCGCGGCGCCGCCGAATCCGAACTCCTGCAGCCAGCCGTTGATCGAATCGCTGGTGACGCGCTCACTCCATTGCGTGAGCAGTCCGTGCAGCGTCTGCAGATACCCCGGCAGCGAGGTGAGAAAGCCGGCAAGCTGGTGTGAGAGAATCGGAATCAGAACGACGGCCGCCGTGCCGACGACGAACAGAAAGACGACGAGCAGAAGTCCCGCCGCGCCGAGCCGCGACAGGCCGAGCCGCTGCAGGCGGTCGGCGATCGGGTCGAGCAGATAGCCAAGCGCGGTTCCGGCGACGAAGGGCGCGAGGACCGGGCTTAGAAAATAGAGGGCGAGGCCGAGCGCTAGAAGCGTCAAGCCCCACAGCGTAATCTGCCGTTCGGGGCTGAGCCCAGCCCATTGCAACTGCTGCATCTCGAGCTCTGCGTCCGCGTCGAGATCACGCGATGGAAGCGCGGCCGACTTCGCAATTTTGGAGCCGAGCGGAGGTTTTCTCTGCCACATGTCACAGCCTCATATGTCGGACCCAGAGCCACAGATAGACGCAGGCGGAAGCGACGGTCAATGCGGCGACGAGGGCGACGAGCGTCACATTTAGGAGCGGAATGTGAACGGCATATGCCTGCGCGGCCAGAACGACGCCCGCCAGAGCCAGTTGCGTCGCCGTGGTCGCCTTGGAAGAAAAATGTGGACGAACCTTCATCGGCCGGCCCATCAGCCAGGAAAGCGACACCGCGCCGGTGATCATGATGTCGCGGAACACCACCATGATGGCGAGCCAGGCCGGCAAGGCGTCGACGATGGCGAGCGTGACATACATCGAAACGATCAGCGCCTTGTCGGCGATGGGATCGAGAATCGCGCCGAGCTCCGATTGCAGATTGTAAGTCCGGGCGATCCAGCCATCGAGCGCGTCTGAAAAGCCGGCGATGGCGAAAAGCACGAAGGCGGCGCTCCATTGACGCTCGACAATCAAGGAGATCGCCGCCGGCGTCAGGACGAGACGGCCGATGGTGATAAAATTCGGCAGCGAAGCGAACCAATTATTCGTCATGACGCCTTATCTGGCGAGCGCGCCAAAGTTTTCATCCCTCGAAAATTGCGCCCCGCGCGCCAGTAGGACACAGCCGCAGCGAGTCCGAGCGCGACGGCGACGAGCGCGAGGAGCAAAGTTGAAATCGCATTGATCTGCGGCGAGACTCCCAAACGCACCTGAGAATAAATCCGCATCGGCAGCGTCGTCGCGCCGGGGCCGGTCGCAAAGCTGGCGATGACGAGATCATCGAGTGAGAGGGTGAACGCCAGAAGAAAGGCTGTGACGATCGCCGGCGCGATCTGCGGCAGCGCGACGCGCAAAAAAGCCTCAGGCGGCGTCGCGCCGAGATCCATCGCCGCCTCTTCGAGCGTCGGATCGCAGTCGCGTAGCGCCGCGAGAAGCGCGACCGTCGTAAAGCACATCGTCAGCGTGACATGCCCGATGACCAACGTGACGAAGCCTCGTCCGACGCCAAGCGCCACGAAACAGGTGAGCAGCGCGAGGCCCAGCACCACTTCTGGCAAAACCAGTGGCGCATGCACGGCGCCGAAAAACAGCAGGCGGGTGCGAAAGCCGCCAAAACGCGCCAGCGCGACGGCGGCGAGAAGGCCCAGCAGAGTCGCGATCGTCGCCGAAACAAGCGCGGCGGCGAGGCTGATTTTCGCCGAATGCAGCAATTGCTCATTGTCGAGCAGCGCCACATACCATTTCGTTGAAAATCCCCCCCATACGGACACAAGACGCGAGGCGTTGAAGCTCATGACCGTTAGAATGACGATCGGCGCGTAAAGAAAGACAAAGCCGGCAAGCAGAGTCGCGCGACGCGCGTATGAGGCGGCGGCGCTCATCGCGCGCCCTCTTCCTTAAGCCGCGCGCGCTCCCATAGCAGCAACGGAACCATCAACAGGGCGACGAGCGCGATCGCCGCGGCCGACGCCGCCGGCCAGTCATGATTGGAGAAGAAATCATTCCACAAGGTCCGCCCGATCATCAGCGTCTCGGAGCCGCCGAGGAGATCGGGAATGACGAATTCGCCGACCGCCGGAATGAACACGAGGAGCGACCCCGCAATGACGCCTTCGCGCGAAAGCGGCAATGTCACGCGCAAGAACACCTGCGCCGGCGACGCCCCGAGGTCGGCCGCCGCCTCGCGCAGACTCGCGTCCTGACGCTCTAGCGCCGCGTAGATCGGCAACAGCATGAAGGGCAGATAGGAATAGACGATGCCGACGACGACGGCGCCGGGCGTCGCATACATTTGCAGCGGCGCGGAAATGAGCCCAAGCGCCATCAGCGCATTGTTGATCAGCCCTTCATCTTTCAGCAGCGCGATCCAGGCGTAGACGCGGATAAGAAAGCTCGTCCAGAAAGGCGCGACGGCGAGGCCGATGAGAATGGGACGCAGGCGTTCCGGCGCGCGCGCCATGGCGAGCGCGAAAGGATAGGCGACGATCAGCGTGATCAGCGTCGCGATCGCAGCGATCGTGAGCGACGAGAGATAGGACTCGACATAAAGCGTATCGTTGACGAGCGCGCGGTAGGAGTCGAGCGTAAAGTCCTGCGCCTTGGCCCAGAGCTCGGCGAGACTGTCGGAAAACTGAAAAATCGGCCGGTAGGGCGGACGCGCCAGCACCGACTGCGAGACGGAAATCTTGGCGACGAGCAACATCGGCGCAAGAAAAAATGCGGCGATCCAGAGATAGGGCGCGGCGATCACGAGCCGTTGGCCCAGTGAGAGTCTGCGCCGCCGGCTCATGCCACGGCGCCGCCGTAAGCGCCCTCATCCTGAGGAGCCTGCGCAGCAGGCGTCTCGAAGGGCGAGGGCGCGGCTTCTCGCGCGACTGGATTTCCTCGTCCTTCGAGACGGCCTCTCCGAGGCCTCCTCCGGATGAGGAAATCCGCGTTGCGCCGCGCATTCATTGTTAACCTCACCCTATCTCTCCTCTGCGAGAAGCGTTCCCGCGCCAGGCGGAAAGCTCAGCCTCACCGAATCGCCGATCGCATAACGCTCGCCATGGCCGGCCGCCGCGCGCAAGACGACATTTTCCGCGACGCGCACCCGCAGCAGCGTGGTCTCGCCGCGAAACACAAAATTCTCGACGAAACCCGCGATTCCTTCGCCTTCGCGCTCGACGCCGATGCGCTCCGGACGCACGCTGAGCGTCGCCTGCGCGCCCTCGGGAAGGTCGCCGGGCTCGCAGGGGATTCGTCCAAACTCGGCGATCAGCGCGGCGCCGGAGTTGCGCACGAGCCGCCCCTCGATGAAATTGGTTTCGCCGACGAAGCCCGCGACGAAACGCGTCGCGGGACGGTCGTAAATCTCCATCGGCCCCGCGACCTGCTCGACCCTGCCCGCGCGCATCACCGCGATGCGGTCGGCGAGCGCCAGCGCTTCGTCCTGATCATGAGTGACGATAACGAAGCTGGTTTGCGTCAGCCGCTGGATTTCCTTGAGTTGGAACTGGGTCTCTTCGCGCAGCTTGCGGTCGAGCGCGCCGAGCGGCTCGTCGAGCAGCAGCATTTTAGGGCGCGGCGCAAGCGCGCGGGCGAGCGCGACGCGTTGCTTCTGTCCGCCAGACAGTTCGTCGATTCTTCTGCGGCCCAAATTCGAAAGCTGAGTCATCGCGAGGAGTTCTTCGACTCGCGTGTCGATCGCGTCTTTTGCTTCGCCCTGCCGGCGCAGGCCAAAAGCGATGTTCTCGAAGACGTCGAGATGGGGAAACAGCGCATAGGACTGGAACATCATGTTCACCGGCCGTCGAAACGGCGGCACGCCGGAAAGATCGACGCCGTTCAGCGCGATCGCGCCGGCGTCGGGCGCCTCAAACCCGGCGATGCAACGCATCAGCGTGGTCTTGCCGCAGCCCGACGGCCCGAGCAGCGCGAAGAATTCGCCGGCGCCGACATGAAGCGAGACGTTTTCGAGCGCGACGACCGCGCCGAATTTTTTGCTGACGTTGTTAATCGACAGCAGCGGCGCGTTCACGCGCCGGCCTCGTCGCGACGAAACTCGGCGCGCCAATGGCGCGCGAGATCTCCGCTCGCTGGAATATCCTCAAGCGAAACCAGCCGAAGTCCGTCGACGGCCAACCCCTCGATGTCTTTCTTGGCGAGCGGCCATGGCGGGCCGCCAAGGTCTTCGCCATCGTCGCGCGCCCGCGAAATGACGAGCAGCGTTCCGCCCGGCGCGACAAAAGACGCGAGCGCCCGCGCGGCGCCGGGCAGAAGCGTCTCGGGAAGCGCCTGCAGCGTATAAAGCTCATGCACGAGATCGAAGGCGCCGCGCCATTCCTGCGGTGCATCGAAGAGATCGGCGACTTGATAGTCGACCTTACTCCGCGGAAAGCGCTCGCGCGCCCATTGCACGGCGCGCTCAACGAGATCGAAAGCGATTACGCGCGCGCCGGCGCGCGCCAGCGCTTCGGCGTTGTCGCCAAGCCCGCAGCCGACGTCGAGCGCGCGCAGACCGGCGAGCGAATGCGCCTGCAGCCAATCTTCGAGCATCGGACGCGGCTCAAGGTGCGCCCAAGGAACCCCCGCGGGATCGCCCTCCGCGAGAGCATAGACCGCCTCGAACCATTCCTGGCGCTTGGGATCGGCCTCGATCCCGCCGGGACGCTTATGCGGATCGACCGCGTCGAGCCTTTCTCGCGCCCGCGCCCGGCGTTCGGCGAAATCCTCGCTTAAGACTTCGGTTCGCGCGCCTTCTCTTCCCATCCGCCGCTCTCGCTCTGCTGGTGATAGACGAGGCTATAGCCCAGATCGCGCAGTTCTTTCCATTGCGCGCGCGCGTCGGCAAGTTCGGCGTCGTCATGCCCGTCGAACAGCAGAGCGGCGCGTTGGCGCGGCGCGCCGGCGCCGGCGAGCGCGGGCGCAAGGCGCGCGCCTTCGACGAAGAAGCGCACGTCGGCGTCGTTTGGATTATCGTTCTCGCAGGTGAGATAGATCGGCTGCGTCTGCGGCGCGCCGTCAGCCTTCGTCCCGTGCGGGAGGAAGCTCTCCTGACGGTAAGACCACAAATCCTCGTCGAGTTTGGCGAGGCGCGCTTCGCTCGTCGTCTGGACGATCGCGCGCCAGCCGCGCGCGCGGGAGCGCTCCAGCAGCGTCGGCAGCGTCTCCGCCACCGTTGTGCGGGTCAAATGGTAGAAGGCGATTTCGGGCATGGCGTTTCAAACCGCCGTAAGTCGAAACCTTTCACTTCGCAAGCTGAAACGCCTCAACGCGCCCGCAAAGAGCAAGGCGCGGCGCCGCGACGGGGTCTTCGAAACTTTTCTGTTGACTGTTAGTATTTAATATGACATGTATAATATGAAATGATATATGAAAAGCTGAACTATGGCCGCTGATCGCTCGTATCAGAGCCCTCTGCGAGAAGCGCAGGCGGCCATGACGCGTGAGCGCATCCTCATGGCCGCCAAGGACTATGTGGAAAAAGAGAGCATCGAGAGCCTGACCTTGCGCAAGATCGCCTCACTCTCTGGCGTTTCTCCGCCGACCGTCTACGCGCATTTCGCGACCATGGACGATCTGGTCGCGGCTTTCTTTCTCTGGCTGAAGCCTCGGTTGGGCCTCGACAAGCCGCTGCCTCCGCTCGGGGAACTGCCTACGATGCCGCAGCGACTATTCCCCCTCTACGAGCAATACGGGGCGCTGCTCAGGAACCTGATGAATCAGCCCTCCTGGGACCGGCAGCGTTACGCCGATCGAGATAATCGCCTCGACGGATGGATCGCCGGAATCGGCGTCGCTTTCCCAGATTTGACGCCCATGCAGTTGAAGCGCGGCGCACTGGCGATCGCCTCTTATTGGAGCCCGACCTATTGGCGCTGGCTGCGGGATACCTGCCGCTTCACTTCGGAAGAGGCGCAAACAGTCGCTTCGTGGGGCATCCGCGCGCTGATCGAAGCGCTGAAATCCGACCCCTCCGGTCTCGAGGGGCCGCAAGTATCGCCAGTCGAAAACGATCCACTCGCTACAAATCAGGGCAAGCCATGATCCATCACATCTCGATTCCCGCGCGCGATCCAGCTCATGTCGCCGACGTTCTCGCCGAGATCATGAACGGGCGCGCCTTTCCGTTCAGCGGTCCGCTGCCAGGCGCCCATATGGCGATGAGCGGCGATGCGCACGGCACAATGATCGAGGTCTATCCGGACACGATCACTCTGACGCCGGGCGCGGAGGAAGCGCAGGTCGCCTTCACGCCCGGGCCGCGAACGACAGGCTATTTCCCCTTCCACGCGCTTATCTCAACGCCGCTCGACCGCGCCGCGATTGAACGCATCGGGGCCCGGGAAGGGTGGCGCGCCAAATTCTTCGGCCGAGCCGCGCCTGGCAAGCCGCCGGTCTTCCATCTTCTCGAATTCTGGATCGAGAACCGCGTCATGCTCGAACTTGCGCCGGCGGACCTGGCTCGCGAATACGCCTCCTTCATGCAGATCGACCGAATCGAAGCCCTCATGCGCGATCGCGCAGAGGCAGCGAAGTAGACCATCCGTTTTTTGTTCTTCGATCGAGAGAGAAGTCATGTCCGGAGAGAAAATCGAAGATGTTCTGATCGTCGGCGCCGGGCCAACGGGTCTTTCGCTCGCAATCACGCTGCGTCGCTATGGGATTCCGGTGCGCATCATCGATCGGGCGATGCAGCCGAGCTCCGTCTCCAAGGCCTTGGCGATTTGGAGCGCGAGCCTTGAGGCCATGCAAGGCATGGGCGTCATCGACGAGTTTCTGCGCGATGGCGCGCGGCTCAACGCGCTCTGCATCGGCGACGGCGTTCGACAACTGGCGCGCATGGAAGTTGGCGAAGGCATCGACAGCCCGTTTCCGTTTCCGCTGCTCATCCCCCAGTCCGAGACCGAGCGTTTGCTGAATGTGCGACTCTCCGCCTTGGGCGTCACGATCGAGCGCGGCGTCGAACTCTCCGGTCTTACTCAGGACGAAGACGGCGCGACCGCGACCCTCGACCACGCCAACGGGCGCACGGAAGTGGCGCGCGCCCGCTATCTTGTTGGTTGCGACGGCGCACGGAGCGAGGTCCGCAGAGCGCTCGACATTCCGTTCGAAGGCTCAACCGAACCGCAGACCTTCCTGCTCGGCGACGTGCGCATCGACGGCGGCGGACTGGATCACAAGAACATCTATCTCTGGTGGCGACGAGGCGGAACCGTCGCCCTGTTTCCCTTCGAGGAGGAAACTTGGCGGATCTTCGCTATGCGCGACAACGACGCGGCCAGCGATATCCCGCCGACGGTCGATGAGCTGCAAAGCCATGCCGATCGCTATGGTCCGCCTGGCATGCGTCTGCGCGATCCGAGCTGGCTCTCGGCGTTCAAGATTAACGAGCGCGTGGCCGCGCGCTATCGCGTCGGACGCTGTTTCCTCGCAGGCGACGCCGCGCATGTGCATAGTCCCGCCGGCGGACAGGGCATGAACACCGGCATTCAGGATGCCGTGAATCTCGGCTGGAAGCTCGCCCATGCGCTTCAGGGCGTGGGCGATCCGAAACTCCTGCTCGAAAGCTATGAACCGGAGCGGCGCGCCATCGCGCGCGACGTGGTGAAGGCCGCAGAACAGAAGCTGCATCTCGCTTTCAGTTCCGGCGCCGCCATGAGGATCGTCAAAGACATCGCCGTGTCGGTCTTCGGCAATCTGCCGATTGTTCAGAAGCGACTCCAGGTCGAATTGTCAGAGACCGAGATCGTCTACCGAGAGGGGCCGCTCGTCGCGCTCGGCGTTCCGCCGCGTATTCCACGGCGCACCGAGGTCGGCGCCAGAGCGCGCGACGCGATCCTGACAATCGGAGGGCAGGATAGGCCTCTATGGCCCCTCCTCAGCGAATCTCGCCATACCCTGCTTTTGTTCGAGGACGCCGGATCGGAGATAGACACAACGAAATTGGGCCAGACAGACGAACATCTCGCCGTTCTCCGCCTGACTGCGGAGAACGACCCCGACAAACAGGCGCGTGAGCGCTACCATCTACGCGGCGCCGGTTGGGTTTTGATCCGTCCGGATCAGGTGATCGCCGCGCGCGGCGTAGGGAGCGACTTCACACTGCTCAACCGCTATCTCGATTGCGTGCTGCGTCCGCAGAAGAACGCGGCGATCAACGCCAATCGCGCGCGGCAAGCGGTGGGAGAAGCCTGAGGCAAACCGCCGTCGCGCCCTAAGTCTCGCCCGGCGTCCACGATGGCGGATCGCTGGCGGGGAAGGATTCCAACCCGGCCTCATAGACTTCGTCCTTTGGCGCCTCCCAGACGACGCTGATGTCGAGCGCATTTCTGACTTTGATGAAGGAAGACGCGGTGGAGGCGGCATATCCCGCCTCCATCCATTCACCCGCCGAGGCGACGGAGCCCTTGAGCACGACGTCGCCGCCCTCGATGTCAATCGAGATCGACTTGGGATCGGCCACGCCGCTCTTGTCCAGCGCCTCGCGGACCGCGTCGCGAATCCATAATTTCTCCAAACCGGTCATCGCAGCCTCGCGAAAAGCGCCGCAGCCCAACAGCTGCGGCGCGCTTTCATCCTACATATGGGCCGTGGTCACCGAATGTTCCATCGGCTTCATAAAGCCAATGAACAGAAGAACGATCGCCAAGGCCGCATGCAGCCAGTGGTCGGCGTGGTTCATGGCGATCGCCCCATCGAGAGAGGCGACGTCGGGCACGATGAATCCCAGCACGGCGATCGCTGTATATGCGACGGCCAGCGTGCGGATCATGAGAACCGGGAGGCCGAAATAGGGGCTGAGGAGCAGGAGCGCGCCGGTGATCAGGTGCACGAAGTTATGCGCGGCATTCACCTGGAAGTAGCCGACGTCGGAAACGAGCGGATTGGGAATAAATCCGAGAAGGCCAACCGCGACGAAGATGACGCCGAGGATGGTGGCTACAAACCTGGCGTTCCATTGAGACTCAATCATGATGCGTTCCTTTCAGTCCAGACGAACTGCATTGAGCATCAGATCGGGCGGCGCTGAAGCGTTTCCAATTAAAAAATGGAAATGCCATTAGATAATACGTCGGCCAAGAAAGCTTTAGCGCCACGAATTGCGGGTTCATAAGCCAAAAAATGCAAGCTAATACATAGCAATTCGCAGATTACGGCAAGCGACAAGACGCTCACTGCTTGAGCCTGCTCAGTCGACTTGAACTGAAGCCGTAATCGCCAAGGTTATCGCGAACGCCTAAACCTTGCTGGCGGCCTGTCGCTGGCTCAGCCCTCGTAATAGTCGCGCACCAGCTGGTCCAAGAGCCGCACGCCCCAGCCGGCGCCCCAGCTTTGGTTGGTGTCGCTGGTCGGCGAGCCCATGCCGGTGCCGGCGATGTCGAGATGCGCCCAGGGCGTCTTGCCGACGAAACGCTGCAGGAAATGCGCGGCGGTGATCGAGCCGGCGTGGCGTCCGCCGGTGTTCTTCATGTCGGCGAATTTCGAGTCGATCATCTTGTCGTAGGCGGGGCCCATCGGCAAACGCCACAGCTTCTCGCCGATATGGCTCCCGGCTTTGGTCAGGCGATCGGCGAGTTCGTCATTGTTCGAGAACAGCCCGCCATATTCCTGTCCCAAAGCGACGAGAATGGCGCCCGTGAGCGTCGCCAGATCGACGATCGCCGCAGGCTTGTGCTTCTCGACGACGTAAGTCAGCGCGTCGGCGAGGACGAGCCGCCCTTCCGCGTCGGTGTTGATAATCTCGATCGTCTGGCCCGACATCGACTTGACGATGTCGCCTGGCCGCTGCGCCTTGCCGTCCGGCATGTTCTCGACGAGTCCGAGGACGCCGACGACATTGGCCTTCGCCTTCCTTGCAGCGATCGCGTACATGGCGCCGGTCACGGCGGCGGCGCCGGCCATATCGCCTTTCATATCCTCCATCGAGGCGGCGGGCTTGATCGAAATGCCGCCGGAGTCGAACACAACGCCCTTGCCGACGAAGGCGATCGGCGCGGCGCCCTCGGCGCCGCCGCTCCAGCGCAGCACGACGAGCCGGCTGCCCGCTTCCGACCCCTGGCCGACGCCGAGGAGCGCCCGCATCCCGAGCTCGGCCATGGCTTTCTCGTCGAGGACCTCGACCTCGACGCCGAATTTCATCAGCTCCGACGCCCGGCGGGCGAATTCTGGCGGAGTCAGCACATTCGCCGGCTCATTGACCAGGGTTCGGGCGAGGATCACGGCTTCCGCCAGATGGCTGACCTCGGCCATCGCGCCGCCGACGCCGTCGGGTTCGGCCACGGCGACGACGACCTCCATCGGTCCCTCGCGATCCGCCTCGTCCTTCTTCTTGGTCTTGTATTGGTCGAATTTATAGGCGCGCAGCCAGCCGCCGAGGGCGAATTGCGCGACCGAGTCCTGCGTCGCGGGCGTCCCCGCCGGCAGGTCGAACAGGATCACGGCGCGCGCGCCGGGCCCGATTTTCCCGGCAGCCTGTCCGCCAAGGGCGAAGAAATCGTCGAAAGGCTTGGCGGGTTCGGCGCCCTCCCCCTCGGCCTCGTCGGCCTTGCCGACGCCCATGAAAATGAGCCGGCTCGCCGGCGCGCCGGGCGCGGCGAGAATCTCGATCGATGTTCCTGATTTACCCTTGAACTTCGCCGCCGCCGCGGCGCGCGCGAGATGAGGGGCCGTGTCTTTGAGAATGCTCGCGGCGCGTTCGCCCATGGCGAGATCGCGGCCGACGAAAGCGACAAGCGTGCGCGGATGCCCCTCCTCTTCCGGGTGGCGGAGCAGCGCCTCGGCGGCGTCGAATGGCTGGAATTCATATTTCGCGTTGACGAGCATCAGGGCCACATGCCTCCTTGACCGAAGCGGACGCCATTCCGGCGCGAATGCGTCGGTTTTTTCAGAAAGTTAGCGCCGGCGGCGCGCCAGGCGCGCAATTTGACGGGATTGGCGCGCACTATCTTCCGGCGGGCGACCGCGGTCAATTGCGACGGCCGACTTTGGAGCCATTTTCGGCGCCCGCTTCCCGCCGTGGAATCGCCGCGATCGTTCCGCAGAAATCCTTCCGTGGCGCAAAAGCAACGCTCGCAAATTGAATGCGTTGGCGCGGCTTGTCGGCGCCGCGCGACGCTTGCGCGCGAAGGCGCCAGCGTCTAGCGATCGTTAACGAAGCGTCAACTGTTCGCGCGTGGGACGGTTCCCTCTTGGGGCGGCGCGCCAAGACAAGAAGGAGGAAGGCCGCAGCCATGATCGGGGCGACGATCACGCGTTATTTCGCGCTGCGGTTTACGCGCACGATTCTGGCGATCTTCTTCACGATTTTCTGCCTGATGTTTGTCGTCGTTTTCGTCGAGATGCTACGGCGCGCGAGCGACAATCCGCATGCAGGGGCCGCGACCGTCGCCTTGATGACGGCGATGCGGGTGCCGGCGGCCGCCGAGATGATCCTGCCCTTCGCCGTTCTCTTCGGGTCCATGGCGACCTTCGTCGATCTCACCAGAAAGCTTGAACTGGTCGTCGCCCGCGCCGCCGGCATGTCGGTCTGGCAGTTCATCGCCCCGCCGGCGCTCGCCGCCCTGCTCATCGGTATTGTGTCAGTCGCGATTTACAACCCGCTGTCGGCGTCGATGAAGCAGCGCTCCGAACAAATGGAGTGGGATCTCTTCGGCGTGCCCGGCAGTCTGCGCATCGATCACGGCGTCTGGCTGCGCCAACACGGCGTTGACGGACTCGCCATCATGCACGCGATGAATTCGGCGAACGGCGGCACGGAGCTGGCGCATGTCAGCGTCAATATCTATGCGCCGAAGGGCGGCTTCCTCGAGCGCATTGAAGCCGAGCGCGCGCGACTAGAGCCGGGCGTTTGGGCGCTCGAAAACGCACAGGTCAGCGTGCCGGGCGAAGCTTCGCGCAGCGTCGGCTCCTATATGTTGGCGACCGAGCTGACGCCGGAGCAGGTCGCAGCGGCGACGACGCCTCCGCAGGGCACGCCATTCTGGTCGCTGCCGGAAATGGCCGCGCGCACCGCCTCGGCCGGCCTCGACGCCACCGGCTACCAATTGCAGTTTCAGTCGCTTCTTGCGCGACCGCTGCTGCTCGTCGCGATGGTTCTCGTCGCCGCTTCCTTTTCATTAAGATTCTTTCGATTTGGCGGCGTCGCCAAAACCCTTTCGGGTGGCGTGGCCGCGGGCTTCGTGCTTTATATCGTTACCAAAGTCCTCTCGGATCTCGGCGGCGCGGGCATGATCAGCCCTGTCGTGGCCGCATGGTCGCCTGCGCTTGTCGGGAGCATGTTGGGCACGGTGATCTTGCTGTATTCGGAGGACGGCTGATGGCGTGTGCCCGACTCCTCCGGCGTCTCCCCCTTCCCTTTGCCGCGCTCGCTGTCGTTGCGGCGGCCTTCACAAATTTTTCCGCGGCTGCGCAACCCGCGCCCGCGGCCGGCGAGCGCATGGTCGTCGAGGCCAAGGAGCTCGTCTACGACGAGAAAAAGAACACGGTCACGGCGCGCGGCGACGTCCAGATTTACTACAAGGGCCGGCTACTCGAAGCGGACCGCGTCACCTATGACCGCAACACGTCGCGCGTGTTCGCCGAAGGCCACGCTAAGCTGACCGAAAAGGACGGCTCGATCGCGCGCGCCGAGCGTTTTGACCTTACGGACGACTTCAAGCACGGATTCATCGACAGCCTGCAGGTCGACACGGTCAACAACACGCATTTCACCTCGCCGCGAGCCGAGCGGGCGGGCGAGACGACGACTTTCGAAATGGGCAGCTACACCGCCTGCGAGGCCTGTCGCGACGATCCTGCGAAGCCGCGCACATGGCAGATCCACGCCAAGCGGATCATCCACGACAATGTCGAGAAGATGGTCTATTACGAGGACGCGTCCTTCGACTTGCTTGGCGTGCCGATCGCCTACGTGCCGTTCTGGTCGTCGCCGGATCCGTCGATCAAGCGCAAGTCCGGCTACCTGTCGCCGGTGTTCGTGTATCGCTCGCAGCTCGGAGCCGGCGTCGGCGTGCCCTACTTCTGGGCGATCGCGCCGAATTACGACCTCACCGTCACGCCGATCTATTTTTCGCGGCAGGGTCCGTTCGTGACCGCGGAATTCCGCCAGCGCTTTGATGCCGGATCTTACTCGATCCGCGCCGAAGGGACCCATGTGGGGGACACGGGCGCCTTCGCGGCGGCCCCGCTCGGCGCCGGCAACAAGCAGTGGCGCGGCGCGATTCAGTCCTTCGGCGATTTCTGGCTCAATGACCGCTGGCGCGCCGGCTGGGACATCACGGCGCTCTCGGATCGCTATTTCTTTCAGGACTACAAGCAATATAACTATCTTCTGCAAAATTACTTCTTCCGCGAATCATCGTCGACGATCTATCTGACCGGCCAGGGGCCGCGCAGCTATTTCGACATGCGCGGATATTATTTCCAGCTCCTGTCGCCCAACGACGTGCAAGCGCAGCAGCCCGTCGTGCATCCGGTCATCGACTATAATCGCGTCTTCGACATCGACCCGGCGGCGACGGCCGGCGTGGGCGGCCAGATCGAAGTCGACGGCAATGTGACGAGCACATCCGCCAATCTTGCAAATTACGAGTCGATCAATCCGCGCAGACTGGACAGCATTTACGGCCTTTACAATGTCTGCTCGGTCTATGCGCGCGACGTCGTGCCTCAGCGCAGCACCTGTTTGCTTCGCGGCGTCGGCGGCGACTATCAACACGCAACGATCAGCGGTGCCTGGAAGCGCAAAATTATCGATCCCATCGGCGGCGTTTGGACCCCCTTCGCCTTCACGCGCCTCGTCGGCAGCTATCTCGATTACGACCGCCAGGGATTGTTCCCGATTTACAATCAATTCGGGCAGCCGATTCCCAACAGCGCGCAAGGTCTGTTCTTCGATGGCGCCGACAATCGCTTCCGCGGCCAGGCGCTGCCGGGCATTGGCGCCGAATGGCGCTATCCAATCCTTGCCAGAAGCTTTGTCGGCGACATCGTGTTCGAGCCGATCGCGCAGGTCGTCGCGCGCTCCAATCAGACTTCGATCCCGTCGCTCGTCAACATCGACGCGCAAAGCCTCGTGTTCGACGATTCGACCCTGTTCGAATGGAGCAAATTCTCCGGCTACGATCGGTTCGAGACAGGCACGCGCCTCAACTATGGCGGCCAAGCCACGATGTCGCTGCCCAATGGCGGCTTCATCAATACGATGATCGGCCAATCGCGCCAGATCGCCGGCGCCAACTCCTACGCGCAGGCTGACGCGGCGAATGTCGGCCTCGATTCCGGCCTGAATTCGCGCGCCTCGGATATCGTCGGGCGATTTGCCTTTGCGCCCTCCTCGCTCCTCAGCTTCGTCGCCAAGGGCCGGTTCGACAAGGGCAACTTGCGCGCGCGCCGTCTGGACATATTCGCCACAATGAACCTGGATCCAATCTCGCTCCAGCTTCAATATGCGAATTACGCGTCGCAGCAGGCCATCGGCTTCGACATTCGTCGGCAGGGCCTGTCGGCTTCCGCACAGTATAATATTACAAAAAACTACTTCATGACCGGCACCGTCACCTTCGACATGAGCCGCTATCTGTATAATTCGCTGACCGATCCGACGCTCGCGCCATTCACGACGACGCTGACCGGCATCAATCTCACCGGCTCGGCGCCGCTGTTCTCGGTGGCGACGCTTGGCGCCGGCTTCGGCTACCACGACGAATGCACAACCCTGTCGATCAATTATTCGCAAATCTATCAGCCGCAGTCATACACGGGACTGCCGGCCCGCAATCAGACGGTGATGGTAACACTCCAGTTGCGCACCTTAGGCGAAGCGAAGTTTAACTACGGCGTGGGTTCGGTGCTGGTGAACGACGGCGTGCGCTCGAACGTGACGCACTGAGCGGCTCCATTTCGCTGAACCGCCCTAGTTACATTTCGGATTTCTCAGGTCGGGAGGACGCCCGTCGCCCCCCGTGCTAAAAGCGCCGCGATGCGCGCCCCTCGGGGCGCGCGCCCTGGCCGCCAAGCGCGGATACGCCTGATACACTCGCGCTGTCGCGCAAAGGAGGATGCAATGAGGTTTTTTGTCCCGCTCGCCGCCGGCGCGCTTCTCGCCATTGGACCGACGGCGCCGCTTCTCGGAGAAGGATTTTCAGGCCAGCAGAAGGTCGAAATCGAGAAAGTCGTGCATGACTATCTCCTCACCAATCCGGAAGTCATCAAGGACGCGATCGACGAACTCGGAAAGCGCGAAAAAGTCGCCGAGGCCGCGACGCGAGAAAAGGCCGTCAGCCAGCATGGCGACAAGATTGTAAATTCGCCCAACCAGGCGGTTGTGGGAAATCCCAGCGGCGATGTGACGCTGGTCGAATTCTTCGATTACAATTGTGGTTACTGCAAGCAGTCCATGAATTCGGTCGCCAAGCTGATCGAAGCGGATCCCAAGCTTCGCGTGGTGCTGAAGGATTTCCCGGTCCTCGGGCCGGACTCGGTAGAGGCGGCCCAGGTCGCGAACGCCGCGCGGATGCAGCTCGACAGCCAGAAATTCTGGGATTTCCATCGCAAGCTGCTTTCGACGCGCGGCCACATCGGCAAGCAACAGGCTTTGGCCGCCGCGAAGGAGATCGGCGCCGACATGCCGCGGATCGAGAAGGACATGGCGAGCGCTGAGACGAAGGCCGCATTGAAGGAAGTGGCGTCACTGGCGGATGAGCTGCGGTTCGACGGGACGCCGGCTTGGGTGATCGGCAAAGAGGCGATCATCGGCGGGCTGCCCTACGCCCAATTGAAAGCCAAAATCGATAACATGCGCAAATGCGGCAAGACCGTATGCTAGCCGGGAGGCGGGCTTCCTTTGCGGCGGCAATAAGGCTAAGAGAGACGGCCTGCCGCCCTTGAGAATTTCGGGAACGTTTCGGAAGCGCTATGTCAGCCGTCCATGTGCTTAACGGTCCCAATCTCAATCTTCTCGGCAGGCGCGAGCCGGCGATATATGGAACGGCGACTCTCGACGACATCCGCGCAATGCTGGAGCAGCGTTGCGCCGATCGCGGCGTCTCGCTCGTCTTTCGTCAATCCAACCATGAAGGCGACCTCGTCGACTGGATTCACGAGGCCGGCGGGGCCGGCGCGCCGGTCATCCTGAACGCCGGCGCGCTGACGCACACGTCGGTTGCGCTCCATGACGCCATCAAGGGCGCGGACGCCTTCGTCATCGAAGTGCATCTTTCTAACGTGCATGCCCGCGAAAGCTTTCGCAGCCGCTCCTTCATCTCGCCCGCGGCGCGCGGCGTGATCGCGGGGTTTGGACCGCTGTCCTACATCCTTGCCCTCGAAGCTGTCTTTGAAAACGAACCGAGAAAGAGCTGAAACACTTATGGCGCGCAAAGCTCAACCGCCTCGCACCGCTTCCTCCCGCAGGCCGGCGCCAGCAAATGCGACCGCGATCGATGCGGACCTTCTGCGCATGATCGCCGAACTTGTCGCCGACAGCGATCTGACCGAATTCGAGGTGGAAAAGGGCGATTTGCGCATCCGCGCGGCGCGCACGCCTGCCGCCGTGACGAGCGTGGTCGCCGCGCCGCCGTCGATTCAGCCCGTGCATGCGGCTTTGGCGCCGACGCCAAAGTCGGCGGCCTCGCCTGCCTCGGCCTCAGCGGAGCCCGCCGCTGAATTCGCCGACGCGGTGAAATCGCCCATGGTCGGCACCGCCTACTTGCGGCCCAATCCCGACGCCAAGCCCTTCATCGAGATCGGCGCGCGCGTTTCGGTCGGCGATAAGCTGTTGTTGATCGAGGCGATGAAGACGTTCAACGACATCGTCGCCACCAAGTCTGGCGTGGTGACCGCCATACTGATCGAGGACGGCCAGCCGGTCGAATATGGCGAACCTCTCCTGGTGATCGAGTAGGCGGCGCCAGGAATGTTCGACAAAATCCTCATCGCCAACCGCGGCGAAATCGCGCTGCGCATCCTGCGGGCGGCCAAGGAATTGGGCGTTGCGACGGTCGCCGTACATTCAACCGCCGACGCCGACGCCATGCACGTCAAGCTGGCGGATGAGTCGGTCTGCATCGGACCGGCGCCGGCGCGCGATTCCTATCTCAATATTCCCGCCCTGCTCTCCGCCTGCGAAATTACCGGCGCGGACGCCGTGCATCCGGGCTACGGCTTTCTTTCGGAGAACGCGCGCTTCGCCGAGATTCTCGAAGAGCACAACATCACCTTCATCGGTCCGAAGTCCGAGCACATCCGTCTGATGGGCGACAAGATCGAGGCCAAGTCGACCGCAAAGAAGCTCGGCATCCCCTGCGTGCCGGGGTCAGACGGCCCGATCCTGAGCGAGAAGGAAGCGATGAAGGTCGCCGAAAAGATCGGCTTTCCGGTTCTGGTGAAGGCGGCGTCCGGCGGCGGCGGACGCGGCATGAAGACCGCGCACAATGCGCACGACCTTGCGATCGCCATCGCCACCGCGCGCACCGAGGCCAAGGCCGCCTTCGGCGACGATACGGTTTATCTTGAAAAATTTCTCGATAAGCCGCGTCATATCGAAATACAAATCTTCGGCGACGGCAAGGGCCAGGCCGTGCACCTTGGCGAACGCGACTGCTCGCTTCAGCGTCGTCACCAGAAGGTCTGGGAAGAAAGCCCTTCGCCGGCGCTCAATGACGCGCAGCGCATGGAGATCGGCGAAATCTGCGCGCGCGCCATGCGCGACATGCAATACGCCGGCGCCGGCACAGTCGAGTTTCTCTATGAGAATGGCGAATTCTATTTCATCGAAATGAATACGCGCATTCAGGTCGAGCATCCGGTGACCGAGTCGATCACCGGCGTCGATCTCGTATGCGAACAGATCAGGGTGGCCGCCGGCTCTCCGCTCTCGTTGCGCCAGGAAGACATTTGGTTCTACGGCCACGCCATCGAGTGCCGGGTGAACGCCGAACACCCGGTCAGCTTCCGGCCTTCTCCCGGACGCATCGCCTATTATCATCCTCCGGGCGGGGTCGGGGTGCGCGTCGATTCGGCGGTCTATCAGGGCTATGTGATCCCGCCGAATTACGACTCGCTCATCGGCAAGCTCATCGTCCATGGGCGCAACCGAACCGAGGCGCTGATGCGGCTGCGTCGCGCGCTCGACGAATTCATCGTCGACGGCATCGACACAACGCTGCCGCTGTTTCGAACGCTGGTGCGCAACGCCGACGTGCAGAACGGCATCTACGACATTCACTGGCTGGAGCATTTTCTGGCGACGGGCGGCATCGAGCCCGGATTTTGAAAGTAAGCGGCCGCCAAGGCGGCGACGCCAATGTCGAGCGGCGCGGAGAAAAGCTCAGCCGCGCGACCAAAATTAATTCGGCTTCCCGACAGAAAGTCGGCCTCGAAGGGTGGCGCGGCCTTTTTGCGCCGCTATCCTTGAAGACATGTCGCGCCTCAACGCCCCCTATGCGATCACCCCGCATCTTCTTCTAAGAGCTTATTCCATCGGTCTTTTTCCGATGGCGGAAAGCGCCGAGGACGATCAGCTCTACTGGGTCGATCCCGAGCGGCGCGCGATTTTTCCGCTCGACCGCTTCGCCCTGTCGCGCTCCCTAGCCAAGACCGTGAGGTCCGGCCGTTTTGACGTCGACGTCGATCGCGACTTCGACGCAGTGATCGACGCTTGCGCCGCGCCGGCCTTCCGCCGCGAGCGGACCTGGATCAACGCCGAAATCCGCCGGCTCTATCGCGAGTTGTTCGATCTCGGCTACGCCCATACGGTCGAGTGCCGCCGTGACGGGCGCCTGGTCGGGGGATTATACGGCGTCGCCTTGGGCGGCGCGTTTTTCGGCGAAAGCATGTTCCATCTGGAGCGCGACGCCTCGAAGGTGGCGCTCGCACACCTCGTCGCCCGGTTGAGAGAAGGCGGCTTCCAACTGCTCGATACGCAGTTCATTACGCCGCATCTCGCCTCGCTCGGCGCGATCGAGATTTCTCGCGACGAATATCACAGCGCCCTCGAACTGGCGCTGACGACGAAAGCCGACTTCTATGTCTGGCCGAAAAACGCGCGAGTGACCGGAACGCAAGCGCTGGCGACGCTGGAGAACTAGTACGGCACGTTCGCCGGCGGCACGGGGGGCGCCGGCTGATCGCCGCGCCGCTTCTTCTTTCGAGACGGTGCGGCCGGGGCTTGCTCCGGCGGAGCGCCGGCTTCCGGATCGACGGGAAGCGGCGCAGCCTGATCGGCGGGTCCGATCGGCTGATTTTCCATTGGCGGCGGCGCCGTCGGTTCGACTCGGCGCGAGCGCCGCTTCTTGCCTTCGGGAGGAGTCGTCGCCTCAGCCTCGGCGGCCGGGGCTGCAGGCGCAGGCGCAGTTGTCGCCTCCGCGGGCGGCGGCGCCGCGGTCTCCTTGCCGCCTTTGCAGTCGACAAGCCATACGTCATAGACCGGATGCTCGACGCCATGGAGGCCGGGACTTGCGGCGAACATCCAACCCGAAAAAATGCGCTTGGCTTCCTGCTTTGCGTCGGACTTGGCGGCTTCCGGCTTCGGATCGGCCCCGCGCTCGGACTTGAGCAGGAGTTCGTCGACCTCGACGAAGGCCGTCGTTTGCGGCGTTTCAGTCTGCGGCCTTGTGTTGCAAACCTTCGGCGTCACTTGAAGCGCGCCGAACTGCACGGTTTCGTCGATGGCGACGTCGAAATTGATGATGCGGCCGGTCGTCTTGTCGAGCCCGGCGAAAACCGCGGTCGGATGTCGGATCGGATCGGCTGACGCGCCGGCCGAAAAAAGCGCCCACGCGCCGAGGGCCGCTGGCGCCAGGGACAGGGGCAATCTCATCCGTTCACCGCATGATTCTCCGCCGGCCCGGACAACAGGCGGGCGACCAGAACAGGCAACAAAGGCGTTTCCATGGAAACCGCGCCGCTCAGCCTTCAGGCCGCCAAGCCGCGTAATCGCCGCCGGCAGGCGGACGCTCGCCCAATGCAAGCTGGGAACCCGGCGGACGATAGGCCTGCGGCGTTCCGGTCAGATTTTCCTGATACGGTCGCTCCCATGCGCGCGCCCGGTATGTTTCCTCGGTCGGCGGCGTATCCACCGTGTGATGCAGCCAGCCGTACCAGCCGGGCGGCGTCGCCGAACCTTCGCAATAGCCCTTGTAAATCACCCAGCGCCGTTCGAACCCCAGCGCCGCATCGATCTTGCCGCCGCGCCGGCGGTAATAGACATTGCCGAACTCGTCTTCGCCGACGCGCTCGCCATACAGCAAGGTCCACAGGCCGGTGCTGAGCGTGGCCTGGTTCCACCAGGTGAAAAAGCGAATGATGTAGGACATGTAGCTGGCGTCCCCGAATTTCGTGGCCCCTTATTGCGTCTGCCGGCGTCAATGTCCAGCCTTGCGGCGGCCTGGGATCGGCCATCGCGCGCGCTTGCGCTCGCCCGGCGTAGAACACTTGCGCTCGCCCGGCGTAGAACAGGAGCACCCCATGACCGCGACCCTCTCCGCTCAATGCTGCGTCGTCGGCGGCGGCCCGGCCGGCTTGATCGCCGGATTTCTCCTGGGCCGGCCCGGACTGCTGTGCATCGGCGACGCCGCCCAAGCGGCGGCGGGAATTTCCGACGCGCGTGACGCAGGCGATTCAGCTCTTCATCCAAAATCGCGTGGTGCGCAGCGTGCTCGCCGCCGACAAGCCCCTGGAAGCGCCGCTGGTCCTGCGCCTCTTCGACGCCATGCCGCTGCTGCGCCGCCTGCCGGCGCGGTTCATGGGGCTCGGCGCGCGGCCTGAACACATCGAAACGTGACGCGCGTCATTCGGTCTCGCGTATGAAGGCGCCGAAGGCGCGCGGCCCGTCGCCGGTTTCGGCCTTGCCGACAACTTTGAGCGTCTGCGCGTCGAGGGCCCAAAGCTCGTTCGAGAACCAGTTGGCGACATAGACGCGGGCGCCGTCTCTGCTCGCCGCGAGACCTTCCGGATATTCGCCGACTTTCAGAGTCTCCAGCGGCGCCAGACTCTCGGCGTCGAAGACGCTGACGCTGTCGCCGTGCTGATTGGCGACGAAGATTCGGCCCTTGGCGAGCGCCACGGTGTAAGGCCTGCTGCCGCATTTGAGCGTCGCGACGAGTTTGCGCGCGGTTAGATCGACGACGCTTACGTCATCCGATTCGACATTGGCGGAATAGGCGCGCGCGCCGGACGCGTCGATCGCCACGCCAAAAGGATGTTTGCCGACCGGCGCCGTCGCCACCCGAGAAAATGTCGCCGCGTCGATCAAGGAAAGCGCATTGTCGTCGCGGTCGGCGACGACGATTGTCTTGCCGTCGGGCGCGACCGCCACCCCCGACGCCATGGCGCCGACGCCGACGCTGCGCTGCGCGCCGCTTGCAAGATCAATTTCGACTAGGCGCCGGCCGTAGAGATCGGCGACATAAACGCGCTTGCCGTCAGGACTCGCCGCGACGCCGAGCGGCCCGCCTTCGACCGGAATGCGCTTTTCGATCCTGCGGGTCGCCGCGTCGATAACGGTGAGAAACTTTCCTTCGGGACTGGTGACGAAGGCGCGCGCGCCGTCGCGCGACACGGCGATTCCGGCCGGCTTGCCGCCGATCGGCAGGGTCGCGACGGTCTCCATCTTGGAAAGATCGACGATCGACAGCGCATCGGCGCCTTGCGCGGTGACGAAGGCTTCGTCGGCGATGGCGGGGGGAGTGAGGAAGGCAATGGCGAGAAACCATCCCGCCGTCATGGCCGGGCTTGTCCCGGCCATCCACGCACGCGCGAAGCGGTTGGCCCCTTTTCCTGCGACGCGTCGCGTCGTCTTGGCATGGAAGCCCGCGACAAGCGCGGGCATGACGCGTTGAAGCCTCATCTCCCCTCCGCCTTCGCCTTCAACGCCGCGAGATAGGCGCGCTGCAGCGCCGTCACCGCCGCGATGGCGACGTCGTCGTTCAGTTCCGGCGGCGGATCGTTGTTGGGATAGCCGCGGTAGAAACGCGCTTTCCATTCGACCTGCGTCTTGCCGCCTTCGGTTGGCCGCAGCGTAATCAGCGCGGTGTAATTGGTCGCCGGCAGACGTTTTACGTCGTCGCCTTCGCGATGCACGCCAAGCATCATGCGCTCGGCGTCGCGCTTGGTTAGCAGCTCCTCGATGACGCCGCCGTCGGCCATGATCAGCCGGCGCCGCGCGCGGTCGGGAATATCGCCGCCAGACGCTTCGACGCGTTCGACGCCCGGCAGCCAGTCGGCGTGGGCGAAGTCGCTGACCACAGCCCAGACTTTTTCAGGCGGTGCATCGACGATCGCCGTCTCGACCACCTTGAGCGGCGACGCGCCATGCGCCGCGCGCGCGGCGACCGGCAGGAACAAAGCAAGCGCCACCGCGCCGCCAAGAAAGCGCCGGCGCGTTGCGGCGATATTGACTGGCGCGATGTTTACTTGCGCTTGGCGCATGGCGCGGCGCTTACTTGCCCTCCGCCTTCGCCTTCAACGCGGCAAGACCCGCCTTGTAGACATCGGTCACCGCTTTAACCGCCGCTTCGTCGGAGAGCTCCGGCGGCGGGTCATTGTTCATGAAACCGCGATAGAAGGCGCCCTTCCACTCGACGACGCTCTTGCCGCCGTCTTCCTTCACGCTGATTGTCGCAGCGTAATTATTGACCGGCAGCACCTTCACGTCGACGGCGTCGATCTTGTAGCTCATCGACTTGCCCTCGGCGTCATATTTGGTGAGCGTCTCATCGATGACGCCGCCGTTTTTCAACGTCAGCTTGCGCTTGGCGTCGGCGGAATTGCCGCCGGTTCCTTCCGTCTTGGCGACGCCTGGATGCCAACTGAGATCCTGGAAATTGCCGATGATCTCCCACACTTTCGCGGCGGGCGCGTTGATCTCGATCTTTTCGACGACCTTCTGGCGCGAGGGACCATGCGCCAGAGCCGGCGCAGCGAGCAGTCCGGCGGCAAGAAGCGAGGGGGCCGCAACGGCAAAGGCGCGGCGCGCAAGCACAAACGTCATAAGGTTCTCCCGAGAATCCTGACCTTGGCCACCCTATGAGGCGGCAGGCCGCACATAAGGGCGCCTGAAGCGGCGGCGTCAAGCAAGGAGCGCGGCGAGGCGAGAACTCGACCGGGGCGGCGCTAGTAAGCGGTTCGCCCGTCGCCGCAGAAGTCGTTCCTCATGCCACTTGCAGACGGCCCTTTGACCATCCATATACCATCCAGACAGATGGTTGAGGGATGGCTATGGGTGACATCTACAAACTGCGAGAAAAGCCGCCTGAGGCCGAGAAGATCACGATCAATCTCGGATATGTCGATCTCGGCCATATCGATCTCTTGGTGCGTGAGGGCTTCTATTCGAACCGCACCGACTTCATCCGCACGGCGATCCGCAACCAGCTCGGCGCGCATTCGGACGCAGTCAAACAGTCCATCGTGCGCAATACGATGGAATTGGGCTTGCGCCACTACAGCCGCGAAGACCTCGAGGCGGTGAAGGCGGCTGGTCGCAGACTGCGCGTCCATGTCCTGGGACTGGCGTCAATCGCCGAAGACGTCACGCCAGAATTGGCGCGCGAGACCATTGAATCCATCAGCGTGCTCGGCGCGCTGCAAGCCAGCAAGTCCGTCAAGGCGGCGCTCCAGGATCGCATCAGTTGACCTTTCCCACCCTCCCGCGAGGCGTAGACAAAATGAAAAACATCCTGACGAGCGCCTTGAACAGGGCGACGCGATTGACGCGCGAGCAAAATCTCACGGAAGCGACGCGCGTGCTAATGCGCGCACTGACGCCTGGCGCCGACGCGCCGCCAGCGCCGGAGCCGGCCGCGCACACCGAGCCGCATGCCCCAACTTTTCGTCTGCGCCGTCCGCTCGGCGAGACGGTGGAGCTGCTGCGTCACGCCGGTCTTCCTGGCCTCGATCAAAACAGCGCGCTTGTCGCCCTGCGGAAAACTCCGCAAATCGACGTTCCGACGGGCGCCGTCTATGTCTCGCGCAGCTATGTCGGCCCGGCCGGCGCCCGCGACTATAAGGTCTATGCGCCAAAGAGCCTCGGAGACGGCAAACGGCCTCTGATCGTGATGCTTCACGGCTGCGCGCAGAACCCGGACGACTTTGCCCTGGGCTCGCGGATGAATGAGCTTGCCGAAGAACATGGTTTCCTCGTCGCCTATCCGGCGCAGTCGACCCAGGCCAATCAGATGGGCTGCTGGAACTGGTTCAACCCGGCGGATCAGACGCGGGAGAAGGGCGAGCCGAGCCTCATCGCCGGCGTGACTCGCGCCGTCATGGCGGAGTGGCGCGTTGACGAGGCGCGCGTCTATGTGGCGGGATTGTCGGCCGGCGGCGCCATGGCGGCGACCATGGCCGCGACCTATTCCGAGCTTTACGCCGGGGTGGGCATCCATTCCGGCCTCGCGCATGGCTCTGCGAGCGACGTCGCTTCCGCCGTCGCGGCGATGAGCGGGAAATTGGAATTCGGCGCGGCGCGCGCGTTGATGTCTGAATACGGCGTGCGGACCATCGTCTTCCACGGCGAAGCCGATCAGAAGGTGCATCCGACCAACGCGGAAACGATCATTGCAAGGGCTAGGCTCGATCTTGCCGAAGCGCTCGCGCGCGAAACACGCGAATCCGGGTCGGCGGGCGGCCGCAGTTACAGCCGCATCCTCATCGCAGATTCGCGCGGCGTTCCTCAGTTGGAGCATTGGACCGTCGAGGGTCTCGGCCACGCCTGGTCGGGCGGCAATCCGGCCGGCTCATTCGCCGATCGTCAGGGTCCCCACGCATCGCGAGAGATGGTACGGTTTTTCCTTTTGGATGCGGCGCGCGGCTGATGAGCGAGGACGCCCCAGCCGCGCGTTTGGTTCAGATCGAACGGCTGGGTTCGCAAAAACTTTGCGTCTCACCTCTGGAACAGCGGAACGCCAAAGCCGCGCCCTCTGAAATCCGGCGTTCGTTGCCCGGGCCCTTCCCGTGTTTGCCCTCCTGGCGGGGGCCTGAAGATTGGGCGGCAGTATGGCGGCGCGCCGACCGTGCCTGGAGGGCAATGCCGCGGTTCGACGATCGGCCGGCAATTCGGCTGCCATTTGCCGATCGTGCCGGGCGGACAAGGCTGCCGCACAACGATCGGCCGGCAATTCGGCTGCCATCTGCCCACCGTGCCGGGCGGACAAGGCTGCCGCACGACGATCGGCCGGCAATTCGGCTGCCATCTGCCGATCGTGCCGGGGGGACAAGGTTGCCGCACGATGATCGGCCGGCAGTTCGGCTGCCATCTGCCCACCGTGCCGGGCGGACAAGGCTCCCGCACGACGATCGGCCGGCAGTTCGGCTGCCATCTGCCCACGGTGCCGGGCGGGCAAGGCTCCCGCACGACGATCGGACGGCAATTCGGCTGCCATCTGCCCACGGTGCCGGGCGGGCAAGGCTCCCGCACGACGATCGGACGGCAGTTCGGCTGCCATCTGCCCACCGTCCCCGGCGGGCAGGGCAGGCGCTCGATGACCGGCGGCGGCGGAACCGGAAGCGACGGCGTGAATTTCCTTCCGACGCATCGCCCCCGCCGCTCGGTTGCGCCAGGCGGGCAGGCGCAGGCCGCGCCGTTCCAAACGCGGCCGCCGGGACAGGCGGCGACGCAAGCCGCTCTCTGCGCATCCGGTCGCTGCCCAGCCGGACAACAAACGCCGCCCGATGTGATCTGCGCGCTCAGGCAACACTGGCCATCTGCGGTGGCGGCGTAATTGGGCGGACAAGCCGGCGGCGCCGGCGTCTTCCCTGCAATGCGAATCGTCCAGCAGGCTTTTTTGCTGGGCGTGACGACGCCGCCCGTCGTTTCGCGTTGCGCTTGCGGTTGCCGCGTTGGCGCCTCGCGCCCTTCGCCGCGCGGCTGATCGACAGGCGCGGTGGGACTGCGACCGGTCATCTCGCGCCATTCGAGGACGCCGCAAGCGGTCTTCTCGATCGGCGCCGGCGGCGGCTCCTTCAGGTCAGGAGCGACCTTTCCTTCCAGCCGCACCACGACCTGATCGCCGGCCGCAAGCCCGCAATCTTCGACGCCGCAGGTGAAGACATCGCCCTCCTTCGAGCATGACCACCTCGAAGCCGGGCAATATTTGGGGGCGCGGGTGACGCGCGCCTCCGGAAAGTTGGATCCCGGCGGCAAAGTGATGCGCTGGGTGAGCGACCCGCGACCGAAGCGCTCGCCGCCGACGACCGTAAACTCGTAATAGGAGCAGTTCGGCGGAATGCAGGGCCCGCTTCCCGTTGCGAGAAAGTCGAGGAACCACAGCGGCGGCGCCGGAATGCCGGGACATTGCCCAAGCGCATTCGGCGCCGCGCCGTTCAAACAGCATTTGTTGACGCGAAAGGCCGTCTGACCCGCGGGACACATGGCCGGGTGGCATAGGCCGTCCAGGCCGACCTGCGCGCCGGCGGCGCACGTCCCCCACGCCGCGCAAACTGTCGTGCCGGGCGAGCAAGCCGCCTGCGCCGGGCTCGCCACGCAGGTCGCGTTGCTCCAAAGCCATGTGACGGCTGGGACGCCCGGCGGAGCGGTGACCAAATTGAAACCGGCGGGACACTTTTTCAGCGGCGACTTCGGGCATTTGTTGCAGGCGAGCGTGTTCGGCGCGCAACCCGGGATTTTCGTCGGCGCCGCGCCGTTCCAGCAAATGCCCGGCCCTCCAGGACCAGGACCCTGGCCCGGCTGGAATCCGTGCCAGCATTCGAGACCGGCGGCGCCATTGGGGCATATCGGCTGACAAACGCCTCCAAAACCCGGAATCTGGCCCAAGGGGCAGCACTGCAAGCCATTTGTCGCAAGGTGCGAGCCCGGCGGGCAAATTGGCGGGGGCGGCGGCGGACCATCGTCCCACCAGGGGCCTGGGCCGTCTTCATCTATCCAGGGAAGGAAGCCGCCTTCCACCGGCCCAAACCCCGGTCCGGGACCCGGCGCGGACCCGGGTCCGGGACCCGGTCCTGGCGTCGGCCCCGGCCCAGGACCCATCGGCGCGGCGGGCGCCGGTTGGGGACCCGACGGCGCGGCCGCAGGCGCGCCGGGCCCGGCCGCGCAATTGCGACGGATCGCGACGTCGCCGAGAACGCCGCGGGCGTTCGGATCGTCGAAGCGATCGTCATAATCGACGAAATAACTCGCTGTCGGCGGCGCATTGGCCGGCCGAACGAGGTCCGCGCCATTGCCCTGCATGCCATTGGCGTTCGCTGGCCCGCCCTTGGCCAGATCGGCGACGAGACCAGCGTTGGCGGACACGCGCAGCTGCTCTCCCGTCGACCAAACAAAACCGCCGCAGGACGCGCGATTGAGCTTACCCGCCGGATCATAGCCATAGCCGAGCGCGACGCCACCATCGCCGTTTCTCATCTGGCCGTAAAAACCGATCGCATATTCGTCGGGAGCCGCCTGCCAGGCGGCGCCTTCGCTTCCGGCCGCCGGCGTGTAACGCAGGACGCGTCCGATTCCGGGCTGCGCCAATGCGCCGAAGTCGTAAGCGCCGGTTGGGGCGGCGCGCTCGGCGAGCAGCATCCGCCCCTGCTCGTCGAAGGCGATCTTGGAGATTTCCGTCGCGCCCGCACCGGGCGGAACCGTGACTTCGATCCGCGCATCGGGCGCGAATGATCCGTCCGGCATAATGCCCACCGACCAGATCTGCATTCGCTCCGCGACCGCGTAAAAAAGTCGGCCGGCGTGAATCGCGAGGCCGAATATCCGGCGTTCGGGGGGCGCATAACCCCATGTCGCGGGGTCGTCGGTTTTGAACTGCGCGCTGGCGATATCGAGACGAGCGGACGGATTGAACGGCGCCGCCGGCAAGCCGGCGCCGGGCCGCCCCTGCACGCCGTGGTCGTAGCGACTGCGTTCCGCGCCGGCCATGTCGAAACGGTGAATCATGCCGGCGCCGCGATCGGCCACAAACAGGTTGTTGGAGACGGCGTCATATGCGAGCCCGCCGAGCGCGGGGCCGGCATTCGGCGTCTGGTCAAGCGTCACATTGGCGAACAGCCGCGCTTCGCCCGTCGCGCCATCGATGCGCCAGATCGAGCCGGGGCCGCCGCGAAGCGTTGCGGGGCCGAATAGGCCCGGCATGAAACTCGCGTTTGGCGCCCCCTGCTTCGCCCGAACCGGCGCGCTCGCGCCGCTCGGATTCGGGGCGACGATCGGCAGCCCATAGGCGGAAGTCGCAGCGGCGTAAATATTCGGCGGCGACGCATTATCCAATGCGACCGCAAACACTTGGCCGATCTGGCTGGCGGTGAGGGTGAAAGGCTTCGGCGCCTGCAGAAACTGCGCCTGCGGCGGCGCGAACGGTCCCTGAAGATCGATGACGCGCAGCGCCGGCCCGTTTAGATCGATAAAGGTTTGGTCGACCGGATTAACCTTCGGCGCGATGAGCGTTGGCGCCGTCGCCCCGGAAAACCCGGTCGTCACCGCGTCGCCGTCAGCGAGAACGCCGCCAGTCCGCGCTTGCTGCGCGAAAGCGAGGTCATGACTGGCCGCGAGCGCGAAGAGCGCCGCGGCGAATCCCCGCCATGATCGGGAAGGAGAGGAATTCGCGCGAAACATGCGTTGAGCGCTGAAAAGTCGCAGCCCTTGAAACATGATGCCGCTTTCAGATTATCGAGCTGCAATCCGCAGCCAGGGGCTGAATGTCAAAACCATTCTGCGCTGGCGAAGCCCGCCGGACAAGGCCAGGCGTCAACGCGCCGCAAAACGTCAGCGAAACTGAAATCTGCAAATCAATTTTGCATTCTCATTCGCCGTCGCCGCGCTCGACCTTTGGCGCGCCGCCAACTTAGCGACGCGAGCTGTCACACGATCGTCTCATCGCAACTTCATCTCGTCGGGATGGCCTATCTGCGCGCGCTCGCCTTCGCCCTCACGCTGGCCGCCGCCTTCGTCTTTGTCGTTCCCGTGCAAGCGCTGGCGCGCCGGCGCGGCTGGCCGATTCAGCACGCGATCCAGACGCGCTTCTGCCGCGCGATCTGCGCCGTCATCGGCATTAGGATCGAGGCGCAGGGCGCCCTGCCCAGCGACGCGCCGCGCTTCGTCGTCGCCAACCATGTCTCCTGGACCGACATCATCGCGCTGGCGAGCCTCTCTCCATTCGTCTTTCTAGCGAAGCGCGAAGTCGCGAACTGGCCCGTGCTCGGACTGCTGGCGCGGCTACAGGGCACGGTCTTCGTCGAACGAGGCGCAAGGCAGGATGTCGCGCGCGTCAACGACTCGCTCGCCGAGGTTATGCGCGCTGGCGGCGATCTCGTCGTCTTTCCCGAAGGCACGTCGAGCGACGGCGCTGACGTTCTGCCGTTTCGCTCGGCGCATTTCGCGCCGCTGGAGGCAATGGCCGCGCGCGGCGAGACGCCGGCGCTCGCGCCGGTCGCGATCGCCTATTCCGACGGCGCGCGCAGGATCGATGTCGGCTGGTATGGCGACATGACCTTCCTGCCGCATCTGTGGAGCCTGATGAAGCGCGGCGGCGCGCGCTGCCACATCATCTTTGGCGCGCCGATCGAGACGAAGGGCAAAGACCGCAAGGCGCTCGCTGCGGAGGCGCGGGCGATGGTGCAAGAGTTGCTCACTTTGCTTGATGGAGCTGAAGGCGATAGCGCGCCTCGTGGCCGTGAGAAGCCGTCCTCATCATGCATCATGAGGAGTTGCTGAACGCCGCGTCTCGAAGGACGAGGACGCCAGTTCAGAATTGGCGCTTCGCGACAAGCGCGCAGCGGCTTGATTGTCGCAACTCCACGCCGAAATGACTCCCCTTGCCGAATCTCGCGAGATGGCGGAGGCTGCTCTCCCCGGGCGACTGGAATTTTCCCCGACATCCACTAAATTTTCCACATGTTGGCGATTTTTTAACACCCGACACAATATCTTGTTGACGCAGGCGGAAGACTCGCACAGCTTAGGAGCTGCGATGACGCGGCGAAGAACGCTCCAAAAGACGTTCCAACGCAGCAAGCGCGAGCGAGGCGTCAGCGCGCTTTCTAGTTACCTGCGTGTTCTTGTCCCAGCGGCGGTTCCGAACGTCGCGACGGGGCGCACGTATCCTGCGTATCGCAATTATCTTACGGCGTCCGGCCGACGGCTGCGCGCGGGCGGACGCCTGCGCCTTGAGGGGATGGAACGATGAAAATTGAGCGGCGCTACACCAAGGCTGGCGAATCTCCTTATGCGAACATCGCGTTCCGTACGACGAAGAGCGAAATCCGCAACCCCGACGGCTCGATCGTCTTCTCCCTCGACAATATCGACGTCCCGAACCAGTGGAGCCAGGTCGCGGCCGACGTTCTGGCGCAGAAATATTTCCGCAAGGCGGGCGTGCCGGCGCGCTTGAAGCGCGTCGAGGAGAACGCGGTTCCTTCCTTCCTGTGGCGCTCCGTCGCCGATACAGAGGCGCTGTCGGAACTCCCCAAGGATCAGCGCCACGTTTCCGAAATCTCGGCCAAGCAGGTCTTCGACCGTCTCGCCGGCGCCTGGGCCTATTGGGGCTGGAAGGGCGGCTATTTCGACACGGAGGATGACGCCCAGGCGTTCAGCGACGAGCTTCGCTACATGCTCGCCATGCAGATGGCGGCGCCCAATTCCCCGCAATGGTTCAACACCGGCCTGCATTGGGCTTACGGCGTCGACGGGCCGAGCCAGGGCCATTTCTACGTCGATTTCGCCAATGGCAAGATGGTGAAGTCGAAATCGGCCTATGAGCATCCGCAGCCGCACGCCTGTTTCATCCAGTCGATCGCCGACGATCTGGTCAATGACGGCGGCATCATGGACCTCTGGGTGCGCGAGGCGCGGCTGTTCAAATATGGCTCCGGCACCGGCACCAATTTCTCGAAACTGCGCGGCGAGAAGGAGAAGCTTTCCGGCGGCGGCTCCTCTTCGGGCCTGATGTCCTTCCTCAAGATCGGCGACCGCGCGGCGGGCGCGATCAAATCCGGCGGCACGACGCGGCGGGCGGCGAAGATGGTCGTCGTCGACATCGATCACCCCGACGTCGAGCAATTCATTGGCTGGAAGGTGAAGGAAGAGGAAAAGGTCGCCTCGCTCGTCACCGGCTCCAAGATCGTCAAGAAACATCTCAAGGCGATCATGCGCGCCTGCGTGAATTGCGAAGGCCCCGGCGACGACTGCTTCAACCCCGAGATCAATCCGGCCTTAAAGCGCGAGATCAAGCTCGCGCGCCGCAACGAAGTGCCGGACAATTACATCAAGCGGGTCGTTCAATTCGCCAAGCAGGGCTACAAGGACATCCACTTCGACACCTATGACACCGACTGGGACAGCGAAGCCTATCTCACCGTCTCCGGCCAGAATTCCAACAATTCCGTGCGCGTTACGGACGAGTTTCTGCGCGCGGTCGAGAAGGACGGCGACTGGAGCCTCATCAAGCGCCTCGACGGCAAGGTCGCAAAGACGCTGAAAGCCCGCGAGCTGTGGGAAAAGATCGGCTACGCCGCCTGGGCTTCGGCTGATCCCGGCATTCAGTTCCACACGACGATCAACGACTGGCACACCTGCCCGGCGGGCGGTCCCATTCGCGCGTCGAATCCGTGCTCTGAATATATGTTCCTCGACGACACGGCCTGTAACCTCGCTTCGCTGAACTTGTTGCAGTTTCGCGATAACGAAACGAAGCGCATCGACGTCGATTCATACGAACACGCCGTGCGGCTGTGGACTGTCGTGCTCGAAATCTCAGTGCTGATGGCGCAGTTTCCCTCAAAAGAAATCGCGCAGCTTTCCTATGACTATCGCACGCTCGGTCTCGGCTTCGCCAATGTCGGCGGCCTTCTGATGTCGTCGGGCGTCGCCTATGACAGCGAGGCCGGCCGCGCCATCGCCGGCGCGTTGTCAGCGATCATGACCGGCGTCTGCTACGCGACCTCGGCGGAAATGGCCAAGGAGCGCGGGCCCTTCGTGCGCTTCATGGAGAATCGCGAGGCGATGCTGCGGGTGATCCGCAATCATCGCCGCGCCGCCCATGGCGAACGCGTCGGCTATGAACAGCTCGCGACGGCGCCCGTGCCGCTCGACAAACCCGCCTGTCCCGATCAGCTTTTGATCGAGCGCGCCGGCGCCGCCTGGGACAGAGCGCTCGCGCAAGGCGAACTCTATGGCTATCGCAATGCGCAGGTCACCGTCGTCGCGCCGACCGGCACCATCGGCCTCGTCATGGATTGCGACACGACCGGGATCGAACCCGACTTCGCGCTGGTGAAATTCAAGAAGCTCGCCGGCGGCGGGTATTTGAAGATCGTCAACCGCGCCGTGCCCGAGGGTCTGCGGGCGCTCGGCTATCGCGAAAGCGACATCGCCGAGATCGAGGCCTACGCCGTCGGCCATGCCTCGCTCTCCAACGCCCCCGCGATCAACACCACGAGCCTGCGCGCGCGCGGCTTCACCGACGAGAAAATCGCCGCGATCGAGGCGGCGCTGCCATCGGCTTTCGACATCAAATTCGTCTTCAACAAATGGACGCTCGGACCCGACTTCCTTACCGAGACGTTGAAAGTTCCTGCGGCCGCGCTCGACGACAAGAACTTCGATCTTCTCTCCCATCTCGGCTTCGCCAAATCCGAGATCGAGGCGGCGAATGTGCATGTCTGCGGCGCGATGACTCTGGAAGGCGCGCCGCATCTCAAGCGCGAACACTATCCGGTGTTCGACTGCGCCAGTCCGTGCGGACGCACGGGCAAGCGCTATCTCTCGGTCGACTCGCATATCCGCATGATGGCGGCGGCGCAGCCCTTCATCTCCGGCGCGATCAGCAAGACCATCAACATGCCGAACGACGCCTCGATCGAAGATTGCGAACAGGCCTATCTGCTGTCGTGGCGCCTCGGGCTCAAGGCCAATGCGCTTTATCGCGACGGCTCGAAGCTCTCGCAGCCGCTCTCCGCGCAACTCATCGCAGGCGACGACGACATCGACGCGATGGACGCCGTCGAGGAAGTCGTGACCGCCAATATGCCGGCCCGCGCCGCGGCGATCGCCGAGCGCATCGTCGAGCGCGTCGTGCATCAGGTGATCCGCGAGCGCGAGAAGCTGCCAAACCGGCGCAAGAGTTACATTCAGAAGGCGACCGTCGGCGGACACAAGGTCTATCTGCACACCGGCGAATATGAAGATGGACGCTTAGGCGAAATCTTCATCGACATGCATAAGGAGGGTGCCGCCTTCCGCTCGTTGATGAATAATTTCGCCATCGCGATTTCGCTCGGGCTTCAATATGGCGTGCCGCTCGAAGAATATGTCGACGCCTTCACCTTCACCCGCTTCGAGCCCGCGGGTCCGGTGCAGGGCAATGACGCGATCAAATATGCGACCTCGATCCTCGACTATGTGTTCCGCGAACTCGCCGTTTCCTATCTCGGCCGCAACGATCTCGCCCATGTCTCGCCCGAGGACGTCGGCCATGACGTGCTCGGCAAGGGTCAGCATGAAGGCAAGGCGCCAGAGACGAACTCCGTCGTCTCGCGCGGATTGCTGCGCTCCAAGACCGACAGGCTGATGGTGGTGCAAGGCGGCGGCGAAGCTTTTGGCGCCGCTCGAAACATCGGCGGCGCGGTCGCGCTGCGCGGCGAGCCCTCGCCCGAAGCTCTTCGCGAAGCCGAGGCGCTGACGTCGCTCGGCTGGACCGAGCCGACCAAGACCGTCACCGGCATCGCCGAAAAACGCGCCGAAGCGCGCATGAAAGGCTATGTCGGCGAAGCCTGCCCCGAATGCGCCAATTTCACGCTGGTGCGCAACGGGACATGTCTGAAATGCGAGACCTGCGGCGCGACGACGGGGTGTAGTTGAGCAATGCTAGTACGCTGTTACGAGATTTCACAAATCTCACAGATTGGCGTGAGACTTTCATTTGGAGATCAAAATGACGACATCGAAACGCGATGCATCGAAAGCTTCGAAACTTCTCAGAAGCAAGGCATCTTCTAAAGATGTTAAGTCGGTGGCGGGATCTGATTTGGCGCAAGCAAAGCACAAGGCGGCAAAGAAAAAGAAGTGAAGGGAACTGCGATCCGCAGTCCTCGTCCTTCGAGACGCGCCTGCGGCGCTCCTCAGGATGAGGACTGCGGGGTGACGCGGTCTCTATAGTGCGCAAGCGATCGGGGTGTGTGCGCCAAATACTGCGCAATCCAAGGCTCCTCATCCTGAGGAGGCCGCGTAGCGGCCGTCTCGAAGGACGAGGAGCCGTCTCAAGTAAGCAACATTCCAGCCGCTGTGATCACATTGCGCCAATTCTGAATCGCGCAGTCCTCGTCCTTCGAGACGCGCCTCGATCTCGGGCTTGCCCGAGATCGACATTCAATGCGCAAGTCGGGTAAACCCGACTTGCGGGCGCTCCTCAGGATGAGGACTGCTTTTTGATGCGTCGCGCCGCCAACGCCGATAGCGCCTCATAATCGCCCCTGATCAGCGCTTCCTTCTTGGCGCGGCTCCAGCCCTTGATGCGCCGTTCCGTCGCGATGGCGTCAGTCAATAGATCGAATCGTTCGGACCAGACCAGCTTCACCGGTCGGCGCCGCGTCGTATAGTCGGCGTTGATCCCGAGATTATGTTCGCTGATGCGGGTCTCGACCTCTTTGCGCGTCAGACCTGCGTAATAGCTGCCGTCGGCGCAAAGCAGGATGTAGACGCTCGCGCCTTCGACCGGCATCGCAGTCCTCTCCTTCAAGACGCGCCGTGATCTCGAGCTGAACTGAGATCAGCGCCGAGTCAATCCACAAATTCCTCACGACGAAATCCCTGCGCATAGAGCGCCGCCGTCAGATCGGCGTGATCGATGCGCGCGTCCGCCGCTTGCGCCACTTTCGGCTTGGCGTGGAAGGCCAGCCCCAGCCCCGCCTCGCGCAGCATGTCGAGATCATTGGCGCCATCGCCGATGGCGAGAGTCGCCTCGCGCGGCAGCCCCCTCGCCTCGCGCAATTCTTCAAGCGCCGCGCGCTTGGCTTCGCGGCCCAGCACCGGCGCGACGACCGCGCCGGTCAGCGCGCCATTGGCGAATTCGAGAAGATTAGCGCGCGTCTCGTGAAAGCCGATGCGCGCCGCCACGGGTTCGGTGAATTGCGTGAAGCCGCCGGAGATGAGCGCCGTATGGGCGCCATGCGCGCGCATCGTGCGCACCAGCTGACGCGCGCCAGGAGTCAGCGTGATGCGCGTCAGCAGCGTCTCGATCTGAGCGAGCGTCACCCCCGCAAGCAGCGCGACCCGCTCTTTCAAGGCGCTTTCGAAATCGACCTCGCCGCGCATGGCGCGCTCGGTGATCGCCGCGACATGTTCGTGCAAGCCGACAAGACCGGCGAGTTCGTCGACGCATTCCTGTCCGATCATCGTCGAATCCATGTCGGCGACGAGCAGCTGCTTGCGACGCCCGGTCGTCGGCTGAACGATGACGTCGATCGGATCGTCGGAAATCGCCGCCTGCAGACGCGCGCGCAAATCGGCGAGGTCATGCCCGGCGCCCGACAAAAACGCGTCGACGGCGAGACCCTCCGCGAGCCAGTCGCGTCCGGCGTCGATCAGCCCGGCGTCGAAGAGCGCGCCCGACACCGCTCGTTCATTGAGTCCAGCGCCCCGGCCGGCCACGAAGGTCGCGACATAGTCGATGGGCTTTGACATCTCGACCGTTTCAGCGGCAATAGCGCCATGCGCGCGCGCGCCATTCTCATTGCAGGTCCAACGGCTTCCGGCAAGTCCGCGCTGGCGCTGGCGCTCGCGCGACGCCTTGGCGGCGCGCTCGTCAACGCCGATTCGATGCAGGTCTATCGCGACCTGCGGATCATCACCACGCGTCCGACGCTCGAAGAGGAGAGCGCCGCGCCACATCTTCTCTTCGGCCATGTCGACGCGGCGACGAATTATTCCGTCGGCCGCTGGCTTGAGGATTTCGCGCGCGCGCTGCGCGACGTCGAGGCGCGCGGGCTGACGCCAGTCGTTGTCGGCGGCACCGGCATGTATTTCAAGGCGGCGCTTAGCGGGCTCTCGGACATTCCGGCGGCGCCCGGCGAGGTGCGCGACGCCCTGCGCGCCTGGGCGCAGGACAAGACCCCGCAAGAGCTTCACGCCGAACTCGCGGCCCGCGATCCGGACACGGCGGCGACGTTGCGCGACACCGATCCGCAGCGGCTGCTGCGGGCGCTGGAAGTGCTGGAGGCGACAGGCAGACCGCTCGTCTCCTTTCATGGCCTGCGCGGGCCGCCGCTCCTGAACGCGTCCGAATGCGCGGCCTTTTTCCTCGCGCCCGAGCGCAAGACGCTCTACGCGCGCATCGACGCGCGATTCGAGAAGATGGCGCGAGAAGGCGCGATCGAGGAAGTCGCGACGCTGAAGGCGCGCCAACTTGATCCCGCATTGCCGGCGATGCGCGCCCATGGCGTCCCGCATCTCATCGCCTATCTCGATGGAACGCTGACGCGGGAAGAAGCGATTTTGCGCAGCCAGCTTGACACGCGCCGCTACGCCAAACGGCAGTTCACCTTCGCGCGCCACCAGCTCCCGAGCTTCAAATGGATCGCGGGCGAAACGCCGTTGCGCGAGGTCGAAGACGCGCTCAGTGCAGCCGCGCGACCCACATCTGGAACAGGGTAAGAACGATTTCCATCGCGATCAGAATGATGATCGTCCACTCCAAACGAACCGAGCGCGCCGCGTCGATGAGATCGGTCAGCGCGCGGGCGGTCTCGCCGATCACGTCGATCTTGGCGTTGAGCGTGCGCGCGCGGGGCGTGAGCTCATATTCGTCCTCGAGCCGCGCATAGAGCCGTTCGAGGTCCGGCCGATCCCAGAGCACATCCGGCTTGTCGTCGACGGCGACGCGGCCCGAGACGCGGTGGCGCACGAGCAGAGTCTGGCCCATCAGCTCCAACATCGATTTGCGCTTCCATGGCGGACTGCCCTTCGCCGCAAGCTCGGCGGCGAAAGGTTCGATCGTGTCGAAGACGGCGTTGACCCGGCGCTCGTCGCGCCCCAGGGCGACGCTTTTCGCCAGAACGTCGGCGATCACCAGCAGACGCGCGTCGGAGAGGTCCTTGACCGCCAGCCGGCCATCAGGGAGCGCCTTCTCCTCGCCGTCCGGCGTCGCCTCGACGATCAACGTCTCGTCGTCGCCGCGCGACGCGCCCGAGACGCGAAGTCCAATCTTCTTGACGATTTCATCCTCCTCGAGGGGAGAGAGTCCGAAAAGAACGGCGACCCCGAAACGATAGAGCACGGCGAATCCGCTCTGCCCCGCATGGAAGGCGAGAGGCGCGGTCGAAACCAAATCAGCCCGCTCCAATCCCTCCGTGTCGATTCGCTCGCCGAGCAGCAGGGCCCGGGCCGTAAGCGTGTGCGGGATCATGGCGGTCGCCGCCGGGGAATTCACTGTATCGACCATTTTCTGACCTTGTGACTTCGGGGCGCAATCATATCTCTAACGCGCGCGCTTGTTCTGCTCGCCTTGCGTGACGCCGGCAAAAAAGCTAGCAAGCGGCGAGGTCGCAGAGAGATCACCCCCCATGACTTATGTCGTCACGGAAAACTGCATCAAGTGCAAGTATATGGACTGCGTAGAAGTATGTCCGGTGGACTGCTTCTACGAAGGCGAAAACATGTTGGTGATCCATCCGGACGAATGTATCGATTGCGGCGTCTGCGAACCCGAGTGCCCGGCGAATGCGATAAAGCCGGATACCGAGGAAGGCCTCGAGCAGTGGCTGCAGCTTAACGCGGAAATGGCGCAGAATTGGCCAAATATAACGATCAAGCGGGAACCGCCGGCCGACGCCAAGGAATGGGACGGCAAGCCCGGCAAATTCGAGCAGTTCTCGGCGGAGGCCGGCCAAGGCGACTGAACGGCGTTCGGCGGCGGCGTCGACGCCTGAACCGGGACCGATGCGTTTGCACATCGTTAATTAATTTAAAACCGAACAAATTCATGTGGGTATATGGTTTTGTGCCCTCGGCGCCGGCGCCGTTCGCGCGCTTCAGCCTTTGATTTTCACTGTTCAACGTGTTATAAATCACACACTAAATGCACGCCTTGTCGAAGGGCGATGCGGCGCTGCAGCACCGTCTCGCGACGAATTCGAAAGCCTCTCTTTCCCAAGGGCCGGCCCCGAGGCCCGGCTGCTGGGCATGCGGCGCTAGCAAGGTTTCCACATGCCGCCTGCGCGGTGTCGCGGCTTTGCTGCCGACGGCATCCGCGATTCGTCAGCGGCGGCGATCGTCCCGTCTCCACAGCGGGACAGCATAGGAGTAGCCCGCGTATGCCCTCCAACAAAAAAGCCGACAAAAAGTCGTCCGCAACTGCCTCCACCGCAGCAGCGCGCGCCAAGGGCTCGGCCGCTCGCTCCAAGACGCAGGCCAAACGAGCCGCCAAGAGCGGCGTCACGAAAACCGCCGCGTCCAGGAGCGCGACCGCGAAGAAGTCGTCCAGCCGCTCCGCTTCGGCGGCAAAATCCGCTTCGGCGGTCAAGTCCGCGCGAGGCGCCGCCGCTTCGAGCGGGAAAAACAATACAAAAACATCGGCCAAGATCACAAAAAAAATGACCTCAAAAGCGACGACAAAAGCCAAATCGAACGCCAAAGACAAGCACGCCAAGGCTGCGGCGCGCGCCGCCGCCCTGCGCCGCTCTCCCGCGACCGGTCGCGCCGTCACCCGAGCGGCCGCCCCGAAGGCGGCGGCGAAGCCGCACGCCAAGAGCGCGGTCGCGGCCAAATCCGCCGCCAAGACCGCTGCTAAGAGCGCGACAAAGCGGGCGGCTGCGGCGAAGGCCGCCAAGACGACGGCGGAAAAGGTGAGCGCCAAGGCGAAAACCCCGGACGTCAAGACGATCAAGCCGGCCGCCGCCAGCAAGACTGCAGCGGCCAAGCCGGTAAAGGCGGCGACGCTGGTCGCGCCGGCGACTAAGCCGGTCGAACAGTCCAAGCCTGCGGCTCCCATGGCGCCAGCGGCGCCGAGGCCGGTTGACAAAACGCCGGCCCCCGCCCCCTCGCCGGCTCCGGCGCTCGCCGAGCGCGCGCCCGTCGGGGCCGCGCGGCCGGCCATTCCCGCCAAGGCGAAGCCCGCTGCCGCTTTGAGGCCCGGCTTCAAGCTCAGTGAGTTCATCGTCTATCCGGCGCATGGCGTCGGGCAGATCGTCGGCGTCGAGACGCAGGAGGTCGCTGGCTTCAGCCTCGAACTGTTTGTCGTGAGCTTCATCAAGGACAAGATGATCCTCAAAGTGCCCACGAGCAAAGTCGCCAGCGTCGGGATGCGCAAGCTTGCCGAGTCAGGCATCGTCGAGAAGGCGCTGCAGACGCTGAGCGGTCGCGCGAGGATCAAGCGCACGATGTGGTCGCGCCGCGCCCAGGAATATGAGGCCAAGATCAACTCTGGCGATCTGATCACCATCGCCGAAGTGGTTCGCGACCTCTATCGTTCCGACACGCAGCCGGAGCAGTCCTACTCGGAACGCCAGCTTTACGAAGCCGCCTTGGATCGCATGGCGCGCGAAATCTCCGCCGTGCGCAAGCTTATCGACTCGGAATCGCTGAAGCTGATCGAATCCTTCCTGCTTAAAGGACCCCGACGCGGACCCAAGGCCGACGGCGACGTCGGCGATGACGGCGGCGATGAAGCCGACGTCGACCGCGCGGCGTGATCAGCAATCAAAAACCCCGGAAGTCGTTTCCGGGGTTTTCTTTTTCTCACGCTCTTGCTTCACATCTCACGCTCGTGCCTCGTCGGTCGCCGCTGTCTCTTGCATCTGAGACAAGGCGCGCCTGAGCTTCACGAGCGCGCGACTCTCGATCTGACGCACCCTCTCCTTGGAAATGCCGAGGCGATCGCCGAGCGTCTCGAGCGTCACCAGATTTTCCGCCAGCCGCCGCTCGCGCACGATGCGCAATTCGCGCTCGGAAAGTATGGCGAGCGCGTCCTTGAGCCAGCGCGCGCGCCGATCCGAATCCAGCGTTTCCTCGACGACTTCATCGGGCAGCGGCTTCTGATCGACGAGAAAATCCATTCGCTGCGCGGAGCCCGACGATTCATCGTCGACGAGCTGCGCATTCAGCGACACGTCGGAGCCGGAAAGACGCGAATCCATCATCTCCACATCGGCCCGCGACACGCCGATGGCGTTAGCGATGATCTGATAGGTCTCGACCGAACTCGCGCCATGATTTTCGCGCGCCAACCTTGCGCGCAAGCGACGCAAATTGAAAAAAAGCGCCTTCTGCGACGAACTTGTTCCGCCCCGCACGATCGACCAGTTGCGCAAAACATAGTCCTGGATCGACGCTCTGATCCACCATGTCGCATAGGTAGAGAAGCGAACGTCTCGTTCGGGCGCAAAGCGCGCGGCGGCTTCCAGAAGCCCGACATGACCCTCCTGGACAAGATCGGAGAGCGGCAATCCGTAATGTCTGAACTTTGCCGATAGCGCGATGACGAGACGCATATGCGCTGCGGTCAACTTGTGCAGCGCTTGCTGGTCGTCCCGCTCTCGCCACGCCACTGCGAGCCGCTTTTCCTCGTCTCTTTCCAAAAAAGGCGCTTCCGCTGCGGCCTTAATCAACTCTCGCCCGAGCCCAGGCATATACGCCATGACGCCCTCCATACGCGGCTGTCCCGACTAATGACGAGAAATTCCGCGCGCCAAGATTTTGCCTCGCTGGGATAACTGACGGAGCGCGACAGTTGTTCCCGAAGTGAGCAAAAACCGGCAGGTCATTCAGTTACGATTTTGTAATGTTCGCCAGGGGTGACAGCGTCGCCGGCCAGCAGCCCATTGAGAAGCATGAAGTATTCGGCGGGCCGATTGGGAACCACCATCCGCGCGGCCATCGTTTCGATCGTGTCGCCGGGCCCCGCGACAGCGACCGCAAGCCTTAACGGTCGGGCGTCGGTGGTTTCGTCAGGCGCGAGGCGACGGAATGATTTGATCGACTCCAGGAAACGCGCGTCCGCGTCGTCGCTCAACATGCGCGCTGCGAAGATCAGGCGGTAGAGAAACTCGCCTGACCGGATCACCGCGAGCCGGAAGTTCCACTCGCCCGCCCGAGCGACGGCGACGACCGCCGGGAGTCCGTTGATGTCCATCCTGCGCACGGAGGAGGGAAGAAGCCCGTCGACCCAGCCGGAGCCGACATAGGATTCGAGGTTCTCGTCCGAAGGCGTGCGCACGCTGTCGAGCCGCAAGGCTTCATTGTCGGATTCGCGCACGCCGAAGACGGCTTCGTTGGAATTCTCGAGAAGGAAACCCTCAGGCGCGGTGAAGGTGAAGCGCAATCGCGGATGGGTGAATTTGCGATCGCGAACATAGCCTTCGTTTGGATCGTCGCCGAAGGCGACGCCCTTGACGGCGTCGAGATAGCCGCCGCGGTCGGCGACGCCGATCCCCGGCGCGCCGATCTCTCGGGCCGCCGCGACAGCCTTGGCGATGCGGTCGGGGGTCGAGGGATGCGTCGACATAATGTCGAATTCGAGCGACTTCTTTTTGCCGTAGAGCGCCGCGCGCAATTCCGTGGAGCGTCCCAGCGCCGTCAGGAATCGCGAAGCGCCATAAGGGTCGAACCCCGCCCGCGCGATGACCCGGACTCCGGCGGCGTCGGCGTCGAGCTCCTGCTGACGGGAGAAACTCGCGACCGAGAGCCGCTGGCTGGACCGCACCTCGTCGCCCTTCTGGCGGTTTTGAATGACGGCCGCGGCTTGAGAGATCACCGCCGCCTCTCGCTCGCGTTCGGCGCGCAGCGAGCTGTGGCGAAGCGAAACATGAGCGATTTCATGGGCCATCACCGCCGCCGCCTCTGAGGCGTCCCCGGCGAGCGCCAGCAGTCCGCGGGTGACGTAAAGATTGCCGGAAGGCAGCGCGAAGGCGTTGACGACGGGCGTGTTGAGGATCGTCACCTTATAGGTCGGCTGGCCGGGCGTATCGCTGACGGTCGCCAGCTTGGCGAGAATGGCGTCAAGATAGCGCTCTGCGGCAAGCGCTTCATATTCGCCGCCAAACTGAGCGACGAGCTCCTTATGTTGGACCGTGCTGCGATTTTCGGTTCGCGGCCCGGCCGGCCGCGTCGAATGCAAGGGCGCGGTAAAGAGGTGTCCTTGCCGCTCCAGTTCGGCGCAGCCTCCCAGCGCCAATGCGAAGGACGCCGCAGCCAGAGACAGCGTCGCCCGCCTAGCGAGAAACGCCGCTGTCAACAAATTCGATTTCGGCTGGCGTAGCGATTTCGATGCGAGACCCGGTCTCAATAAGTCCTCGTACTCGGGCTCGCCGCCCGACAAGGGAGCGGGGCTCGATTCGCCCGAACATAGCCAAATTGCGCCGCGAAATCACGACGGTGAAGCTATCGCGCCATTTGTCGCCAAAATTAAGGTAGAAGGCGCGCCGCGACTCGCCGACGGAACGGATATCGCCAATAACGACGATCATGCCCCTGCGCCGCTGCAGCTCTTTGACGGCGCCAGGCGCGGAGACGTCGATTGGGCGAAATTCCGGCAGCGACCAGAGTCCGACGCCAGAATCGCGCGCCAGGGCTTCGGCGGCCAAATAAGGCTTGGCGCAGGCGGCGGCGGTCGGGTCGGGGCGAAAGCGCGCCTCGCCGGCCGAGAGCAGCGTTGCCGCCACGGACACGAGCGGCGCCGCGGCCCCTCCCGAGGGGTCGCTCGCGTAAAGCCGGGCCGGCGTCCTGCCCCAACGGTCGGGCGAGCCGGCGAAAACGCCCAAGAACACGTCGCGGCCAGCAAGCCAGGAGTTGAGACGGTCGCGGATGGCGGCGCGTCGATCGCCGGCTTCTCGCGGCGGAAATTCGAGGCCCGCGAGCGCGACGCGACGGCCGTCGTCCAGAAGAAGTTCGAAATCCTCGTCGACGGCGGCGACCGTCGCCGGAACCGCCCCTTCAAGCGAGCACTCCCCACTCTCCGCCGCCGCCGGAAGCGACTGGCCCGATGACGGCCATGCCGCCGCCATAAGCACGGCGATCGCCGCTCCTTGGAGCCAATGGCGAAAAAAAAGGAGAGGATCGAATGATTGCATCGCCTAACTTTGGCCGGAAGGCGGCCTATACTCCGGCATGATCACGCGCGCGTCGAATCGAGCGACGCGCCTAAGCGAAAGTCACGGCCTTCGCGACATGCTCTCACGCTACGCTCTCATTTTCGCCCTGTCCTTGTTTACAGTGGGCGCCGCGGCGGCGTTCGACCTCTATGGCGGTCCCTCGCCGGAGCCCAACTCCCGCTATGCCCAAACCTACAATGCGCCGCCATCGGATATTTATGACGGCGCTGAGCAGCGCGAGGGAGCCGAGACGGCGACGTCCATGCGGATCGATCGGCTCGAGCGCGAGCTGCGCCGGTTGACCGGACAAAATGAGGAGCTGCAGCACAGGGTGCAGCTCTTGGAAGAACAGCTGCGATCCGCCAAGCCGGAGCCGCCGCATTCGGAAGCCGTCCCGCACGGACCGATCAATTCCCCGCCGCCCCTGGCGCAAACGGGGTCTCCCGCCGCGGCGAGCGCCAACGCCGGCAAGCGCGGCGACGCCTTCGATCCCGTGGCGCAGCCATCGGCGCCCGGCGCGCCAAGGCCGCTGGGGACGACGCCCCCGTCGGCGCCACTCCAAACCGCTACGCGGCCTTCAGGCTCCGTGACCCCCGCGCCGGTGCGGGAAGCGGGCCTGCCGCTCGACATCGCCCATGGCCGGCTGGTCGGCGATCAGCCCGCGGCGGCCGAAATCGCCGCCGCGCCCGCCATCCCTGGCCCCAAGGAGGAATACGACCAGGCGGTGAACGCGCTGCGCGCCGGCAAATATGAAGAAGCCGAGAGGTCGCTGACGACGTTTCTGTCGAAGAACGGCAAGGGCAAGCTCGCCCCCGCCGCGACGTTCAATTTGGGCGAGAGTTTTTTCCTGCGCGGCCGTCACCGCGAGGCGGCCGAGAAATATCTGGAAATCTCGACGAAATACGTCGATTCGCCGCAGGCGCCGGAAGCGCTGCTACGGCTCGGCCAGTCGCTGAGCGCGATGGGCGCGAAGGAGCAGGCCTGCGCCTCCTACTCCGAGATCAACGTCAAATTCCCCAAAGCGGCGACGCGAATCCGCGAAGCGGCTCAGCGCGAGAGCAAAAAAATCCAATGCTAACCGTTCGCGCGGCGAATGGCGCGGGTCCGGCGTAGGCATGCCCGCCGCCGATGCGGAAGCTGCAATCGACGAGTCGATCGAGCGACGGCGCGAAGCGGCGCTCGAACTCCTGGCGCCCTACCCCTCCCTGCTGCTGGCAGTTTCCGGCGGACCTGATTCGGTCGCCTTGATGCTGCTTTGCGCGCAATGGTCTTTGCGATCGTCGCGCGACATTGCGGTCGCGACCGTCGATCACCGCTTGCGCAAGGAGTCGCGCGCGGAAGCCGAAGAGGTCGGCCGCTGGGCGCATGATCTCGGCTATGCGCATCATCTGTTGACATGGGAGGAAGAAAAGCCCGCGACGCGCCTGCAGGAGCGCGCGCGGCATGCGCGCTACGCGCTGCTCGCAGACTGCGCACGCCGCATTGGCGCGTCGGCCATCGTTGTCGCGCATCATGCCGACGACCAGGCTGAAACGATTCTGTTTCGTCTCACTCGCGGCTCCGGAGTCGCGGGTCTCGCCGGCATGGCGCCTGTCGCGCGCAGCGAAGACATTGCGCTGCTGCGGCCGCTGCTCGACTTTCGCAAGGAGGAGTTGGAAGCGATCTGCGCGCGCGCCGCACAAATGTTTTTTCGCGATCCGTCGAATGAAGACGACAGTTTCGCCCGCTCAAGGCTGCGAAAGCTCGCGCCGCTTCTCGCCGCGCAAGGTTTCGGTCAGGAAGCGCTGCTCAGACTTGGCGCGCGCGCGGCGCGCGCCGATGCGGCGCTGACGCATTGCGCCGCCGAATCGCTGCAGCGCGCCTTGCTCAGCGACCAAGCGTCATGCGTCGAGCTCGACGCCGCGACGCTGCGCGAGGCGCCGCCGGAAATTCTTCAGCGGGCGCTGGCGAACGCCGTCCTGCGTCTCGCCCCGTCTCCTGCGCTTCGTCTCGAACGTTTGGAACGGGCCAGCGCGCGCGTCGGCGCCGCGTTGACCGCGCACAAAACGATGCGAATCACGCTTGCGGATGTCTGCATCGACGTCACGCTCGGACGCGTTCGGCTAAGCCCTGCGCCCCCGCGCCGATCAAGCTCGAACGACGCCAATTCGCGCGGCTGACGACGATGAAATGCGAAACGGCCAAGCCGCCATATGGCGATATCCTTGATTTCCGGGCTTTTCCCAAACCTTGGCAACGCCTTCCTGTGCGCCTAAATTAGGCGGATGAGCGGAGCGCTTCGCGGGATAAGCCCGACCGAGCGGCTCCTGACAGGCTTCCCAAATGAACCCACACTTTAGGAACCTCGCGCTTTGGGCAATCATCGGATTGCTCGTGGTGGCGCTTGTCATGCTGTTTCAGCAACCCGGCCAGCGCACGCCGATACGAGACATTTCATATAGCGAACTGCTCACCCAGATAGACCAGGGGCGTGTCCATGACGTGACGATCGCCGGCAATGAGATCGTCGGTCACTTCAACGACAACCGGCCATTCACCACTTATGCGCCGGACGACGCCAATCTCGTGCCGCGCCTGCAGGCGAAGAACATCTCGATCAGCGCCAAGCCTAACAATGAAGGCGGCGGCTTCATGATGACGCTGCTGCTCAACGCGCTGCCGCTCGTCGCTTTTCTTGCGGTGTGGATATTCCTCTCCCGCCAGATGCAGGGCGGCGCCGGCCGGGCGATGGGCTTTGGCAAGTCGAAGGCGAAGCTGCTGACGGAAACGCAGGGGCGCGTCACTTTCGAAGACGTGGCCGGCGTCGACGAAGCCAAGGAGGATTTGCAGGAGATCGTCGAATTCCTGCGCGACCCGCAGAAGTTCCAGCGGCTCGGCGGGCGCATTCCGCGCGGCGTGCTGCTCGTTGGACCTCCCGGCACCGGCAAGACGCTGCTGGCGCGGGCCATCGCCGGCGAGGCGGGCGTGCCGTTCTTCTCGATCTCGGGCTCCGACTTCGTCGAAATGTTCGTCGGCGTCGGCGCGTCGCGCGTGCGCGACATGTTCGAACAGGCCAAGAAGAACGCGCCCTGCATCATCTTCGTCGACGAAATCGACGCGGTCGGGCGCCATCGCGGCGCCGGACTTGGCGGCGGCAATGACGAGCGCGAACAGACGCTCAATCAGCTGCTCGTCGAGATGGACGGCTTCGAGGCGAATGAAGGCATCATTCTGATCGCCGCGACGAACCGTCCGGACGTGCTCGATCCGGCGCTGATGCGCCCGGGCCGTTTCGACCGGCAGATCCAGGTGCCGAACCCGGATTTCATCGGCCGCGAGAAGATTCTGAAAGTTCACGCCCGCAAGGTGCCTCTGGCGCCGGATGTGGATTTGAAGGTCGTCGCGCGCGGCACGCCCGGCTTCTCTGGCGCCGATCTGATGAACCTCGTCAACGAGGCGGCGCTGCTCGCGGCGCGGCGTTCGAAGCGGATCGT
>JALHNQ010000003.1 GCA_022843405.1 Methylocystis sp. | reverse complement strand
GCAAATCCTGGCTGTATGCCCGCGCCATTCTCGCCTCCATCGCTATCGCGAGGAAGGAATCATGCTCGGGCCGATTCGGGAATCCCCATCAGAATCGAAAAATCACGAACGCGCTCTAACATCGCGCGCAGGGATTCAGGGAGAACAGCCGCGTCGCGCGGCTGTTTTTCGTTCACATTTCTTGACTGCGGAAGCGCGATCGGAAAGTCTAGAGCGCTTCCCGATCATATGGAATCATGTGATCGATAAGGAATCGCTCAAAATCAAAACGTTGGAGCAGGTTCTCTTCGAAAAAGTCTGTCAACTTTTTCGAAACCTGCTCTAAGCGCAAACGCGCCGTCGCCGCTCGCAGATCCATCAACAAGAAGCGGTCGGACCGGCGGGGGAAACGTCAGGGAGAGGCGCTTGTCCGAGCCATCAAAGAAGCGGCCGAAAAAGAACGAACGCGGACAGCAACCCCTTTGGATAGCGATCGGCGGTCTGCTGGTCAGCGTTCTCAGCTACAGCATGAAGGACCTGCAGATCGGCGACGTCGTGTTCTGGTTCGGGTTCGTTCTCGCCTTTCTCGGCGTGCTCTATTGGTTCATTCAACCACGACACGGCTTGTAGCGCCGGCTTCCGTTCCAAGTCGAAATTTGATTTGCCACATTTACCGAAGAGATTATGGTCTCTTCCGCGTCGCAACACTTATGGACCGCACATGGCCTTTGCTTCTCTGCCCCGTCGTCGTTTTCTTATCGCCGCCGCCTGCGCGCTCTGCGCCGCGGCGCCTGCTTACGCCGACAAGTCGCCTTCGGGCAAGGTTTCCGTCGACGAACTGATGGCGCCGAATGCGCTGCCCGACATTGTGGAAGGCCAGGCGAGCGCTCCGGTGACCATCGTCGAATATGCGTCGATGACCTGCAGCCATTGCGCGGCGTTTCATCACGACGTCTATCCCGAGCTGAAAAAGAATTATATCGATACGGGCAAGGCAAAATTCATTCTGCGCGAGTTCCCGCTCGATCCGCTGGCGACGGCCGCTTTCATGCTGGCGCGCGACCTCGGCGAGAAGCGCGACGCGGCTGTCGATCTCCTCTTCTCGCAGCAGAAAAACTGGGCCTTTTCGGATAAGCCGCTCGACGGACTGGCGAATGTGTTGAAACAAACCGGCCTCGGCCAGGAAAAATTCGAAGCGGTGTTGAAGGATCAAGCGCTCTACGAAAACGTGAACAAGGTGCGAGATCGCGGGGCCGAGAAATTCGGCGTCAATTCTACGCCGACATTCTTCGTCAATGGCGACAAATACAGCGGCGAGATCGGCGTCGAGGACTGGGACAAGATCATCGCTTCGAAAACCGCGGCGAAGTGACGACGCGGAAACTCTCGCGCCTCGCTAAAACGCAGTCCGCCGCTCCAGCGCCGCCGCAAGCGTGCCCTCGTCGAGATAATCGAGTTCGCCGCCGACCGGAACGCCATGGGCGAGCCGCGTCACCTTCACGCCTGACGGCGAGAGCGCATCGGCAATGTAATGCGCGGTCGTCTGTCCATCGACCGTTGCGTTGACCGCGAGCACGACTTCGCTGGTCTCCTCTATGCGCACCCGCGCGACGAGGCTCGCGATGGCGAGATCGTCCGGGCCGACGCCGTCCAGCGGCGACAGCACCCCGCCGAGCACATGATAGCGCGCATTGAGCAGCCCTGCCCGCTCCAGCGCCCAGAGGTCGGCGACCGTCTCGACGACAACCAGGATCGACGCGTCGCGGCGCGCGTCGCGACAGATCGTGCAGGGATCGCTGGTATCGATATTGCCGCAGATCGAGCAGGCGACGATGCGCTCATGCGCGACGCGCATCGCCGCGGCGAGCGGCGCGAGCAGTTCCTCGCGCTTGCGGATGAGATGTAAGACCGCGCGCCGCGCCGAGCGCGGACCAAGTCCCGGCAGCTTCGCCAGGAGCTGCACGAGTTTTTCGATTTCGGGACCGGCGACGCGTTCGGCCATGGTCTCAGCGCACGCAACCCTCTCCCATAGGGAGAGGGTCGGTCCGAAGGACCAGGGTGAGGGGCAGCATTTTTTTTCGGAGCGCTACATGCGCTTGCATCAAGTCGGAAACCCCTCTCCCGGCTGCTTCGCAGCCACCATCTCCCCAGGGGAGAGGGTTACGCACCCAGTTTGAAGCTCTTGCGATCACAACAGCCATCTCAAAACGGTAGCTTCATCCCCGGCGGCAGCGGCAGACCGCCGGTCAGCGCCTTCATCTTCTCGGCCATCGCGTCCTCGGCTTTGGTCCGCGCCTGCATATGCGCGGTGAGGATCAGATCTTCGAGAATTTCCTTCTCGGCCGGGTTCAACAGGCTCGGATCGATTGAGACGCTCCTCATCGAGCCCTTGGCGGTCAGCACAATTTTCACCAACCCGCCGCCCGCCTCGCCTTCGACGACGGTCTGTTCGAGCTCCAGCTGCGCCTCGGCCATCTTGGCCTGCATCTGCTGCGCCTGCTTCATCAGGCCCATGAAGTCCATCATTGCGCTTCTCCGTCGTCTTCCTCGATTGGCGACGCCTCATCATAAAGCGTTTCGGCGGACGATGCGCCCTCGTCCCTGCCCCGCACGGCGACGATCTGCGCGCCCGGAAAACGCGCAAGCACGCTCGCCACCAGCGGATCGGATTCCAGAGAGGAACGACGCTTGCGCTCCTCCGCTTCGCGCTGCTCCTTGAGAGACGGCGCGCCGCCCGCTGCGACGATCGACGCCATCCAACGTTCGCCGGTCCACGCCTGAAGCCTCTGCATCAAAGTCGCAGCCAGATCGCCCGCGCCGCCGGGCGCGAGTTCGAATTCGATCAGCCCGGCTTCAAAGCGAACCAGCCGCACCTCGGATTCGAGCGCGATCTTGAGACGCATGTCCCGTTTCTGCGCGGCAAGCGCCACAAGCGAGTCGAAGCTCTCGATCGCCGTCCTCGCGGCCGGCGCAGCGGAGGGCTGAGAAACTGCGGGATGCGACTGCGCAGCCAGTCGCGGGCCGCGCGCCGGCGCTGCGCCGCCTGAAGCGGGCCCCGCGCTTCGCGCCGGAGGCGACTGGGAATTGGTCCCCGATGCGTCCTCGCCAGAACCCAGGCGCCGCAGCGCCTCCGCTGGGGTCGGCATGTCGGCGGCGTAAGCGAGCCGCACCAGCACCATGTCGGCCGCCGCCAGCGGCCGCTGCGAGCCGCGCAATTCCTCGACGCCTTTCATCAAGATTTGCCAGGCGCGGGTCAGCGCGGGAACGGAAAGTCGCGCGGCGGCGTCTTCGCCGCGGCGCTTCTCTTCAGGCGTCAACGCCGCCGAATGGGCCGTCTCCGGCGCAAGCTTCAGACGCGTCGCAAGATGCGTGAATTCAGCCAGTTCGAGCAGCACCTGCGCCGGATCTGCGCCGCCATTATACTGATCTTCGAGAATGCCGATCGCCTGGGCGACATCGCCCGACATCGCCGCTTCGAAGAGGTCGATGACCCGCGCCTTGTCGGCGACGCCGAGCATCAGACGCAAATCCTCTGCGGCGATCGCGCCGCCCGCGGAATGGGCCGCACCATAAGCGATCGCCTGATCGAGCAAGGACAACGCGTCGCGCGCCGAGCCTTCGGCCGCGCGCGCGATCATGGCGAGCGCTTCCGGCGCGATGGCGACTCCCTCAGCCTTGCAGACTCGCAGCAGATGATCGGCAAGCAGGCCGGCGTCGATGCGGCGCAGATCGAAGCGCTGGCAGCGCGAACGCACCGTCACCGGCACCTTGTCGATCTCGGTCGTCGCGAAGATGAATTTCACATGCTCGGGCGGTTCTTCAAGCGTCTTCAACAGACCGTTGAACGCGGCCTTCGAAAGCATATGCACTTCGTCGATGATATAGACCTTGGTGCGCGCCATCACCGGTCGATAACGGGCGTTGTCGATGATCTCGCGGATGTCGTCGATGCCAGTGTGCGAAGCGGCGTCCATTTCGAGCACGTCGACGTGGCGCGAATCGATAATCGCCTGGCAATGAACGCCAAGCTCCTCCATATGGATCGTCGGCTGATTGATCGCGAGCCGGCCGTCGCGCGCCGGCAGCTCATAGTTGAAGGCGCGCGCGAGAATGCGGGCGGTCGTCGTCTTGCCGACGCCGCGAACGCCGGTGAGCAGATAGGCCTGATGAATCCGGTTGAGATCGAAGGCGTTTTCGAGCGTGCGCACCATCGGCTCCTGGCCGATGAGGTCCGCGAAGGTGGTCGGTCGGTATTTGCGCGCAAGCACGCGATAGGCCGAGGGCGGCGCCTGATCGGCGCCAAAGAGCGAAGGTCCGTCGTCGGGCGCCGGCGATGGCCTCGGCTGATCGTGCTCGTGGTCCATCAGCATCCATCCGGAGGCGGACGAGCGGCGAACAGCGCAAGATTACGCCACGCCATTCGCTGCTCGCCGAAAGAGGTGGGAGGCTGAACGAAGACCCGCCCAAGCTCGTTAGGGCTGCTTCCTTCCGGACCTGACCCGGTTGGCGAGTGAAGCGTCCACCGCCAACCTCCCGGCCCTTATGTGGCAGAGGCGGCGCAGCGATGCAAGGCTGGCATTTCGCCAAGCCGAGCGCCAGCCAGGACACCTGCGAGCCCCCGAAAAAGCCGCCGCTCCTGCTCGGCCGTTCGCCCTCATCGGCAACGGGGGTGTCGCACGCGCCGCGCGCTTGCTAAAGAGGGCGCGAATTTTGAGAGGATTTGCGCTTGACCCTCGTCACCGCCGCTTCCGCAGAACGCGAGGCCACAAGCCTCGCGGCCATCCTCGCGCATTTCGCGCGCGAGGGATTCGCGCGCTGCGAGCCGCGTCTCCTGCAGCCGGCGGGCGTCTTTCTCGACCGCTCGGGCGAGGATTTCCGCGGACGTCTCTATCTGACGAGCGATGGCTCCGGCGCGGAATTCTGCTTGCGTCCCGAATATACGATTCCGGTTTGCCTCGATTATCTCGCCTCGGCCCAAGCGGGCCAGCCGGCGGCATATGCCTATGGAGGTTCGGTCTTCCGTGCGCCTGAGCATGGCGCGGCCGGCGACGGGGAATTTCTTCAGGCTGGCATCGAGAGCTTCGGCCGCCAGGACCGCGAAGCCGCTGACGCCGAGATTCTTGTCGCCGCCCTTGACGCCGCCGCCGCCGCGGGCGCGACAAGGCTCAACGTTCACATCGGCGACGCAGGGCTCGTCGCCGCCTTTCTCGAAAGCCTCGACATGCCGCCCATCTGGCGGCGGCGTCTCGCCGCCGGCCATGCCCGCGGCCAAAGGATCGCCGATATTTTCGCCTTGCCTAGACGCAACGGCGGGTCGGAACAGTCGGGGGTGTTGGCGGCGCTGACCAAAGTCGATCCGGCCGACGCGCGCCGTCTCGTCGAGGATCTGCTGTCCATCGCCGGCATCGCCGCCGTCGGCGGCCGCAGCGCGGCTGAAATCGCCGAGCGTTTTCTCGATCAGGCGACGCTCGCCGACGGCGCCGGCGTGTCTAAAGAAGCGCGCGCGCTGACGGAAGCCTTCTTCGCCATTGAAGGCGCGCCTCAATCCGCTTCCGCGGCCATGCGGAGGCTGGCCGCCGAGGCGCGGCTGGACCTCGCCGACGCGCTGGACGCTTTCGACAGGCGCGCGGACGCCATCGCCGCGCGCGGCCTCGCCGCCGAAAAGATGCGCTTTTCAGCAAGCTTTGCGCGCCATCTCGACTATTACACCGGATTCGTGTTCGAGGCGCGCCACAGCGACAACGGCGAACCGGTGATCGGCGGCGGACGCTACGACCGGCTGTTCAAAACCCTCGGCGCAGCGACGGACATACCGGCCGTCGGCGCCGCCATCTGGATCGATCGTCTTTCGCCCGGCGCGGGAGAGGCATGATGTCGCCCGAGCAGAAATTGATCATCGCCTCCCCTTCGAAAGGCCGGCTGCAGGAGAACGCCGCGGCTTTCTTCGCGCGCGCCGGCCTCGAACTGACGCAAGGCCGCGGCGCGCGCGACTATCGCGGGGCCGTCGCCGGAGTCGAGGGCGCGGAAGTCGCCTATCTCTCCGCGTCCGAGATCACGCGCCGCCTCGCCTGCGGCGAAGCCCATCTTGGCGTCACCGGCGAAGATCTGGTGCGCGAAGAAATCGCCGACGCCGAGAAGACGGTGGCGCTTCTCGCCCCGCTCGGCTTTGGCGCCGCCAATGTGATCGTCGCCGTTCCGCAAGCCTGGATCGACGTGCGTTATATGAGCGATCTCGCCGATGTCGCCGACGGATTTCGCGCACGCCACGGTCGCGGCCTACGCGTTGCGACGAAATATGTGAATACGACGCGGCGCTTCTTCGCCGCGCATGGCGTATCCGACTATCGCATCGTCGAGAGTTCCGGCGCGACCGAAGGCGCGCCCGCCGCCGGCTCCGCCGATCTCATCGTCGACATCACGACCACGGGCGCGACGCTCGCGGCGAATGCGCTGAAGATCGTCGAGGACGGCGTAATCCTGCGCTCCCAGGCGAATCTCGTCGCCTCGCTGACGGCGCCCTGGAGCCAAACGGCGCGTGAAGCGGCGCGCATCATTCTTTCGCGCATCGCCGCGGAAGAGGAAGCGCGCACGACGCGCGAGGTGCGCGCCACTCTGCCTGATCCGACCGAACACATCCTGCGAGAGGCAGAAGCGAATTTCGGCGCAAAATTGCGCGACAAGGACAGCCGCTCGGCGAGTTTCTCCTGTCCGGCGACCAAGGTCGCGGCGCTCGCCGACTGGCTGATCGCGAAAGGCGCCACAAGCGTCGCCAGCGCCGGGCTCGACTATGTCTTTCGGGCGGAGAACGCCTTGTGGCGCAAGCTCGCGGCGCGGCTTGGGTGACCCGAATGTCATTCCCGACACGCACAACGCGCGCGATCGGGAATCCAGAGCAATAACAAGCATTTTGGAAGTCGTTCTGGATTCCCGGTCAGGCCTACGGCCTGCCGGGAATGACAAGCCACGGATTAACTCACGCTTCCATCAATGCGCCGACATGCGCCGCGACGCTGCGCGCAAGATCTTCAGGACGATAGCCGCCTTCGAGCAGCGAGACGATGCGGCCCTTGCAGCGGCGCGCCGCGATCTCCATCACGCGCAGCGTGACGTCTCTGAAATCGTCGGCGATGAGACGTAAGCCGCCGAGGGGATCATGCAGATGGGCGTCGAAGCCGGCGCAGAGAATCACGATATCCGGCGAAAAGGCGTCGAGACGCGGCAGAATGCGCGAGGCGAGCGCTTCGCGAAATTGCGCGCCGCCGTCGCCTTTGGCGAGCGGCGCGTTGACGATATTGTCCTGCGCGCCGGTTTCATTGACCGCCCCCGTGCCGGGATAGAGCGGCATCTGATGCGTCGACGCGTAAAGCGCGTTTCGATCGCTCCAGAAAATCTCCTGCACGCCATTGCCGTGATGCACGTCGAAATCGACGATGGCGACGCGCGACGCCTGATGCGCCGCGCGCGCGTGCAGCGCGGCGATCGCGGCATTGTTGAAGAAGCAAAAGCCCATCGGGACATCGCGCGTCGCATGATGCCCCGGCGGCCGCATGGCGACGAAGGCGTTCTTGGCGTCGCCGCGCATGACCGCATCGACCGCCGCGAGCGCGCCGCCCGCCGCGCGCAACGCCGCGTCATGCGTGGCGCCGTTCATCGTTACGTCCGTGCCAAGGCGCGCATAGCCGTCTCCCGGCGCCGCCGTCGCGAGACGAGACAAATGTTCGGAACTATGCGCCCGCAGCAGCGCTTCTCGCGACGCTAAAGGCGCTTCTGCGCGCAAGAGACCCGCAAAGCGCGAATCGTCCAGCGCATGCAGAATGGCGTGCAGACGCTCCGGCCGTTCGACATGGGCCGGCCCCATGTCGTGCGCCAGCGCCGCGGGATGGGTGACGAGCAGGGTCGAGGCCGTCCCCGCCCGCGCGCCTAAACACGCAAGGCTTGCGCTCGCGCCGGCGATTGCCGCTCGGCGCGTGAAGGCGGTGTCACGTTCCGGCATGTCAGATCCAATCTTCGGCTTCAGAGGCGCAGCATAGGATCGCCTGAGGCGCCTGTCAGCCGTTCGGAGATTGGACAGCAAGAAACGCATTGCGGCGATCGTCAATAAAGGGATGATGCGCGACGAGGACCCGCGACATGACTGAGGCACACTCGCTTGATCTCGACGACGCGCGCTGGGCGGCGGTCGTCGCGCGCGATTCGCGTCAGGACGGCGCTTTCTATTATTGCGTCGAAACGACCGGCGTTTACTGCCGCCCGTCCTGCCCGTCCCGGCCGGCGAAGCGGGCCAATGTGCGCTTCTGCGCTACGGTCGAAGAAGCCGAGGCGCAAGGGTTTCGTCCGTGCCGCCGCTGCCGGCCAAATGTGCCGTCGCAGCAGGAGCGGGACGCAGAGAAAATCGCCAGCGCCTGCCGAATGATCGAAGCGGCGGAAGCGCCGCCGACGCTAGCGCAGCTGGCGCGCGCCGCGGGGCTTAGTCCGCATCACTTCCATCGACTGTTTTCGCGCATCGCCGGGGTCACGCCTAAGGCGTATGCGCAGGCGCATCGACGCGCGCGCCTGCGCGGCAAACTCATGGAAGGTCAGACAGTGACCGAGGCGATCTATGATTCTGGCTATCATTCGAGCGCGCGCTTCTATGCGACAGCCAAGGATACTTTGGGCATGACGCCGACCGCCTATCGCGCCGGGGCGCCAAGCGAAACGATCCGCTTCGCTATCGGTCAATCGTCGCTTGGCGCGGTGCTCGTCGCCGCGAGCGCGAAAGGCGTTTGCGCCATTTCGCTCGGCGACGACCCTGAAGAACTGCTGCGCGATCTGCAACATCGATTTCCGCGCGCGAGCCTCATCGGCGGCGATGAGTCGTTCGAACGCTATGTCGCCGCGGCGGTGGGCATGGTGGAGCGGCCGCAATCATCGTTCGATCTGCCGCTCGACATGCGCGGCACGGCCTTTCAGCAGCGCGTCTGGGCCGCGCTGCGCGAAATTCCGGCGGGAGAAACGGCGAGCTACGCTGAGATCGCGCAACGCATCGGCGCGCCGAAAGCGACGCGCGCGGTCGCGGGCGCCTGCGCCGCCAATCCGGTTTCACTCGCGGTTCCCTGCCATCGCGTCGTGCGCAGCGATGGCGCCCTTTCCGGCTATTATTGGGGCGTCGAACGCAAGCGCGAATTGCTGGAGCGGGAACGCAAGTCCTGAACGAACGGCGCTCTATTCTTGAAGCGCCGCATATTCCTCATTGATCGCGTCATGCAGCTCTCTCCACAGCGGATTGATGCGCACGTCGGGTCCCCAATTGTAGAGCGCCTTGGCGACCTCCGCGATCGTTTCGTTGATGGGTTCGCTGTCCCCCTCCTCCAATTCGAAAGAGAACAGCTTCGGCGGGGCGCCGCCCTTCCAGGCGTCCCAATGTTCGTTCGAATAGTTGGAGACGCCGCGCAGCGTCGCGAGCAGTTCCGGGGCGTATTTGGCGAAGCGCCGATGCAGAGGGCCGTCCGCCTCTTCTGCGCGATAGGCGTCACGCACCGTGAAATAGCGCACATGCTGCAATTCATGCGCGAGACAGCAGCCAAGACGCGCGTCGCTCATGTCTGGGTCGTAGTAGATTTCAATGCGGCCGTCGGGAAAGGACTGTCCCTCCGACGTAAAGCTCTGGCCGAGATAGTCGAAGGTTTTCGACTGCGGGCTGAGCGTCACCTTGCCGACGTCATAGCCGAATGCGCGGCAGAACGCCGCGAGCGCTTGCCGCGTCTTCAAAAATTCCGCAGAGGTCTCAACGTCGCCAGCCCCCGCCTTTGGCGCAACGGCGCCTTGCTGCGCGCGCCGAAAGAAACCGAGCCAGCGGCGCAGAACGGACAGCGCGCCAACTATCGGCGGCTCATCTCGCGCTGTTGAACGGCTCTTCATGCGTAATGACCCAATCGAATTCCGGATGCGCCGCGGCGACATGCTCCCACCATCGCCGTCCGTCCGGCAAGCGCGGCGAAAGGTCATTGACCCTGAGCCGTCGGAAAGCGTCCGGCCGCGCCTTCGCCCCGTCGAGGACCGCCTCGACCATGGCGCGTCCCAGGCCGCGCTGCAGAGAATTGATCTGTTCGAAAACGAGCGACGGCGGCTCATAGGCGCCAGCGAGCAGGAGCGCGATTCCGGACGCCTCGGCCCCGTCGGGCGTCGTAATGAGCTTTGGCGAGGTCGACGCTTTGATTTCAAAAAAGCTGCGCCCGTATGGTCGCGAATCGACGAACAGGCCGAGCGCCGCAAGATTATCCGAGATGGCCGCGGCGATCGCCCGCATCGCGGGATCGACGGGTTGAGCCGTCCCCCTCGAGAACCGCCAAGCTTTCCAAAACGCCATACGGCCTCCCAAAGGACCGGTGGAAGCGGGGCCGCCCGCCGTGCCCTTCCCGCCGTTCCGTGCGATAAAGGGCCATGGCGACACCGATTCGCAACGCTTTCGACCCAGGCTTCGGCGTTTATGTCCACTGGCCGTTCTGCCTGTCGAAATGCCCCTATTGCGATTTCAACAGCCACGTCCGGCGCGGCGACGTCGACGAGGACCGCTTCGTCGAGGCCTTCAGCGCAGAGCTTGCGCATCGCGCCGCGCTGACGCGCGGGCGCGAAGTGCGCTCGATTTTCTTCGGCGGAGGCACGCCCTCGTTGATGTCGCCGTCAACGGCCCAGGCGATTCTCTCCCAAATTTCGAGCCATTGGAGTCTCGCCAAGGACTGCGAGATCACGCTCGAGGCCAATCCGACGAGCGTCGAGGCCTCGCGCTTTAGGGGATTCAAAGCCGCCGGCGTCAATCGCGTCTCGCTCGGCGTGCAGGCGCTAAACGACATAGACCTGCGCGCCCTCGGGCGGCAGCATTCGGTCGCCGAAGCCCTGATGGCGCTCGATGTGGCCAATTCGGTCTTCGAGCGCACGTCCTTCGATCTGATCTATGGCCGTTCCGGCCAGACCCCCGCCGCTTGGCGAAAGGAACTGGAGCTGGCGCTCGCTCGCGCGCCCGACCATGTCTCGCTCTATCAGTTGACGATCGAGCCGGACACGATGTTCGAGCGGATGGTCAACGCCGGCAAGATGGCCTTGCCGGGCGCCGATGTGCAGCGCGCGCTCTGGGACGTGACGCAGGAAGTCACCGCCCGCGCCGGCTTGCCCGCTTACGAAGTCTCGAATCACGCGCGGCCCGGCGCCGAATGCCGGCACAATCTGGTCTATTGGCGCTATGGCGAATATGTCGGGGTCGGTCCCGGCGCGCATGGGCGGGTGGTCACGCCGCGCGGGCGACGCGCCCAGGCCGCCGAACGGCATCCCGAAATGTGGCTCACCTGCGTCGAGACCGAAGGCCACGGCCTCATCGATGACGAGTTGCTCTCGTCCGAGCAGGAAGGCGATGAATTCCTGCTGATGGGACTACGGCTGCGCGAAGGCGTCGATCCGCAGCGCTATTTCCTGCTGACCGGCAAACGCTTGTCGCAATCGCGGATCAGCGAACTGATCGGCGATGGGCTCGTTGAGTTTACCCGCGAGAACCGGCTGCGCGTCAGCTCCGAAGGCTTCCCGGTGCTCGATGCGGTGGTGGCGGACCTCGCGGCGTAACGGATTCCCTCAAAGAAGGCGCGACCGGCGCCGCTACGAAGAGACGGTGCCGGCCGAGCATTCAGGGCGAACTTAGCGCGGGTAAAATTTCTCCAGCACATCGGCGCCGAGGAGTTCGCGAAGACGGCCAAGGATCAGCAGCACGACGCCAAAGGTTGCAAGCGACATCCAGCCGAAAAAGACGAAGCCCCAATGCAGCGGACCTGCAAAGCCTTCGTCCATCGACCAAAATGTGTGGCCCCATTCATTGAATCCCACATTCGGGATGGTCATGAAGACGCCGACGACAAGAACCACGAAGGCAAGGGAGTAGCCTTTCGCGAAAGTGGGCAGGCGCGTCCTCGCATAGAAGAACGCGCCGAGCCCGATGACCGCGAAAAGCGGATAGGCAATATAGAAGGTGATGATATTACTCGGCGTGAAATCCGTATCGCGCACGGCGGTCATGTGCCAGACAGCTGTCTGTTCCGAAAAGAAGCTTAAGCCCCAATAGAGGGCGAGTGAAAAAACCAGCAGCCACTGAACCAGGTAAATGAGCCGGCGCATTTCAGTTGAGGCGGCCAAATTCGCCAGATCGCGGTCGCGCGTGCGCCACATAAAACCGACGACGCCGACGGCGCTGAGGGAGGACGCGAGAATCGCAAATTGCAGCAGGCCCATCCAATAGAGCTGGAACTCCGGCGAGAATGAATCGAGGCCGACGCTCCAGGCGAAAAATTGTTCGTAAAGGCGCAGGATGGCCACGAAGAGCATCAGCGCGCCAACGCCAATGAGAAGCGGCTTCGTATCCAAGATTCGTTCGGCGCCCGCCGCGGCGGAACTGACTTCAGCTTTTATCGTGCTCATGATTGTCTCCAAATGTCGGGCTATAGGGGGCTTTAGCGCCCTCCCCAAAGGTCTGTTGCGCGCGCAGTCGCGAGCCGCGTTGATGACGGCGGCCGACTAGAGCGGGTAGGTTTCCGAAAACTTTCGCGCGCGCGCATCTTTCGCCCGCTACGCCACCGAAATGGCGAGCGAGGATGCTCGTTTGCGAAAAAACTTCAGCCCTGCTGGGGAGGAGCCCTTGGCGATTGGGACGCGCGTTGTGGCTCGATCCGCGGCGCCCGGCCAAAAGTCTTCAGCCGAGGCGAAACAGCCTCGGATGGAAAAATCAGCGCAACTGAAACGACAGGTTTTAAAGGCGGCGCATCGAGCGCCCCGTCATGCAGAATGCAGCAAAACGCCTGGCAATGGCGGTTAGGAGGAACGACCGGCGCGGCGCCGTCTTTCGTTCCGTCTTGCGGCGCGCAGACTGCGCCGAAGCTGACGCCTCGTCCGAACACAGCGAGATGTGTGGCCGCGATCGTCGTCTGCGCGAGAAAAAGGCAGGCGACCATCGCCGCGAACAAGCGCGCGGACAGACGTATCCTCTGAAAGATTGGAGCCACCGCCGCCTCTCGGTTCCAACGCCAACGTTAGGTTTCGATCGTTTGCGCGGTCAAGCAAGCCGCGGCGGGTCGCCGTGCGGCGAAACGACGCTTCGAAAATTGATGCGCGACAGGAGTGAAAGCGATGCGCCTGTTTTCGCCTTCGATTGAGGCGTTCGCTCTCGGTCTTCTCTGCATTCGGAAGCAGCAAACTCTTCGCAATCGATGCGCGAGTATGACAAGCGGCGTTCAGACTCAATTTTTCTTGCGCGCTTTCGCGGAGACGCCGACAGGAGAGCCGCAGGCGTCGCATTGAAGCCCGCCGAGCGTTCGAGCCTGAGCGCGACCTTTGAATGGGCGCGCGCCGCCACTTTAAGTGGTACGATGCAACGACATCTGGCGGCGAATATCGATGGCGCGACGAACGGAGACGGTTGCGCCGGCTGGAACCGCCGCCGGCGACGTCCATACGCCGCGCCGCTTGAGTTGTGAACCAATGTCGGAAACTGGGTCAGGCCTTGAGCGCTGCGCATCGACGCGCGCTTTGGAAAACGCGCAGGAGAGCGTTCTAGAGCTCGTGCGCGCGCTCGTCATCGAGCTGCATCCGGATTTCGTCGATTATCGACTCGTGCAGCTCGACAGCGACCTCGATCGCGATCTGGCGCTCGACAGCCTGTCGCGCGCAGAGCTGCTGCTCAGGCTTAATCGCAAGTTCAAGGTGCAGCTTCCCGAACGGCTCATCGGAGAGGCCAACTGTCCCCGCGATCTCGTCGACGCGATTCTCGCCGCCGGCGCAGCGGTCGCCCCGGCGTCGACCCCGCCGGCGCCGCCCGCGGCGCTTGAAGCCGTGGAAGAACCAATCGAGGCGAGGACGCTGATCGATGCGCTCGCGCAACACGCCGAACGCCACGGCGCACGTGAACATGTCTTGCTTTGGCGGCCGGAGGGGCCGGCCGAGCCTTTGACCTATCGCGAACTCTATGACGCAGCCCGCGCCGCAGCAGGCGGCCTGATCGAACGCGGCGTCGGGCGTGGAGAGCGCGTCGCCATCATGCTGCCGACCGGCCGCGATTTCTTCGTCGCCTTTTTTGCGGTTTTGTTCTGCGGCGCCATTCCCGTGCCGATCTATCCGCCCTTTCGCTTGGCGCAGATCGAAGATCATCTGCGCCGCCAGGCCGGCATCTTGTCGAACGCCGAAGCCAGCGCGCTCGTCACCAACGCCGAGATCAGAGTCGTCGGAACGTTGCTTTATGGGCTCGTCGCCGCGCTTCGGCACATCGTCACGATTCAGGACTTGAGCGGCACCGCGCCAATATCCGCGCCATTGCCGCCGTCGCCGGAAACGACGGCGCTCATTCAATACACTTCCGGCAGCACTGGCGATCCCAAGGGCGTCGTGCTGACTCATGGAAATCTTCTCGCCAATATTCGCGCCATGGGCGCCGTATTGAAGGCGTCCTCTGCGGACAGGGTCGTGAGCTGGCTGCCGCTCTATCACGACATGGGGCTCATCGGCTGCTGGCTTGGCAGCCTCTACTATGGCGCGCAGGCGCTGATCATGTCGCCGCTCTCCTTTCTCGCCGATCCGGCGCGATGGCTCTGGGCGATCGATTCCCACAAGGCGACGATCTCGGCGGCGCCCAATTTCGCTTACGAACTGTGCCTGAAGGCGATCGACGACACAAAGATCAGCGGCCTTGATCTGTCATCGCTGCGAGCGATGATGAATGGCGCCGAGCCGGTCAGCCCCACTTCCATCACGCGCTTTGCGCAACGATTTGCACCGTACGGCTTTCGACCCGAGGCGATGACTCCGGTTTACGGTCTTGCCGAAAACGCCGTCGGACTCGCCTTTCCGCCTCTCGGCCGTGGACCGCTCATCGAGCGCGTCGATCGAAAGGCGCTCGATCGCGGCGGCGTTGCGCGGATCGCCGACCCGGGCGCCGACAGCGTCATCTCATTGGTGGCCTGCGGGCGGCCCCTTCCCCATCACGAAATTCGCATCGTCGATGACGCAGGTCGTGAAGCGCCGGAGCGACAGGAAGGACGCATTCAGTTTCGGGGGCCGTCGGCGACGCACGGCTATTTTCAAAATCCGGAAAAAACCGCCGTGCTGTTCGACGGCGATTGGCTGGAGACCGGCGATCGCGGCTATATCGCGGGCGGAGACGTCTTCATCACCGGACGCATCAAAGATTTGATCAAGCGCGCCGGACGCAACATCTATCCGCAGGAGCTCGAGGAGGCCGTCGGGTCGCTCGAAGGAACGAGAAAGGGCTGCGTCGCGGCTTTTCCCGCGATCGACATGCGCGCAGGGACGGAAAGGCTCATCATCCTCGCTGAGACGCGTCTGACCGACGATGCGAAGCGAGAGTCGTTGCGCAGAAAGATCATCGACGCCTCTCAAGCCTTGCTCGATCTTGCGCCAGATGAAGTCGTGCTCGTCGCGCCGCACACCATCCCGAAGACGTCGAGCGGAAAGATCAGACGCTCGGCCGCTCGCGCCATGTTCGAAAGCGGCCAATTGCAAAGGAAGGGCAGAAGCCCGCAATGGCAGCTCGTTCGTATCGCGCTCTCCAGCGTCGCGCCTCGGCTGCGCCGCCTCTCGACGAACGTCGCGATCTGGGCCTACAACGCCTACGCATGGAGTGCGCTGGCTGCGATCGGAGCTTTCGTATGGTCATGCGTGCTGCTGACGCCAAAGCGGATCTGGCGGCATCGCCTGGTCAGCGCGGCCGCGAGATTATTTTTCCGGTTGATCGGATGCCCGCTCACGATCACGCGCGACGCCCCGGTCCCGCAGGAAAACGCAATCCTCATCGCCAATCATTCAAGCTATTTGGATAGCGCCGTCGTAGTCGCCACCTGTCCCGGCGTGCTTTCCTTCGTCGCCAAGGAAGAGCTTGCGCATCAGCGCGTCGCCGGTCCCTTCTTGCGGCGATTGGGCGCGATCTTCGTGCGCCGGACCGATCCGGCGGGCGGCGTCGCCGACGCACGAGCCGCCGTGCAGTCGGCGCGCGCCGGCGTGCGCCTCGTCTGGTTTCCCGAAGGAACCTTCTCGCGAATGCCGGGGCTGCTTCCCTTCCATATCGGCGCCTTCTCGACCGCCGCGCAATTAGGTTTTCCCGTCGCGCCGATCGCGATCAGCGGCACGCGTTCGATTCTACGCAGCGATTCATGGTTGTTCAGGCGAGGCCCCATCGCCGTTCATATCGGCGCGCCCATCGCGCCGGAGGGCGACGACTTCCAGGCGGCGGTCGCATTGCGCGACGTGACGCGCCAGAAGATATTGGCGCATTGCGGCGAGCCCGATCTTGGCCATGAGCGGGTGTTGGTGGCATCCTAACCGCGCTGCTTGGCCGTCACCCCATCTGCCCGCGATGGCGCAGGAAATGGTCGGCGAGCACGCAAGCCATCATCGCTTCGCCCACCGGAACTGCGCGAATGCCGACGCAAGGGTCGTGACGGCCCTTGGTGACGATGTCGGTTTCCTTGCCGAAGCGATCGATGGTGCGGCGCGGCGTGAGAATTGAAGATGTCGGTTTCACCGCGAAGCGCACGACCACCGGCTGGCCGGTGGAAATGCCGCCGAGCACGCCGCCGGCGTTGTTCGACAGAAACGTCGGGCCGTCTTTTCCGGCGCGCATTTCATCGGCGTTCTCTTCGCCGGTGAGTTGGGCGGCGGCGAATCCCGCGCCGATCTCGACGCCCTTCACCGCGTTGATCGACATCATCGCCGCGGCGAGGTCGGCGTCGAGCTTGCCATAGACCGGCGCGCCCCAACCAACGGGAACGCCTTCGGCGACGATTTCGATCACCGCGCCGATGGAAGAACCGTCCTTGCGCACGTCGTCGAGATAGTCCGCCCATAATTGCGCCGTGCGCGCGTCGGGACAAAACAGCGGATTGCGTTCGACCTCCGCCCAGTCGAAATGCGCGCGATCGATTTTATGCGGACCGATCTGCACCAGCGCGCCGCGAATGGCGACGCCGGCGATCACCTTGCGCGCGACGGCGCCGGCGGCGACCCGCGCCGCGGTTTCGCGCGCCGAGGAACGCCCGCCGCCGCGATGATCCCGCACGCCATATTTCGCGTCATAGACATAATCGGCGTGGCCGGGCCGATATTTGTCGGCGATCTCCCCGTAATCCTTGGAGCGCTGGTCGGTGTTCTCGATCATCAGCGCGATCGGGGTTCCGGTCGTCACTTGTCGGCCGTCGCGGTCAGCAAAAACCCCGGAAAGGATTTTCACCTCATCCGCCTCCCGCCGCTGCGTGGTGAAGCGCGACTGTCCCGGCTTGCGCTTGTCGAGATAGCCCTGGATGTCTCTCGCTTCGAGCGGAATTTTCGGCGGGCATCCGTCAACGATCGCGCCGAGCGCCGGCCCATGGCTTTCGCCAAAGGTCGTGACCCGGAAGAGATGGCCGAAACTATTGTGGGACATGCTGGTCTTCTAGGCTGCGCGCCGGCGCCGGTCAAACCGCCGCCTTCCAGCGGCCAAGCCATGACGCGGCGTCCGCGCGCCGCTAAGATAGGCTCCATGACTCTCACCCATAAACCCGTCGGCCCCGGCAGCCATGTCTTTCTCGTCGACGGCTCATCCTTCGTTTTTCGCGCCTATTTCCAGTCGATCCGGCAGGATGCGAAATATAACTATCGCTCCGACCGGCTGCCGACCGGCGCCGTGCGGCTGTTCTGCACGAAGCTCCTGCAATTCGTGCGCGACGGCGCGGCGGGCGCGAAGCCGACGCATCTCGCGATCATCTTCGATAAAAGCGAGCATTCGTTCCGCAAAGAAATTTTTCCGGACTACAAGGCGCATCGCGCCGAACCGCCGGAAGACCTTATTCCGCAGTTTCCGCTGATGCGCGCGGCCGTGCGGGCCTTCGGCCTCACGCCGATCGAACAAGACGTCTATGAAGCCGACGACCTTATCGCCACATACGCCGTGCAGGCGCGCGCCAAGGGCGCAGACGTGCTGATCGTCTCGGCCGACAAGGATTTAATGCAGCTCGTCGGGCCGGGCGTCATCATGTACGACCCTGCCTCCGGGACCGCGGGCGCGAAGGGGTCGCGCGAGGAGCGGCTCATCGGCGAAGCCGAGGTCGTCGACTATTTCGGCGTGACGCCGGACAAGGTCGTTGACGTGCAGGCGCTTGCCGGCGATTCGACCGACAATGTGCCGGGCGCAAAGGGCATCGGCGTCAAGACTGCCGCTCAGCTGATCAACGAATATGGCGACCTCGACACGCTGCTCGCCAAGGCAACAGAGATCAAGCAGCCCAAGCGCCGCGAAGCATTAACCGAACCCGAAGCGGTCAAGCTTATCCGTCTTTCCAAGAAGCTCGTGACGCTCGTGCGCGACGCGCCTGTCGTGACGCCGCTCGAAGATTTGGGCCTGCACGAACCAGACGCCAAGACGCTCGTCGCCTTTCTGCAGGCGATGGAATTCACGACGATCAACCGGCGAGTCGCCGAGCTTTACGGCGTCGATATTCATGACGTCGCGCCTGATCCAAACTTCGTCGGCCCTGCCGGCTGGCGCGCGCGCGACGGCGAAGTGCGGGAGGACGCGCCAGCTGCGCCGCAAGCCGGCGAACCGGCGGAGTCCGCGGCTAAGCCGGGTGGCGAGAGCGCGAAGGAAGGCTTCACCCCCGCAAGCCTCGTCGCCGCGCGCCGCGCCGAGGCGCAGGCGACGAAGATCGACCGCTCCACATACGAATGCGTGACCTCGCTCGAACGCCTCGATCAATGGATCGCCGATGCGACGGAAGCCGGGATCGTCGCGATTGACACGGAAACGACCTCGCTCGATCCCATGAGCTGCGAACTTGTCGGGGTCTCGCTTGCGATCGCGCCGGGGCGCGCCTGCTACATGCCGCTCGGGCATCGCGAGCACGGCTCCGGCGATCTCTTTGGCGGCGCCGATCTCCTTCCCGGCCAGATACCGCTCGACGCGGCGATCGCGAAACTGAAACCCCTGTTCGAAGATTCGGCGATCCTCAAGATCGCGCACAATATGAAATATGACCTGCTCGTTCTCGCGCGCTACGGAATCGATGTGGCGCCGATCGAGGATACGATGCTGATCTCCTATGCGCTCGACTCAGGGCTTAACAATCACGGCCTCGACGAATTGGCGCTCAAGCATCTTCGTCATGAGAACATCAAATTCGCTGCGGTCGCCGGCTCAGGGCGCAATTTCATCGGCTTCGCCCGCGTCGCACTCGACAGAGCGACGGAATACGCCGCCGAGGACGCCGACGTGTCGCTGCGGCTGTGGCGCGCGCTGAAGCCGCGGCTGTCCGCCGAGCATATGACCAATGTCTATGAGACATTGGAGCGGCCAATGGTGGCGACGCTCGAGCGCATGGAGCGACGCGGCGTCATGATCGACCGCGCGATTCTCTCGCGCCTCTCCGGCGAATTCGCGCAGGACATGGCGCGGCTGGAGGCCGAAATCTTCGATCTTGCCGGCGAGAGCTTCAACCTCGGCTCGCCCAAGCAATTGGGCGACATATTGTTCGGCAAGTTGGGACTGCCGGGCGCGAAAAAGACCGCGACAGGCGCCTGGTCGACGTCCGCAAGCGTGCTCGAAGACCTCGCCGTGGAAGGCAACGCATTCGCCCGCCGCATTCTCGACTGGCGCCAACTCTCGAAGCTCAAGAGCACATACGCCGACGCCCTGCCCGGCTATATCAATCCGGAGACCGGCCGCGTGCATACGAGCTATGCGCTCGCCGCGACCACGACGGCGCGGCTCTCTTCGTCAGAGCCGAACCTGCAGAACATTCCCGTTCGCAATGAAGCGGGACGCAAGATCCGTAAAGCCTTCATCTCGGCGCCCGGCCATGTGCTGATCTCCGCGGACTATTCGCAGATCGAATTGAGGCTGCTCGCGCATATCGCCGACATTCCGCAATTGAAGAAGGCCTTCGCCGAAAATCTCGACATCCACGCGATGACGGCGAGCGAAATGTTCAACGTGCCGATCAAGGACATGCCGCCCGAAACGCGTCGCCGCGCCAAGGCGATCAACTTCGGCATCATCTACGGCATTTCCGCTTTCGGGCTCGCCAATCAGCTCGGCATCCCGCGCGAAGAGGCCGGCGCCTATATCAAGCGTTATTTCGAACGCTTTCCCGGCATTCGCGACTATATGGATTCGACGCGCAAAACCGTGCGCGAGAAGAGCGAAGTCTCGACAATCTTCGGCCGAGTCTATCACTTCCCCGGCATGGCCTCGGCCAATGCCTCCGACCGCGCCTTCTACGAGCGCGCCGCGATCAATGCGCCGATCCAGGGCGCCGCCGCCGACATCATCCGGCGCGCGATGGTGCGAATGGATGATGCGCTCGCGCGCGCCGGACTTTCGGCGCAAATGCTCTTGCAGGTGCATGACGAGCTCGTGTTCGAAGCGCCGATCGATGAAGCCGAGGCGACGATCGACGTGGCGCGACGCGTGATGGAACAGGCGCCGGCGCCGGCGGTCCATCTGGCCGTGCCGCTGAAAGTCGATGCGCGCGCCGCCGCCAATTGGGACGAAGCGCACTGAAGGCGCACCACTCACAGGTCAATCTCGACGCGCAAAGCACGATCGGGGAATCCAGAGCAAGACCAGCATTCTTGGATTGGCTCTGGATTCCCGGTCAGGCCTTCGGCCTGCAGGGAATGACAGGCCCCGGCTCGGGATCTGCCGCAATTCTTATCACAGGCCCGGATCGTCTCCGCTGCGCACTTCTTCCGGCGCAAGTCCGAAATTCAATCGCGACCAGAACCGCTCGTGCAAATAATAGAGGGCGAAGATCGCCACCAATTCGACGCCGGTGATTTTCGCGGCGAGTTCTATGCTTTCGACGAAGGCGAAAACGATCAGGAAAATTGAAACGCTCGCCGGCAGGAGCCAGGAAAGCGCCTTCACCAAACTGCGCGTCGGCGTCGGCTTGAACGACTCCCGCGCCAGCGGCAGGCCTTCCATGGAGGCGTAGCTCAGCTCGGTCAGCGGCGGCGCCGCGCGGCCGTTCGACGCGGCGACCGCTCTAACCATGCCGACCGCGACCGTTTCATTGGTGATGCGATCGATGAGAATGAATCCGCCTGTTTCGCGATTTTCGAGATAAGGGTCACAGGCGATCATTGTTTCGAGCGACAGGCGCACGTCGCCGATTTCGTTGAACGCGAGCGTCGAGTCCCCGGGGAGCGGCTGCGACTGACCGGTTTCAATATCGATGCGCGTATCGATGACTGTGACGGCGGCAGGCGCGGTTTTCGCGCCGAGCTTCAACAGATAGCTCTTGCCGGCGACAAGCGGTTCGCGCACGAGCCATAAGAGCTTAGCCTCGAGACGATCGCCGATTTTCGCGGGCGAGACTGGCGAACACAAAAGATCGCCGCGCGAAACGTCGATTTCCTCGGCGAGCGTCAGCGTCGCCGACTGACCTGAGACGGCGCTGTCGAGATCGCCGTCAAAGGTGACGATTCTGGCGACGCGCGTATCGCGGCCTGACGGCAGAATGCGCACGATATCGCCGGGCCGGATGTTGCCGCCGCTGATGAAGCCGGAGAAGCCGCGGAAGTCGAGATTGGGCCGATTCACCCATTGCACGGGCATGCGAAAGGGCGCGATCGCCATCGCGTCGTCCACGGCGACGCCTTCGAGATAAGAGAGAAGCGGCGGACCTTCGTGCCAGGGCATGTTTGCGCTGGCGTGGACGAGATTGTCTCCGTCCGTCGCCACGAGCGGCGCGACATAGATCGACGCAAAGCGAAGACTCTCGGCGAATGCGCGAAAATCCGCCTCGATCTTGCGAAAAACGTCTTCGCTATAGCCGACAAGGTCCATTTTGTTGACCGCGACGACGACATGGCGCACGCCGAACATCGAGGTGATGACGCTATGCCGGCGGGTTTGCGGCAGAATGCCCTTGCGCGCGTCGACAAGCAGAATGGCGAGATCGGCGGTCGAAGCGCCGACCGCCATGTTGCGGGTATATTGCTCGTGACCCGGCGTGTCGGCGACGATGAATTTGCGCCGGTCGGTCGCGAAATAGCGATAGGCGACGTCGATGGTGATGCCCTGTTCGCGCTCAGCCGCAAGGCCGTCGACGAGCAGCGCGAAATCCAGCGCCTCGCCCTGAGTGCCGTGCTTCTTTGAGTCGCTTTCCAGCGCCGCGATAATGTCGTCGGGCGCAAGATCGGCGTCGTAGAGCAGGCGCCCGATCAACGTCGATTTGCCGTCGTCGACCGAGCCGCAGGTGATGAACCGCAACAGCGGCTTTTCGCCGCCCAGTCGCGCAGGCGCGCGCGACGGCATAGCGGTGGCGACGGCGCCGTGCATGTTAGAAATACCCTTCCTGCTTCTTTTGCTCCATCGAACTGGAGCCGTCGTGGTCGATGAGCCGTCCCTGGCGCTCCGAAGAGCGGCTCTCGCGCATTTCCGTAATGATCTCGTCGAGACCGGCGGCGTTGCTTTCTATGGCGCCGGTCAGCGGATAGCAGCCGAGCGTGCGAAACCGCACCATCTTATTTTCGATCTCTTCGCCGGGCGCGAGTTCCATGCGATTGTCGTCGACCATGATGAGCGTGCCGCCGCGGCGCACGACTGGCCGCTCTTTGGCAAAATAGAGCGGAACGACCGGAATGTTTTCGCGCGCGATATAGTCCCAAATATCCGCCTCGGTCCAATTGGACATTGGAAACACGCGCAGGCTTTCGCCTGGCGCTTTACGCGTGTTGTAGAGACGCCAGAATTCCGGCCGCTGATTTTTCGGGTCCCAGCGGTGCTGCGCCGTGCGAAACGAAAGCACGCGCTCCTTGGCGCGCGATTTCTCTTCATCGCGCCGCGCGCCGCCAAAGGCGGCGTCGAACCCATATTTATCCAGCGCCTGCTTCAGCGCCTCGGTCTTCATGATCTCGGTGTGAAGCTTCGAGCCATGGACAAAAGGGCTGATGTTCATCTCAATCCCTTTGGGATTGATATATTCGATCAGTTCGACGCCAAGCTCCTTCACCCGACGGTCGCGAAATTCGATCATCTCGCGAAATTTCCATGTCGTATTGACATGGAGCAGCGGAAACGGCGGCTTGGACGGATAAAAGGCCTTCATGGCGACGTGCAGCATCGCCGCCGAATCCTTGCCGATCGAATAGAGCATCACCGGCCGCTCGCATTCGGCGACGGTCTCGCGCATGATATGGATGCTCTCGGCCTCGAGTCGATCGAGATAGCCGAGCGGACGAACGGCGAGCGCGGTCATTGGTTCGCCTCTTGCGGCGCCCCGCGGCGCAACACGCCGTCTTCGCCGATATGAAGGCCGCATTCCTTCTTGCCGTCGTCTTCCCACCACCAGCGGCCGGCGCGCTCGCTCTCGCCAGGAAGCACGGCGCGCGTGCATGGCGCGCAGCCGATCGACAGAAAGCCCTTGGCGTGGAGATCGTTGATCGGCACGGAAAACTCCTCGACCGCCGCGACGACGGCGTCACGCGCATAGTCTGCGAGCGGATTGAGCTTGAGCAGCCTGTGCGTCTCGTCAAAGGCGATGACGGGCGCGTCGGCACGCGCCAGCGACTGATCCGCTCGCAGCCCCGTCACCCAGACCGAAACGCCGGCAAGCAGCCGCGACAGCGGCTCGACCTTGCGCACATGGCAGCAGGCCTTGCGCGCCTCCACCGAATGATAGAAGCCGTTGATGCCCTGCTCCTCGATCAGCGTTTCAAGTGGCGCGGCCTGCGGATAGACCGTGCGAATGCGTCGCGCATAGCGCGCTTCGGTGCGCTCCCACAGCTCATAGGTTTCAGGAAACAGCCGGCCCGTATCGATCGTTGCGACGTCGATGTCGAGACCCTGCGTGAAGATCGAATGCGCGACGAGCTGATCCTCTATCCCGAAACTCGTGGTGAAGACGATCCGGCCGGGAATGAATTCGCGCAGCAGCAGCAAACGATGGTCGACATCGAGCGGCGCTAACCGCGGCCCCAGCGTTTCAGCGATCGAAGCCTTCATGGTCGCGCCGCCCTCCGCCGCGCCTCGAGAATCGAGCCGCGCCCGGGATAGCCGCGCTGATAGCTCATCGCATAGGCGTTGAGCGCGGCGCGCCATTGTTCTTCACCCTGGCGCTCGGCAAGTTCGTCCGGAATTTCGATCTTGTCGAAGCCGCAGCCGACCGCGTGGGAATATTGGTCGGCGACGAGCCGCCCGCTGGCGCGAAGCTCGCCCCTAAATCCCGCGCGCCGCAATAGGCGCGCCAGAGAGAAGCCGCGGCCGTCGGAAAAGGCGGGGAAGGAGATTGAGACAAGTTCCAGTCGCGGCAACGCCTCGATGAGGGCCGAAAGCTCGGTCGTGTTGGGAACGATCACGCCAAGCGTCGACTCGGTCCCAAGGACCTCCAGCGCATGTTGAAGCCGGGCGAGCGACACGATGACCTTTCCCGCTTTCGGCAGCGCTTCTTCTTCAGCGAGGCGCCGCCAGTCGTCCTCGATGAAGCTGCCGTCAGATATCAGCGCCATCTTCGCCCTCCCGACGCAAGGCGTCTTTGAAGCGCGCATGACCGATGCGCCGCCAGGTGTCGATGAAGGCTTCGCCCTCCTCGCGTTCCGCGAGGTAGAAATCGACGAGATGTTCGATCACGTCGGGCACCTGCTCGGAGGTGACCCCAGGTCCCAGAATTTCGCCGATCGACGCCGAAAATGTCGGATCGCCGCCGAGCGTGATCTGATAGGATTCCTGGCCCTTTTTTTCGAGACCAAGAATGCCGATCGCGCCAACATGATGATGGCCGCAGGCATTAATGCAGCCGGAGATTTTGATGCCGAGCTTGCCGATGCGCCGCTGCCGCGACATGTCCGCAAATCGTTTCGAGATCGCCTGCGCGATCGGAATTGAGCGGGCGGTGGCGAGCGAGCAGTAATCCATACCCGGGCATGCGATAATGTCGGAGACGAGACCGGCGTTCGCGGTCGCCAATCCAGCGGCGTCGAGCATGAGCCACAGCGCAAAGAGATCGTCCTGCTTCACATGCGGCAGGATGATGTTCTGCTCATGGCTGACGCGCAATTCGCCGAAGCCGAAGCGCTCGCTGGCGTCGGCCAGCACGCGCATCTGATCGGAGGTGGCGTCGCCGGGGACGCCGCCGATCGGCTTCAATGAAACCGTGACGATGGCGTAGCCGGGGATTTTATGCGCGCTGACGTTGACGTCGGCGAAATTGGCGAAAGCCGGCGTTTCCAGTTTCGCGGCGCGCAGCATTTGAGAGTCGCGCGGCAGCGTTTCATAGGGCGGCGGCGCGAAGAAGCCGGCGACGCGCTCGAATTCTTCTGGATCATGGGCGAAAACCGAGCGGTCCATCGCGGCGAATTCAGCTTCGACGTCAGCGCGGATGTCGTCGATTCCCTTCTCATGGACGAGAATTTTGATGCGCGCCTTATATTTGTTGTCGCGCCGGCCGAAGCGGTTGTAGACGCGCATGATCGCTTCGAGAAAGGCGAGCAAATCATGCCGCGGCACGAAGTCGCCGACGACCTTGCCGACGAAGGGCGAACGGCCGAGACCGCCGCCGACGACGACCTGATAGCCGGTCTCGCCCGCGGCGTTTCTGACGATGCGCAGGCCGATGTCATGCACCATGATCGCGGCGCGGTCGTGCTCGGCGCCCGTCACCGCGATCTTGAATTTGCGCGGCAGAAACGAAAACTCAGGATGCAAGCTCGACCATTGGCGAAGAAACTCCGCCGTCGGGCGCGGATCTTCGATTTCATCCGGCGCGACGCCGGCGAAATGATCGGCCGTCACATTGCGGATGCAATTGCCGGAGGTCTGGATGGCGTGCATCTCGACGTCGGCGAGCGCTTCGAGAATGTCGGGCGTATCGACGAGTTTGGGCCAATTGTACTGCAGGTTCTGGCGCGTCGTGAAATGGCCGTAGCCCTTGTCCCATTTGTCGGCGATGTCGGCGAGCCGACGCATCTGGCGCGCGGTCAGCGTGCCATAGGGAATGGCGACGCGCAGCATATAGGCGTGAAGCTGGAGATAGAGTCCGTTCATCAAGCGGAACGGGCGGAACTCCTCTTCGGTCAGCGCGCCGGAAAGCCGGCGGCGCACCTGTTCGCGAAACTCCGCTACCCGCTCGCGCACAAAGGCCGCGTCATATTCGTCGTAACGATAGGTCGTCAACGGCGCGTTGGGCCGCTGCGCGACGCGCAAATCGACCGCCGTCATGGCGCGCCTCCGCTCGCCGCCTGCTTGCCGAGATCGAGCCGCACGCTCGGCCCCTTCACGCGCATTCTCTCGCGATAATGCATAGGCGTGGGCGCGCCATCCCCGCCGATTTCGACGTCGGCGAGATAAACGTCGACCACGCGATTGGCCGAAATGTCGCGCTTGCCCGAAGCTTCGAGCGCCGCAGCCTCTTCGGCGTTCAGCGCGACGCGGGCGCGGCGATGGTCGCGCTCCCAGCCAGACGCGCCGAGAAACACCACTTCGCCGTCGGTCAGATTCGAGGCGATGAGGATTTGCGGATGCTTGAAGTTGGCCATCACGTTTCCTGCGCCAGCTTCAGTCGAAGCCCGCTCATATCGTCCGACCAGATGATCTGGCAGGACAGGCGCGAATGTTCGTAAAGCATCGGCAATTCATCGAGCTTTTCGATTTCCTCTTCGTTCGGCGGCGGCACGCGCCGCGCCCATTCCGCATCGAGGATGACGTGGCATTCCGCGCATGCGAGCGCGCCGCCGCAAGTATTGTCCATGCCGACGCCATGGTCGCGCAAAATCTCCATCAGCCGCCAACCCTCGACCGCCTCCAGTTCTTGGACCGCGCCGTGACGGTCCTCCACATGAAGGGTCGGCAGAGTTTGCTGCGGCGACTGGGCGGGCCGTTGCGCCACCATGTTCTCGATGCTGCTCATCTTGTTGACGCGTCGACTGGTCCGCTCCGGGGCGCCGCCGCGGACGTTCTGTATTTCGAACGCATAAAGCTCTAAACCACTCGAATGTCAATTCACGATCTAATTGTGGAGCTTCATATAATATAACATATTTTTTATGTTGTTATAGCCTGTCACAATTTGGAGCGCCATCCGCGGTTAGCTGAATCAGGGCTGACAAGCGCCGGAAAACCATGTTTGTTGCGCGCTTGTCCCCCATTAGCGGCGCCAGCGCGAGATCCGATAGGAGCACTCATGGCTAAGAAGCCGGTCAAGATCACCAGGACGACGCCGGCCAAGCGAGGGCCAAGTCAGGCTCGCACGGCCGAGTCTCCGGTCTCCGCCTCGAACGTCGCGGTTCGTCCTGCGGTCATTCTCGTCGGCGCGGACAAAGGCGGCGTCGGCAAGACGACCATCGCCAGAGCGATCCTCGATTTTCTTTCGCTCAACAATATTCATGCGCGCGCCTTCGACACCGAGACGCCGCGCGGAACGCTTCATCGCTTCCACCCCGACGAGACGATGATCGTCGATCTAACCGAACCCGCCGACCAGATGAAAATCATCGATACGTTGAATACGTCGCAAGCCAAGGTCAGCGTGATTGACGTGCGTGCCGGCGGTCTGAGCCCGGCGCTTCGAGCGCTCGACGAGATCGGCTTTTTCGATGCGGTGAAGGGCGGCGAATTCCGCTTCGTCCTGCTGCATGTGATCGGCCCCTCCATCTCTTCGCTGGAGGAAATCGCCGAGATTGCGCCCTATGTCGCGGACGCCAATTACTTCATGGTGAAGAACCACGTCAACGACACGACCTTCTTCGAATGGGATCCGCAAACCCACGCGAAATATTTCGAGCATGTCGTCACCTCGGGGGAGATCACCATCCCCAGGCTCAGCGAACTCGCCTATGAGCAGGTCGAACTGTCCGGCGCGCCCTTCTCGACATTCATCGCCAATCAGGATGCGCAGGGCCAGCCGGCCGAACATTCCTTTGTGTTGCGCGGTTACGTCCGGACCTGGCTGGCGCGCGTCGCCGATGAGTTCGAAAGAGTCGGCCTTCTCGAACTTGTCAGCGAAAAGAAACGATAGGGAGATCGGGCGCGCATCCTTCGCCGTGAAGGCGGAATTTCGTCGACGTCTCGCGTCGCTCCGATGAGCGCCTGGTCGCGGCCTCGTTAGGGATCGCTTCGTGGAATACCGGAAACTCGGACATAGCGACCTCTCGGTTTCGGCAATCTGTCTCGGCTCAATGATGTGGGGAGAGCAGAACAGCGAGGCGGAAGGCCATGCCCAATTGGACTATGCGTTCGATTGCGGCGTCAATTTCATCGATACGGCGGAAATCTACTCCATTCCGCCGCGACCGGAGACTCAAGGGTCGACCGAACGCATCATCGGAAGCTGGCTCGCCGCGCGCAAGAACCGCGATAAGGCGATCATCGCCACCAAGGTCGCCGGGCGCGGCGACGCCAATTGGCTACGCCCCGCGCGCGCCGGAACCATTCTCGACGCCAAGAATATCGATCATGCGATCGAGAGCTCGCTCAAGCAGCTGCAGACCGACTACATCGACCTTTACCAATTGCATTGGCCGGATCGCTCTTTGCCGCTTTGGGGCGCAGGCGGCACGACCTATCGGCAGCCGACAAAGCGCGACGAAGTTCCGATCGAAGAGACGATCGACGCGCTGAGCCGTCTCGTCAAGGCCGGCAAGGTCCGTCACATCGGCCTGTCCAATGAAACGCCCTGGGGCGTGGCGCGTTTCCTGCGCGCCGCCGAACTCGGCCATGGGCCGCGCGTCGTTTCGATCCAGAACGCCTATAATCTTATCAACCGCACCTTCGAGATCGGCCTTGCCGAATTCGCCGAGCGCGAGCGCGTCGGATTGCTCGCCTATTCGCCGCTCGCGCAAGGCTATCTTACCGGCAAATATCAGGGCGGCGCGCGGCCGCCCGGCGCGCGCACCACGCTGTTCGGGCGCGCGCAGCGCTATGAGAAGCCGGAAGTCGAACAAGCGATCGCCGCCTATCTGGCGCTGGCGCAGGATATCGGCGCCGATCCGGCGCAACTTGCGATCGCCTTCGTCACGTCGCGGCCCTTCGTCACGTCGAATATCATCGGCGCAACGACGATGGCGCAGCTCAAAACCGACCTCGCCTCGATGGCGTTCACGATCACGCCGGAAATCGAGCGGCGCATCGACGCCATCCACCATCTCTACAGCAACCCTGCGCCATGAGCGGCATCGTAGTTCTTCGCGAGGAAACGCCCGAAGATCATCCAGCCATACGCGAACTGCTCGCGGCGGCGTTCAAGCGATCGGGCGAGGCCGAACTCGTCGACGCGCTGCGCAAGGACGGCGACTTGGTTTTCGGCTGCGTCGCCGCCATCGATGAACTCATCGTCGGCTACGCCGCCCTGTCCAGGATGAGTGCTCCTTTTCCGGCGCTGGGGCTCGGTCCTGTCGCCGTCGGAGCGGCGCATCGAAGCAAGGGCGTCGCCAGCGCTCTGTTGCGCTGGAGCCTGGCGCGTGCGCAGGACGACCAGTGGCGCGCGATTTTTGTATTGGGCGACGCCGCCTTTTATGGCCGTTTCGGATTTCGACCAGAGCTTGCAGCCGGTTTTCGTTCGCCCTACGCGGGACCGCATTTCATGGCGCTGGCGCTCAACGGCGCGCTTCCGGCTGCGGAAGGTATTGTCGACTATGCGCGAGGCTTCGGCCGGCTCAAGAGCGCCTAACGCTTAGGCGTGTCCCGCGTTCGACGACAGCCGTTCGGGATCGACGCCGATCGAGCGCAAGGCGCGCGCATATTTCGTCTCAAGATCACGATCGAACAGCAAAGCGGGATCGGAGGGGCAATTCAGCCAGCCGTTGCGCTGAATCTCTTCTTCGAGCTGACCCGCGTCCCAGCCCGCATAGCCGAGCGCGAGCAGCGCCCGGTCAGGTCCGTGTCCTGCCGCGATGGCGCGTAGAATGTCGATGGTCGCGGTCAGCGACACGCCGTCGTCGATCGGCAGCGTCGAATTGTCCAAGAAGAAATCCGGCGAGTGGAGCACGAAGCCGCGGTCGGTCTGCACCGGTCCGCCGGAGAGCACCTGAATGTCTTCGGCGCGGCTCGGCAGGCTGATGCGCTCTTGAGGCGCGATCACCTGAAGCTGCACCAAGAGATCGGGGAAATTGCGCACGCGGGCCGGTTGGTTGACCACAATGCCCATCGCGCCGTCCTCGGAATGGGCGCAAAGATAAATTACCGACCGCGCGAAACGCTGATCCAGCATGCTCGGCATCGCGACCAGTAATTGGCCGTCAAGGAAGCGACGCTCAGCCGGACGACCGCTGCGGCGTTCGCTTTCTCTAGCTTCGAAATCTTGCTTCTTGCCGGCTGGCCTCATAGGGTCATGCTACGCTCGCCGCGTCTCAAGAACAAGCGGCGCAACTGACGCAACTGACTGCCTTGACTGGACGTAACTGACTGCCTTGACTGAAAGACTGGCCGCCGCAATCCCATGACGCGCTCCAAATTTCTGTTACTCGCGCCACTCGCCGCGCTGCTCGCCCAGGGCGTGTTGACGGAGTCGCTCGCCAAGAGCGCGAGTTTCGCTTCTGCGGTGGTCAAAAGCGCGGCGTCCAGCGCTCGGCTTCTATCGGCCGGCCCGCTCCAGGACGGCGCTTATCGCGCCGCCGTCGAGATCGCGCTCGATCCGGCGACGATCACCTATTGGCGTCAGCCGGGCGAGGCCGGCTCGGCGCCTGCGTTCGACTTTTCGAAGTCCGTCAATGTCGCCGGGGTCGAACCGTCATTTCCGGCGCCCAAGCATATCGACGAGGCGGGGACCATCGTCGCCGGCTATGATTCGCGCGTCGTCCTGCCATTGAAGGTGACGCCGCGCGATCAGAACGCGCCGGTGACGCTCAATCTCGTGCTGGATTACGCGTCCTGCGGCAAGATCTGCCTGCCGGCGCGCGCCGATCTGTCGCTGGAGCTGCCGCGCGAGGGCGCTTCGCCGCACGCGGCGGCGATCGCGGAAAGCGAACGGCTCGTGCCGAAAAAGATCACCGCGGACGAAGCGAAAAAGCGCTTTGCGCTCTCGCGCAACGGCGTCGATGGATCATGGCGGCTTCGCTATCTTGGACCCGGCAAGGCGAAGGACGTCTTCGCGGAAGCGAAGGAGCCGTTCTTCATTGAAAGCATCCGTGCGGGAGAGGACTTCGAGCTTAAGCTCTTTTCGGGCGACGCTCCAGCCAAGGCCGCCGACGCGACGCTGACGATCGTCACCGACGACGGCGCTTTCGAGGCTCCGGCGCGACTTGAGTAAACGCGCGCCGCGCGCCTCGCCCTACTCCACTTTCGCGTCGATCGGCGCCGCAGGCTCGTGATCGAGCTTCGGCGTGCGCTTAAACGTCGATTTGCGTCCACGCAAGGTCTGCAGGATTTTCGCGCCATTGGCGAAAGCGAGATAGATCATCAGCGGCGGAATCGACGCGACCGTCTTCAGATAATCGACGATCGTCCCGCGTCTGAGCGCAAGATAGGGCGGCAGCGTCATGCCAAGCGCCACCAGCGCCGTCATGATCCCGATGATCTCCAACACATCTGCGTAGGGCGCGAGCGAACCGTGCAAAAGCCCGCCAATGACAAAGGCGATGAATCCGATCGCGGCCGTGGGGAAGAAAATCTGATGGGCAATAAGTGAGATCGCCATCACGCGTCGCGTCAGGCTCCATGGCGAGCGCCAGATCGGCAAAATGGTTTTCTGCGCGACCTGAACGAAGCCGTTCGACCAACGCCTTTGCTGACGGCGGAAATCGCGGATTCCCTCCGGCACCTGGCCGGGGATCGGCGGCTCGGACACAAACAGCCCATGCCATCCATTGAGCGCCGCGCGCACGGTGAGATCGAGGTCCTCGCACAGCGAATAGTCCGACCAGCCGCCGGCGTCGTCGATCGTCGCGCGCCGCCATATGCCGCCGGTGCCGTTAAACTGGAAGAGCCAGCCGGCATGCGCGCGCGAGCGTTGCTCGACGAGATAATGTCCGTCCTGCACGAGACCCTGAGCGCGCGTCAGCCAATTCTTTTCGAAATTCTGGAACTCGCAGCGCGACTGTACGAAGCCGACGCGATCGTCGGTCAAAAACAGCGGCACCGTTCGCCTGAGCCAATTGGGCGGCGGGCGGAAGTCGGCGTCGAGCATCGCCACGAAAGGTTCGTCGGTGATCGTGAGGCCGTGCGCGCAGGCGCCCGCCTTAAATCCCGAGCGGTCGGCGCGCCGCACATGGTCGATCACAGCGCCGCCGGCGCGAAGCTCCGCCGCCACCGCATCGGCGCGCGCGCTCGTCTCATCGGTAGAATCGTCAAGAAGCTGAATGCGCAGCTTTTCCTTGGGCCAGTCCAGAAGCGCGACGCAGCGCAACGATTGCTCGGTGACGAGCGGCTCGTTGAATACGGGGATTTGCAGCAACACCCGCGGCAAATCGCTGTCAGGCGTCGCAGGCGCTTCCGAATCGCGCACGCGCCGCAGCTGATCGTAAATGAAGCGGCCGATAACGATGAGATAGCCAATCCCGATCGCCGCCAATATCGAAGCGCAGACAATCACGACCGCGTCGACAAGGAATTGAAAAAGCCCCAGCACCAAACGGCCTATCCTTCTTCATGCGGAACCGGCGCAGGCCTCGCCCCCGCGCGCGCGTTCACGCTGTTCTTCGCCCAGACCACGCGGTCAGTGACCCAGGCGTTCAACCAGACCGCCAGCATCGCCGCCTCGCGAACCACGAACACCGCCGGCGCGACCCAGGATAACTGCCATCCTTTTGCCATATAAAGCAATGTCTCGACCACAAACCACAGGAAAAGCGTCGCCGACGCTGCGACGGCGGGGTCGAGGCCGACGAGCGGCGCCGCCAGCGCGGAGGCCATAACAGCAGGAAGCGCCTGGCATATTGGCTCGGCGAGGAAAGAGACGAGTTCGTCATTGCGCCGAATGACGCTCCAGCGCAACTGCCTCTGATAAACATCGGCGAAATCGCGAGCGCCAAGCTCCTGCTGCACAGATCGATGCGAAAAAACCGGTCGTTTGCCGATCCGCCGCATCGCCTTGGCCAAGGCGTTGTCTTCGCCGACCGTATGGGAAATGGCGTCGAATCCGCCCGCGCGCAGAAAGTCGGAGCGCCGAAACAGCATGATCTTGCCGACCCCATGCCCCTGGCCTAGCGCTGAGGCAAGAAACAGCATGCGGGCATGCGGACCATTGATGATCGCGGCCTCGACATGGGCGGCGAAATTATCGAGCCCAGCGCAATAGGGAATGGCGCAGACCAGCCCGACGTCGTCCGTCAGATGCCGCATATGCTGCTCAAGCGCATCTGGCTCAAGCAGCACATTGGCGTCCTTCATCAAGATGACGTCGTGGGCCGCCTGCATGAAAGGCGCGTAAAGATTATCCACTTTCGGGCTTACGGCGAATTTCGCCGTGGAAAGAAGAATGCGCGACGGGACGTCCGGATGACGCGCGAGAATGGCGCGCATGCGCTGGACCGCCGGCGCGCTGAGGTCGGTTGTCGACACCGTCACGTCGAAATTGCCGTAATTCTGCGTGAGCGCGGATTCTTGCGTGCGGTCGAACTCGGCTTCGAGCAGCTTGACCGGAAGAATGATCGAGACCGGCGGCCGATCCCGGCGAATGGCGCGGCGGGCGGCGATCCAAGGCTGCGCGATCGTCGCCGCGACCGAGGCGAAGAGCAGCGCCATGGCGATGAGCCAGTACACACCCGCGACCCAGGCGAGAAGCGTCAGAGCCGTCACGAGATCTCTCGTTCCGGCGTCTCCGGCACGTCCACGTGGAAACGCCGCATGACTCCGTCGACGATCGCGGGCGGCAATAGCGCGAAGAGGCGCATCGCCGCATAGATGAACAGAGGAAAAGCGATCACGGACTGGCGTCGCTCCAGCCCGCGCTTGATGATCAGCGCAGCGCGCTGGTCCGATATGGCGCCGGGCTGCCACGCCTTAAGCGCCGCAGTCATGGGGGTTTTGACGAAGCCCGGCACGATCAGACTGACCGAAACGCCGTGCGGCGCCAGCGCGCCGCGCAGCGAATCGGCCCACATGTGCGTGGCCGCCTTGGCGGCGCAATAGGCAGGCGAATAGGGAAGGCTGCGCACCCCGGCCATCGAGCCGACAATGCCGATCCTGCCGCTCCTGCGCGCACACATCGGTAGGATCGCCGGCTCGACGGTGTTGAAGACGCCCTCGACATTGATCTTGAGCATTGCTCGGACGGCCTCGGGGGTTTCGAGAAGTTGGCCGGGCGAAAGGCCCGTCGCGACGCCGGCGTTGGCGACAAGAATGTCGATCGGACGCTTTTCATGTGCCGACTGAACGATGCGCGCCATGGCTTCGCGATCCCGCACGTCCGCCATGTGAGTCTCGGCCTCTTCCGCCCCGGCCGCGAGACAAGCGTGCGCAGCCGCTTCGAGCCGCTCCGCGTCCCTGCCGAGCATGACAAGGCTCGCGCCATCGCGCGCATAAGCGAGCGCCAGTGCGCGCCCGATGCCGCTGGAAGCCCCGGTGATGAGGACGCGGCTCCCGCCTTCCCCTTGAGCGGGGAGATCGGTCGCCGAAGGCGACCGGGCGGAAGCGCTTTTTTCGACGCGCATCCCTTACCCCGTCCCGGACTGTTTCGCAGTCCGACCCTCCCCCACAAGGGGCGAGTGAAAACGCAGAGTCGCTTCGCCGATAATTCCGGGCGCCCGCGCCGCGCCATAGGCCAAAAGACGGACGAAAACCTCGTCCTCCGTCGCGCGCAGCACGCGTCCCGACAGCCTGACGGTCTCCCCGCGCAAGATCGGCTGCACGAATTTACCGGCAAGCGAAGAGATGATCATGTCGCCGCGCCACGCTCTCAGCATCGGCTCGAAGGCGGCAAGCAGCTTCATGCCGTGTACCGGCGGCGCCGGCAGGCCGATCGCCGCCGCCACTGCATCGTCGAGATGCAGGGGATTAGCGTCGCCCGACACCTCCGCATAACGCGCCAGCGAAGGCGCGTCGAAGGGACCGATGATCGTTTCGGGAAGCGTGTCGCCGACCTTGATGTCGCCGCTCATGACGCGCTTCCAAATCCGGCGCGCGGCGCCAGCCGCAGCAGCGTTTCGATTCGCGCGCAGGTTTCGCCGCCGGGCGTCGCGACGGTCGCCGCCATGAGCAAACGCGGCGGGGTTTCCTCGCGGCTCATGGTGACGCGTAAATCATAGCTCTCTCCCGCGGCGAGCGGCCTGTCATAGGCGAAGCTTTGCGACTCATGCACGGGCACGACGTCGAGTTCGGCGCAGAGGTCGCGCACCACTGAAAAAAGCGAGGGCTCGGCAAGCCAGACGGCGGGATAGGAGAGCGGCACGCTCGCCCCGTCGCCGCCCGTTTCCCGCGCATAGGCCACGGCGCGCGCCGGATCGACGCGCAGGCGGAAAGGCCCGAGGACGAGCGGCGGCTCAAGGAGCATGACGAACGATCAGCACGGCGTTGATCCCCCCGAAAGCGAAAGAGTTCGACATTGCCGCATCGATTTTGTGCTGGCGCGCCGCGTTGGGGACAACGTCGAGCGGGCATTTGGGATCTCGTTCCAGGAAGTTGATCGTCGGCGGCGCGATCTGTTCGCGAAGCGCCTTAATGGTGATGACGAGCTCCAGACCGCCGCTCGCGCCGAGCGCGTGACCGTGAATAGGCTTCGTCGACGACACCGGAACCGCGCGCCCATAGTCGCCAAAGACGCGCAAAATCGCCTCGGCTTCGGTGATGTCATTGGCGTGCGTCGCGGTGCCATGGGCGTTCACATAGTGAATCTGCTGCGGCTCCATTTCCGCATCTTCCAGCGCCAGAGCGATCGAACTCGACGCGCCTTCGAGATCGGGGCGCACCGGGTCCTTGGCGTCGCTCGTGGTGCCGTAGCCCGCGAGTTCGCACAAGGGTTCGTGGCCCCGCGCTCGCGCCGATTCCTCAGTCTCGAGAATAAACACCGCCGCGCCTTCGCCAAGCGACATGCCGTTGCGGCCCTTCGAGAAGGGGCGGCACAGACTCGGCGTCAACACGCGCAGGCCCTCCCAGGCGCGGATTGTCGCATTGATGACGCAGGCTTCGGCGCCGCCGACGATCGCCTTGTCCACGAGGCCCTGTCTGATCATCTGCATGCCAAGTCCGATCGACTGCGTCGCCGACGAGCAGGCGCTGCCGATCGCGAAAGTGGGACCGAGACAGGAATAGCGCATCCCGACCGTCGCGGGCGCAGCGCTCGGGATAAGCTTCGGGACGCTCAACATCTCGGGCCTCGTCCCCTCGACATAATAGCGGTAGATGCCGTCTTCGATCGTCGTCATCCCGCCGATGCCTGACCCGATAATGACGGCCGTTCCGGGCCCGGCAATGTCTTTGCGCTTGAACCCCGCCTGCGCCATCGCTTCGTCGGCGGCGACGATGCAAAACTGCGTAAAGGGATCGCAGAAGGGGAGGACATTGGCTTCGATATGTTCGGCAGGATCGAAGCCGGGCACCTGCGCCGCGATCTTGATGCGGCCGTCGTAGGGGCGTTCGGTTTTGAGCGGACGAATTTGGCCGACGCCGTCACGCGCCGCTTCCCAAAGTTTTTGAGCGCCGACGCCCGAGGCGCAGACCGCGCCCATGCCGGAAATAACGACGCGGCGCCCCTGGGGGCGCGCTCGCGAGAACGCCATTTACTGCTTCTCGCGCTCTTTCTGAATATGGTCCGCGATCGCCTCGATCAGACTCTTTACGTCCTTGGCTTCCTGCAGCGATCCGTCCATCGGGATATAGACGTTGAACTTCTCTTCGAGCGCCGTGAGAATCATGACGATGTCCACGGATTTAAGGTCGAGACTCTCGATCGACGCGTCGGGCGTGATCTTGCTTCGGTCGACCATGCCTTCCGACGCGATCACCTCTACGATCTCGTCGACGAGCTGGCTCTTGTCCTGCACATTGTCTGTCACGAGTCCCTCCGTTTCACGGTTTTGCGCCGCCCGGCGACAGCGCACGCGGCGCTTTGACGCGGCGACGACGATCCGACGCCTCTTATCGGGCCGCACGGCCGGACCGCCCGCCCAGACTCCCGGCTCTTCCGCCCCGCCCTCACGCGCCGCTCACCCGCCCGAAGCGCGATCGGCACTGGTTAAGGCGTTTGGCCTCGAAAATAAAGCCCGCTCCGCAACTAGCGGATTTGCAGTGGCCCGGCGGACGGGTTCATGCGAAAAGGCCGCGCGAAACAATGGAGGGCGACGGCGAACATGACGGGACAGGAGACGGCGCTGGCGGGTGCTTTTCCACAGGCCACGGAAGCCCAATGGCGCATTCTGGTCGAGCGCGCGCTCAAAGGCGCGTCCTTCGAAACGCTCGTCTCCAAGACCTATGACGGTCTTTCCATCGCGCCGCTCTATGCCCACGTCGCAGCTTCGCCCGTCCCGGCCCTGCGCAAGAATCCCGGCCGCTGGGCCATTCTCGCGCGCGTCGACGTGGCCGACGCCGACGCCGCCAACCGCCTCGCGTTGCAGGACCTCGATGGCGGCGCCGACGGGCTGCATCTCGTCTTCGCCGGTTCGATCGGCGCCTATGGAGGGGGTCTCGTCGGCGACGACGATGACGCGATCGCCCATCTGCTCGCCAATGTTCGCCTCGACTACGGCATTCCGGTCACGCTCGACTATTCGCCGCGCGCGCCACGGGCCGCCGAGGCGCTCATGCGGTTCATCGACCGCCAGCATATCGAACCCTCGATCACCCGGGTTTCGATGGGCTTCGATCCGCTTGGCGCGCAGGCGCGGCATGGATTCGCCGCCGAGCCCTGGCCGCAAGCCTCCAAAAGCTTCGCGCGGGACGTGAAGGCCGCCGCCGACGCCGGCTTCGTCTACGCGACCGCGGTCGCGGACGCCCGCGTCGCGCATGCGGCCGGCGGGACCGAGTCGCAGGAGCTCGCCTTCGCGCTTTCCTCGGCGCTCGCCTATCTACGGGCGCTGGCGGAGTCCGGAATCGACCTCGACGCCGCGCGCGGCCTGATCGCGTTCCGTTTCAGCGCCGACGCCGACGAATTGCTGGGCGTCGCCAAATTCCGGGCGGCCCGGCGCCTCTGGGCCCGAGTCGAAGAGGCCTGCGGCCTCTCACCGAAGCCGGCGCTGGTCTTCGCCGAGACGGCCTGGCGGATGATGTCGCGTCGCGACCCTTGGAACAATATTCTGCGCGGGACGCTCGCCGCCTTCTCGGCGGCGGTTGGCGGCGCCGACGCCGTCTCGGTTCTCCCCTTCACCCAGGCGTTGGGCGCTCCTGACGAATTCGCCCGACGACTGGCCCGCGACACCCAGCTTGTTCTGCAGGACGAAGCCCATATCGACGCCGTCGACGATCCGACGAATGGCGCTTGCGGCTTCGAGGCGCTGACAGAGGCGCTGTGCCAGCGGGCGTGGACGCTGTTTCAAGAGATCGAAGCCGAAGGCGGGCTCCCAAAGTCGCTGGCGACGGGAGCCTTCCAGGCGCGCGTCGCTGAGGCCGCGGAACTGCGGGCGAAGAATGTGGCCCGCGCCAAGGACAAGCTTATCGGCGCGAACCAATTCCCCGACATTCACGAGGGCGCGCTCGAGGTTCTCGCGCCTTACGACGCCGCCGCCGAGAGCGCCGAGCCGCCGGAAGGCGCGCCACGGAGCGCCGCCCTCGCGCCGCTTCGGCTCGCCGAACCGTTCGAGCGGCTGCGCGAAGAATCGGACGCGTGTCTGGCGGCATCGGGCCATCGACCCACGATTTTCCTGGCGAATCTCGGCGCCGTCGCCGCCTTCACGGCGCGGGCGAATTTCGCCAAGAACTTTTTCGAGGCCGGCGGCGTCGAGGCCGTTTTCGGCCCGGAAACCGAATCGGCGACCGAAATCGTCAACGCCTACCGGGAATCCGGCGCCAAACTCGCTTGCATCTGCTCATCCGACAGGGTCTATGGAGACGTGGCGGAGACGGCGGCGCTTGCGCTCAAAGGCGCTGGCGCTAGGCTTTATCTCGCCGGCCGGCCGGGGGAACTCGAGGAGCGTCTGCGCCATGCCGGCGTGACCGAATTTATCTACGCGGGCTGCGACATGCATGGCGCGCTGCGACGCGCGCTTTCGGAGGCCAAATGAGGATTCTAGCGTTGGCGCTTGCCGTCTGCTTGGCGGCTGGGGGCGCATACGCCAAACAGCCGCACGGCCAAAAGGCCAAGCCGGAGAATGAACAGACGTTATCGGGCCCGGTCGGCGATACGAACGGCCGATGGAGCATTGAAGCCGCGACGACGGTCGGCGAGTGCCAGCTCATGATCCCGCCGTCCTTCGACATTGTCGACAATAAGATCGCCGCCGCGCCCGGCCCTGCCGGCTCCGCCTGGGGTTATGTCGACGAAGAAGGGACGATCGTCGCAAGGTTCACAGGCGAAGGCGAGCGCGTCGTGCGCTTCCACGGAACGCTGCGCAATGGCAAGGGCTCCGGGGCATGGTCGTCGTCGACCGATCTTTGCGGCGGAACCTGGCGCGCGTCGCGCGGCGACGCTGCGGGGCAATAGGCGCCGCCGCTACCGCCGCGGGCGCTCCTCGAAATAGCTGTCGTCTTCGCCCTGAATCAAACTGTCGGCGGGGATCGGGCGCGCCGCCTGCACGACTGTCGGCGCGGCCGAATCGGCCCCTGCGGCGCGCAGGCCGAGCCCGTCGCGCTGATATATGTCGTCGCGGAACTGCGTGACTCCATCCGGCGTCGCCCAGGCTGTGACATAGACCCAATAGACCGGCACGGCCGGCGTGATCTTCACGTCGATGCGCTCGCCGGAAGCGATGACCTGGTCGATATGGTCGCGGTCCCAGCCCGGCGTCTCCTTCAACAGCCAGGCGACATAATCCCGCACGTTTTGAAGCCGGATGCAGCCCGACGAGACGAAGCGGAAATCGTCGCCGAAAACGCCTTTGGCGGGCGTGTCATGCATATAGACCCCGTAAGGGTTGGCGATGTCGATGCGCACCACGCCGAGCGAGTTGAAGTCGCCGCCGATGTCCTGGCGGAACCTGAAATTGAGCGCGTCGAGCGAGCGCCAGTTGATCTGCTCTGGCTGCAGCTCCTGATTGTCCTTGTTGTAGACGCGGATGTGATTGGCGTTGAGGTAGTTTGGGTCGGCCTGCATCTTGGGGATGAGATCCTTGCGGATCACCGAGGCCGGCACCGTCCAGAACGGATTGAAATTGACCTGGATGGCCTTGGTCTGCATCACCGGCGACTGGCGGTCGATCTTGCCGACGCCCGCGACATGGTGGGTGACGACCTCGCCGTTCTCCACCGTCTCCACCGTGGCGGCGGGAATATTGGCGGTGACGTAGCGGGCGCCAAGGTCGCGGGAGAAGCTGCGCAATCTAACAAGATTCGTCTCGAGCTGCTGCAGCCTCGTCTCGGCCGGGACATTCAGCGCCTGGATCGTCTGCTGATTGACGGCTCCGGTCGCAATGATGCCGTGGCGGGCCTGGAAGCGGCGCACCGCCGCCTCGACATAGGAATCGAACACCGGGCTCGCGCCTGTTTCGGGCCCGATGTCGCCGGAGGCGATCAGCCGACGCCGCAGCGCCGAAACGGCCGGTCCGTTCGAGCCGAGCCGCAATTGCTGACCCGACGGCACCGCGGGCCAGCCGCCGTTGGCGACGATTTCGCGAAAGCGTTCGATCGCGGCTTCAGTCGCGGCCACCGTCTGAGTCGAGAGTATCGGGGTCGTCGAACGGGAGACGGTGAGACGGGCGTCGGCGTCATAACGCTGCGCCCATTCGGCCTGTCCGTCCTGTTCCAAGGCGGCGCAGGCCGGCGCAAGCGCCACTGCGCCGACGACAAGCGCGGCGCCGCGGACAAGCTGCAAAAATGCGGGTTCTCGCACAGATCTCTCCAATCGCATCGCCGGGAGGCCCCGGCGGTCAAGCCGAAAGACGGCGCGTCTAAAGAACCGCGCCGACCGTTTCGATCGAGTTGTGCATCTTCGGCCTTAACAAGGACCGAATAGTCCGGCGATTTTGTGGCCTGCGCAGCTCGGCGCGGCGCGGACGAGGCGTCGGGCTCAGCCCACCCGGACCCATCCGCTCATGCCCAGGCGCTCCTGGGGCAGGAAGCGGGACTTATACTCCATCTTGCGCGAACCTTCGACCCAATAGCCAAGATAGACATGCGGCAGGCCGAAGCCGCGCCCGCGCTCGGCGTGATCGAGAATCATGAACGCCCCCAGCGAGCGGTGCTCCAGTTCAGGCTCATAGAAGGAATAGACCATCGACAGCCCATCCGAGAGCCGGTCGGTCAGGCAGCAGGCGACGAGCGGGCCGATCTCGCCATTCGCGCGCGCGAGGCGATATTCTATGAGCCTTGTGTCGACGTGGCTGTCTTCGATCATCATTTGATAATCGACCATGCTCATGTCGGCCATGCCCCCGTCGGAATGGCGCGCGCCGACATAGCGGCGAAACAGGGCGTATTGCTCCTGCGTCGCGCGCGCCGGACGGGTTTCGGCGACAAGATCGGCGTTCCGCCGGCGAATACGCCGCATGCCGCGGGAGGGCGTGAACTCGTCGAGTTTTACCCGCACGGAAACGCAAGCGCGGCACTGCTCGCACGCCGGACGATAGGCGATGGTCTGCGAGCGGCGAAAGCCAGATTGGGTCAGCGTATCATTGAGCGCCGGCGCCCGAAGGCCGATCAGATGCGTGAAGACCTTCCGCTCCTCGCGGCCCGGCAAATAGGGGCACGGCGCCGGAGAGGTCAGGTAGAATTGCGGCGCGTCGCGCGGCTCTTTCGTCACGCTCTGTGGATCCCGGATACGAAACTAATCTAGAGCGCCTGCGCGGCGCACGCCAAGGTCAGATTTGCAGAGATGAAATTGCAGATTTTAAGACGAGCGCCGCAAAACGATCACATCGGCGAGAATGTCGTGCAGGCAGCGCTTGTCGCTCGTAAACAGCGACACGAGCAGCAGTGGCGGGAACAGCCAGGTGACGTAAAATAGCACAGCGTGAACGGCTGCCTGCAGAAACGGCACTGGATCTCCGCCCATGGTCCACATCTCCAGGTCCATGAACGCCATTCCGGGCGTCGCCCTTCTCGGACCTGAGACCGTCAGGCCGTTGTAAAAAAAGGCGACGATCGGAAATAGCGGCGGCAGGATGAACGCCGAGAGTCCGGCGCTCAAAATAAGTAGCGCGACGAACAGCGCCGCCGACATGCCGGAAACGAGGATCAAGTCCAGCATGACGGCCATGATGCGGCGGCTGCGCACGCCTTCGAGCGCCTGAGGCGGAATGTAGGGCGCGGCGCGCGCGCTGGACTGGTTCATGGGCGGCTCGCTGCTGGAAAGAGGTTCGCGCTCGGTCATCGACTCGCCGCCTTTCAGTTGGCCCGTCAAAGATCGGCGGCCCCGACGGCGGTTTCAAGTGCGCCGCGCAGCGACCACGGCGGCGGCAAATGCAAATTGGACTTGCGTAAGCCGCGACCGTGGGCGTAGTTTCTTCTTTTACCTTTGCAGTACTTTGGAGCCAAAAATGTTTAAGACAATCGTCCTTTTTTCGGACGGAACAGGCAACAGTTCGGCGTCACCTTTTAAGACCAACGTCTTTCGATTGTATGCTGCGCTCAACATGACGCCCGACAAGGGACAGATAGCCTACTACGACGACGGCGTGGGCTCATCGCAGCATCGCTGGCTCGCCGTTATCACCGGCGCTTTCGGTTTCGGCCTGAAACGTAATGTCTTGGATCTATATAAGTTTCTGACGCGTCATTATCGCGACGCTATGGAAACCATGGACTTGGAGCGCAGCAAAACCTCCGGCGACACGCTTTACCCTCCCAAGATCGCATGTTTTGGGTTCAGCCGAGGCGCCTTCACCATCCGCGTACTAATCGGCCTAGTGGCTTCTGAAGGCCTTCCGATAAAAGCGGATTCGGAAGCCGAACTCGATAGGCTGGCCGAGCGCGCCTATCAGCAGTTCCGAGCGCGAAGTTTTCACACCATTCTCGGTGTCGAAAATATCTGGCGAGGGGTTCGGGATAAAGTCGTGATCCCTTTCCTCGACCGCAAAGAGGACCGTTACGATCGAGGCAAGAACTGTCAAGTCGACGCGATCGACTTTCTAGGTTTGTGGGATACGGTCGGCGCCTACGGAATGCCCGTCGAGGAGTTGAGGGTCTTTATTGACAAATTCATCTTTCCTCTGACCTTTAGCAGTTACGATCTGCTACCGATTGTCCGCGTAACACGTCATGCTCTTTCGATCGACGATGAACGCGACGCATTCACGCCGATCCCTTTCGACGATGCTGACGTGCGTCACGAAGCCGCTCGCGAGCGCAGCCGGCTGATAGACAAGCTCATTGAAAGCGGGATGAACCGAGAGCAGGCGGAAGAAAAGGCGTATCAGGAAGTATGCGAACGCAGCCAGCAAATCTGGTTCGCCGGCGTGCATGCAAACGTAGGCGGCGGCTATCCGGACGATAGCCAGGCGATTCTGCCCCTACGCTGGATCATGCTGGAAGCGGAAAAGCATGGCGTTGTTTTTCTCGAGTCATTTAGGAATGACGTCATCGCAAAATCGACCGCATTTGGTCAGATGTATGATTCTCGCCGGGGACTAAGCGCGCTCTATCGTTATAAACCTCGAGATATCCCCGGAATTTTGAAGGAAGCCCGTCAGCTTACGCTGAGACAACGCCAGAGTGGCGCCGTGGCAAACGCTGCCATTCCTGCTCCGCGGCCGTTGATCCATGAGAGTGTGATCTACAGAATGGCGCTTCAGTTTGAAGGGTACGCGCCTATCGCCCTGCCGCAGCAGTTCGATGTTGTCGATAATACCGGACGTGCGAAGGCGTTCGTCGATTTCACCGCGGACGCGCGATCGCGCGAGGGCCGGTTCGCGAATGGGGGGCTCGTCGGCGCGCCTAAAAGGATGGCTGGAATTGCACAACTTGTGGAAAGATTGGGCGCGCCGAGGCCGGAAGCGCTTGATCTCGTCAAATGCGCAGTCTTTTGGCGACGCGTTTCCTATCAAGTCACCCTCTGGTCGCTCATCGTGCTTTTATTGCTGCCGCTGCTCAATCGACGAGAGCCCGACCTAAGCGATCCTTTTACGAGGTTTTTTGACTGGATCGTCGGCTTTGTGGCCGGGTACCTTCCCGGTTTCCTGTCACCATGGCTTGACGCTTTTCGACAATACCCGCTTTGCGCAGGTCTGTTGCTTCTGCTATTTAGCGTCACGTTCTGGTGGGGCGGGCGTCTGAGACGCACGATCGCCGATCGCTCCCGCTTTGCGTGGCATATGACGGAGCGCCCGTCGCAAGGCGCGCTGGCTCGTCTGCTTTGGGATCCGGTCGCCACTCGCCTATTGAACTCGAGGCTCGCCAATGGGGTTTGGCATTTCGCTTCCAATGTCGCGGGGCCCAGCGCTCTATTCGCTTTGACCGCTATCGCCGCTCTCTTTCTCGTCGATCGCCTCTATTTCCACTACCGCGCCTCTCAAGGCGAGGTGTGTCAAGGCTCGCCTACGACGCAAGACTTGTTAAAAGAAGCGACGTTTGACTTTCTTGTTGATCGACCCTGCACCGCTACGGGCCACAGACTGAAAAAAGGCCGCCATTACGCCGCGACTTTCACGATCGACCAAGACTGGAAAGATGCGACGCTTGCGGCCAATCTCGGCGGCCTCAAGCGCGACGAACTCTCGCTTGACAAGAAAATTGGCTTTTTTCTGATGGGGCTCGGGATTAAGCGCGTGATAAACGAAGCATGGATGAAACCGATTCTCCAAGTCGGTCCAAGCGGCTTCGATCTTATCCCCGGAGAGCCGTATTTTCCCTTCGGCAACGGCTCGCCAAAGAATAACATGACCGTGCGCTTCAAATCGCCAGCGGACGGCGAACTCTTCCTCTATGTCAATGACGCCTACACGGGCTTCATTCCGGTCGCAGCGATGCTCGGTCAGGAAAACCAAGACGGCGATCCCCGCCATACCTATGGCAACAATCAAGGGACGGCCAAGATTATTATCGAGCCGCTACCTGCGGAATTCGGGGATTAGTCTCTGCTGCGCCTTGACGAGCGCGTCCGGTTTGTCGCAAGGCTCCGGCCAGCCGGCGCGCATCCTCGCCCGCCCGGCGCAGCCTCGGGACATGCACATGGCCAGCAACGCCGTCGACGGCGGACATTTGCGCGCCTTTATCGAGCGAGTCGAGAAGCTCGAAGAGGAGAAGCGCGCCATCGCCGACGACATTAAGGACGTCTACGCGGAAGCGAAGGGAACGGGCTTCGACCCCAAGGTGATGCGCAAGATCGTGTCGCTGCGCCGACAGGATAAGCACAAGCGGCAGGAGGAGGAGGAAATCCTCGACCTCTATCTCTCCGCGCTGGGCATGGAATAAGCCTGATCCGGACGCCGGAAGGTTCGGACGCTACGGCGGCAGACCTTCGGCGGGCTAAGTCGAGGCGCAGAATGGATTTTGGCGCGCAGGATGACATCGTGCGCTTTCTCGCCTCGCTCGACGGCGGCGCGGAACGGATCGCCACGACTCATATTTCCGTCGTCGCGCTGTGCCGGACGCGCGCCTATAAGCTGAAGAAGGCGGTGCGCTTCTCCTATCTCGATTTCTCGACGCCGAGCCGCCGATTGGAAATGTGCGAACGCGAAGCGGCGCTCAATCTGCGCTTCGCGCCCGAACTTTATCTCGGCGCGCATCGCGTGACCCGCGAGGCGGACGGCCGGCTCGCGCTCGATGGCGCAGGCGAGATGATCGACGCGGTGGTCGTCATGCGCCGCTTCGCCGACGCCGACCTCTTGGAACAGATCGCCAAGGACGGCCGCCTGACGCGCGACATGGTCGAGTCGCTCGCGCGTCGCGTCGCCAAGACTCATGACGAAGCGGCGCCCGCTTACGACAAGGGCGGCGCGGCGGCGATGCGCCGAACGCTCGACGACACGGCTCAGAGCCTGCGCCACGCGGCGGCCGCAAGCGCGGAACAGATCGAAGCGCTCGTCACGCGGCTCGGTAAAGCGCTCGATGCGCAAGCCCCGCTGCTCGACCGGCGCAAGGCGCAGGGCAAGGTGCGCCGCTGCCACGGCGATCTGACGCTGCGCAACATCTGTCTGTTCGACGGCGCGCCTACCCTCTTCGACTGTCTCGAATTCGATGAGGAGCTCGCGACCATCGACGTGCTCTACGACATCGGCTTCCTGCTGATGGATTTTTGGCGAATCGGCGCGCCCGCCTTCTCGAATCTCGCCTTCAACCGCTATCTCGACGCACGTGACGAGACCGACGGTCTGCCGCTGCTTCCCCTTTTCATGTCGCTGCGCGCCGCCATACGCGCCCATGTCGAAGCCTCGCAGCAAGACGCCGAACGCGCGCGCCTCTATTTCGATCTCGCGATGACGCTGCTTGCGCCGGCCAAAGGCGCCGTCATCGCGATTGGCGGCCTCAGCGGGTCGGGCAAGTCGAGCGTCGCCGCAGCGCTCGCGCCATTGATCGGATACGCGCCCGGCGCGCGCGTCATCAACAGCGACCGAATCCGTAAGCGGCTCTTTGGCGTCCCGCCGACCGCGCGTCTGCCGGTGGAAGCCTATGCGAGCGCCGTTTCGGCGAAGGTCTATGGCGAAATGTTCGAGGAAGCGGCGCGAATAGCCGCGCTCGGCTGGCCGGTCATCGTTGACGCCGTCTTCGATCGTCCTGAAGACCGCGAAGCGGTCAGAGCCGGGGCCGAGCGTGCGCGCGCGCCGTTCCTTGGCGTCTGGCTCGATCTCGATCTGGCGCAGCGCACAGCGCGCGTCGACGCGCGCGTCAATGACGTGTCGGACGCGACCCGCGACGTGCTGAAGGCGCAAATGGAGAAAGCGACCGGCGCGATCGAATGGATCAAGCTCGACGCCTCGAAAGACAGGGAAACCATCGCCGCCGAGATCAAGACGATTTTCGAGTCCCACCGCGCCTTTGCCACACCGGAATGACGGGCTCTGTGCGCCGTCATTGCGAGCCGTAGGCGAAGCAATCCAGAATCGCGCGACAGCGTGGATTGCTTCGGCGCTGTCGCGCCTCGCAATGACGGCCATACGTCGAGCTATGGAATCAGCACCGCCACGCCTTGCAGCCGGCCCTCGCGCAGATCGGCAAGCGCTTCATTGGCCTGCGCCAGCGGATAGCGCGTCACATGCATTTTCAGCGGCAGCGTCGGCGCCAGCGCGAGGAATTCCCGCGCATCTTCGCGCGTGAGATTGGCCACCGAAAGCAGCCGCCGTTCCTCCCAGAGCAGCGCGTAAGGAAAGCTCGGAATGTCACTCATGTGAATGCCGCCGCAAACGACGGCGCCGCCCTTCTTCGTGGCGGCGAGCGCGCGTGGAACAAGCGCGCCGACCGGCGCGAAGATCAGCGCGGCGTCGAGCGGTTCCGGCGCGCGCGCGTCAGAATCCTGCGCCGACGCCGCGCCAAGCGACAGCGCGAAATCGGCCGCCGCCCGATCGCCCGGCCGAACGAAAGCGTGAACGCGCCTGCCCCGAGCGATCGCGACCTGGGCGATGATATGCGCGGCGGCGCCGAAGCCGTATATGCCGATCGTTTCCGCCGGCCCCGCCATCTTGAGCGTGCGCCAGCCGATGAGGCCGGCGCACAGCAGCGGCGCGAGCTTCGCCGGATCGCCGCTCTCTGGCAGCGGAAAACAATAGGAGGCGTCGGCGACAGCGTGGGTCGCATAGCCGCCGTCGCGCGTATAGCCGGTGAAGAGCGGATCGTCGCATAAGTTTTCGCGCGCGCTCATGCAGTAGGGACAATGGCCGCAGGTATGGCCGAGCCACGGAACGCCTACCCTCTGTCCAAGCAACACGCCGGTCACGCCGGCGCCGATCGCATCGACGCGCCCCACGATTTCATGGCCCGGAATGATGGAAAGCTTCAGCTGCGTGAGCTCGCCGTCGACGACATGGAGATCGGTGCGGCAAACGCCGCAAGCTTCGACCTTGAGCCGCAATTCGCCGGCTCCGGGCGAGGGCGCCGACCGCTCCTGGAGGACAAGCCGCGCATGGGGCGCCGACAGAACCATCGCCGACATCGTCCCCGTCATTGCAGCGGCTTTCTATAGAAAAGTCGCGCATGGCCGGGCGGAAAATCCGCGATCTCGCCCGCGCGGGCAAAGCCGAGCGTTTCGTAAAAGGCGGCCGCCTGCGGATCGAATGTGTCGACATAGAGCCCGACGCAGCCGCGCTCCCTGGCGATCCGCTCGGCTTCCGCCATCAGCCGGCGCCCCAGGCCACGCCCGCGCTGAGATTGCTCGACCCACAGATGGCGAACATAGAACCAGCGCCAGTGCGAGACGCCGTTCAGGCCGGCGACGTGAGTCCCCTGCGCATCGTGCGCCGCTAGGGCGACCGGCGTTTCATCGCGGGGCCCGAACCGGACCGCGATTTCTTCGCCGAGCCTTGCCGCAAGCTCGGCCGACTCACTCGGTTCGATCGAAAGAACGATCTTCTCAATCTCTTCGTTTTTGATCATGATCGCGTCGTGAGACGAGTCCTCGTCCTGCTACTGTGGGCGTGCGTCGCTTCCGCCGTAACGGCCCGCGGCGAAGACGAGTCCTGCGCGCCCGTCGACATCGCGCCAGGGCCGGCGCCGACCGGCGCGCGGGTGCGCGACTATGCGCCAATTTTCGAACGCTGCGCCAGGGAAGACGAATCGCGGCTCGCCATCCGGCGAATGAGCGTCGACGGGATGCCGCTGATCCTGACGGTCGACCCGCAATCGCTGCAAACGTCGCTGGAGCGGGCTTCATGCTGGCGCTGCGAAGAGACAAGCGACGCGGCGCAGGCCGAGACGCGCTATCTCCAGGCGCTGCATCCGCCGCAAGACCCCACCCGTCCACCGGCCCTCGTCAACGCCGGGCTCATTCACAGCGACGGCGACGGCGCTTTCGTCACCGGCGACCTCTGCCCGAGCCGCAAGCCGCTCGACCGCAGCTTTTTCGAAAAGCTCGCCGCCCAGGGGCCGCACACGCCCGTGATGCTCGCCGTCTCCGGCGGCTGGATCGCCCGCCACGGCGCCGACTTCGCCTGGCTGCGCGACAAGGCGCGCAGCGGCGCGCTCGACATCGCCTGGGCCAATCATTCCTACAGCCATCCCTATGTTCGCCGCCTTCCGGATGGGCGGAATTATTTCCTGCGGCCGGGCGTCCACGTCGATCGCGAGATTTTCGAGACGGAAAAGCTCATCATCGCCGAGGGAGAAACGCCGTCGGCGTTTTTTCGCTTTCCGGGTCTCGTCGCCGACGCGGCGCTGTTGGAGCATGTGCGGAGCCGTCATCTGATTGCGCTCGGCGCCGACAGCTGGCTGGCGCTGGGCCTGCGGCCCCGCCCCGGCTCGATCGTGCTCGTGCATCCCAATGGCAATGAGCCGGTGGGGCTCAAGATATTTTCGCGACTCATCGACGCCGGCGCGATGCCTCTGCCGCTGCGGCCGATCAATGAGGCGCCTTGAAGCCAGCGCCTTAATTTGCTGCGATAGGACGCGTAGCTCTCGCCGAATTTCACGGCGAGATAGGCTTCTTCCGGCTTGATCGCGATGAGGCGCAGCGCGCTGGCCAAAGGCCAGGCCAGCAGCAGCGCCCCTCGCTTTGCTAAAATTAAACCAGCCACTCTCGCGGCACGTCGAGCGCGCGCGCAATTTTCTCGCGCGCCTCGCGTGAACCATGACCGCGTCCGCGTTCGATATCGCTAAGATAGCCTTGGGCGAGTTCCGCCTTCGCGGCGAGGTCCTGCTGCTTGACGCCACGCCACTTGCGCAGCGCCTGAACGAGAGTGGCGCCGCGCAGCATCGCTTGGCCGACTTCGGCCGGAAGGGCGGCGTCGCGATTCGAGCGGAGTTCCGCCATCCGCTCGTCGAAAACGGCGATATCGACGGCGTCTTCATCATCGGCGCCGATCGCCTGCGCGCCCGCGAGGAGCGCGTCGTAATCCGCCCTGGGCAGAACGACGAGTTCTTCGCCGCTCGGCGTGCGAATGATCTGAACCTTGCCCATCTCATATCCTCGAATAGGTCGCCGTTTGTCGGCGCCCGATATAGACGGCCAAAATCGTCGTCATGTCCTGCGTGAACAGCACCCGATAGGCGCCGACACGCAGCCGATAGCCATCGCGTCCGGTCAAGCGCTTAACGTCGCCTTGACCATCGACGGCGAAGCGCGCAAGCGCCTCGACGACCTGCTCGCGGCCCGCCGCCGGCAAAGCGTCAAGGTCTTTCGCAGCGGCCGCCGTCAGAACAATCGTCTTCACGCCCGAACAAAATATCGTAAAATATCGTAAGACGCAACCAACATCGGAATTGTCGCCGCGCGCCGAACGACGCGGCCGCGTCTCAAATTCCCTTACATTGACAAGGTTTCCGGCGGCTCTTATCTCTCCGGCGGAATCGCCGCGTCGGTCTCGGCGCCCCGCCGCCACTGGGGCGATGTCGCAGGCGTATGTTATTCATGCATTATGCGACGCTCCGCCGGCCGCCGTCCCCCGGCGCGCCGAGGCGGCAGACGCTGTGCGGGAGAAAGGTTCGCAAGAATGATCGGCGCACTCGCCAAGAAGATTTTCGGCACGGCCAATGATCGCCGTCTCAAGACCTATGCGCCGAGAGTCAAGGCGATCAATGCGCTGGAGCCGCAAGTCGAGGCGCTCACCGACGACGAGCTGAAGGACCGCACCCGCCAGTTCCGAGAAGAGCTTGCCGCCGGCACGACCCTCGACGATCTGCTCGTCCCCGCCTTCGCCATCGTGCGCGAGGCGGCCAAGCGGACGCTGGGCCAGCGCCATTTCGACGTCCAGCTCATCGGCGGCATGGTGCTGCATGAAGGCGCCATCGCGGAGATGCGCACCGGCGAAGGCAAGACCCTCGTCGCTACCCTCGCCGTCTATCTCAACGCGCTCGCCGGCAAAGGCGTCCATGTCGTCACGGTGAACGACTATCTGGCCAAGCGCGACGCCGAGTGGATGGGCCAGATCTACAAATTCCTCGGCATGACCGTCGGCGTCGTCGTGCACGACCTGATGGACGAGGATCGCGCGGCCGCCTATGCCTGCGACATCACCTACGGCACCAACAATGAATACGGCTTCGACTATCTGCGCGATAATATGAAATATGAGTTCGCGCAGATGGTGCAGCGCGGACATAATTTCGCGATCGTCGACGAAGTCGACTCGATCCTGATCGACGAGGCGCGCACGCCGCTGATCATTTCGGGCGCGATCGACGACAAATCCGATCTCTACAACACGATCGACAAGCTGATCCCCAAGCTCAACGCCGACGACTTCGAACTCGACGAGAAGCAGCGCACGATCCATCTCACCGACGCCGGCAATGAGCATATGGAGGAACTGCTCATCGAATCCGGCGCGCTGACCGACGGCGCGCTTTACGAAGCGCACAACGTCACGCTGGTGCATCACGTCAATCAGGCGCTGCGCGCGCATAAGCTCTTTCAGAAAGACAAGGACTATATCGTCCGCAAGGGCGAGGTGGTCATCATCGACGAATTCACCGGCCGCATGATGCCGGGCCGCCGCTATTCGGAAGGCCTACATCAGGCGCTCGAGGCGAAGGAGCGCGTTCAGGTTCAGCCCGAGAACGTCACCCTCGCCTCGATCACCTTCCAGAACTATTTCCGCCTCTACGACAAGCTCGCCGGCATGACCGGCACGGCGGCCACCGAGGCGAATGAATTCGCCGAAATTTATAAGCTCGACGTCGTCGAAATTCCGACCAACCGCGACGTCTGCCGCCTCGACGAAGATGACGAGGTCTATCGCACCGCCAAGGAGAAACTTTCCTCCATCGCCGACGAGATCAAGGACGCGAACGGGCGCATGCAGCCGCTCCTCGTCGGCACCACGTCGATCGAGAAGTCGGAGCAATTGGCGGAGTTCCTGCTGTCGCAGGGCTACAAGATGATCGACTTCGCGGACCCCAAGGGGCTGACGGGACTCTACGCAGCGGCGCGCTCCGGCAAGCCCTCGAAACTCTTCGCCGTGCTCAACGCGCGCTTCCATGAACAGGAAGCCTATATCGTCGCGGAAGCCGGCGTGCCCGGCGCGATCACCATCGCCACCAATATGGCCGGCCGCGGCACCGATATTCAGCTCGGCGGCAATGTCGAGATGCGCGTCACCCAGGAATGTGCCGGCCTTGAAGGCGACGCGCGCGTCAAGAAGGAAGCGGAAATTCGCGAGGAAGTCGCTGACTTCAAGGAGAAGGCGATCGCCGCCGGCGGCCTCTATATCATCGGCACCGAGCGTCACGAGAGCCGCCGCATCGATAATCAGCTGCGCGGCCGCTCCGGACGCCAAGGCGACCCCGGCCGCTCGAAATTCTTCCTGTCGCTGCAGGACGACCTCATGCGAATCTTCGGCTCGGAGCGCATGGATTCGATGCTGGTGAAGCTCGGCTTGCAGGAGGGCGAAGCCATCGTCCACCCGTGGATCAACAAGGCGATCGAGAAGGCGCAGCATAAGGTCGAAGCGCGCAACTTCGATATCCGCAAGAATATCCTCAAGTTCGACAACGTCATGAACGACCAGCGCAAGGTGATCTTCGAGCGCCGGCGCGAAATCATGAATGAGGAAAGCGTCGAGGAGCAGGTCGCCGACATGCGCGCCGACGTCGTTGACGCGATGGTGTCGCAGCACATTCCGCATGACGCCTACGCCGAGGCCTGGGACGTCAAAGGTCTCGCCGAAGAAATGACGGCGAAGCTCAATCTCGACCTGCCGGTCGCCGGTTGGGCCAAGGAAGAAGGCATCGCCGACGAGGAGATCAAGGAGCGCCTGATGCAGGCGGCCGACGCCGCCTATGGCGAGCGCGTCGAAAAAAACACCGAGCCGCTGATGCGCATGATCGAGAAACAGGTCGTGCTGCAATCGCTCGACACGCTCTGGCGCGAACATCTCGTCGCGCTCGATCATCTCCGGCAGGTGATCGGCTGGCGCGGCATGGCGCAGCGCGATCCGCTCAACGAATATAAGTCCGAGGCGCTCGAACTCTTCAAGACTCTGATGACGCGCTGGGACGAAACAGTGATCGCGCAACTGATGCGCGTCGAAGTCTCCTTCGAAGCGCCGCCCTCCGCGCCGCCGGAACTGCCGCCGATGGAAATGTCGCATCCCAATCCAGAGGCGTTGATCGGCGGCGGCCAGCAGACCGCGCTCGACGAACTCAACACGCGTCTCGCGACGGCCGATTTCTCGGCGCGCGGACTCGCCGATGGCGAAGCGGCGACCGCGCAGCGGCGTGACCCGGCCAATCCCGCGACCTGGGGCAAGGTCGGCCGCAACGAAACCTGCCCGTGCGGCTCTGGCAAAAAATACAAGCATTGCCACGGCGCGCTGGTCTAAGCCGAAGATGAGGACGGCCATGTGGAAGATCGGCGTCTCGGCTCTGATGTCGTCGCTGGTTTCTTCCGCCTCGGCCCGCGTCGACTGGACGCCGGTCTCCAAGGACGATTTTTCGACCGTTTACCTGGACGCTGGCTCCCGCCGCACGTCGTCCGACGGAATCGTCACGGTCGACGCGCTCACCGATTACGACCCCGACTCGCCAAAGGCCGCCGCCTTCGGCCTTGCCGAAAAGGGCCTGTCGGAAATCGAGAAAGTCTCGTTCGATTGCGTCAATCGGAAATACAGATCCGAGGGCGGCGCTTGGCGCGAGGGCCGGATGGGCGAAGGCAAGATCACCAAGCCATACCCGCCGAAGGAAGGCTGGTCGCCGGTGCCGTCCTATTACGACGGACTCTTCGCCAAAGTATGCTCAAGCGAGTCTTCGAAATAGTCGTCCGATCCGATTTGAACCGCCTCGCGCCCGAGAATATAAGCGCGGCGCGAGTGAAGCGCCGCCGTCCTGCGATCGTGGGAAAGCGCCGCAGGTTCCCGGGAGCTTGTCGTGACCGCCATTGATTATTCCAAAGTTCTCGTCGCCCAAGGCGGCGGCCCCACCGCCGTCATCAACCAGTCGCTCGTCGGCGCCGTGCTCGAGTCGCGCAAATTCCGCGAGGTCGAGCGGGTCTATGGCGCGTTCCACGGGGTGCGCGGCATCGTCAATGAGGATTTCGTCGACCTCACCCAGGAGACGACCCACAATCTCGAACTCGTCGCCTGCACCCCGTCTTCGGCGCTCGGCTCGACCCGCGACAAGCCGGACCTCAAATATTGCCAGGAAATCTTTCGCGTCCTGCGCGCGCATGGAGTCGGCTGTTTTTTCTATATCGGCGGCAATGATTCGTCGGACACGGTGCGCATCGTCTCGCAGGAGGCCCAAAGCGCCGGCTATCCGCTGCGGACCATTCACATTCCCAAAACCATCGACAATGACCTGGTGGTCAACGACCACACGCCCGGCTTTCCCTCGGCGGCGCGCTGGGTGGCGCAGGCCTTCGCCGGCGCCAATCTCGACAATTGGGCCCTGCCCGGCGTCTATATCGCCATCGTCATGGGTCGCCACGCCGGATTTCTGACCGCCGCCTCCGCGCTTGGCAAAAAGTTCCCCGACGACGGCCCGCATCTCATCTACATTCCAGAGCGCGCCTTTATCGTCGATAAGTTCCTGGCCGACGTGAAGGCGACGATGGCGAAATACGGCCGCTGCGTGGTCGCGGTTTCCGAGGGCGTCTGCGACGAGAACCATACGCCGATCGCCGAAAAGCTCGCCAAGACCGTTGAGCGGGACGATCACGGCAATGTCCATCTCGGCGGCGGCGCGCTCGCCGACGAACTCACTCGGCTCGTCAAGGACCGGCTGGGATTCAAGCGGGTGCGCGCCGACACTTTCGGCTATGTGCAGCGGAGCTTCGTCGGCTGCGTCTCCGACGTCGACCAGCGCGAGGCCCGCGAAGTCGGCGAGAAGGCGGTGCAATACGCCATCTGGGGCGATCGCGACGGCTCGGTGACGATCCACCGGACCGGCTTTTACTCGGTCGACTATCAACTGACGCCGCTCGAAGAGATCGCGGCGAAGACAAAAGTCATGCCCGACGAATACATTAGCCCCTGTGGCACGGACGTGACCGACGCCTTCCGGCTCTATCTGCGCCCGCTGCTCGGCAGCGGCATGCCCGACGCCTATCGATTGCGGCTCAACCGGGTGCCCAAAATCCTCACCGCCTGAGCCGGCCGCCCGGGCGCCAATCTTGCTTTAACGGAATTTCCGGCGAAGGTTGCAATTTGACCGTCGTCTAAAATACACTAACCAGTCATGGTTCTCGGGTGTTCGTCGCTAACGACCGAAACGGTGGATGAGGAGCGGGAACGGATGAGGAGCGGGAACGCCAACCGCTTCCACCTTTTGTTAGTTGGGCGCCGGTATCACAAGTGTTCGGGTCGATTCGCCCGGCAGGCCGGCCCGATAGGAGAATAAGATGAGCAAGGTCGGCGGCGGCGATTCCAAGAACACGCTTTACTGCTCCTTCTGCGGCAAGAGCCAGCATGAGGTGCGTAAGCTTATCGCCGGCCCGACGGTGTTCATCTGCGACGAATGCGTCGAACTCTGCATGGACATCATTCGCGAGGAGAACAAATCCTCGCTCGTCAAGCAGCGCGACGGCATTCCGACCCCGCGAGAGATTTGTAAGGTGCTGGACGACTATGTGATCGGCCAGTCCCAGGCCAAGCGCGTTCTCTCGGTCGCGGTCCACAACCATTACAAGCGCCTCAACCACGCGACGAAGCACGGCGACGTGGAGCTCGCAAAGTCCAATATTCTGCTGGTCGGTCCAACCGGCGTGGGCAAGACCATGCTGGCGCAGACCCTGGCCCGCATTCTCGACGTGCCCTTCACCATGGCCGACGCCACCACCCTGACCGAGGCGGGCTATGTCGGCGAGGACGTCGAAAATATCATCCTCAAGCTTTTGCAGGCGTCGGACTATAACGTCGAACGCGCCCAGCGCGGCATCGTCTATGTAGACGAAATCGACAAGATTTCGCGTAAGTCCGACAACCCCTCGATCACGCGCGACGTCTCGGGCGAAGGCGTGCAGCAGGCGCTCCTGAAAATCATGGAGGGCACCATCGCCTCCGTGCCGCCGCAGGGCGGACGCAAGCATCCCCAGCAAGAGTTCCTGCAGGTCGACACGACGAACATCCTCTTCATCTGCGGCGGCGCTTTCGCGGGGCTCGAAAAGATCATTTCCGCCCGCGGCCGCAACACGTCGATCGGCTTCGGGGCGACCGTGCAGGCGCCCGATGAACGACGCACCGGCGACATTTTCAGGCAGGTGCAGCCCGAGGACCTGCTGAAGTTTGGACTCATTCCTGAATTCGTCGGCCGCCTTCCGGTCATCGCGACGCTTGAAGATCTCGACGAAGAGGCGCTGAAACGGATTCTCACCGAGCCCAAAAATGCGCTGGTTAAGCAGTATCAGCGGCTCTTCGAGATGGAAAACGTCGAACTCACCTTCCAGGACGACGCGCTGTCGTCCGTCGCCCGCAAGGCGATCGAACGCCACACCGGCGCGCGCGGCCTGCGCTCGATCATGGAAGGAATCTTGCTAGACACAATGTTCGATCTGCCGGGCTTGGAGGGCGTTGAACAGGTTGTGATCGGGCCGGAAGTGGTTGAGGGCAAAGCCAGGCCTCTCTACATTTACGCCGAACGCAGCGAAAAGAGCGGCGCAAGCGCCTGACGCGCCGCGATAAAGGGAGCGCCGCTCCCGGGATTGTGCTTGGGCGCCGCAGCGCCTTGAATCAATTGTTTGCGTACACCATTTGCCTTAGCGGGGCCGTCTGGCGCGATCGCGGGCGGCTCTATTGTGGCGCGACATCGGCGGGCGACCGTATCGCGGCCTTAAACCCAAATCGCCCTCGGTCTCGCGTCGCCGCCTGAGCGGGGCGTGGTCAAGGACAGGACAAGAAAATGTCGAACGAAAAGCGAGACGCCGTCACGCCCGGAGCGGTCGAGAGCTATCCGGTGCTGCCGCTACGCGACATTGTCGTCTTTCCGCACATGATCGTCCCACTTTTCGTCGCCCGCGAAAAATCCATCCGCGCGCTTGAGGAGGTGACGAAATCCGACAGGCTTATTCTGCTAGCGACCCAGAAGAACGCGGGCGACGACGATCCCGCGACGGACGCCATCTATTCGATCGGGACGCTCGCTTCGGTATTGCAGCTTCTGAAGCTGCCTGACGGCACGGTGAAAGTGCTGGTCGAGGGCGTGGCGCGCGCCAGCGTGCGCACCTACACGCGCGCCGACGACTATTATGAGGCGGACGCCGAAGTTCTCGCCGATGATCTCGGCTCTCCGGTCGAAGTCGAAGCGCTCGGCCGCTCGGTGATCGCCGAATTCGAAAGCTATGTGAAACTCAACAAGCGGGTCTCGTCCGAGGTCGTCGGCGCGGTCACGCAGATCGACGACTTTTCGAAACTCGCCGACACCGTGGCGTCTCACCTTTCGGTCAAGATCGCCGAGAAGCAGGACGTGCTTGAGACAATGAGCGTCGCGCGCCGCCTCGAAAAATGCCTGTCGCTGATGGAGAGCGAAATCTCTGTCCTGCAGGTCGAGAAGCGCATTCGCACGCGCGTCAAGCGCCAGATGGAGAAGACGCAGCGCGAATATTACCTCAACGAGCAGATGAAGGCGATCCAGAAGGAGCTCGGCGACGAGGAAGGCAAGGACGACCTCGCCGAGCTCGAGGAGCGCATCAAGAACACCAAGCTCTCCAAGGAGGCCCGCGACAAGGCCTTCGCCGAGTTCAAAAAGCTGCGGCAGATGTCGCCGATGTCCGCCGAAGCCACCGTCGTGCGCAACTATCTCGACTGGATCCTGTCGATCCCATGGGGCAAGCGCTCCAAGGTGAAGCGTGATCTCGGGCAGGCGGAGGCCGTGCTCGACGCCGAGCATTTCGGCCTCGAGAAGGTCAAGGAGCGTATCCTTGAATATCTCGCCGTGCAGAGTCGCGCCAACAAGCTGACCGGCCCGATCCTCTGCCTCGTCGGCCCGCCCGGCGTCGGCAAGACCTCGCTTGGCAAGTCGATCGCCAAGGCCACGGGCCGCGAATTCGTGCGCATGTCGCTTGGCGGCGTGCGCGACGAAGCGGAAATCCGCGGACATCGGCGCACCTATATCGGCTCGATGCCCGGCAAGATCATCCAGTCGATGCGCAAGGCGAAGACGTCCAATCCGCTCTTCCTGCTCGACGAGATCGACAAGATGGGCATGGACTTCCGCGGCGATCCGTCATCGGCCCTGCTCGAAGTGTTGGACCCTGAGCAGAACGCCACGTTCAACGACCATTACCTCGAGGTCGACTACGACCTTTCGAACGTGATGTTCGTCACGACGGCGAATACGCTCAACATTCCGCCGCCGCTGATGGATCGTATGGAAATCATCCGCATCGCCGGCTACACGGAAAGCGAGAAGGCCGAGATCGCGCGCAGGCACCTCATCCCCAACGCGGTGCATAAGCATGGCCTTGCGCCTGAAGAATGGATGATCGACGACGACGGGCTGCTCACGCTCATCCGCCGCTACACGCGCGAAGCGGGCGTGCGCAATCTGGAGCGCGAAATCTCCAATCTGGCGCGCAAGGCGGTGAAGGAAATTCTCCTCAAGAAGAAGGAGAAGATCGTCGTCACCAACGAGAATCTCTCGGATTATCTCGGCGTGCCGAAATTCCGCTATGGCGAGGCCGAACTCGAAGATCAGGTCGGCGTCGTGACGGGACTTGCCTGGACCGAGGTCGGCGGCGAATTGCTGACGATCGAAGGTGTCATGATGCCCGGCAAGGGCAAGATGACGGTCACCGGCAATCTGCGCGACGTGATGAAAGAGTCGATTTCAGCGGCGGCGTCCTATGTGCGCTCGCGCGCCGTCGACTTTGGCGTCGAACCGCCGATCTTCGATCGCCGCGACTTCCATGTGCACGTGCCGGAAGGCGCGACGCCCAAGGATGGGCCGTCGGCGGGCGTGGCGATGGCGACCGCCATCGTCTCGATCATCACCGGCATTCCCGTCAAGCGCGACATCGCCATGACCGGCGAGATCACTTTGCGCGGCCGGGTGCTGCCGATCGGCGGCTTGAAGGAAAAGCTGCTGGCGGCCTTGCGCGGCGGCTTGAAGAAGGTGCTGATCCCCGAGGAGAACGCCAAGGATCTGGCGGAAATCCCCGACGCGGTGAAGAACGGCCTGGAGATCGTCCCGGTTGCGCGCATGGACGAGGTGCTGCGACACGCGCTCGTCTCCCAGCCGACGCCGATCGAATGGCGGGAAGACGCCGCCGCCATCGCCAAGCACAACGCCGCCATCAGCGATGACGACGGGTCGGGCGTGCGCGCGCATTAGCGCGCGGCGCGTTCCGCCTGAATGCAGCCTGACGTCCGGCGAATGGTTTGAGAGCCCTGCCTTCCGGCGGGGCTCTTTTCGTTCTAGCCCTGGCGGAATTATACTCGTTCTAAGCCCCGATGCGTGGGCCGCAACCCACGGAACGCATCAATTTTTCGCGGCGCGGCGGTCGTTTCCCCCGGGAATCCAGCGATTCTGCGCCTTTGGCGGCCGGTATCCCTTGCATTTCCTGCGATTCGCGACCAACACTCGCCATCGCTGCGCAACGCCGATTCGAGGTCACGCATTCTACGCCGGGCGCCTCGCAGCGAAACGGAAGGACAAAAGCCATGAACAAACTGGAACTCGTCGAGCACGTCGCGAACGAGACGGACAGCTCGAAAGCGGCGGCGGCCGCCGCCATCGACGCCGTCATCGACGGCATCACCAAGGCCCTCAAGAAGGGCGACGACGTCCGCCTCGTCGGCTTCGGCACCTTTTCGGTCAAGAAGCGCGCGGCCGGCAAGGGCCGCAATCCGGCGACCGGCGAAGAGATCAAGATTCCAGCGTCGAAGAGCGCCCGTTTCAAGCCTGGCGCGACGCTGAAAGCCTCGCTCAATAAAGCCAAATAGCTCCGGCGCCGGGAGACGCTGGCGTCGCAGGCGTTTTTCCAGAACTTCGCACGATGGCCGTCGGCATCCCGGCGGCCGTCGTTTTTGATCCGGCTTGCTTCGCGCCGACCCCGCCCTTAAAACCGCGCAGGCCGCATGTCGCGTTGTTAGGGGCGGTTAGCTCAGTTGGTAGAGCATCTCGTTTACACCGAGAGGGTCGGCGGTTCGAGACCGTCACCGCCCACCAGCGCCGGAATTCGCTTTAGGCTGCTCGGACCAAAGAAGGCCGCCTGGATGAAACTGATCAAAACCGTCCTGCTCGCTCTGTGCGTCGCCGCCGCCTCATCCGCGCGCGCCGAGGAAATGAGCTTTCGCGTCGTCGGCCTGAATTCGGGCGGCTGCGGCGCCAGTTGCCCGCAGGTGATCGCGGCGCAAGGCGAAATCGGCGAAGCGACGCCCGACGCCTTTCTCGCCTTCGTGCGCGAAAACGCCCGCGGGGGCAATGTGCGCGGAATTGTGCTGCTCGACTCGCCCGGCGGCAAGGTCGTCGCCTCGATGGAATTCGGCCAAGCCCTCCGCAAGCTCGGCATGGCCGTGATCGTCGCCCGTCCCGCATCAGATCAATCGCGCACGATGGCGCTTGTTTCGGGCCGCTGCTATTCGGCCTGCGTCTACGCGCTGATGGGCGGCAGGAAGCGCGTCATCCCGGCGCAAAGCAGCGTCGGCGTGCACCGCATGTTCAATTATTCGACGAATTTCGACATCGCCGAGGGCGGATTCGTTCGCGAACGCAATTTGGACGATGGCGGCATGCTCCAGACGCTCTCGCGCTATGCGGCGATGATGGGCATCAGCACCGAACTCGTGAAGCTCGCCGAGCGGACGTCGCCCGACAGGCTTTACATGTTGACCGGCGCCGACATCGCGCGCTGGCGGCTTGGCTCGCGCAGTCTCTAGCCGCGCTCGACATCAGTCATCATCAGCAACAGGCCAAGACATGAAACATATTCTCGACGGGCTCGAACAGCGACGCGCGTCCGCGCGGCTGGGCGGCGGACAGAAGCGCATCGAAGCGCAGCATGCTCGTGGCAAGCTCACCGCGCGAGAGCGAATCGAACTTCTGCTCGATCACGAATCGTTCGAAGAGTTCGACATGTTCGTCGCGCATCGCTGCACCGATTTCGGGATGGATCGGGGCGAGAAAATCTCGGGCGACGGCGTCGTCACCGGCTGGGGCACCGTCAACGGCCGCGCCGTCTTCGTCTTCGCCAAGGACTTCACCGTCTTCGGCGGCTCTCTGTCGGAGACTCACGCGCAAAAAATCACCAAGCTGCAGGACATGGCGCTCAAGAATCGCGCGCCGATCATCGGCCTCTTCGACGCTGGCGGCGCGCGCATTCAGGAAGGCGTCGCGGCGCTCGGCGGCTATGGCGAAGTCTTCCAGCGCAATGTGCTGGCCTCCGGCGTCATTCCGCAAATCTCGGTGATCATGGGCCCTTGCGCCGGCGGCGACGTCTATTCGCCGGCGATGACGGATTTCATCTTCATGGTGCGCGACACGAGCTACATGTTCGTCACCGGACCGGACGTCGTGAAGACCGTGACGAACGAGACCGTGACGGCGGAAGAACTTGGCGGCGCTTCGGTGCATACAACCAAGAGTTCGATCGCCGACCGCGCCTACGACAATGACGTCGAAGCGCTGCTGCAGATGCGGCGGCTGATTGATTTTCTCCCGTCGTCCAATCAGGAGGAGGCGCCGGAATGGCCGGCTTTCGACGAAGTCGATCGCGTCGATGATTCGCTCGACACGATCATTCCGGACAATCCCAACAAACCCTACGACGTCAAGGAGCTCATCCATAAGGTCGTCGACGAGGCCGACTTCTTCGAAATCCAGGAAGCGCACGCGCGCAACATGGTGGTCGGCTTCGGTCGCATCGAAGGGCGTACGGTCGGCTTCGTCGCCAACCAGCCTCTCGTGCTCGCCGGCGTGCTCGACATCGACGCCTCCAAGAAGGCGGCGCGCTTCGTGCGTTTTTGCGACTGCTTCAACATTCCGATCGTCACTTTCGTCGACGTGCCGGGATTTCTACCCGGCACCGCGCAGGAATATGGCGGTCTCATCAAGCATGGCGCGAAACTGCTGTTCGCTTACGCCGAAGCGACAGTGCCGAAGGTGACCCTCATCACACGCAAGGCGTTCGGCGGCGCCTATGACGTCATGGCGTCGAAACATCTTCGCGGCGACGTCAATTACGCTTGGCCGTCGGCGCAGATCGCCGTCATGGGCGCGAAGGGCGCGGTCGAAATTATTTTCCGCTCCGACCTCGGCGATCCCGAGAAGATCGCTCAGCGCACCAAGGAATATGAAGACCGCTTCCTGTCGCCGTTCGTCGCTGCCGAGCGCGGCTACATCGACGAAGTGATCATGCCCCGTTTGACGCGCAAACGAATCGGGCGCGCGCTTGCGCTGCTGCGTCACAAGGAACTCGAAAATCCATGGAAGAAGCACGACAATATTCCGTTGTGACGCGCCGCAGCGGCGCCCGCCGGCCGTCCCCAATGCACCGCGCTGCGTCAATCTGACGCCGCCGAGACTGTCGCCTAAAACGTCGGCGCCGCATCACAAAATTCGCCAAACTGCATCATTTTTGAAGTGACAGGCTGCTCGTTTTGTCATAGTGTTCGCTCGCCAGGTTGGTTGGGTAAGAGCCTAAGCGTCGAATGCGTCGCAGGAATTAGGCCCAGCTACGGTCCAAGTCGGGGAGGACGCCGAACAGTACGTGGTTCGCCGAGGCTCGGACATGAGTCCGCGAACAGGCTATCGGAGCGACTTAAGACTTCGGAGCATGGCGTTTCAGTTCGGTTAAGGACAGGGTGCCAAAGAGCGGGGAGCGGCGAGACGCCATCCCCGCTCTTTGTGTTTTTATCGCCTTGCGACCTAAATATTAAAGAAACTTCGACGTGGCGGAGCCCATCCGCCATTGGCCCGAACCGGTACGCCGAGGCCCTCGCCTTGACGGGCGATGACCCGGTTCCTACTTTCCGCGCAAGTCTTCCCAAAAAATCTCCCAATGAAAGGCCGGCCATGAGCACTCAGAAAATCACCGACGCGACTTTCGAACAGGAGGTGCTCAAATCCGCCGAGCCGGTCGTTGTCGATTTTTGGGCGGAGTGGTGCGGTCCCTGCCGCATGATCGCCCCGGCGCTCGAAGAAATCGCCGCGGAAATGAAGGGAAAGATCAAAGTCGTCAAGCTCAACATCGACGAAAACCCCGCCGTGGCGAGCAAGCTCGGCATACGCTCGATTCCGACGCTCATTCTCTTCAAGGACGGAAAGGCCGCCGCGCAAAAGGTCGGCGCTGCCCCCAAGGGCGAATTGTCGCGGTGGATCACCGCGGCCGTGTGAGCGAGTCCGGAAGGCCGGCGAAGCCCGACAGCCACAGCGCCGCGAGGGCGCCGGCGACGGCGAGAATCGAAGCGGCGGCGAGCCGGCGCCCCATCCCGGCGCCGCCGATCACTGATCCCATCACGATCTTTGACGCGGTGTTCGAAAGCAGCGCCAGCAGGACGGCGCCCGCCGCCGCCCCTGGGCCGATCTCGGATGCGCCGAGCCGCGCCATGGTGAGCGCAATCGCGTCGACGTCGACGATGCCGGAAATGACCGCCAGCGCATAAGCGCCAGCGCTTCCTGCAAAATGAGTCGCCAGCCGCGACAGGACCATCACCGTCGCGAGCAGCGCGCCGAATTTCAGCACCGCGACAAGATCGAGCGGATTGGCGACGGCGAGGCTGCTCGATTCCCCCGGACGCTCGCTGGCGCTTCGCCGCAGCAGAAAAACGCCCGCGAGCGCAAAAAGAACGCCGGCCGCAATGACCGGCGCCGCCAGGCGCCAGGCAAGCGTCGGGTTGATGACGGCGACAACCGCGAGAACGCGCGGCGCCATGATCGCATTCGCGAAGATCGCGCCCGCCGCGCAAGCGCCCATTTGCGAGGGTTGTTCGCGGGCCAGCCGGGACATCGCCGCCGTCGCGGCCGTCGATGACGCGAGCCCTCCCGCCATGCCGGCGACAGCGACGCCGCGGCGGTAGCCGATCAGCCTTACGGCGATATAGCCGGCGAAGGAAATCGCGCCGATCAGCACGGTCATCAGCCACAATTCGAAAGGATTCACTGCGTCCCAAGGGTCGATGGCGCGATTGGGCAGAACCGGAAGCAGGATGAAGCTCATGACGAGCAGCGCCAAACCGGAGCGCAGCTCGTCCCAGGTGATGCGCTCGACGAACCCATGCAAGAACGTCTTGAGCGCCAGGATCGCCGTCGTCGCGACCGCCGCCGCGACGGCCGCCTGAATGTCGCCGATGACCGCGAAGGCCCCGAGCGAGAAGGCAAGCAAGACCGCGACGGCGGTCGTCGCGCCAAAGGTCTCGTCATGCACGTTTTCGCGATAGCGATAGGCGCCGATCAATGCGCCGACGAAAACGAAGGCGATCGCCAAAGCGATCATGCCCGAAGCGCCGTAAGGCTGAACGATTGCGCCCCACACGCCGCCAAGCAGGCCGGCGAGCCCAAGCGTGCGCAGACCGGCGGCGCGCTCGCCTTCCGCCTCGCCGCGCGCAACCCAACCTCGTTCGATGCCGATGAGCAGACCGATCGCCAGAGCGATCGACAGTCTTTGGATCAGCTCGGCGGCGGTTAATTCGTACATTTGTTTTTCTTTGTGGTCGTTTTCTTTGTGGCGTGGCGCCAAGCCAATTCAAGCGCGGCCTGCAATTCGACGCCGTCGATCGCCTTAAGCGAGATCGTCGTCCATCCCTGCCGCCCCCAGGCGTTGGGAACTGGCGCAAACGCCTGCGGCGCCATCATGCATTTGAACGCCTGCTCGTCTGGAAGGAATTTCACATTCGCCGTCAACCCGTCGGCGGCGAGAGTCGCGTAGATCCGGACGGCCTTGAAGGCGGTTCTATCGAAATGCGGCGCTTCGCTCGTTCCTTCGAGAGACATAGCGATGCGCCGGAAATCACGGCTCGCGGCCACGACGGCTCCTTGACATGCTCTGCGCGATTCGCGCCGCCAAGATAATATGGCGCGCTGCGGCGAAAGCGTGCGCCCGAGCGAGATTGGCAATAGAACCTTTGCATGAAACTGCCTCTGTCTCCTTCTCGCCGATCAGATATCGCGCCGTTCATGGCCATGGACGTGCTGCGCGACGCCAAAGCGTTGGAGCGCGCCGGCCGCAGCATCATCCATCTGGAGCTGGGCGAGCCGGGAGTCCCCGCCCCGCTCTGTGTGCGCGAGGCAGCCATTGAGTCGCTGCGCCACGGCGCGATCGGCTATGGCGAAGCGCTCGGCGAAGCTGCGCTTCGCGTGCGCATCGCGCGTCACTATAGCGAGCGCTATGGCGTCGACGTCGCGCCCGACCGCGTCATCGTCACGACAGGCTCGTCCGGCGGCTTTCTCATCGCCTTTCTCGCCGCATTCGACCAAGGGTCGCGCATCGCCGTCACCACGCCAGGTTATCCGGCTTATGCGAATATTCTGTCCGCGCTTGGCCTGGAGCCGGTCCTGCTCGACGTCGGCGACGAAACGCGCTTTGGGCCTACCGCCGCGATGCTTGAAGCCGCCCATCGCGAGCGAAAGCTTCACGGTGCGCTCTGCATGAGTCCGGCCAATCCGACCGGCGCGATGATTGCGCGCGAGGAATTGGCGCGAATCTGCGCCTTTTGCGAGGAAGCCGGTATCGTCCTTGTCTCCGACGAAATCTATCACGGGCTCGAATATGAGACGCGCGCCGAAACCGCGCTGCGCTTCTCGAATCGCGCGCTCGTCATCAATTCCTTCTCGAAATATTATGCGATGACCGGCTGGCGGCTCGGCTGGCTGGCGGCGCCTGCCGCGCTGATCCGTCCGCTCGAGCGCCTGCAGCAGTCGCTCGCGATCTGCGCGCCGACCCTATCGCAGCGGGCGGCCCTCGCCGCTTTCGATGCAAGCGACGAATTGGAGGCGAACCGCACGGTCTACGGGCGAAACCGGGCATTCCTGCTCGATCGCCTTCCCCGACTGGGAATGGACAAATTCGCGCCGCCTGACGGCGCCTTCTACATTTATGCTGACGTGTCGCGATTCACCGACGACTCAATCGCATTCTGTCGTCGAATGCTGCATGAGGCCGGCGTCGCGACGACGCCCGGCCTCGACTTCGATCCGCGCCGGGGCGCGAAGACGCTGCGGATTTCCTACGCGGGGCCGGAAGCCGACCTGCGCGAGGGCGTCGCCCGGCTGGAGGCCTGGCTCAGCGCCTAACCGCCAAACGGCGTGCGCACCCGCTGCCACCAGCCGCCCTTCTTCGGACGGTTGGGGTCGGCCTGGGTAATGACGACTTCCGTCGCCTCGCGCTGGACGGCCGGCTCCGGCGCCGGCGGCTCGTGCGGCACGATCTCCGCCGAAATCTCACGCGCGCGCTCTTCGGCGGGCGGCGCAGCTTCGGTTCCGTTCACCGGGGCCGCGGGAAGAAAGTCCGGCGCTGAGAATTCGCGGGAAGACATCAGCGCCTGAGCGTTTTCACCCGTCTCGTCGAGCGGGAGGACTGCGGAAGGATCCTTGAATTCCTCCGGCAGAGGCGCGGATCGCCGCCAACGGCCAGGGCCACGGTCCGGACTGCGGCTGGCCCCGCGTCTGCCGCCGCGGCGGTCAGGCCGCTCTTCGGCCGGCGCCGGCGCGCCTTCGATCGCCGCCATGAACGCGAGGGCCTCGTCGGACGGCTGCTCTATGTCAGGCGCTTGCTGTTCGGCGCCCTGCGCGCCGCCGCGACCGCGGCGACGGCGGCGACGGCGGCCGCGCGAGGCGGCATCGTCCTCCGCGGCAAAGCGCGAACGGCCGCCGTTCTCCTGGCGGCGAGGTTCGCCGCTCGCCTCGGCGCCCTCCTCTTCAATCTCAAACTCTTCGCCGGCGGCGGCGTCTTCGACCGCTTCCTCTTCAAGTGGTTCGGCGCGGACCGAATCGACGCGCAGCGGCGCATCGCGCTGCGAGACGCGCGGTCCGGTCGCGAGTTCGCCGCGCTCGAGCGCGTGATATGTCGCGCCGGTCAGCGTATCGTCGGCCGCCACCGTGATATGTACGCCGAAGCGGCTCTCCAACTCCTGCAGATGGGCGCGCTTCTGGTTGAGGATATAGAGCGCCACGACGGCGCGGGTGCGAAGGGTCACGTCATGCGCCGCGCTCTTGACAAGCGCCTCCTCCAGCACGCGCAGCACATGCAGCGCGACGGAGGCGGTGGACCGTACATGGCCAGCGCCGGCGCAATGCGGACACGGCACCGTCGAGCCTTCGACGACGCCGGCGCGGATGCGCTGGCGCGACATTTCGAGCAGTCCGAAATGCGAAATGCGTCCGACCTGAATGCGGGCACGGTCGCTCTTTAAGGCGTCCTTGAGCCGCCGCTCCACCGCGCGATTGTTTCGGCTCTCTTCCATGTCGATGAAATCGACGACGATCAAACCGGCAAGATCGCGCAACCGCAACTGCCGCGCGACTTCGTCGGCGGCTTCGAGATTGGTGCGAAGCGCCGTGTCCTCGATATTGTGCTCGCGCGTCGAGCGCCCCGAATTCACGTCGATCGCGACCAGCGCCTCGGTCTGGTTGATGACCAGATAGCCGCCCGATTTCAGCGTAACGTGATTGGAGAACATCGCGTCGAGCTGAGCCTCGACGCCGCTTTCGGCAAAAATCGGAAAGGGCTCGCGATGCGGGCGCACGTTCTTGGCGTGGCTCGGCATCAGCATCCGCATGAAGTCTTTCGCCTCGCGATAGGCGTCTTCGCCGGAAACGACCACTTCCTCGACGTCGCGCCCATAGAGATCGCGAATGGCGCGCTTGATGAGCGAGCCTTCCTCATAGACGAGCGTCGGCGCCGAGGAGCGCAGCGTCAGTTCACGCACGCTCTCCCACAGACGCAGCAGATATTCGAAGTCGCGCTTGACCTCCTGCTTGGTGCGGGTCGCGCCCGCCGTGCGGAGGATGACGCCCATGCCCTCAGGCACTTCGAGATCATGGACGATTTCCTTCAAGCGCTTGCGGTCGGCGCCGTCGGTGATCTTGCGGGAAATGCCGCCGCCCCGCGCGGTGTTGGGCATAAGCACCGAATAGCGGCCGGCGAGCGAAAGATAGGTCGTGAGCGCGGCGCCCTTGTTGCCGCGCTCTTCCTTGACGACCTGAACGAGCAGCACCTGACGGCGCTTGATGACCTCTTGAATCTTGTACTGGCGGCGCGGGCGGGACGCGCGATAGGGCGCTTCATCCATCGCGTCGCCGCCGATGTGCTCGACGTGATCCTCCTCATCGTCGTGCTCTTCCTCATCGTGCTCCTCAACCGGAGCTTCGACGCGGGCATGGACTTCCGCGGATTCGTCCTGCGATTCGGCGCGAGCGCGCTCACGCGCCGAATCGCGCTCGTCCTGCCGACGCGCTTTCGACTCATGGTCAGGCTCGGGGGCCTGCAGCGCGAACTCCTCGGCCTCGCCGATCTCGACCGAGCCAAACCCGGCGGGATCAATGGAAATCCGCTCATGCTGCGCCGAGAGGATCGGCTGTTCGCCCTCCTCGCTCGGCGAAACCTTGGTCTCGCTAACGACGCGTTCGGCCTGAGCCTCCGCCTCCACCGCGAGAGCTTCCACAGTCGGCGTTTCGGTCTCGATCGGGTCGGGCGAAGCTGCGACAGCGGCCTCCGCTTCGGCGGCCGGCGCGTCGGCGAAGCCGGTCTCCGCCTGGTCCTCGATGACGAATGGCGCCGCGACGCTGTCGTCGATGGGCTCGCTCGTCACCGCCTCGTCGGCGTTGGCCCGCTTTTCGGCGCCCTCATACTGGCGGCGGCGCGAACGGCGGCCGCGGCTATCACGGCCGTCGCGGCTATCACGGCCGTGCGGCGCGCGCTCCTCCTCTTCGGCCTGCTGGTGGGCGCGGCTCTCTTCCTCAAGCAGCGCCTGCCGGTCGGCGACCGGAATTTGGTAATAGTCGGGATGGATTTCGGCGAAGGCCAGAAAGCCGTGACGGTTTCCGCCATAGTCGACGAAAGCGGCCTGAAGGGACGGCTCTACGCGCGTGACTTTCGCGAGATAAATATTGCCGCGCAGCGGTTTTTTATCGGCAGCCTCGAAATCGAATTCCTGAACGCGGCTTCCACGTAGAACGACTACGCGGGTCTCCTCCGGATGGGAGGCGTCGATGAGCATCTTGTTGGCCATGGGGGACTCTTCTGCAGCGCCGCGCGCAATGACGCCGACGGGGCAAGCCTGAGTCCAGTTGGGGACTCGGCGGCCGCTCTTTGGCGCAGCCTAAAGGCGCGAACGCTTGTTGTGAGGATAAGGGAGACAGGCCTGCGGCCTGCGATACGCTGTCCGGCGCGGGCGCCGGCGGGAAGACGAAACGCGTCACGCCTCGTCCCCGAGATATGACGAACCAGCCGAAAGGCCGTGATTTTGGCGAGACCGCGCTCCCCCGCGCGGACAAGCCGCTCGGTGAAAAGCACTGTTCTGGCTCCTGTCACGGTCCTCGCCATGAGATCGTCAAAAAACCTTTTGCGACGCCTTTATAAGGCGGCGATCAAACCTCGCGGCCTGCGCTGGGCGGCGCGACGGAAAGATGTCAACTGTCCCGAAATTCCGCTGGCCCGATTCGACGGCCGCACTGCGCGGCAAATATCGCGCCACAGAATTTCGCAGCTTTCTCCCTACATATCGATCGCACCGGGTCGGCGCAAGCGCCGGCTCGGCTATTCACCAAAAAATTCGCGGAGAAAGGTCCCCGGTTCGGCGGCTTTCAGATAAGCTAACGATGCGTTAAGGGCGCTCTTCCAAAATCGGGTATCGCCGGACCTTCAAGGAAGAATGTGGGCAGGATGGCTTTGCGCGAAGGGGCTACACGATTGTTTGTTCTGGCGCTCTCGGTCGCCGGCTGGCTCGCGCCGGCCGCTGCGGCCGAAGAGCGGCGGACGGAAATCTCCGCGCTCGCCTCCCGAATTGAGGCGCTTCCCGATCGCTCCCGCCTGCTCTTCGACCTTACGGGACTGCCGCCGGTGACGGCCTATCCGGTGGCGAACCCGCCGCGCATCATCGTCGATTTGCCCCAGGTGCTTTTTCGCATGGAGGCGAACGCGGGCCTGTCTCCGGGAGACAAGCTCATAAAATCATACCGTTACGGCATATTCGCGCCGGGTCGCTCGCGCGTCGTGATCGATCTCACGGGTCCGGCTAAAATTCTCAAGGCGGACAGCGAAGTCGCGCCGGGCGGACCGCGGCTCGTCATCGAACTCGCCCCGACCAGCGCCGCCTATTTCGCAGTGACCGCCGCCGAACAAGCCCGCCGCCAGCCTGCCGACCCGCCGCCGGCGATATTGCCGCCACAGGCAGCCAAGCTCTCCACGGATAAGCCGATGGTCGTCATCGATCCCGGCCACGGCGGGGTCGACATGGGCGCGACCGGCAGGCACGGAGAGCTCGAAAAGGATGTCGTGCTCGAATTCGCGCGGGCGCTGCGGCACAAGATCGAGGCGGGCGGCCGAGCGCGCGTCCTGTTGACCAGGGACCATGACATGTTCCTGCCGCTCGCCGAGCGCGTGCGAATCGCCAGAGAAAACAATGCGTCGCTGTTTGTCTCGGTCCATGCCGACACGCTCGCCGCCGCCCATGTGGAAGGCGCGACCGTCTACACCGTCTCGGAGCGCGCGTCGGACGCCGAAGCGGCGCGGATGGCGGAGAAGGAGAATCTCGCGGATCAGGCCGCCGGCCTCGAAAGCAAGGCGGATGCCGATGAGGTCGGCGACATATTATTCGAACTGACGCGGCGAGAGACTCGTTCCTACAGCCGGCAGTTTTCCCATTCGCTGATCTCCTTTTGGAAGGAGGTCGGCGCCCTTAACAAAAATCCCAATCGCTCAGCGGGCTTCGTCGTTCTCAAAGCCTTTGACGTTCCATCGGTCCTGCTCGAACTCGGATATCTCTCGAGCGACAAGGATCTTGCCCGGCTGACCTCCCAGGACTGGCGCGAACACGCGGCGCAGAAAACCGCCGAAGCCGTAGACGCCTTTATCAGCGAGCGCAGCCGAGAGGCGCGAGCGCCCGCCGATAATCCTTCAGGCGCGGCGCGCCCACAATAAAACACAAAATCGCGGCACAGAGAGACGGTCGCGACGCTCGAGCGGCTAGGCGCCGAAGGCGCCGAACCAAGAGAATCGCGGACGCGGCGTGAGAAGTTTGCCGCCATGCGCTTGCGCCGTCGCGGCGATCCGTGACCGGCTTCGTTCGCATACACTGGGCCGGCGGCCAACGCTGGAACGCGCCGAATGGCGGCATGATCCAAAGGGGCGTTGTTGAAGAAGGCGACGCAAAACGCGCGATCGCTCACTATATCTGAGCCGGAAGCATATCGCCGGAAGCGCCGGCTGCGCGCCGGCCGGGATCCTTCCCCGGCGTCGCGAAACGGTATTCGACATCGGACACGCTAGCCGACGCCCCGGCGCCGGCCGCTCTAAGGGTGATATTTCATGCGAATGTTCGCACGGTTTTTGGGCTTCGTCTTCGCGACCTCGACGATCGTCTTCCTTATCGGGTCGATCGCCGCCGCAGGGCTGATCTACTACTTCTCCAAGGACCTGCCGGACACCGAGCAGCTGCGCAATTACGAGCCGCCGGTGACGACAAGGCTCCACGCCGGCGACGGTTCAATCCTCGCGGAATATTCGCATGAGCGCCGGCTGTTCCTGCCGAGCTCCGCCATTCCGCAAATGGTCAAGCAGGCGTTCATTTCGGCCGAAGACAAGAATTTTTACAACCACGTCGGCATTGATCCCGAAGGCGTGATGCGCGCCGTGACCGTGCTTGCCCAAGGCGGCCGCCATATGCAAGGCGCGTCGACGATTACGCAGCAGGTCGCCAAGAACTTCCTTGTCGGCAATGAACGCTCGGTCGAGCGCAAGGTTCGCGAGGCGCTCGTCGCCTTCCGGATCGAAGCGGCCTATCCCAAGGACAAGATTCTCGAACTTTATTTGAACGAAATCTATCTCGGGCTCGGCAACTATGGCGTCGCCGCCGCCGCGCTCAATTATTTCAACAAATCGGTCAATGAGCTGACGCTCGCCGAGGCCGCTTACCTGGCGGCGCTTCCCAAAGCGCCGAGCAATTATCATCCGTTTCAGAATCGCGAGCGCGCCATCGAACGCCGCAACTATGTTATCGATCGCCTGATCGCCGACGACTATGTGACCGCCGAAGAAGGCGCCAAGGCGAAGGCCGAACCGCTCGGCGTCAATCCGCGCGTTCTCTCGCCCAACACTTATGTCGCCGGCTATTTCGCCGAAGAAGTGCGCCGTCAGCTCCTGGAGCAATATAGCGAGAAGAAGCTCTATGAGGGCGGACTCTCGGTCCGCACCACGCTCGACCCCAAGATGCAGGCCCTTACGCGAAAGGCGCTGGCCGACGGCCTCGTGCGCTTCGACGAGGCGCATGGCTTCCGCGGCGCGATGAACCACATCGACATTTCGTCCGACTGGGGCGTGACGCTCGCCCTCCTTCCGGCGCTCGGCGACGTCAAGCCGTGGCGCCTCGCCGTCGTGCTCGACGCGAGCGGCGACGTCGCGCGCATCGGCCTCCAGCCGGGACGCGAAAAATCCGGCGAAGTGGCGCGCGAACGCGAGACTGGCGTTTTGACCGCGGAAGGCATGCGCTGGGCCGGCCGCAGTCCGCGCGCTGTCTTTACCGCCGGCGACGTGATCTATGTCGAGCCGCTCGCCGGACGCGCCGGCCAATATCGGCTGCGGCAAATCCCCGACATTTCCGGCGCGATGGTGGCGATGGACCCGCATACCGGCCGCGTCTTCTCGATGGTCGGCGGCTTCTCCTTCGACCAGTCGTCATTCAATCGCGCGACGCAGGCGCTGCGCCAGCCCGGCTCCTCGTTCAAACCGTTCGTCTATGCGACGGCGCTCGACAACGGCTATACGCCCTCGTCGTCGATTCTCGACGAGCCGATTTCGATCCAGCAGGCGGACGGCACCTATTGGACGCCGGAGAATTTCGAAGGCGGCCACGGCACCGGCGCGCATCCGCTGCGCTATGGAATCGAGCATTCCAAGAACATGATGACGGTGCGTCTGGCCAAGGACGTCGGCATGCCGCTCATCGCCGAATACGCCAAGCGCTTCGGCGTCTATGACGAGATGACGCCCTATCTCTCGATGGCGCTCGGCGCCGGCGAAACCACGCTTTTACGCATGGTCACCGGCTATTCGATGCTGGCGAACGGCGGCAAGCGCATCAAGCCGACGCTGATCGACCGGATTCAGGATCGCTGGGGCAAGACGCTCTACCGCCACGACGAGCGCCAATGCATTGGCTGCGATTCGGCGCAATGGGAAAATCAGCTCGAACCAAAACTCATCGATAAGCGCGAGCAGGTGCTCGATCCGCTGACCGCCTATCAGATCACCTCGATCATGGAGGGCGTGATCCAGCGCGGCACCGGCGTTTCGATCAAGGCGGTCGGCAAGCATCTCGCCGGCAAGACCGGCACGACCAACGAAGCCAAGGATCTTTGGTTCGTGGGCTTTTCTCCCGACCTCGCGGTCGGCGTCTTCATCGGTTACGACCGCCCGCGCTCGCTCGGCAGCCATGCCCAGGCGGCGCAATTCGCCGCGCCAATCTTCCGCGACTTCATGACGGTGGCGTTAAAGGACAAGCCGGATACGCCGTTCCGCGTGCCGCCCGGGATCAAGCTCATCTCCATCGACGTGCATTCCGGACTTCGTTCGTCGGGACCGGGCACGATCCTCGAAGCGTTCAAGCCGGGAACTGCGCCGCCCGACGCCTATTCGTCCGGCGGGGGACCGCGTGCGCTCGATACGCCGCATGACGTGGATCAGCAGGTCGGCAGCGGCACCGGCGGCCTGTATTAAACTCAGCGCGGCGGCCGGGACCTATGGGTTTCCGGCCGCAGGCTTTATATGCCTGAACGATGACCCTCGACGCCGAGACAAGCGCGCGTGTGACGCTGGAGACTGAGGCCGGCGTCGCGACCCTCACGCTGAACAGTCCCGCCTCGCGCAACGCCCTCTCTCTCGCGATAATCGAGGCGCTCTCGGGCGGGCTCGACGCGATCGCTGGCCGGAACGACATTCGCGTCGTCGTGCTGCAGGCCGAAGGGCCCGCCTTTTGCGCCGGCCACGACCTCAAGGAGCTGACGGCGCATCGCAACGATCCCGACCGCGGCCGCGCCTTCTTTGCGGAGACGATGCGGGCCTGCTCGGCGCTGATGGAGCAAATCGTCGATCTGCCGCAGCCGGTCGTCGCGGCGGTCGACGAGATGGCCACGGCCGCCGGCTGCCAGCTCGTCGCCAGCTGCGATCTCGCCGTCGCCGGGGCGCGGGCGCGCTTCTGCACGCCGGGCGTCGACATCGGCCTTTTCTGTTCGACGCCGGCCGTGGCGCTCTCGCGCAATGTGGCGCCGAAACAGGCGATGGAAATGCTGCTGACCGGCGTTCCGATCGGCGCCGAAGCGGCGCTGCGCATCGGCCTCGTCAACCGTATTTCAGCTGATGGCGCGCGGACCGGCGCGCTGGCGCTGGCGCAGCTTATCGCCAGGAAATCGCCGCAGGCGATCCGCTTTGGCAAGAAGGCGTTCTACGAACAGCGCGAAAAGCCGCTGTCTGAAGCCTATGCGCTGGCAAGCGCGGTGATGGTCGAGAATATGCTGGCGGAAGACGCCAAGGAGGGGGTTGCGGCCTTTCTGGAGAAGCGCCCAGCGAAGTGGGGCGGATGAGCAAGCGAGAGGCTACTCCCCGAGATAGCGCAGCGCCGCCGCGGCCGCGAATGGGCAGAGCGCCAGCGCGGCGAGCGTGATCGCGCAGAGAATCGCGAAGGGCGCATAGAAGGGCACGGTTCCGCCGCTCGCGGCTTGCGCGGCGGAGACGCCGAAGATCAGCACCGGTATGGTCAGCGGCAGGACGAGCAGCGCTATCAGCAGGCCACCGCGCCGCACGGTGACGGTCGCCGCCGCGCCGATCGCGCCGATCAAAGTCAGCGCGGGCGTGCCGACAAGAAGCGTCGCGACGACGCCCAAAAGCGCCATCATCTCCTGTTGCAGCATCAGGCCCAGAAACGGCGCGGCGAGAACGAGCGGCAGGCCGGTCGCCGCCCAATGCGCGGCGCATTTGACCAGCACCGCCAGTTCGAGCGGCGTCTCGGCGAGATGGAAAAGGTCGAGCGAGCCATCCTCGGCGTCGGCCTGAAACAAGCGGTCGAGACAGAGCAGCGTCGCGAGCAGCGCCGCGATCCACAGGATCGCCGGCCCGATGCGGGCGAGGAGATTGGGGTCCGGCCCGACTGCGAAGGGCACGATCGCGACGAGCGTCAGGAAGAACACGACGCCCATCGCGCCCGAGCCGCCGATGCGGCGCGCGACGCGCCATTCGCGCAGGAAAAGCGCCGCGAGCGGGGAACTCAATCTAGACTCCAGGCTATGACGGCATTCGAGCCAATCCCCCGGCCCCTCACCTCACCTCTCCCCGCTCTCGCGGGGAGAGGGGGCGGCAAGCGCGGCGCTGATGACCCCTCTCCCCGCTGGCGGGGAGAGGTAAGGTGAGGGGCGAGGGCAAGGAGCCGCAGAGAGCAACACAGCATTATCCCGCGCTCCCTAGCGCCAATTCCTTTGCTTCGTTCAATCCCAGCGGCTCATGCGTCGCCGCGACGATCAATCCGCCATTAGCGCAATGATCGCGCATGGCGGCGGCGAATTTCTCGCGCGAAGCCCGGTCCAACGCGGTCAGCGGCTCATCGAGCAGCCAGAGCGGCCGGAAAGCGACCAGAAGACGCGCCAGCGCGGCGCGCCGCTTTTGCCCGGCGGACAGCACGCCGAATGGCGCGCTGGCGACATGCCCAAGGCCGACGACGCCGAGCGCGGCCTCGACTGTGCGGCTGCGCCGGTCGGGCGCTTGCGCAAGATAGCGCGACCAGAAGTCGAGATTCTCCTCGACGGTCAGCGCCGACTTCATGCCATCGCTATGCGCGAGATAATGCGCCTGCTGCGGCAGTTCGGCCTCCGGCGGCCCGCCGGCGAGGGCGACAGAGCCGCCCGCGCGCGGCAGGAGCCCGGCCAAGGCGCGCAGCAGCGTCGATTTTCCGGCGCCGTTGGGGCCGGTGACGACCAACGCCTGACCGACAGACAGCGAAAAGCTTAAGCGATCGAGAACGATGCGCCCCCCGCGCGACACGCTGAGATCATCGACGCAAAGGCGCATTGCGCCATCGACGGGCGGCTGAGCGGGTTGAGCGACATCGCGCGACATGCGCATGGGGCATAGAGCTTTGCGATTGAATGCGCCAGCCTCCGCCCGGCGCGCCAGCCCGCCCTGGCGGGTCGCCCCGCTGGCGCAGACGGGGCGGGAATGATAAGCAGCCGGATCAATGCTTGGGCGCTTGGAGCCCGAGTTCTTCGCTCATCGCGCGCGGCGCGCCCGTGATTTTAGGGACTGCGGAATAAGTGACGAAGCATAAGAGCCTGGAAGATTACGCGGCAAGGCGGTTCCGTTTCGCCGGCAACGCCTTGCTGGAGTTCAGCGATCCGTTCTTCGCCCAGATCGACAGGCTGCGGGCCGAATTCGAAGCGCAGGGCAAGCATTTCGTCAGCTTCGCCAATTACGACTATCTCGGCCTCGCGAATCACCCTCGCATTCGCGAGGAGGCGAAGCGCGAGATCGACGGCCTCGGCATCGGCGCGCTGGCCTCGCGGCTTGTCGGCGGCGAGCGCACGACGCATCGGCCGTTCGAAGCGGAAATCGCCGAATTCCTCGGCATGGAAAGCGCGCTGACGCTGGTCTCGGGCTATCTCTCCAATGTCACGACGATCGCCTGGCTGATGAGCGGCAAGCGCGACGCGATCTTCATCGACGAACTCGCCCATAACAGCATCGTCGCCGGCGCCGACGGCGCGCCGGCGCAGGTCGTCAAATTCCGCCACAACGACTTCGATCATCTCGACCATCTGCTGGCGCGCCATCGCCAGGAATACCGCAACGTCCTCATCGTCGTGGAAGGCGTCTACAGCATGGACGGCGATACCGCCGACCTGCCGCGCCTGCTCGCGATCAAGGACAAATATCAGGTCTGGCTCTTGGTCGACGAAGCGCATTCGCTTGGCGTCTTGGGCGCGACCGGCCGCGGCCTCGCCGAACATCAGGGCGTTGACCCCGCGCGCATCGACCTCATCGTCGGCACCATGTCGAAGACTCTTGCGTCCTGCGGCGGCTATGTCTGCGGCAAGAAGCAGGTCATCGACTGGTTCCGCTATACGTTGCCTGGCTTCGTCTATAGCGTCGGCCTGTCGCCCGTCATTCTCGCCGCGGCGCGCACCGCCCTGCGGCTGATGCAGGAAGAGACCTGGCGAATCGCCAAACTCGCCAGCAACGCCGAACTTTTCCGCACGGTCGCGCATGAGGCGGGCTTCTCCACCGGGCCGGCGATCGGCCGCGGCGTCGTGCCGATCCTGTTCTCGAGCGACGTCGAGACGATGTGGGCGTCGCAGCATTTGCTGGAGAACGGCTATTACGTGCCGCCGGTGGTGCGCATCGGCGTGCCGAAGGACGGGCCGAGACTGCGTTTCTTCTTCTCCGCCAATCACAATGAGGCGGAAATTCGCGGCGTGATCCAGACGCTGCGCGACATGCCGCCGGTGACGGACGAGGCGCATCAGATCGTCGCCGCGGCGATGGCGGGCGGCTAGCGCGCTTTCCGATCAGACGGAATCGTCCGATCGATCAGAAATCGCGCCAAATTTTTTGAGCTAGAGCAAGTTCTAATCGAAAAAGTCCGTCAACTTTTTCGGAACTTGCTCTAGGCGTCCGCCTCCCGCGTCACTTTGACGCTTTCGATTAAGGCCTCGCGGCCGCTAGGACTTGCATATGGCGCGGATCGAGATTCTTCCGGTCGATGGCCCTTTGCGCTTCGCGACCTTCTGCAGGCTGCCGCGGCTGCTCTACGCCGGCGCGCCGGGCTTCGCGCCGCCGCTTGACGTTGAGCGCTGGAGCGTCTTCGCGCATAAGCTCAATCCGCATTACAAGCTGGTCGAGGAGCAGAAGTTTCTCGCCCGCCGCGACGGCCAATGGGTCGGGCGGATCATGGCGCAGATCTATAAGCCCGAGATCACGCCGGTCGGCGCCTCCAATGCGCAATTCGGCGCGATCGACGCGATCGACGATCTCGAAGTCGTGCGCGCCCTGACGCAGGCCGCCGAGGACTGGCTGCGCGCCAGGGGCGCGGAGCGGATCAACGGACCGTTCTCGCCGTCGGTCAACAAGGAGTGTGGTCTGCTCGTCGAGGGCTTTGACGCTACGCCGATGTTTTTCATGCCCTGGCATCCGCCCTATTTGTCACGCCATATCGAGGCGCTGGGCTATGAGAAGGCGCAAGACCTTTTGTCCTATCGCTTCGAAATTTCTAGCGCGGACATCGACCAGCCGGCGCGCATTTCGACGCGCCGCGAATGGCGCGATCGCTTGAAGCTCAGGCCGTTGAACATGAAGGCCCTGAAGAAGGGCGAGACCGCGCTGATGGCCGAGCTGTTCAACGACGGCTGGAGCGGCAATTGGGGCTTCGTGCCCTTCACCAAGGAAGAATTCGATTCCGACGCCGACGCGCTGCAATTTCTGGTGACCGAGGACTTCGGCATCGTCGTCGAGCTTGACGGCGCGCCACAGTCTTTCGCGATCGCGCTGCCCAATCTCAATGAGATTCTGGCCGATCTTGACGGCCGATTGTTCCCCTTCGGCTGGCTGCGCGCGGTTGTGCGATTCCGCTCGCATCAGTTCAAATCGGCGCGACTGCTGTTGCTCGGCACGCGCAAGACGCTGCAAAAAAGCGCGACCGGCGGCGCGATTTTCCTCGCGCTGATCGAGGAGATGCGGCGGCGCTACGCCAAATTCGCCGTTCCGCATCTTGAAGCCGGCTGGGTGTTGGAGAGCAACGCCGACATGCGCCGGCCGATTGAAATGTTCGGCGGCAAGGTCGACAAGATTCATCGCATCTATGAAAAGCGGCTTAAGGTCGGCGGCGGCGACGGTGAGGCCATGCGTATGCGCGACGGCGTCAGGGCAGTTCAGCTACAGGATGCAACGTCATGAACGGCATATCGGTCACGGCCAACGGCGCCGACCGCTCGCATGTCGAGCGGCGCAAGCTGATCCTTCAGAATTATCCGCAAGTGCGCGAGCTCTTCGGCAAGGACCCCCTGACCTTCAAGATCACGGCGGCGATTTTCGTCGGTCAGCTGGTCATCGCCGCGATTTTGGGTTGGCTCGGCCTCTCCTATTGGTGGCTGTCGCTCGTGATGGCGATCTGCGTCGGCGCCTTCGCCAATCACGCCAATTTCGTCATCATCCACGACGCGATTCACAATTGCGTGTTCGAGAGCCCGCTCGCCAATAAATGGACCGCGATCCTCGCCGATCTTCCCAACGCCTTTCCGACCGCGATGGGCTTTCGCTGCTATCACATCAAGCATCATTCGCATCTATCGGCCTATGACTACGACGCCGACATTCCGAGCCGGTGGGAGGTCGAATGGGTCGGCAATATCGCCTGGCGCAAGGCGGTGTGGATTTTCTTCTTTCCCGTCATTCAGCTCGCGCGCCTGTCGCGCCTCAAGGGAACGGTGCCGATCTGGGGAACCTGGACCTATGTCAATATCGCGGTGATCGCGCTTTTCGATCTCTTCGTACTGTTGGCCTTCGGACCGAACGCCCTGCTCTATCTGTTCTTCTCCTTCTGGTTCTCGGTCGGCGGCCTGCATCCCTTGAGCGCGCGGTGGCTGCAGGAACATTTCGCCTTCGGCCCGGACCAGGGGACGTTCGACTATTACGGTCCGCTGAACAAGCTTGCGCTCAACATCGGCTATCACAACGAGCATCATGATTTTCACGAGATTCCGTGGAACCGTTTGCCGGAACTGAAGGCGATGGCGCCGGAGTTTTATGACGATCTGCGCTGCCATCGCTCCTGGACGGCGCTGCTCGTCACCTTCATCTTCGATCCGACCTATTCGCTGGGAACGCGGTCGGAAAATGTGACGCAGGCCGCGCGCGACGCGCAAGCCATGTCGCCGGCGGAGTAAGCCATGACGCAGGACGCAAGAACACAAGCGCTCGACGCTTCGCCCCGTCTCTTTGATAGCGATCTTCTCGACAAGCTGTCGCGCGTGCATCATTTGACGCCGGTGATCGTCTATTGCCCGATCATTCTGGGACTCGTGATCTATTCGCTCGCGCTCAATGGTCTGGCGCTTGTCCTGCTCGGCCTCGCCATTGGCTACATCGGCTGGACGCTCACCGAATATTTCGGCCACCGCTATCTCTTTCACACGGTGTTTGCGCTGCCCTTTGGACTTGGACCACGCTTTCAGTTCCTCATTCACGGCGTGCATCACATCTATCCCAATGATCCGCTGCGGCTGGTCATGCCGCCGCTGCTCTCGGGACCGATCATGCTGATCGCGCTGGTCTGCGCCCGCCTGATCTTTGGCGGGACCTTCGCATGGCCGGTGCTCGCCGGCTTCATCAGTGGCTATGTGATTTATGATTGCGTGCATTACTGGACGCATCACGGCCAGCCAAAATCCGACTTCGGCCGCTTAGTGAAGCGCCTGCATATGCTGCATCACTTCCGCGACGCCGAGAAAGGCTTCGGCGTGCACGCCATCTGGTGGGACTATGTGTTCGGCACGGCCTATCGCAAGGATGAGACGCCAGGATCAAGGGCGGTGTGAACCCTCTCCCAAAGGGAGAGGGTAAAACTCACCCCTGCCCCGTCCTTGCAAACCACTCGTCTTCGGTAATCACCTCGATCCCGAGTTCGGCGGCCTTTTTCAGCTTAGAGCCTGCGCCGGGGCCAGCGACCACGAGATCGGTCTTCTTCGACACCGACCCCGCGACATGCGCGCCGAAACGCTCGGCCTGCGCCTTGGCTTCGTCGCGCGTGAGCCGCTCGAGCGCGCCGGTGAAAACCACCGTCTTGCCGGCGACGGGCGAGGCGGACGCCACCGCCGGCATCGGCTCCAGCGCGATTTGTTTCAGAAGCGCGTCGAGTTCGCGCTCATTGTGCGGTTCGGCGAAAAAATCATGCAGCGCCTCGGCGACGACTGGACCGACGCCGTCGATCGAATCGATACGGGCGCGCGCCTCGCCGCCAGGCGCCGCCGCGCGCGCCGTCTCGCGCAGCGATTCGAAATCGCCGAAATGTCGCGCGAGGCGGCGCGCATTGGTCTCGCCGACATGGCGCACGCCAAGCGCGTAGATGAAGCGATTGACCGGAATTTTTCGGCGCGCCTCAATCGCGGCGAAGAGATTGCGCACGGACGTCTCGCCATAGCCCTCGCGCTCGGCGAGACGCGGCGACATCTGCGCCTCGCGCTCAGGCAATGTGAAAATGTCGGACGCGGTCTTGATCATCCCTTCATCGTAGAAATATTCGATCTGCTTGTCGCCAAGGCCTTCAATGTCCATGGCGTTACGCGAGGCGAAATGTTTCAGGCGCTCGACCGCCTGCGCCGGACAGACGAGCGAGCCCGTACAGCGGCGCACGACATCCGTTTCGCCCGTCTTTTCATCGATTTCGCGCAGGGCGGCGGAGCCGCAGCGCGGGCAGACATGCGGAAACTCATAAGGCTTGACGCCCTGCGGGCGCTTGTCCTTCACCACCTCAACGATCTGCGGAATGACGTCGCCCGCGCGCTGCACGACGACCGTGTCGCCGATGCGAATATCCTTGCGCGCGATCTCATCCTCATTATGCAGCGAGGCGTTCGACACCACGACGCCGCCGACCGTCACGGGTTCGAGCCGCGCGACCGGCGTCAGCGCGCCTGTGCGCCCGACCTGAATCTCGATATCCCGCAAAATTGTCGTCGCGCGTTCAGCCGGAAATTTATGGGCCACCGCCCAGCGCGGCGCGCGCGAGACGAATCCGAGCCGCTCCTGCAGCGCGATGTCGTTCACCTTGTAAACGACGCCGTCGATGTCATAGCCGAGCGTCGCGCGCTGCGCTTCGATCGCCCGGTAATGCGTCATCATTTCTTCGACGGTTGCGTAGATTTTGGTGAGCGGATTGATGCGCAGGCCGTATCGTTTGAAGGCGTCGAGCACGCCCATTTGCGTCTTCGCAGGAAGTTCGCTGACCTCGCCCCAGGCATAGGCGAAGAAATGCAAGGGGCGCTGCGCCGTGATGCGCGAATCGAGCTGGCGGAGAGAGCCCGCAGCGGCGTTGCGCGGATTGGCGAACAGCGGCTTGCCCGCCGTCTTCTGCCTTTCATTGAGCGCGGCGAAATCCTCATGCGCCATATAGACCTCGCCGCGTACTTCGAGAATCTCGGGGACGACACCATGAAGCTTTTCGGGAATCTCGCCGATCGTCTTTATGTTGGCGGTCACGTCCTCGCCCTCATAGCCGTCGCCGCGCGTCGCCGCGAGAAGGAGACGCCCGCGCTCGTAGCGCAGGGAGCATGAGAGCCCATCGATCTTTGGTTCCGCCGTGACGCGAAGCGACTCGTCTTCGGCAAGCTTCAGAAATCGCCGCACGCGCGCGACGAACTCCAGAACCTCCTCGTCAGAAAACACGTTGCCGAGCGAGAGCATCGGCACGGCGTGTTTCACCTTGGCGAATTTTTCGCTCGGGCGCGCGCCGACCTTCTTCGTCAGCGACTCCGCCGTCGCGAATTCCGGAAAAGCTCTCTCCAACGCCTCGTAACGCAGACGCAGCGCGTCATAGTCGGCGTCGGAGACGGTCGGCGCGTCGTCCTGATAATAGCGGCGGTCATGCGCCGCGATTTCCTGATGCAGCCGCGCATGTTCGGCGCGCGCTTCGAGCGGCGTCAATTCCTCGATGGAAGCAGGATGGGCGTGAGACGGCTTTTTGGTCATCCGGCGAAACGGTTCGATGCGTCGTGCAATTTCCGATTGAACCGCTCGGCCGTCATTCCCGACGCGCGCGATCGGGAATCCAGAGCAAACCCAGCTCACCTGGATCGGCTCTGGATTCCCGGTCAGGCCTTCGGCCTGCCGGGAATGACAAGCCCAGCGAACAGATCAACCGGATTTCATATCAGCGGAAACTCACGTTCGGACTTTAGTCGTTTTGCCGCCCCGCGACTACGCCGCTTCCGGCGCGGCTCCGACGAGGCGGCGGGCGTCGCGGGCGCTGATCGGGCGCCCGAAGGCGTAGCCTTGCGCGTAGCCGCAGCCCAGCTGATAAAGTTCGATGGCGTCCTGTTCGGTCTCCGCGCCCTCGGCGACGACATCGAGGCCGAGATCCTGCGCCAGCGCGATGATCGAGCGCAGAATGATCGGGCGGGCGCCTGTGCCGGACTGCTTGATGAAGGACCGATCGATCTTGACCGTATCGAACGGCAGGCGCTGCAGATAGGCGAGCGATGAGTAGCCGGCGCCGAAATCGTCAAGCGCCAGACCGGCGCCGAGCTCCTTGATGCGCGTCAGCATCTGCGCCGCATATTCGGGATTCTCCATGACCAGGCTCTCGGTCAGTTCGAGCTTGAGGCTGCCTTTGGCGATGTCGTTGCGCATCAACACGCTTTTTACGTCGCGCAGCAGGTCGTGCCGCAAGAGCTGGCGCGACGAGAGATTGACGGAAGCGAAGATCGGCGGATCGACGGCGAGTGCGCGTTGCCAGGCCGCGAGTTCGCGCGCCGTTCGCTCCAGCGCGACAAGCCCAAGGTCAACGATCAGGCCCGTCTGCTCAGCGATGGGAATGAATTCGGCAGGCTCGAGCCGACCAAGGCGCGGGTGATCCCATCGCAGCAGCGCCTCAAAACCGGCGATGGTGCGGTCCTCGAGCCGGACAATCGGCTGGAAGAAAACCTTGATCTCGCTGCGCTCCAACGCTCGCCGCAGATCGGCTTCGAGCGTCACGCGATCCGAGCGCTGCGCGCGCATGGCCGGGCGGAACACTTCGATGCGGTTGCCGCCCGAGCGCTTGGCGTAGCGCATGGCGAGTTCGGCGTCGTCCAGCATTTCAGCAGCGCCGGGATGGGTCTGCTGGTCGTAGAGCGCAATGCCGATCGAGGCGAACAGCGCGATCTCGCGATCGGTGAAGCGCACTGGAGTCGATAGCGCGCGGCGCACCGAGTCGGCGATGGAGATGACATGGTCCACATGCGTCTCCGAGACCAGGATAATCGCGAAGACGTCGCCCGACAGCCGCGCTAGCGTATCTTGCGGCTGTAGCAGCCGCGTGAGGCGATGCGCGACGGTCAACAGAATGCTATCGCCCATCGCCATGCCGACCTGCTCATTGATCTGTTTGAAGCGGTCGATGTCGATGACGAGGATCGTCGGGCGCACGTCCTTTTCCATGCGCGCTAGAACCAGCGCCGCTTCCAGGCGATCGAAGAACAATTCACGGTTTGGCAGGCCCGTGAGATTGTCGTGCACGGCGTCATGCAGCAGACGTTCCTGGGCGTTGCGTTCGTCGGTCACGTCATTGAGCGTGCCGACGACGCGGATCACCTCGCCGTCGGGGCCGACCACGGGCCGCGCCCGCAGCCGATAGGAAAGATAGTGGCCGTCCGCGGCGCGCAGGCGAAACACCTGGTTGAGGCGTCCACGCCGCTGTTCAAGGATGGCGTCGAGACAGGCGCGATAGCGGTCCTGCTCGAAAGGATGCAGCAGATCGAGCCATGAGGAGGCGGCGCCTTCGAGCCCGCCGCGGTCGAGTCCGAGCGCCGCTTCCGCTTCGGGGCTGACATAGATGTGGTCGGACGGAACGTCCCAGTCGAACACGATCTCATTGGCGCCGGTGAGCGCGAGGGCCTTACGCTCGACGTCGCTGAGCGCGCCGTGCGACAGCCCGCCGGCGGCGAAGGCGTTTTGCAACACGGTGAAGCCGATCAGCATCACAATGAGGACGAGGCCGCCGACGAGCGCGGGAGACACGAGGTCGTTGGTGATCCAGCCGGCGACGGCAAATCCCGCCGTCGCCACCCACACGGCCAGCAGGAACCATGTCGGTATCAACATGATCGCCCGATCGAACCCGTGCGTCGCAAGGTAGAGGATCAGCACGAAGCCGACGATGGCGACCGTCGCGAGCGAGATGCGCGCGACGCCGGCGGCGACCGGCGCGTCGAACACCGCGAGGCCGACGAGGTCCAAGAGGATCAAGAGCCACAGCGCCGCGACGTGCCAGGCGCGCACATGCCAGCGGTTGAGGTTCAGATAGGCAAAGAGAAAAACCACCAGCGTCGCCGAGAGGACAGTCTCTGCGCCGGCGCGCCAGATGCTGTTGGCGTTGGCGTCAAAGCCGAAAATCTTGTCCCAGAAACCGAAATCAATGCACACATAGGCGAGGACCGCCCAGGCGAGCGCCGCCGCCGCCGGGAAAATGACCGCGCCCTTCACCACGAAGACGATCGTCAGGAACAGCGCCAGCAGGCCTGCGATGCCGATCACGATGCCCTTATAGAGCGTCAGGCTCGTCACCTTGTCCTTATAGGCCGAGGGCTCCCACAAATAGAGTTGCGGCAGGTTGGGCGCGCGCAGCTCGGCGACATAGGTGACCGTCGTTCCCGGATCGAGCGTCAGCCGGAAAATGTCAGCGTCTGAGGCGTCTACCGCTTCCGGAGGGAACCCTTGGCTCGCCGTGATCGCGGAGATGCGCGTCGAGCCGAGATCAGGCCAGATGACGCCTGAGCCTTGCAGACGGTAATGCGGCGCAACGATGAGGCGCTCGATCTGCTCGTCCGTGTCGTTGGTGAGCGCGAAAACGATCCAGTTGGGCTGGCTGCCCGCCTCCTTGGCGCCGACCTCGATGCGTCGAACGATGCCGTCCGGTCCGGGCGCCGTCGAAACCTGCAGGCGGTCGCCCTGCGAAGAATGTTTCTCGACCACATTGGTGAGATCGATCGCCCGCGCGCCTTGCGGCACTCTGACGGACTCCATGGCCACGGCCTGAGCGGATGCGACGAGCAAAAAGAGAGCGATCAGATATTTTGTCAGACGCACGAATTTTCTTCTCGATGCCGCAAGCTCGGAAAACGCGTTTCGCGCAGCCTCGGACAGGCGCCAAGCGCGTGGGCAGTCATCGCCTTACTTTGATCGACCAGTGGTAGAGGCTTCCTGCCCTGCCCGCAAGCCGATTCGCCAAGCTTTGCAATAGCGGTATGTTCCTTGCGTCACTGGGTTTGTTGGCCGCGCTTGCGGAGCGCCGACGGCGTCAATATACGCTGCTTTAGGGCCACCGTCGCAATTTACTGGCGCATGGCGGTTTTTTTGCGGTAGGCCACCCCGAAATACTGGGAAAACGGGAACGGATTGGATGCGAAGCGCTCTGGGCGGTCCTCGCCTTCTGTTGCGCCGACTCCGCGAAATCAGCGCGGAACCGGTCAGCGCCCAGGCGCGGCTCGACAAGATCGTCGTGCAAATCGCGGCCAATATGGTCGCCGAAGTTTGTTCCGTTTATGTGCTGCGCGCCGACCAGCGCTTGGAGCTTTACGCCACTGAAGGCCTCAATCGCGAGGCCGTCCATTTGACCACGATGCACTCGGGCGAGGGCCTCGTCGGCCTGATCGCGAAGAGCGCCGAGCCCCTTGCGCTTTCGGAAGCGCAGGAGCACCCCTCCTTCTCCTACAAGCCGGAGACGGGCGAAGAGGCCTATCACTCCTTCCTCGGCGTGCCGATTCTGCGCGGCGGCAACACGCTCGGCGTGCTCGTCGTGCAAAACCAGGTGCGCCGCGTCTATTCGGAAGAAGAAATCGAGGCGCTGCAGACGACGGCGATGCTGCTCGCCGAACTCATCGCCTCCGGCGAATTGCAGGCGATCGAAGACCCGCGCGATCTCGCGCTCTATCGCCCGGCCTCGCTCAAGGGCGCGCCGATGGCGGAAGGCGTCGGTCTCGGCCACGTGTTGCTGCATGAGCCGCGCGTCGTCATCAAGCAGCTCGTCGCCGAAGACATGCCCGCCGAACTCGCAAGGCTTGAGCACGCCATCGACGCGATGCGCCAGTCGATCGACGAACTCGTCGCGCATAGCGACCGCATCGCCGCTGGCGAGCCGCGCGAAATCCTCGAAACCGTGCGCATGGTGGCCTATGATCGCGGCTGGGTGCGCCGACTGCGCGAAGCGGTGATGACCGGCCTGACCGCGGAGGCGGCGGTCGAGCGGGTTCAAAACGACGCGCGCGCGCGCATGCAGCGTCAGACCGACCCTTATCTGCGCGACCGGCTGCACGATCTCGACGACATCGCCAATCGGCTGCTGCATCAGTTGACGGGTCAGAGCTATGTCGCCGATCGCGACAGCGTGCCGGAAAACGCCATCATCGTCGCGCGAACGATGGGGCCGGCGGCCCTGCTCGACTATGATCGCAAGCGGCTGCGCGGACTTGTGCTGGAGGAAGGCGGGCCGACGAGCCATGTCGCCATTGTCGCGCGCGCGCTCGGCGTCGCCACCGTGGGGCTCGTCGCCGGACTGATCGACATCGTCGAAACCGGCGATCCGATCATTGTCGACGGCACGACCGGCGAAGTGCATGTTCGCCCGCAGCCGGACGTGCAGAGCGCCTATGCCGAAAAGGCGCGGCTGCGGGCGCGACGGCAGGAACAATACGCCAAGCTTCGCGACGTGCCGGCGATCACCAAGGACGGCGTCGAGATCACGTTGCATATGAACGCCGGCCTCGCGATCGACATGCCGCATCTGCATGAGACCGGCGCGCATTCGATCGGACTTTTTCGCACCGAACTGCAATTCATGCTCGCGCCGCGCTTTCCGCGCATGGACGAGCAATTTCGCTTCTACAAGGCCGTGCTCGACGGGGCGCCAGAGAAGGCGATCACCTTCCGCACGCTCGACATCGGCTCCGACAAGATTCTGCCCTATATGGCAAAGATCGAAGAGGAAAACCCTGCGCTCGGCTGGCGCGCGATCCGCATCGGCCTCGACAGGCCGGGCTTGCTGCGCATGCAGCTGCGCGCAATGCTGAAGGCGGGCGCAGGTCGCGATCTGCGGATCATGTTCCCGATGATCGCCAATGTCGCCGAGTTTGACGCGGCGAAGGCGATCGCGCTGCGCGAGTTCGGTCACATCACGCGCCACCGTTATCCGCCGCCAACCCGGGTGGAGTTCGGCGCCATGGTGGAAGTGCCGTCGCTGCTGTGGGAAATCGATCTCATCGCCAAGCGCGCGGACTTCCTGTCGGTCGGCTCCAACGATCTGGTGCAATACATGTACGCGGCGGATCGCGACAACACGCGCGTTTCAAAGCGCTACGACAATCTCTCCCGGCCGGTGCTGCGCGCGCTTGAGCGCATCGTCGCCGCCGGCGCGCGTCACAACGCGCCAGTGACGCTGTGCGGCGAAATGGGCGGCCGCCCGCTCGAGGCGCTGGCGCTGCTGGCCATCGGCTACCGATCGTTGTCGATGGCGGCTTCCGCCATCGGTCTGGTCAAGACCATGATCCTCAATCTCAATCTCGAAGAGGCGCAGGTCTATCTCGCCTCTTTGCTCGCGTCCGATGACGGCAGCGCGTCCGTGCGCGACCAATTGCGCGAATATGCGATCGCTCGCGGCGTGCCCTTGTAGCGGGGCTCTCTTTCTCCGCGCCGTTGCCGCAACTCCTTTCTCAAGAAACCTTCACATGTTCGCTCAAGACAAACTCGACCTCATTCTGCGCCGCTATGACGAGATCGGCGACAAGCTTGCCGTCGGCGCCGACGGTCAGGCGTTCGTCGCCCTGTCGCGCGAACGCGCCGGACTCGACGAGGTCGTCGACAGAATCCGCGCCTATCGCGCGGCCCAGAAAGAATCGGACGATCTTTCCGCCATGCTCGCGGACGCCTCGCTCGACGCTGAAATGCGCGCGCTGGCGGAGAGCGAGACGGCGGCCGCGCGCGAACGCCTCGAAGCGGCGGAGAGTGCGCTGCGATTGGCGCTTTTGCCCAAGGATGAAGCGGACGAGAAGGGCGTCATTCTTGAAGTCCGCGCCGGCACAGGGGGCGACGAGGCGGCGCTTTTCGCCGGCGATCTTCTTCGCGCCTATCAGAAATATGCCGCACTCAAGGACTGGCGCGTCGAGATCGTGTCCGAAAGCCCCGGCGCGCTTGGCGGATTCAAGGAAGTCGTCGCGGAAATCATCGGTCGCGGCGTCTATGGACGGCTGAAATTCGAGTCGGGCGTGCATCGCGTCCAGCGCGTGCCGGAAACGGAAACGCAGGGCCGAATCCATACGTCGGCGGCGACGGTGGCGGTGCTGCCGCAGGCCGAGGATGTCGACGTCGCCATCGACGACAAGGATTTGCAGATCGATACGATGCGCGCGCAAGGCGCCGGCGGCCAGCATGTCAATAAGACCGAGTCGGCGATCCGCATCACCCACATTCCGTCTGGCATCGTGGTGATGATGCAGGAGGAGCGCTCGCAGCATCGTAACAAGGCCAAGGCGATGAGCGTTCTTCGGTCGCGCCTTTACGACGCCGAGCGCCAGCGGCTCGACAAGGAACGTTCGGACGACCGCAAGCAGCAGGTCGGCTCAGGCGACCGCTCCGAGCGAATCCGCACCTATAACTTCCCCCAAGGGCGCGTCACCGACCATCGCATCAATCTCACGCTCTATAAGCTCGACCGGGTGATGGAGGGCGAATTCGATGAAATCATCGACGCGCTGACGACCGACCAACAGCAAAGACTGCTCGCGCAAAGCGAGGCGTAACGCGCTGCGAACGTCCCGCGCGAAAGGCGCGCTCGGGCGACTACGCGTTGACGCCGTCGCCAGGATATTCGTCATTGCGAGGAGCGCGGCGACGAAGCAATTCAGCGATCGACGCGCGCTTTTGGGTTGCTTCGTTTCGCTCGCAATGACGACTCATACGAAATCCGTTTGACCAGCTCGGATGTCATTCCCGACGCGCGCATTGCGCGCGTCGGGAATCCAGAGCAAGACCGGCATTCCTGAATCGGCTCTGGATTCCCGGTCAGTCCTTCGGACTGCCGGGAATGACATGCTTCGCGGCGTGTGCGTCGACGCACGAACAGCGCGAGAGACGCACTCTACATTGCGCCCATTCGCAGAGAGAAAAAAATGCGAAGAAGAGCTAAGGAGAGCGTCATGTCGAACTCAAAGAAAATCATTTCCGCCACTCTCGCCGCCGCGGTTCTGGCCGGAACGGTCGCCAGCAGCACGCCGGCGTTCGCCTGGTCAAAGTGGCATCATGGCTACGGCTGGACGCCTTATGCCGTGGGCGGCGCTCTGGCTCTCGGCGCGATGGCGGCCGCCGCCGCGAGTGGACCGGACTGCTATTACGAGCGCCGTCCGATCTTCAATCGCTGGGGCGAGGTGATCGGCTATCGTTCCGTGCCGGCCTGCTAACGCGATACAAACAATCGTCCGAAAGGGCCGGCGCGCGCCGGCCTTTTTCATTGCGGGTCAGCGCAGCTCACCAGCCGTAATCAAAAAGCTCGCCCATTTCGGTGTAGCGCTGCGGATCTTGCATAGTGAAATCCTGTTGCTCGAGAAAGTAATTGTCGTTGGCGTAACGATTGGGCATCAGATTTCCCTGCGCCGCCGAACCGGCGCCGTCGTCGAGCCAGTCTTTGCTGGTCGTGAGATTATGCGGCAGGGGAACCGCGAAATCGTCGCCCTGCGTCGCGGCGACCTGGCCTGTCGCGACGGGCTTGCGCTGTTTCGCCACCGCATCGCTTGACGCAAGCGCGCACATCAGGGCGAGGCCCAACGCCAGTTTCCAAGACTTACGCATTTTCGAACTCCCTCTCCGCATCGACGCGCCAGTTTAGCCGGAGCGTCTGACGCATGGCTAGAGCGCGGCTCGCGAAAAAGTGGGAACCGGTTTTTCGCATAGAGCGCGCTCTAAACTTTGGAATAGATCACGCTATCTGCACTTGGGCGATTCCGCCCAAATGCAGCGTGATCTAGTGCCGGAAGTGGCGCACGCCAGTCAACACCATAGCAAGTCCCTGCGCGTCCGCCGCGGCGATGACGTCCTTATCGTTAATCGAGCCGCCGGGCTGGATGACGGCCGTCGCGCCGGCGTCACCCGCAGCCAGCAATCCGTCGGCGAAAGGGAAAAAGGCGTCTGAGGCGACGACCGCGCCTTTCGCGAGACTATCCGTTAGCCCCGCCGCCCGCGCCGCCTCCTGCGCCTTATGAGCGGCGATCCGCGAGGAATCGACGCGCGACATTTGCCCGGCGCCGACTCCAACCGTCGCTGCGTCTTTCGCGTAAACGATCGCATTCGACTTGACGTGTTTCACCACGCGAAAGGCGAATTTGAGATCGGCAAGCTCCTGTGGCGTCGGCTGCCGCTTCGTCACGACCTGCAAATTCATATCGTCGACGACGGCGTTGTCGCGCGACTGCGCAAGGAATCCGCCCGAAACCGAGCGATAGGTCAAGCCCGGCGCGCGCGCATCGGGCAGACCGCCGGTCAACAGCAGACGCAGGTTCTTCTTTGCGCCGATGATCTCAATCGCCTCTTCCTCGGCATCAGGCGCGATGATCACTTCGGTAAAAATCTTCACGATCTCTTGCGCCGCCTCGGCGTCGAGCCTGCGATTGAGCGCGACGATGCCGCCGAAGGCGGAAACCGGGTCGCAGCGCAAGGCCTTTGCATAGGCCTCGGCGAGCGTCGCCCCTTCGGCGACGCCGCATGGATTGGCGTGTTTGACGATCACGGCGGCCGCCGTTCGCGCCGGGTCGAATTCCGCGACGCATTCGAAGGCCGCGTCGGTGTCGTTGACGTTGTTGTAGGAAAGCTGCTTGCCCTGAAGCTGACGCGCCGTGGCGACGCCCGAACGCTTCTCGCCGGTGAGATAGAAGCCGGCCGATTGATGCGGATTCTCGCCATAGCGCATCGGCTCGGCGAGGCGGCCGCCGAAGGCGCGAAGCGGCGGCGAGGCTTCGCCAAGCTCCTTCGCGAGCCAGTTGGAGATCGCCGCGTCATAGGCTGCCGTACGGGCGAAGGCTTTCTGCGCAAGCCGCCGACGCGTCGCAATGCGCGTCGCGCCCTTCGTCGCCTCGAGTTCCTCGGCCAGCGCAGCATAATCGTCGGGATCGACCACGACGGCGACGTCGTCGTGATTTTTCGACGCGGCGCGGATCATCGCCGGTCCGCCGATGTCGATGTTTTCGACGCATTCTTCGAAGCGCGCGCCTTTGGCAAGCGTCGACTCGAAAGGATAGAGATTGACGATCAGAAGGTCGATCGGCTGGATGTCATGCGCGAGCATCGCCGCTTCGTGCTGGGGATTCTCGCGGATCGCCAGAAGGCCGCCATGCACCTTGGGGTGCAAAGTCTTCAGCCTCCCGTCCATCATTTCCGGAAACTGGGTGAGATCGGCGACGTCGCGCACCGCGAACCCCGCCTCGGCGAGCGCCTTGCGCGTGCCGCCGGTTGAGACGATCTCCACCCCATGCGCCGCCAGAACGCGCGCAAATTCGACAAGGCCAGTTTTGTCGGAAACGGAAATCAGCGCGCGCGCCACCAGGCGCAAATCGACGGGCATCACATACTCCTCAATCGCGCCGCGCTTATCATACCTGGCCGTCGGGAGGAACCTTCCCGCCGGTGCGCCGCTGGAATCTCCACGCGATCTCGACGCCAGCAGCCGCCGTCCCGCGCAAAACGATCTGCGCGCATTTGCGCGCGCCGCCTGGCGCGGCGAAAAAAATACTGTCTTCGATATCGGGAGCGACGCCTTGCGCCTCAAAGAGGAGCATTTCGCCATTGGCAAGCGTGAGTTCGATCGCGCCGTCGGCGCGCAGCGCAACGTCGACGCGCGGGTGAATGTGAAAACGCAAAGCGAAATCTCTTGCTTCCGTCTTCCTGCCGCCGCCTTCCGCAACGACGAGCCGATCGACTCCAAGAAGCGCAGAGCCATCCGTCGCAAGGGCCAATTCGCGCTCGTGGATGAGGCCGTAATCGCGCGCATAGCCGTCATGCGACAAGATGAGCGTCGTTTCGCCTTCGAGGCGGCGGCGCTCGACCCCAACATTGCGTGGCCCGGCGAGAACGCGCCCGGCGCGCCGGCGCGGCGCGCTTTGCGGCGCGATGCGGGCGCTGGAACGGTCACCGACAATGAGAGTCGAATGTGCGGCGGTGGCCCGCGCCAGTTCGCGGGCGTCCAAATGCGGCGCCGAAGGGGCTCCGCAATTGACGACGACACGCTCAGTTCCGATCGAAAATTCAAACGACAGGCAGCCCGCATGCGCCGAGAGCGAGAATTCGAACGGCGGCGGCCCGCCGGAGTCGACGATGACGAGCGCGTCGCCCGACTCCATGCGCTGATAGCCGGCGTAAGGCGCGTTCACCGGCGGCGCGCCGCGCGTGTCCTCATGGGCGAGCGCGTTCGCCAGCCGATCCAGCTCTGTCGCGCCCATGCCGTTGAACAGCGCCAGGGAGCCGTCGCCATGCTGCAGCATCCGCAGCATCGGCATCATTCGGTCGATCGCGCGAAGGACGGCGGGCGGGGTTTGCAAGCCGCGCGCCGCGATCACCTGGCGTAGCGGCAATAGGTCGAGAAGCAGGTCGACGGCGACTTGCGGATTGCGGCTCACATGGCCGCCGTCGATGAGGACCTGGCGGTCGAGTTCCGCGCTGAGCGCCCGCGACACATGCGGCGCGATTTTGCGGCCGGTGTCGGCGCAAACGGCGAATTCGGCAAGCGCGATGGCGCAGAACAGGCGATCGGACCCAAGCGCGCCGCCGCCGGCCAGGGCGCGCCAAAGCAACCGCGCATTGCGCGCCAGCGCCAGCATGAACGCGTCGTAGAAGTCGGCGTCGGCGCCGTCGAGCAGCGTCGGCGACTGCGAAAGAAAGGAAAGGAGACGTCGGGCGACGACGGCCGGCTCCATCGCCGGATCGTCCGGCGGCAGCTTCGGAAGAGAGAGAAAGTCGGCGACGAGCGCCTGCGCATTGGCGAGCGCCACCTTTTTGTCGAAGGCCTGCAGATGCCGCAGCCAGGAGAAGCCGGCCAGCGAGCGCCGCCAGCCCTCGGAAGGCGCCGCAACGAGAAAGGGCGATACGCCTCTCGCCTGCACGGTCTTGCCATCGAAAGAAAAATAGCCGGCGTAAATCTGGTCCGCGACGGTCGAGTCGGTCGTTCTGATGTCGGGAGGCGCGATGCGCAGCCGCTCCGGCGGCGCGATCGCCATCGACTTCATAAGATGGTAGGGCGCGGCCGCGCCTCGCGCGAAGGCTCCCGCCGCCCGCGCCGCCGAGACGCCAGCCAGCCGCACCCGATCCCGCAACATGATGGCGCTCAGTGGCGTCCTCCGACTACGGCTTTCGCGCGATTTCTCCACCAGCCGCGCGCCAGCCGGCAATATCAAACCCCGTCTTCCGCTTATAGTCTAAATTTCCGTGACTTCCGAATGAGATCAGCGCGGCCTGGGCTCTGCGCCATTGCCTGGGAAAGCCCGGAAATGGCAATGTCGCGCCTCATTTTATGGAGGCTTCGCCAATGCCGCTTTACACGATCGACGGAATCGCGCCGCGCCTGCCGGCCCCCGGCCGGTTCTACGTGGCGCCCGGCGCGCATGTCATCGGCCGGGTCGAACTGGAGGAGGACGCCAATATCTGGTTCGGCTGCGTGTTGCGCGGCGACAATGAGTGGATCACGGTCGGCGCCCGCACCAATATTCAGGAAAACAGCGTCCTCCATACCGACATGGGCTATCCGCTCGTCATCGGGCCGGACTGCACCATCGGCCATGGCGTCATCCTGCACAGTTGCATGATCGGCGAGGCGACGCTCATCGGCATGGGCGCGACCATCCTCAATGGGGCGAAGATCGGCGCGAACTGCCTTGTCGGCGCCAATGCGCTGGTGACTGAGGGCAAGGAATTTCCCGACTATTCGTTGATCGTCGGCTCTCCCGCCAAAGCGATCCGGACGCTTGGCGAGGACGCGCGCGCGCGCCATCTCGATTCGGCGAAACATTATGTCGAAAACGCCGAGCGCTATGCGAAAGGGCTGACACTGATCGCTTGAGAGCGCCGGCCTCACCGCGACACATAGAGCGGAGCGCTGGTCGGCGGGCCGATCGCCACCCAGACATTCTGATTGTACTGCGACTGCCGCTTGACGAAGCGATAGGGAGCGCGCGTCCAGGGGCGCATCTCGTCGGACAGATTGTCGAGCACGAATTCGCCGCGGCTGGTCTTGACCGTGAGAACCGAATGGCCCTCGCCATTCTTCTCCTTGACCACCGTGAGCAGCAGCGCCTGCCGGGGAAAACCTTCTTCGATCAGCATGCGGCGCTTCTGCAGGGCGAAGTCTTCGCAGTCGCCCTGGCCGTCGCTGGGATAATCCCACCGGTCGACCGAGCCCCAATGATCCGCATCCGCAACCGGATCGATGTTCTTATTCACCCAGGCGTTGATGCGCGCGATCTTACGAAAGACGGCGGCGGTGAGTTCGATCTCCTGCGGCGCGGTTTCATCGTCCTGGCACTCGCCGCGATAGCGCTGGCAGAACTCCACCCAGCCGTAGGGCACGCTCGTTTCCACGCCGATCGACGCAAAAGTCGCTGGCTCCGATCCGGCGAAGCTTTTCGCATTGATCGCGACGAGCGCCGCGCCCGCCATCCCGAGAGCCATAACCGCTTTGCTGACGATGCCCAACATAACCCGCCTCCGTGACATGAGGCGAAGTTAGTTTTCTTGTTTTGCTGTCTGTGAAAGTATTTCTGCTGCATTTTACGCGAAACCGTTCAGATTTTCGCGGCCTTCCGGTAAGTATAATTTTGGGCTATAAAAACCCATAAAATTTGATGTGATCGAATATATTATTGATATATAAGGGTGATTATCACCGCATCATGGCAGCTCCCACGTCCGCGCCTTACCCTGAATTAAGCTTCGTGGAACATCGGTTAACTGACGCCCGTTTCGAAGGTTAACGGGCCCGCCCGGCGCGTAATATTTTTGGCGGCCGCGGCGACAGCGCGCCTTCCGAGCGCCGCGAATTCGTCACACGCCTTTATGCGCCCCGATGCGGCAGGCGCCGCATTCACTCTCCCCTTGAGGGGGAGGGTCGGACTGCGAAGCAGTCCGGGGTGGGGTGAAGCTCACGACCTGTCCATCGAAAAGCCTTCCTGCTCGCGCGCTTCGAGCTTCGAGCGCTGCTCACCCCACCCCGAAGCGCTAGGCGCTTCGACCCTCCCCCTCAAGGGGAGGGTGGGATTGCGGCAGAGGAGAAGCCGACGGATTGACCTGCAGCGCTCGTTAAGCGACTCGAGGACGCCTTGCTTCGAGATCGCTCCACATTTTGTCGTATTCTTTGTCGACCTTCCGCTTTTCCAGCACCGCGTCGATGTCCTCGTCCGGTCCAATCGGACGAATATATTCGCCGCGCCAGGTGAGGTGTTTGACCAGTTCATGGTCGTCGCGCGGATAGACCGACTTTATCCCCACAAGCGAGGGCGCTTTGACAAAGGCCGCCGTCAGCAATTGGTAGTAAAGCGTCTGGCTCTTCTCGATCGGCTGCGAATGATCCTTGTTGAACTGGCGATCCCTGGAAAATTTCGCCTTGTCCAGCGGCGCGATGTTAAGCCCGTTTAGGCGCGCGCATTCCACCATCCATTCCAGGGCGCAATCCGACAGCCCATACCGACTGTAGCCGCCGCCGACATTGGAATGCACGCCGGGAAACCATTTTTGCTTGTAGAGCGGAAATCTGCGCTCCGCCAAATTCTTCTCGTTTCGCTGCCGATGATAGTCGGTGAGCTGGATGTGCGTCGGACGGAACGGCCACCGCCGCTCGTCCGCGGCCAAGGCGTGATAGGCGCTGTCGACGCTCTCGCTTAACGTCACGTCATGAAAACTGCATCCGAACATTTTGTCGACGAAATATCCCAGGAATTCGCCGTATGGCGCGCCGAGTGCGCCGACGGTGTCCCATACGCCGAGAAAGCGGATTTTCACCGGCCAGGGATGGCAATAGTCGCTTCGAAACTGCGCGGCGTCCGCGCCCTTCGGCCGCCAGCCGTCCGATTTGTCCTTGTAATGTCCGTAGGCGATCGAAACCTGCGGCATGTTGCATCGCCTCAGAATGCCGAGATTATGCACCAGTCCCGCGATGCTGCGCGCCGTGTAGGCGCCTCGGCTGAAGCCGAAAAGATAGATTTCATCCTTCTCCTCGTAATTGCTCACAAGGAAGGAGTATGCGTCCTTGATGTTGCCTGAGATTCCATAACCGAAGGTCCCGCCCTGGATTTTTTCGCCGCGCCGCGTGCCGACGCCGGCAACGTAATGCATGAGTTGCGGAACGCCGCCGTCATCGCCACTCTCGATCGCTTGCAACGTCCGCAGAACATTGGTGCCGCGCTCCGTCAACCCGTTCCAGGTCCCGTCGCAGAAAATGACCAGCTTCTTGGCCATGACAATATTCCCTGTCCAAATCAAAATTGAGAACGGCTGAGACTATCACTCGACGTCGAAAGGCGCGACGCCCGTCGGCTGGCCGTTTTCGCCAAGAGTGATTTTTTCGATGCGGGCTTCGGCCTCGGCGAGGAGAGTCTCGCAACGCGCCTGCAGCGCCTTGCCGCGCGCATAGAGCTTCACCGATTCGTCGAGCGACACGGCGCCCTTCTCCAGATCGCCGACGATGCGCTCGAGCTCCTGCATCGCTTGTTCGAAGGGCAGCGAAGCGATGTCTGCGGCGGCGTCCGGCTTCTGCGTCATGGCGTCTTTCATAGACCAAGCGCGCGTTCTTGGCTATGCGGCGCGCTCAGCGGTCAGCCGGTTCGGCTCGGCCGACGATGCGTAGAATCTGCGGAAACTCCTCGCGCGTGCGGCGCTCGATTTCATCGAGCGCGTCATGCGCGTTTTGCACCGATGCAGCGGCGTCAATTCGGCAGCGGAAATTGACGACGAGGCCGCCGGCGGTTTGGCGGACCCGAACGTCCTGCATCCGCGCGAGCGGCCGGGTCTGAGCGGCGACGCGCGCGAGCGCCGCTTCAATCGCGCCAGCGACTGAGGGGTCCGCGGCATGCGCCACGAGCAGTTGCATTTCGAGCGGTTCGATATGGGTCTCGACTTCGGCGTCGGCGCCGAATTCGTCGCGCAATGCGCTTTCGAAATCGCCGGCGATTGCGTGCGCGCGACCGAGCGGCATGGCGCCGTCGAGTTCGATGTCGACGCCGATCGACAGGCGGCCCTCGATCTGTTGAGCGATGACATGATGGGCGTGAATATGTCGGCGCGACCCGACCAGCAGGATGCGTTCGGCAACCGTCTCGTCATCGAGCGCCTGAGGCTCGACCGACAGCGTGAGGCGGGCACGCGGCGTCACATCGGCGATCGCGTCGGTGACGGCCGATTTGATCCGCGCCGCCTGCTCCACGCGCAGCCCACGCGCAACGCCGATCGTCGCCTCGCCGACAATGTCCGGACCAATCGTTCGCAGGCGCAGCGAATCGATCGCGATGACGCCCGGCACATCGGCGATCGCTCGTCTGACATGCGGCGCAAGTTCGCGCGGGGCGGCGTCAAGCAAGGTGTCGATGGTGCGCCGGCCCAGCCGGAAACCGGCGATCGCGATGAATGCTGCAACGCCGAAAGCGGCAAGCGCGTCGCCGCGCTCGAACCCATAATGCGCTGCAACGAGACCGAGCAGCACCAACGCCGACGACACCAGATCGCTTGCAAAATGCAGCGCGTCGGCGGCGAGCGCGTCGCTGCCTTCAGCCTTTGCGATCCGTTTCAATTGACGGGAACGCACGTAATCGATGACGATGGAGACGACGAGAACGCCGTAGACCGGCCAGCCCACGTCGATTTCGACATTCTTTTCCTGCAAGCGTCGCCAGGCTTCGCCAACGACGAACAACGCAAGTCCGAAGAGGAAGCCGGTTTCGATCAGCGCGGCGAGCGCTTCATATTTGCCATGGCCGTAGTGATGCTCTTCGTCCGCCGGCTTCTCCGCCTCGCGCACTGCGAAAAAGGTCAGCGCCGTCGCGCCCGTATCGACGAAGGCGTGGCCGGACTCCGACAACAGCGCCAGCGAGCCGGACCACAGACCGGCGGCAAGCTTCGCGACTGCGAGAACAGCGCTCGCGGCGATCGAAGCCTTGGCGGCTGCGAGTTTGACGCTCGCCGCCGCTTTCGGAAGGGCCTTCGTCTGGGTCACCTAACGCGCCACTCTAATTTTGCAGGCCCCAGCCCTAGCAAGGGGCCGATGCGGGCGCAAACCACGCCGCCCCAATGATAGAATTATGGCTGAACCATCAGATAGGAGCCGCATATGAAGTTTCTGCACGCCATGATCCGGGTCGGCGACCTCGACCAATCGCTGAATTTCTTTTGCGACGTGCTCGGACTGAAGGAGGTGCGCCGCATTCAGAACGAGAAGGGGCGCTACACGCTCGTCTATCTCGCGGCGCCCGAGGATCTGGCTGACGCCAAGGAAAAACACGCGCCGACGATCGAACTCACCCATAATTGGGACGAGCATGAATATGCCGGCGGGCGGAACTTCGGCCACCTCGCCTTCGCCGTTGAGAATATTTACGAAGTCTGCGCGCGCCTGCAGGCGGCCGGCGTGACGATCAATCGTCCCCCGCGAGACGGCCACATGGCCTTCGTACAAACGCCCGACATGATTTCCATTGAATTGCTTCAGAAGGGCGCGCCGCTGCCGCCGACCGAACCCTGGGCCTCGGCGCCCAATGTCGGCAGTTGGTGAGGCGTTTTTCGGCGCCCAAAATTTTTGCGCTGCAGCTACGAATTATTTGGCCGCCGGGAACTATTCATCTGCCTATGAGTTGACTAGTAAGGCGAGCTGTGGCCTCAGCTCGGCTAACAGGTATCTTATTGAAAAACTGACGAACTTTCGTCGCGAACCTGTCACCGCTTTCAGTTAGAAACGCGGCAGCTGCGGCTCTTGAACGAAAGTCGACTGTTGGCGTCGACTGGCTTGTTCGCCAGCGTTGATATCCCGTCCGGAATTCGGAAGGGAAAATTTTTCAGCGATTATTATACAGACGACGTTCAGCTGAACTGGATAGCATGACGGCAGCAGGACATGCGGCCCAGACATGCGATCCAAGACGCGTTGTTCAAGTCATGCGGTCCAAGCAATGCGGTCCAAGCAAAGCGTCCGCTGGAACGCCAACAAGAACAGAAGTCGCGGGCCAAACGCGGCCAAAAAAATGCAACAGGGGCGAATGCGAGGGCGGAGGTCATCATGGTCATCTTGGATCTGATCAATTCCTGCTCTAACGACAAGGTCGCGCAGGCTGCGCTGGCCTGCATTGGTGGTCACTTCGCCGAGCGCGTGCGCACGGCCGCCGGGGAGAAAGGCCTCAGCGTGGGCAAATACGTCGTGTTGGCGGTGCGCGAGTTTGCGAGCCGCACCGACGAAGCGGCGCAAGAGGCGCTGCGCGCCAAAGTCGTTCGCGACGACCAGCCTTTGCTGAGAGGGCTGCGTGAGGTGCTCGAAGCGGCGTTGGAGCGCGATCCCTTCTTTCTGAACGGCGAAGCGATGTCCGCGACCCCGCCCTATGCGTTCAGCGCCGCGCGCGAGAACGCGCTGCGGTATCACTGATCGCGCCCGTTCGAACCGACGCTCCTGCATGGGTGGCGGCGTGGCTTCGGCGACGTCGTCCGTGATCTAGCCGAAACGCGCGCCCGTCCGCGCATCGATCAGCGCGCGAGTGAGTTCGCGCGCCAGTTCCGCCTTTTGGTCCGGCCCCAGGAAGGCGCCGATCTCGACGCTTTCGCCGCGCGAAACCAGCGCCACCCGCTCCGTGCCGAATTCCTCATGCACCGTCTGTTCGAGCCGCACCCAGGATGGGTTAAACCGCCACTCCCTTCGTTGCCCGCGCGCGCCGATTTGCGCGAAAACGAGTTCAAGCGGCGTGAGATCAAGAGTCTCCTGCCGGCGCGCGGCATTGAAGCTCATGCGAAAGGCAAGGTAGAGACCCAGCGCGTCGAGCCCCATGAAGCCGGCGACCGGCCAAGCGCCCATGATAAAGAAGGGCAGCGCGAACAGGACTTGGCCGCAACAGAATATTACAATGAACGCATAGAACGCGTGCCGCGTCATTGACCGATGCGGCGTCAGCCGCGCTTCGTAAATTTTCCGCTCGAATGGGTCGGACATTTCTCCTGCCGCCGCTTTCTCCTCCAGTCTGTAAAAGTTATAACGCGGCTATGGCCGAAACAATCACTCAAGGCGCGCGCGTCGGCAAAAAAGCGGGAGCCGGCCGGCGGCCGGCGGCCGCTGAGATCGCCCGCATCGACGAGATTTTCGCGCGTCTCTCAGCCGCCAATCCGGAACCCAAGAGCGAACTCAACTACAAGAACCCGTTCACGCTGCTCGTCGCCGTCGTGCTCTCCGCGCAAGCGACCGACGTTGGCGTCAACAAGGCGACGCCGGCGCTCTTCGCGTGCGCCGACACGCCCGCCAAGATGGCGGCGCTCGGCGAGGAGCGCGTACGCGACCTCATCAAGACGATCGGGCTTTTTCGCGCCAAGGCGAAAAACATCGTCGCGCTCTCCCGGCTGCTGATCGAGCGCCATGACGGCGAAGTTCCGCGAACGCGCGAGGCGCTGACCGCGCTTCCCGGCGTCGGCCGCAAGACGGCGAATGTCGTGCTCAATGTCGCCTTCCATGAGCCGGTGATCGCCGTCGACACCCATATTTTTCGTGTCTCGAACCGGCTGCCGCTGGCGAAAGGCAAGACTCCGGAAGAGGTCGAAGCCGGACTCGCGCGCATTGTCCCGCAGAAATATCTCCTGCACGCGCATCACTGGCTCATTCTGCACGGGCGCTATGTGTGCAAGGCGCGTAAGCCCGAATGCCCGCGCTGCATCATCGCCGATCTATGCCGGTTCAAAGCGAAGACGGTTTGATTTTTGAGCTTTCCAGCCTCGCGCAACGACGAGGACACATTCGCGCCGGAGCGTCCGTCCTCATTCGCCAAAGGGCGATCCGAGGCGCCCGCCGGGCGGCCCGCCTCGGAATGCGCTTGGCGTTAATTGACCTGGCAGGTCGACTCATATCTTCCGCAGGCCCGGGCGTCGCCCCTGTCGCAACTCTGTTTCCAGCTGCGGCAGCCAGGCTTTTTCCACGGCTGGCTTTCAAATTCGCTCGATCGTTTGCGCACCGGGACGCAATTGTCCGTTTCCGGAACCTGCCGCGTGCCGGGCGGGCAGCCGTGCATCGAATGGCCTTCCTCGCCGCGCGCCGGGCGTTGCCGCTGGCCGCTGTCGACGCAGAATTTTTGGGAAATGGAGCAACTCACCCTCCCGCCTTCCCGGCAGGAAGACACCGCGGGCTGGTAGTGAACGGCGCTGCGTCCATAATTCGCCTCAAGCCGTCGAACCTCCGCAAGTCCCTTGTTGTTGGCCTTTGTAAGCGCTTCCTCCCTGGAATAGCCGCTCGCCGACGCCTGCAACACGCCGCAGAACGCGAAGGCGCTTCCCGCGGAAAAAACCAACGACAGCGCCAGCGTGGTCGAGATAAGCGCAATATGTCTGAAGTTCATGCATCCCCCCTTTCGCCCCGGCTCAGGCTAAGTCCGGCGCCGGACGAAAGATAGCGAGCGCTATAAAAAAATTGCGGCGAACCCCGTCTGTCGGCGCTAAACGCTGGACGATCCTATGACAATTCTTTCCCCAGCCGCCCGGCCAGGTCCTGAATATATTGCCAGGCGACGCGGCCTGAACGCCCGCCGCGCGTGATCGACCATTCCAGCGCCTCGGCGCGGATCGTCGCCTTTGGCGCGGTAAGGCCAAAATGATCGACATAGCCAAAGACCATCGCCAGATAATCGTCCTGGCTGCAATTGTGAAAGCCGATCCAAAGTCCGAAGCGATCGGAGAGCGAGATTTTTTCTTCAATCGCCTCGCCGGGGTGAATCGCGGTCGCGCTTTCATTCTCCATCATGTCGCGCGGCAGCAAATGACGGCGGTTCGAGGTGGCGTAGAAGAGCACATTGTCGGGGCGCCCTTCGACGCCGCCTTCAAGCGCGGTCTTGAGCGCCTTGTAGCTCGTCTCCGCGCCGTCGAAGGAAAGGTCGTCGCAAAAGACGATGAAGCGGAACCGCGCCCGCGCCAGCGCGCCAAGCAGCGCGGGCAAAGCTTCAATATCCTCGCGATGGATTTCGATGAGTTTCAGCCCCTTGTCGGCGAGCGCGCCGTGGACTGATTTCACCAGCGAGGATTTGCCCATGCCGCGCGCGCCCCACAGCAGCGCGTTGTTGGCGGGCAGACCCTGCGCGAAGCGGCCGGTGTTGGCGAGAAGCATGTCGCGCTGGCGGTCGACGCCCTTGAGCAACGCGAGATCGACGCGGTTGACGCGGGCGACCGGATGGAACGCCCCGCCGGCGGCGCGCCAGACGAACGCCTCGGCGGCCGCGAAATCGGGCGCGTCGGGCTTCCCGGGCGCAAGCCGCTCCAGAGCCTCGGCGATGCGGGCGACCAACTGCGCGACATCCTCTTGCGACATGAACTCTCCGCGGTTTCTTTGGAAAATCGGCCTCACGGGGCGTCAATCCGCCGGGGCTGCTTTGGGCGACGCAGAGGATTATACCCAAGGGCCAGCGCCGCATCGACGGCTTAGCCGGGAAAAGATTTTGACGCCGACAGAACATTCGCTCATCGACCGCGCCAAGATCATCATTCAGCCGCTCGACGCCGGGAAGGCCGAGGCGGCGCTGGCGCGCGTTCTCGAGAAGGACGGCGTAGTCGATGGCGCGGTCGCCGCGCTCCTGGACGAGCGGCCGAAGGCGCGCGAACTGCTGCTCGGCGTATTGGGCTCTTCGCCCTATCTGACCGACCTTTCCGCGCGCGATCCGGCGCGGCTCGCACGCGTCCTCGCGAGCGATCCCGCGCAGCGCATCGACGCGCTCATCGCGGAAACGCGGAACGTCGAAACGCAGGACGAAGCTGAGTTGATGCGCCTGCTGCGGCTCACCAAGCAGGAAGCCGCGCTGATCATCGCGCTCGCCGATCTTTCCAAAGTCTGGGACACGCTAGAAGCCACCGCCGCGCTCACCCGGATCGCCGACGCTGCGCTATCCGCCGCCATTCGCTTCACACTGCGCGCCGCTTCGCTCGCCGGCAAGATCGAACTCGCCGACCAACGCGAGCCGGAGCGCGGATCGGGATGGATTTTTCTCGGCATGGGCAAGGGCGGCGCATATGAACTGAATTACTCTTCCGACATCGATCTCGTCGTCTTCTTCGACCGTTCCCGCGCAAGGCTCGCCGACCCTTCGGAAGATGTCGATTTCTTCGTCAGACTGACGAAACGCATCGTGAAAATCATGAGCGAGCGCAGCGCCGACGGCTATGTGTTTCGAACCGATTTGCGGCTGCGTCCCGATCCCGGCGCGACGCCGATCGCGATCCCGCTCGAAGCGGCGCTGAGCTATTACGAAAGCATGGGCCAGAACTGGGAGCGCGCCGCCTATATCAAGGCGCGGCCGGTCGCCGGGGACATATTCGCCGGCGAGCAATTCCTGCAGGAGCTCGCGCCTTTCGTGTGGCGCAAATATTTCGACTTCGCCGCGATCGCCGACGTGCACTCGATCAAGCGGCAGATTCACGCCCATAAGGGCCACGGCAAGATCGCGGTCGCCGGCCACAATATCAAACTCGGGCGCGGCGGCATTCGCGAAATCGAATTCTTCGTGCAGACGCAACAGCTCATCACCGGCGGTCGCGATCGGCGTCTGCGCGGGCGCTCCACGCTCGCCATGCTCGACCAACTCGTCGAGAGTGGCTGGGTGGCGCCGCAGGCGCGAGACGATCTGCGCGACGCCTATCTCTTTTTGCGCGACGTCGAGCATCGCATTCAGATGGTCGCCGACGAGCAGAAACATACGCTGCCCGAAACTGAAGAGGGCGTCGCCGGCATCGGCCGAATGATGGGCTTTGCCGGCTACGCCGACTTCGCCGAAGCGCTTCTCAAACGGCTCGACGTGGTGCAAAGTCACTATGCGAAACTCTTCGAAAGCGCGCCGCAGCTTACATCCTCGGCCGGCAATCTGGTCTTCACCGGCGATGACGACGATCCGGGCACGATCGAGACGCTCGTCGACATGGGCTTTGCGAATCCGAAGACGGTGACGGCGACCATTCGTGGCTGGCATTTCGGCCGCTACGCCGCCACCCGCTCGACCGTGGCGCGCGAACGCCTTACGGAACTGACGCCGATCCTGCTCGAAGCGATGGCAGCAACCGAGAACGCCGACGCCGCTTTTCTCGCATTCGACAAGCTGATCTCGAAACTGCCGGCCGGCGTGCAGCTCTTCTCGCTTCTGGTGTCGCAGCCGCGCCTCTTGAACCTGCTCGCCGCGATCATGGGCGCGGCGCCAAAGCTCGCCGAGACCATTTCGCGCCGGCCACGCGTATTGGACGCGCTGCTCGAACCCGCGTTCTTCGAAAGCGTGCCGTCGCAGGCGGAGCTCGATCAGCGGCTTGGAGAGCAGTTTCTTGAGGCACGCTCCTATGAAGACGCGCTCGACCGCGCCCGCATCTTTGGACAAGAGCAGAAATTCCTCATCGGCGTGCGCATCCTGACAGGTTCGGTTTCGGTGGCGGAAGCCGGCTTCGCCTATACGCGACTCGCCGAAACGCTGATTTCCCGGCTCTTCACGCTGGTCTGCGACGAATTCGCCAAAATGCATGGAACGATCGAGGGCGGCGCGGCCGCGGTCGTCGCCATGGGCAAGCTCGGCGGGCGCGAAATGACGGCGTCTTCCGATCTCGATCTGATGCTGCTCTACGACGCCGATCCGCTGGCGGAATCGCAAGGCGGCGGGCGGCCGCTTTCGACGCAGCAATATTACGGCCGCCTCACCCAGAGGCTGATCAGCGCCCTTTCCGCGCCCACGGCCGAAGGCCTGCTCTATGAGGTGGATTTTCGCCTGCGGCCTTCAGGCAACAGCGGCCCGATCGCGGTGAGCCTCAAGGCCTTCTCGGACTACCAGGCCGATGAGGCCTGGACTTGGGAGCATATGGCCCTGACCCGCGCCCGCGTCATCGCCGGTCCTGAAGCCTTCGCCAATCGCGTCGAAGCGGCGATTCGCGCCGCGCTGACGACGCCCCGCGACCCGCAAAAATTGAAGGACGACGTCTTGTCCATGCGCCGGCGGATCGAAAAGGAAAAGGGGTCGAGAAACCCATGGGAAGTCAAGCAGGTTCCCGGCGGGCTCGTCGATATCGAGTTCATCGCCCAATATCTGATGCTGCGCCATGGCCCGCAGCATCCAGAACTTTTCTCGACGACCGCCACACTCGCCTTGGAGCGTCTTAAAGATGCTGGCGCGCTCGACGCCGGCCGGGCCCAAGCGCTGGCGGAAGCGTCGCGGCTCTATCAAGGCCTGACCCAATTGATGCGGCTGGCCATCGACGACGCGTTTCGTCCCGCCGATGCGCCGCGCGGCTTGACGGAGCTGCTGCTGCGAGTCGGCGATGCGCCCGATCTTTCCAATCTCGAAGCGCTGCTCGCGGACACGCAGAAGCGGACTCGGGAAATTTTCACGAACGTCGTCGGCGAGGCCGCCGAGCGCCCGGTTTCAGTGTGATCGGGAGTTGCAGAACTGGCCGCTCAGGCATAGATACGCCGGATTCCTCGCGCAGGAGCGTTCCCGCCAGCGGCGACGGCCGCTTTACTTCAAGGCCGCCCCGGCCCTTTTTTGGAGCAGATCATGTCTCACGCCTGCAAGAATGCGCGTTCCCTCGCTCGCGCCGCGCTTGGAGCGACCGCGCTCGCCGCCCTGCTGGCGATGAGCGTCGCCGGCGGGACAGCGGCGGCGAAAACGCTTGCCAAAGTCAATGGCGTCGAGATCACCGACGAGGACCTGAAGCTGGCGTTGGAGGATCTCGGCCCCGCCATTCCCCGTCAGCTTGAGGGAAAGGCGCGCGAGTCTTACGTCCTCGATTTCCTCATCGATGAGCAACTCGTCGTGCAAAAGGCGCAGGCCGACAAAGTCGCCGAAACGCCGGAATTCGCCAAGAAACTTGGCTATTTGCGCGACAAGGCGCTGATGGAGACGCTGCTCGGCGACGTAGCCCTAAAAGCTGCGACCGAAGCGGCGATCAAGCAGGCCTATGAAGAGGCGGCGAAAAACCAGAAGCCGGAAACGGAATATCACGCGCATCACATTCTGGTGCCGACCGAAGACGAAGCGAAGGCTGCGCTCAAGCGCGTCAAGGGCGGCGAGGATTTCGGCAAAGTCGCGACCGAACTTTCGAAGGACCCCGGCGCCAAGGGCGGCGACCTCGGCTGGTTCACGAAGGACCGCATGGTGCCGGAGTTCGGCGAGGCTGCGGCGAAGATGACGCCGGGCCAGATTTCCGATCCCATCAAGACGCAGTTCGGCTGGCACGTCATCAAGCTTGATGAGAAGCGCCCGAAAGTCTTTCCGCCGCTCGACCAAGTCAAGGATCAGGTCGCCCGCTATGTGGTGCAGAAGGCGCAGAGCGAACTCGTCATGAAATTGCGCGACGGCTCCAAGATCGAGCGCGCGGATCAACCCGCAGAGGGCTCGCCCGGCGCCAAGCCCGCCGAAAAGCCTGCCGAGCCGGCGAAAAAAAAGTAGCCTCGAAGCGCCTTTTTCCGCTTCACGCGAGATTCTTCGACCGAACAAAGTCCGCTCCGCAGCGAAGCCTTGACGTGGACCCGAAGCGTCGTCAAACCCGCCCGGGTCCACTCCAATTTGCAAGGCTCCGCTATGGCTCATGACGCCCCTGTCTCCCCGCTCGCGCCGCAATCCACGCCAGATATCCCGCCGCTCGAAGGCGTGCGCTTCTCCGTCGGCGCCGCTGGCGTACGCTATGCTGGACGCACCGACGTGATGCTGGCCCTGCTCGATGCGGGAACGACGGTCGCGGGCGTCTTCACCAAGTCCAAATGTCCTTCGGCGCCGGTCGACTGGTGCCGCGATCGCCTCAAGGGCGGCAAGGCCCGCGCGCTGCTCGTCAATTCCGGAAACGCCAACGCCTTCACCGGCAAGACCGGCGCGCAGGCGGTCAAATTCTCGGCGAAGCTCGCCGCCGCGGCGGCGGGCGCGCCCGAACGCCAGATTTTCCTCGCGTCGACGGGCGTGATCGGCGAGCCGCTCGACGCGCATAAATTCGACGGGCTGTTGGAGAAGCTCGTCGAAGAGGCGCGACCCGAGGGCTGGTTGGACGCTTCGCGCGCGATCATGACCACCGACACCTATCCGAAGCTTTCGACGCGCACGGCGACGATCGGCGGCGTCGACGTGACGATCAGCGGCTTCGCCAAGGGCGCCGGGATGATCGCGCCCGACATGGCGACGATGCTCGCCTTCGTCTTCACCGACGCGGCGATCGGCGCGGAAGCGCTGCAGGCGATGCTCGAGAACGGCGCCAAGAGAAGCTTCAACGCCATCACCGTCGATGGCGACACGTCGACCTCCGACACGCTGCTGCTCTTTGCGACGGGCGCCGCGAAGAGACGCGGCGCGCCGAAGATCGAACAAGCGAACGACAAGCGGCTCGCGGATTTCAAGCGCACGCTCGACGCCGTGCTGCTCGATCTCGCCCATCAGGTGGTGAAGGATGGCGAAGGCGCTCGCAAATTCGTCGAAGTGACGGTGACCGGCGCCGACAGCGCCAAGGCGGCGAAGCGCGTCGCCTTTTCGATCGCCAATTCGCTGCTCGTGAAGACCGCGATCGCCGGCGAGGACGCCAATTGGGGTCGCATCGTCATGGCGGTCGGCAAGGCCGGCGAAAAGGCCGACCGCGACAGGCTCGCGATCTGGTTCGGCGGCGTGCGCGTCGCGCATAAGGGGTTGCGCGATCCCGACTATGACGAAGCGGAAGTTTCGCAGATCATGAAGCGCGACGAGATCGTCATCAATGTCGATCTTGGATTGGGCAAGGGCGCGGCGACAGTATGGACCTGCGACCTCACCAAGGACTATGTCGCGATCAACGGCGACTACCGAAGCTGATCACCGCGCGGCGTTCGAGAACGCAATTGTCGGCGGATAGGGCGAAGGACGCGACGCCAGCGACGAAATCCTTATCATGGAGCCGCGGAGGAGCTTGATATTACGCCAATATCTCCTCCGCTGTTTCGAGATGCGCCCGCCGGCCTTTTCGCCGCCGCGGCCTCGGGCGCGATGACCAGCAGGGCGTCCGCGAGGCGGCGGCGCGGTCCGCGCGCATCGCTGTCGTCAGGACGATATTTGACGTGCTAGATTATCTGACCGCCGAAGCCGCTTCGCTGGCAAACGCCCGGCCCCCGCGGCGCCGGCAAAGGTTGGCGACCTGTGTTCGTCGTGGAGCGTTGCGCGCATGCGTTGGCTCAAATTTCTTGTCGTCGCGCCCCTCGTCATACTATCGGCGTGCAACGCCCCGCGCGGACCGACGTCCGGCCTCGGATTCGATCCGTCCCAGGCGAGTTACATTAGAGCGCCCGGCAGAGGCGTCATCGCCGGACAGGCCTTTCTGCGTGACGCCTCGGGGAAATCGAATGTGCGCTACGCCGCCGGCGAAACCGTAAGGCTCATTCCGGCGACGACTTATGCACAGGAACGAATCAAGAAGTTCTACGGCTCGGTGAAATTTCTGCCGGCCGCGGCGATTCCGAAAGTCGAGCCGGACGCGCAATATGCCGCGCTCACGCGCACGACGACGGTTGAGCCGGATGGCCGCTTCACATTCGAGAATGTCGCGCCCGGGCGCTACTACCTCACCACGCGACTCATATGGAAGCCAAAGGATTCGCAAACGCCTGAAGGCGGCGCGATGTATGAGGAAGTGACGCTCACCGGACAGGAACACGGTCCGGTGAAAGTCGTTCTCTCCGGCAATTGAGCGCGCCCGTGAATCTTCTGCTGGTCGTTGCGGCGGCGCTCGTCGACGCCGACAATCGCGTGCTCATCGCACAGCGGCCTGAAGGCAAGCAGCTTGCAGGTCTATGGGAATTTCCCGGCGGCAAGCTACATCCCGGCGAGCGGCCGGAGGATGCGCTGGCCCGCGAACTCGAAGAGGAGCTCGGCGTGCGCGTCTGCGCGCCCTGCCTCGCGCCCTTAACCTTCGCCAGCCACGCCTATGATGATTTTCATCTTCTGATGCCGCTTTACGTCTGCCGTAAGTGGGAGGGTTTTGTCAGCCCGACGGAGGGACAGGCGGTGAAATGGGCGCGCGCCCGCGAACTGCGCAACTATCCGATGCCGCCCGCCGACGCGCCGCTGATCGGCCCGCTGATCGATTTGCTGGGGTGATCGCGATGGCGCGCTGACCCGGCCGATCTATATGCCATCATCGCCTCTTCGTTTGGAGATTGCCGACGATGAACATTGAAACGCAGACTGGCGTCGCTGAGCGCGGCCCTGATCGTCGCGCCCGCTATGCGGCTGGGAAAGCTTTGCGCCAGCTCGTCCGGCGCGAAAGCCTGGCGGATTTTAACGTCGCCGCAAATCGGAACGCCGCCACGATCATCGCCGAGACCGAACGGGATCGAATCCAATCCTTGATTCCGCTTCGCCGCAAATCCATGGCGGAGTCGCCGCACGCATTTCTGCGCGGCGCCGCCGATGTGATGGCCGCCGATCTTTCGACGCAGCCGGCGCCCGGCATTCGCGCGCAGGTCTGCGGCGACTGCCATTTGATGAATTTCGGCGCATTCGTCTCGCCGGAAGGACATCCACTGTTCGACGTGAATGATTTCGACGAAACGCTGCCTAAGATCGATGTCACGATCGATTTGCGCCGCTTGGCGACAAGCGCCGTCGTCGCAGCCCTTGGCGCCGGCAAGAGCGAGCAGACGGCAAGATCCACGGCGCGCGCCGCCGTCAAAGCCTACCGCCGCGCGGTGACCAAACTCGCCGCCTTGTCGCCGCTCGAGGCGTGGAATACCCGCGTGCCGCTGCGTGACGTCGTCGCCGGGCTCCGCGATCGGGTTCTCCACGACGCCGTGCACGCAGCGATCGCGTCGCACAAAAACGAAGATGATTATGCGGACAATTTTCCAAGGGTCGCGAAAGACTCTTCCGGCGACTGGCGGGTCGAGGACAAGCCGCCGCGGCTCTTCCATCTCGATGACGGCGAGGCCAATCAATTCGACGTCAACGGACTCATTGCCGCCGCCTTCGCGAACTTGCCGCCGCACGTCGCCTCTTTGTTGCACCGCTATGGTTTGTGCGACATCGCTTTCAAGGCCGTTGGCGTCGGCAGCGTCGGCACCTATTGCACGATCGCGTTGTTCATGAGTTCGGACGATGAGCGGCTCTTCCTTCAGATCAAGGAAGCGAAGCGCTCGGTGCTGGAACGTTTCGGCTTCGGCGCATGGTCCGGCGCTGAGGCGGAGCGCGTCGTCGAAGGTCAGCGCATGATGCAGGCGGCGTCGGACATTTTTTTAGCGCCCATGCTCGACCCCGCGTCAAAGCGCGAATTCTATATGCGCCAGCTGAAGACGCGCCGTTTGGGCGGACTTACCGAATTGCTGCAGAATCACGACCTTCTGGATTACGCGAAACTATGCGGGCGCACTTTGGCGCGCGCCCATGCGCGTTCCGCCGACGCCGTGACTCTCGCCGGATACATGGGCAAGAGCGAAGCATTCGACGACGCGCTCGCATCCTTCGCCATGCTCTATGCGCGGCAGAACGCCGAGGACTATAAAGCATTTCGCGCGCAGCATGGCGCTGGCGTGTGCTGAGCAAACCGGGCATCGCCGCTACAGCGCACGTCGCGTTGCGACTGACGCCTTACAGTCTGCGATACTACGCCTGCTCTTCCCTGACCGTGGCGTAGCTCGCCGGAATCGACAGCGTCCAGACCAATCCATCGGGCGGAAAATTCAGCGTCGCCGTTCCATCGAGCGCCTGGGCGACAAGGCGTTTGATCACTTTATGGCCAAAGCCTTCGCGGGGCGGGGTCGCCACCGCCGGACCGCCGCTCTCGCGCCATTCGATGTCGAGCCGCCCGTCTTCGAATCGCCACGTCAGCGAGACGGCGCCGTCGGGTCGCGACAGGCCGCCATAGCTCAGCGCATTCGTCGCAAGTTCATGCAAGGCGAGGCCAATGTTCTGCGCGGCCTCCGGCTTCAGCATGATTTTCGGCCCGTCGATCTTGGCGCGCCCCGAAAGGTCGCCGCGAGGCGTGTCCATGCAATAGGCGAGCTGCGCCCGCACCAATTCGCGCATCGAGGCGCCGCGCCAGTCCTGCGACACGAGCAGATCATGCGCCATCGACAGCGCCTGCAGACGGGCGGCGAATTTGCGCTGAAATTCTTCGAGCGACGGCGAGCCGGCGGCCGTTTGCCGAGACATCGCCTGCACCACGGCGAGAAGGTTCTTCGAACGATGCACGAGCTCGCGCAGCAGAACGCGCACATGCTGCTCGCGCTGCTTGCGCGGCGTGATGTCGCGCGCCGTGCCGAGAATGCGCACCGCCCTGCCGTCCTCGAAAAAGGTGCGGCCGCGCACCGAAACCCAGCGTTCGATGCGGTCGGTCTGACCGATGACGCGATATTCGATCTCGTAATCGCCTTCATGATTGGGATCGAGCGCGACGCCGACCGCCTCCTTGGTGCGCTTCTTGTCCTGCGGATGCAGCGCGCTGCGGAAAATCTCGAAGCTCGCCGGAACGCCCTCGGGCAGTCCCCATAGGCGGCGCACGCGCTCGTCGATATGCACCTCGCCGGTGAGGAGATTCCAATCCCAGATGCCGGTGCGCCCGGCGTCGAGCGCGAGCTGCATCCGCTCCAAAGCGAAGGCCTGCTCGTCGCAGAAGGACCGCGCGGAGCGCGCGTCGTCGTTTTCTGGGCGAATTTCCGTGTCGGTCACGCAGCGCCTATCGTCTGTTGGGAGACCGACAGCATACTCCCGGACGGGCCCCGACGCGAGGGGCTAGATATCGACAAGTTCCGTTGCGAACGCGGCGCGCTCCTGAATGAAGGCGAAGCGCGCTTCCGGCCTGGCGCCCATCAGCCGCTCGACGCAGTCCGCGGTCTCCTCGCGATCTTCGGGCTCGACGACGACCTTGAGGAGCGTGCGCTTGCTCGGGTCCATGGTGGTTTCCTTGAGCTGAGCCGCGCTCATTTCGCCCAGCCCCTTGAACCGTCCCGTCTCGATTTTTCCCTTCCCGGTCAATTCCTTGGCGATCAATTCATCGCGATGCTCATTGTCGCGCGCATATATGGTCTTGGCCCCTTGCGTGAGCTTATAGAGCGGCGGCTGCGCCAGATAGAGATGGCCGCTCTCGATGAGCCGCGGCATCTGCCGATAGAAGAAGGTGATGAGCAGCGAGGCGATATGCGCCCCGTCGACGTCGGCGTCGGTCATCACGATCACCTTCTCATAGCGCAGATCCTCGTCGCGATAATGCGCGCCCAATCCGCAGCCGAGCGCCTGGGTCAGATCGGCGAGCTGCTGATTGGCGAGAAGCTTGTCCTTCGTCGCCGAGGCGACGTTCAGTATCTTGCCGCGCAGCGGCAGAATGGCCTGCGTCGTGCGGTTGCGCGCTTCCTTCGCCGAGCCGCCGGCGGAGTCGCCTTCGACAATGAACAGCTCCGAGCCTTGCGCCGAATTATTGGTGCAGTCGACGAGCTTGCCCGGCAGCCGCAGCTTGCGGGTCGCGGTCTTGCGGGCAATGTCCTTTTCGGCGCGGCGGCGCTGGCGCTCATCGGCGCGCTCCACGGCGAAGTCGAGCAGCTTGTTGGCTTGCGAGGGAGCGCCGGCGAGCCAATGGTCGAAGGCGTCGCGCACCGCGCTCTCGACGATGCGCGCCGCCTCGGCGCTCATCAGCCGGCTCTTGTTTTGGCCTTGGAACTCAGGCTCGCGCATGAAGACGGAAATCATCGCGGCCGACTGGCCCATGAGATCATCGGCGGTAATGTCCTTGGCGCGCTTCGACTGTCCGACGCGCTCGGCGTGATCCTTTAGCGCCTTCAACAGCGCGGCGCGAAATCCTGCCTCATGCGTCCCGCCGTCCGGCGTCGGAATGGTGTTGCAATAGGAGTGGACGAAGCCATCGTCTTCGGCGAGCCAGGAAACCGCCCATTCGAGCGAACCATGACCGCCTTCGCGCGTGATCTTGCCGACGAAGGTCTGATCGGTGACGAGCTCCTTGCCGTGGATTTCTCTCGCCAGATAATCCTTCAGGCCGCCGGGAAAACGCAGCACCGCTTCATGCGGCGTGTCAGCGCCGGGTTCGATCAGCGACGGGTCGCAGCGCCAGCGGATTTCGACGCCGCCAAAGAGATAGGCCTTGGAGCGCGACATGCGGAAGAGCCGCGCCGGCTTCCAATGCGCAGCCGCGCCGAAAATCTGCGCGTCGGGTTTGAAGCGCACCTTGGTGCCGCGCCGGTTGTTGACACGGCCAAGCGTCTTGAGCTTGCCGAGCGGCTCCCCCCGCGAAAACTCCTGGCCATATAGCTGACCGGCGATCGCCGCCTCGACTTCGAGCTTTTCGGACAGCGCATTGACGACGGAGACGCCGACGCCATGCAGACCGCCTGAGGTCTGATAGGCGCCTGAATCGAATTTGCCGCCGGCGTGGAGCGTGGTCATCACCACTTCCAGCGCCGATTTCTTCGGAAATTTCGGATGCGGATCGACCGGAATGCCGCGGCCGTTGTCGACGACCGTGAGCCAGCCGCCTGCTTCCAGCGTCACTTCGATGAAGGTGGCGTGGCCCGCCACCGCCTCGTCCATGGCATTGTCCAACACCTCGGCGAAGAGATGATGCATCGCCGCCTCATCGGTGCCGCCGATATACATGCCGGGGCGCCGGCGGACGGGCTCGAGCCCCTCCAGCACTTCGATCGAAGCGGCCGAATATTCGGCCGGCCCGCGCTTTGCGGCCGGTTTCGCCGCGGGCGCCTTGCGCGGCGCGCCGCCGAAAAGATCTGGTTTTGTAGCCATGGAGCGATATTAGCGCGATTCGGGGGATAGGTCGTCCGGCGCGGGTAAGGCTTGGCCGGTGGTTTTCGCGCCAAAGGCCATTTACCTTAGATCACGCTCCATTTGGGCGGAATTGCCCAAATGGAGATAACGTGATCGATGGCAAAAATTTAGAGCGCGCTCAACGCGAAAAACCGGTTCCCACTTTTTCGCAGCGCGCTCCAGGCGACCGAGCCGCGCCAGCGCCTCAGACGCCCGGAGAATCAAGCTCGGAGGCCTTTCAAAATGATCATGATCGTCGTCGCGCTGTTGAGCGTGCTTCTGCCCCTCGTTCATCTGGCGCTGAGCAAAGTCCCAAGGACTCGCGCCCGAATCATTCGCCTGCTGCTGCTCTACGCCCTCGTGCTGGACGTGGGCGTCATCGGATTCGTCTTCGGCTTCATTCCCCATATTTTCTTCGCCGACGCGACAGCGAAGAGCATCGGCTGGCCGCCGGGAAACCCGTTTCAGTTCGAGGTTGGGTTTCACGACGGGGCCTGGGGGATTCTGGGCTTTCTCAGCCTGTGGATCGGCGGCTCGTTCTGGATCGCGACCGGGCTTGGCTGGTCCTTCTTCCTGCTCGGCGCGACCTATGGCCATGTCGTGCAGACGCTGCGCGAAGGCGATTTCGCGCCTTACAATTTCTTCACGATTTTCTCAGACGGCTTCATCGCCTTTTGGCTGCTTCTGCTCATCTTCCTCTATTGGCGCTGGGGAATTTGGAAAGAAGACCGCGCCGCGAACGGCTAGCGCGGCGCCGGCGCCGGCGCTTGGCCGACACACAGACTTCACAAAAAAGGCGGATGCCGCCTTGACTTGTCGCACAGGCAAGCTTGGCACATGCTGCGCCAGACTCATTCTCACCCAAGGATTGTCGCTCAAACGGATAATTCGGAGCGGTTCCATGGCCAGAATTCAGGAATTGGCGACCTACGAGGTCGATGTCGCGGCGCAGGACGGCAAGGCTTTCACGCCGGCTTTCTTTGTCGAGAGCACGGCGCCGATAAATTTCGACGACAAGGAAACTGTCCTGCCGACGCCAGAATACTGCAAGCCTTCGACGATCGATCAAATCGTCGCGACATTGGCTAAGCAGGAAAAGCCCAAACTGCTCATCACCGTGCATGGCTTCAACACGCCCCGCGACAGCGCCCTTGAGACGTATCGGCGGTCGTTCATCGCGGTGAATGAGGACGCCGAGCTTCAAGACCGCGGCCTCGTCTGCATCGGATATCGTTGGCCGTCGGAAGCGGCGGGCGCGCCGTGGCGAAGCGGTTTGAGCGCTGCGCCGATCTTTCTCCTCGGCGTATTGTTCGCGGCGCTGGCCGCCGTCTATCTGGTGAATTTCTATTTTGAAATATGCGATTGGTGGAAATTCGCGCGCGTCGCCGCGACCGCGGTGACGGCGACCATGGCGGTGATCCCGATCACGCTGTTTCTGCTGCGGCTCATCGTCTATTTTCGCGACGGCTTTCGGGCGACGAATTACGGCGTGCCGGACCTCGTGAATCTCATTCGGGAAATCGACGACAAATTGTCGAAACTTCCCAACGCCCGGCCCGCCGCATCAGCCGACGATCTCTCCGGAAAGGTCGACCTTTCCTTTATCGGCCACAGCATGGGCGCCTTCGTCGTCACCAACGCCGTGCGCATTCTGACCGATGTGTTTTCGCCCGAAGCGATGGCCGCCATGCGAAGCCAGCCAATTCCTGGAAGCGACGAGGAGCGCCGGCAACGCGAGATTAGATCGAAGATCGGCGAGAGCTTTCTCTTGCGCCGCCTAGTGTTGGTCTCGCCGGACATTCCGGCGGAAGTCTTGTTGCTGGGCCGGAGCAACGCGCTGCATTCGTCATTGATCCGCTTTCAGGAAGCGCATCTCTTCTCCAATGAGGGCGATGAAATTCTGCGCAACATTTCGACGACGGCGAACTTCTTTTCGCTGCCGACGATGAGCCGGAGATTCGGTTACCGGCTTGGCAACGTCGGCGTGCTGACGGATTGGGGAATTTCCGAAAAGCTGACGCTCGGCAATCTGCGAGTCGGCGCCTGCACGCTTTACCAACTCTATGCCGAGATTGACGCCGCGCAGTCGGAAGAATCCTTTGCGCAAAGGCTCACCTATTTCGACTGCACCGACAGCATCGACGATGCGGGCAATGGAGTCGTGACGGACGCCACGCGCGGCGGCAGGCCGAATCTGTCCTGGCTTGGACATCTGCGCCTGCTTTGGATCCATCTCAGGCGCGAGGTCGACGTTCACTCCGGCTATTTTTTGAACCCCAGCCTCGTGCGGCGGCTCATATATCGTTTCGCCGCGATCGGCTATGGCGACACCGAGAAGCTTTACGGCGGTCTTGCCGCATTAAACGCGCAATGCGAAGAATATCAGATCAAGGCGCTGAAGCCCGGCGAGCGCAGCATCGCCGCCGCAGTGGCGCAGGACGCCGTTCAGGCCGCGTCGACATGATCGCCATGATCGCCGCGCTTCCCATTGGAAGCGCGGCCTGACCGGCGCTGAGCGCCAGCCGTTAGGCCGTGCCGCAGGGGGCTGAATCGCCCGCGCCGCGCGCCGCCAAGATGGCTCTAGCCCCACAACGCGCTTCACCCGCATCATGCGCTCGGATATCGTTCCCCGCGCCAGTTCATCGCCAGCCCGGATCCGGGGTCAGGGCACGACACAACGTCGAGAACGAACTGGCGGAGGGAACAATCCGTGACACTGCGCAACGCCTTCGCCAAAGTCGTGTGTATAGCAATCGCCCTCCTCTGCGCAGCGCCGGCGCATGCGCTCGACAAGGTGAGCTTCGCCAGCAATTGGCGCGCGCAGGCAGAGCATGGCGGCTTCTATCAGGCCGTCGCCGACGGCGTTTACGCACGCTACGGACTCGACGTGACCATTGTGCAAGGCGGGCCGCAACTCAATGCGCGCCTGCTGCTCGCCGCCGGCCGCGTCGACTTCGCAATGGGCGCCAACACCATTCAGATGTTCGAATCGGTGCAGCAGAACGTGCCGATCGTCACCGTCGCGAGCATGTTTCAGCTCGATCCGGTAATTTTCATGTCGCATCCCGGCGTCGGCCTCGATCGCTTTGAAGATTTGCCCAAGGCGACGGCCTTCATCGCCAGCGACATGCGCGTTTCGATTTGGCAATGGCTGAAGCAGGCCTATGGCTTCAAGGACGAAAACGTGAAGCCATACAATTTCAATTCGGCGCCTTTTCTCGCCGACAAAAATTCGATCCAGCAAGGCTTTCTGACGTCCGAGCCATACGCTATCGAGCGCCAGGGTGGCTTCACGCCAAACGTCTTTCTCTTGCCGGACTATGGCTATGACGGCTATTCGACGACGATCGAGACACGCGCCGACACGATCGCGAAGAACCCGGACCTCGTCCAGCGCTTCGTCGACGCGTCGATCATCGGTTGGTACAACTATCTCTATGGCGACAATGCTGCGGCGAACGCCATGATCAAGCGCGACAATCCAGAGATGACCGACGGCCAGATCGCCTATTCGATCGCCAAAATGAAGGCGCGGGGCATCGCCGATTCCGGCGATGCGCTGATGCAAGGCGTCGGCGTGATCACCGACGCGCGGATGAAGAGTTTTTTCGACAAGATGGCGAAAGCCGGCGTCGTTCCCGCCGATCTCGATTACAAGCGCGGCTATACGCGGCGCTTCATCGGCAACAAGGTCGGCATGGAGCTGCGGCCTAAATGACGCCGGTGTCGCCGTTATGACCGCGTTAGGCGCCGCCGAAGCGCAAAGAACGGCGCCCGCGCTGGTTTCGCTCCGCGGGGTCGGCAAAACTTTCCCCAGCGGCCTCGTCGCCCTCGCCGACTATGATCTCGACGTGCGCGAGGGCGAGACCCTGACCCTGCTCGGGCCCTCGGGCTGCGGCAAGTCAACGGTCTTGCGACTGATCGCCGGTCTCGCGCAACCGACCGCCGGGTCGATCGACTGGAGCGCGCCTCGCATCGAGAACAATATCGGCTTTGTTTTTCAGGACGCGACGCTGCTGCCCTGGGCAAGCGTCTTCGACAATGTCTTTTTGCCGCTGCGGCTTGGCGGCTTTTCGCACGAAGCGGCGTCGCCGCGCGTTGACGAGGCGCTCGCGCATGTGGGGCTTTTGGAATTCTCGGGCGCGCTGCCGCGCGAGCTCTCGGGCGGCATGAGGATGCGCTGCGCCATCGCCCGCGCCCTGGTGACGCGGCCGGCGCTGATCATGATGGACGAACCATTCGCCGCGCTGGACGAGGTGACGCGCTTCAAGCTCAATGACGATCTGCTCGCGCTCAAACGCCGGCTCGGCGCGACGATCGTCTTCGTCACCCATTCGGTGTTCGAAGCCGCCTATCTTTCGACTCGCATCGTGGTGATGTCGCGCCGCGCCGGCAGACTCATCGACGACATCCGGATCGACCCGGAACTCGAGCGCGACGACGACTATCGGACGAGCAAGAGCTTCGCCGATATTTGTCGTCGAGGTTCGCTGGCGCTTCGCGTCGCGATCGAAGAGGCGACGCCATGATCCATAAGCGACAAGCGATCCCGTGGCGTGACATCGGCGTGCCGCTCGCCGTCTTTCTTGCAACGCTGGCGCTATGGGAGGGGCTCGTGCGGTGGAAGAACATTCCGCCCTATATTCTGCCCGCGCCCTCCGTCATCCTCGCGACGCTTATCCAAGATCGCGAGCTGCTGTTCTCGTCGCTAATTGTGACGCTCGGCGTGACGTTCGAAGCCTTTGTCATCGCCACTGTCTGCGGCGTGGCGCTGGCGCTTCTGATCGCGCAGTCGAAATGGCTGGAGCGTGCGCTCCTGCCCTTCGCCGTCGCGTTGCAGGTGACGCCGATCATCGCCATCGCGCCTTTGCTGCTCGTTTATCTGCAACCCGGCAATGCGGTGCTCGTCTGCGCCTTTCTCGTCGCCTTCTTTCCGATTCTTTCGAATACGTCGCTCGGATTGGCCTCGGTCGACTTCGGCTTGCGCGATCTCTTCGACCTCTATCATGCGTCGCCATGGCAGAAGCTGATTTATCTGCGTCTGCCGTCGGCGCTGCCGCAATTCCTGACCGGCTTGCGCATCGGCGGCGGATTGGCGCTCGTCGGCGCGATCGTCGCCGAACTCGCCGCAGGCGCCTCGGGACAGGGAACCGGACTCGCCTATCGCATCGTTGAGGCAGGATTTCGTCTCGACATTCCGCGCATGTTCGCGGCGCTGGCGTTGATTTCCCTGAGCGGCTTAGCGATCTACGGCGCGCTCGCCGCGCTGTCCCATGTTCTGCTGCGCGGCTGGCATGAGAGCGCGAGAGCGCAAGACGCATGACGCTCGTGCGGGACATTCAAGAGGCGGATGCGCAAGATTGGCGCAGGCTCTGGGCCGGCTACAATGATTTCTATGAATCCTCGCTGCCGACCGAAGTGACGGAACACACTCTGCGCAATCTGCTCGATCCGGCATCCAGCCTGATCGGACGGATCGCGGAAATGGACGGGCGCGTCGCCGGCTTCTCCGTTTCCGTGCTGCATGAAAGCAGTTGGACGACGTCACCAACTTGTTACCTCGAAGACCTTTTCGTCGATCCGGATTTTCGTGGCGGCGGCGTGGGGCGCGCGCTCATTCAAGACCTCATCGATCTTGGACGCATGCGCGGCTGGTCGCAGCTGTACTGGGTTACGCGCGCAACCAATGAACGCGCGCGGCGGCTCTATGACAAATTCGTTCAAGCCGACAATTTCGTGCGCTATCGGCTGACGCTGTAGCTCTTACTGTTCCGCGAGGTCGCCGCCCTCGTCGAGGTGATAGACGTCGTCGCGAAAATGCACGACGCCGTCCGCCGACGCCCAGCCCGTCATATAGACCCATGCGACTGGAATATGATGCGTCAGCTTCACGTCCTCGCGCTCGCCCGATTTGATCTTCGCATTGATCTCGTCCTCGCTCATCGGCGGCCCGGAGTCGCCGTCGAGCAGCCAGGCCGCGAGATCGACGACGCCCTGCACGCGCACGCAGCCATGCGACAGGAAGCGATAATCATTGGCGAAAAGATTTCGTGACGGCGTGTCATGCATATAGACCGAATAGCGATTGGGCATCGAGATGCGGATCGAGCCCAGCGAATTGTTTGAACCAGAGTCCTGGCGCAACGTGTATTGGGCGGCGCGCTCGCTCGCCCAGTTGATCGAGCGCGGATCGACCTCCTCGCCATGCGCGTTGAGCACGCGAATGTGCGATCGCTTGAGATAGGTTGGGTCCTTCAGCATTTTCGGCGCGATCTCGTTTTTGACGATCGACGCCGGAACCGTCCATGTCGGATTGATGTTGACCGCGACGACCTTCGTCTGCAGCTCCGGCGAGTGATGTTCGAGATCGCCGACGATCGCGGCGTAGCGGCGCACCACGCGATCGTCTTCCACTGCATCGACCGCCGTCGACGGAATGTTGACGACGATGTATCGCGGACCGAAAGCGAATTCGAGCGCGGTGAGCCGCCGCGCGGTCGAGTCGAGCTGAAGCAGCCTTGTCTCCGCCGGCACGTCGAGTTCGCGCAGCGTCGCGCCGGCGACGACGCCGGTCTGTTTCAGTCCCAGGCGGAACTGGAAGCGCTTCACCGCCGCCGTGAGGTCGGCGTCCCATTTCGGTTTCGCCGTATCGGCGATGCTGTCGTCTTCGGCGGCGAGGCGCCGGCGCAACGTCGCCACCGCCGGGCCCTTCGAGCCCGGCCGAAGAGAGACGCCGACGCTCGGCCATCCGCCGGCGTCGACGATCTGTCGGTAGCGATCCGCCGCCTTCGAGGTGGTGAAGAAAGTTTGAGGCTGTAAGGCCGGAGTCGGATCGTCGGAAAGAGCCGTCTCGCGCGGCGGCGCGGCTTTCGGCTTGGCCTTGCGCGCGACCTGCGCGGGCAGCGCCTCAGGCGCGGCGCTGAGTGGCGGCGGCGTCGAAGGCGCG
>JALHNQ010000002.1 GCA_022843405.1 Methylocystis sp. | reverse complement strand
CAACGGGCGTTGCGGCCGGAGCCGGCGCCGCCTGAGTCTTAGGAGCGCTGGCAGGGGCCGCGGGCGGGGTCTGAGGGGGCTTCGGGTTGGGAGGAGTGTTATGCGGATTGGCCATTCAACTTCTCCCCATTAGGATTTCATGGTCGGGCGCTGAAAGGTCGCGCCAAGCTCCTTGGTCTGCTCCTGGATCGCCTTGAGCTGCGACTGCACGAATTCCGACTGAAGCTTGAAAACTTCTTGCGGGTCCTTGGCGTGCACGAGCTTCTGGGCTAGATCGAAGGCGGCGTTGACGTTTGCTTCGGCGAAAGACAGAGCCTTCACGCTCACGTCCTTGGCGGCCGGCAGGCCGAACGGCATGTCGCCCGAAGTGTCGAGCGCTTTCTGCGCGGCGCCGGCAAAACCCTCAAAAGCCTTGCGCGCCTGTTCGACGCTCTTTTCCGCGAAATCGCGGACTTCGGTGGGGATTTGATAGATGGGTTCGACCATAGCGCACCTCCGTGCAGTGAAAAATCAAGCAATCGCCGCGCTAAACTATCTTATCACCGACATAGGGACCGGCCCCACGGTGATCCGGCGAGTCCGAGCATCCTGCCCCATTTTATGTTGCAATGCAACATTTTGTGCGACGCAGCAGAGCGCCGGAAATTTCTGATTAGCAGAAATATATGGAAGACTGATTGCGATCATGGACCTTGCATTCAACCGCCATTAACTTGACTGCATTTCGTTAGCGTCGAGCCGGGAGACGGCTTCCAGGCGCGCGGCGAGCGAGACCGTCGGTCGACGGCTGTAGGGCAAATGGGCGGTTCGCAGGAGGAGCTGAAACACAGCGCGCGGGCAGCCGCTAGCGTCGCCGCCGATCCTTTATTTTCGGCTCTGGACGCCTCCGGCGCGCCGATCGTGGTCGCCAGCGGCTCTCCTTTGCGTATTGATTTTTTGAACGATTCGGCTCGCGCCGTATTTGGCGAAGACGCAGCGGCGCTTGGCGAGCGCCTGTTTCATGATGACGAACCGGGCGCGCGCCGACTGACCGAACTCGTCGGTGAACTCTCTGGCGACCACGGCCTGCGCCTTGAGCGACTGCGCTTTCGCTTCGCCCGCGCGGCGCAAACAATCACCTTTCTCTGCCGCAACCTCGAGGCGGATGGCGGCGTCTCTTTCGTTGTCGCGGCGCTTGGCCTTCGCGCCGATTCGCCGGCGGGAGATCGGCGCCACGCCAACGCGTCGCCCAGAGCGGAGGTCAGCGACGAGACGGCGACTCTTCGTCGCAGCCTCGCGGCGCGACATGGCGCTCGTTCGCCGCGCTTTCTGTGGAAGACCGACGCGCAGGGCCGCTTCACCGACGTGACCCACGCCCTGGCCGACGTCGTCGGCGACGCCGCCGCCGACATCCTCGGCCGCTCGGTGGAGGAGGCGTCGCGGGCGCTTGGGCTCGACCCGGTGTTTGCGCGCGCCGTCGCCTCGCGTCGGGCATGGAGCGGCGTCGAGGTCGAATGGCCGCTGGAGGGCGACAGCGGACGCGCGCCGACGACGCTCGGCGCCCTGCAACTGACGGATTCAGCCAGGCGGTTTCTCGGCTATCAGGGCTATGGCGTCCTGCATATCGACCGCGCGCGCGCAGCCGAGCCGCCGGCCGAAGCAGCCTCCGCTGAAGCGCGCTCCGTTAACCCGTTAGCCGACAATGTCGTGACGTTGCGCGCGCGCGCCTCTATGCGCGCCGCTTCAGATTCGCTGGAGACGCTCAGTTCGAGCGAGCGTCTCGCGTTCGATGAAATCGCGCGGGCGCTCAAGGAAGGCGCCGTCGTCGCATCGGACGCGACCGCCGCCTCGGAATCGACGCTGGAGGGGCCAGAGGCGCAACAGCCGACTGCGCTGCAACGCCATCGCGAACAACTGATGCCGGGTCCCGAGCAGAGCGCTTTGGCGTTCGCCCGGGCGCTCGAAGAGAAGCTTGCACGGGCGAAATCGGATAACGCGCTGCTTGGCGCGGCCTTCGACTCGTCGCACACGCCGCTTGCGATCGTAACCGCTGACGGGATGATGGTGAGGGCCAATGCGCGGTTCGCCGCCTGTTTCGGGGCTGATGCGCGCGAAGGCCGGAGCCGCAGTCTGGCCTCGCTTCTGAGTCCTGCCGACGCGCAAAATTTGGCTCAGCGCCTGTCGCTCGTCCTGTCTGACGAAAGCGCACGACTGTCATTGTCATGCGCTCCCCCGGGCGGCGGCGCTCCGGTTGACCTCGCGCTGCGCCCGCTTCCAGTCGATGGGAAGCCTTTCATCCTCGTTTCTGTTGAGGCGCGCGAGGACGCCGCTTCGAGCGACCGCGCGGTTGAGGCGGCGCGGCTTGCCGCCGAAAACGCCAATGCGGCGAAATCCGATTTTCTCACTCGCGTGTCGCATGAGATTCGCACCCCGCTCAACGCCATCATCGGCTTCGCCGAAGTGATGATGGAGGAGCGGCTCGGGCCGATCGGCGCTCCGCGCTATAAGGAATATGTGAAGGACATGCACGCTTCGGGCGCCCATGTCCTGTCGCTCGTCAACGATCTTCTGGATCTATCCAAGATCGAGGCGGGCAAGATGGAGCTTTCTTTCGCGCGCGTGGACGTCAATGCGGTCATCGCGGAATGCGCGTCGATGATGCAGGCGCAGGCCAATCAGGCGCGCGTCGTGTTACGGCTCGCGCTCGCGCCAAGTCTGCCGCCGCTGCGCGCCGATCCGCGTTCCTTGAAGCAGATCCTTCTCAATCTTCTCTCGAACGCAGTGAAATTCAACGAGCCAGGCGGGCAAGTCATCGTATCGAGCGCGCTGAATGACGCCGGATGCGTCGTCGTTCGCGTCAAGGACACCGGGATCGGCATGTCGGAAGAAGATGTCGCCACCGCGCTCGAACCGTTTCGGCAGGTGGACCCGTCGCGCAAGACGAGCGGCACTGGGCTGGGACTGCCGCTAACGAAGGCTCTGATCGAGGCTAATCACGCCTCTTTCACCGTCAAGAGCAATCGCAACGAAGGCACGCTGATCGAAATTGCCTTCGCGCCGCCGCAAGTGATCGCAGCGGAATAGGCTGGCGGCGCTAGGAAGGTCGCCCCCGGGCGACAAGGGCTGAATCTGAATGAGCTGAAGCTGATCAACTCAGTCCGCTGGCGCAATAGCGCCCGCGCGTACGCGGGACCGCTGCCCGCCAACGGACTTTTTCGACGCAAAACGTCGTGAATTCTTGGACTTACTTCATCCTCATCGCGACAAGAGCGCCGCCGACGACGATTGCGATCATGAGTCCCGGGATCAGATACTGCATTTTATTCCTCCCACATTGCGCCAGCCAGTGGCTCTTTTTTTCCGGCTTCGCCGCGATACAGCTTCACCAAAGGGGACAGTCTTTGTCAAGCGCCGCTATGTCCTATTTGTGCGGCATTCCGCCCCTTGTCGCCGCCTCGGCGTCGTCAAACGCCGCACATTGCCGGCGCGGCGCGATGGCGCCAATGTCGCGATCCGCATCGGCCGGCGATCGCATTCCTCATGACCTTAGCGCCCCACACCATCGATCTTAACGCCGACCTCGGCGAGGGATTCGGCCATTGGCGCATGGGCGACGACGCCGCCATGCTCGATATCGTCACAAGCGCCAATGTGGCCTGCGGCTTCCACGCCGGCGACCCCGACATCATGGCGACGACTTTCGCCCGCGCCAAGGAAAAGGGAGTCGCCGTCGGCGCTCATGTCGCTTTTCCCGATCTTGCAGGATTTGGCCGGCGCGCCCTACCGATGAACGCGCGAGAGATCGAACGCGCCGTCGCCTATCAACTCGGCGCGGCGCAGGCGCTCGCCAGCTTGAGCGGACATCGGGTAACGCATGTGAAGGCCCATGGCGCGCTCGCCAATATCGCCGAGCGCGACGCCGTCGTGGCCGACGCGATCGCTCGTGCGGTTCGCGGTGTCGACCGGTCGCTCACGCTGCTCGCGATCGCCCTGTCCGAGCAGACGCGCGCCGGCGCGCGCGCCGGCTTGCGCGTCATCCATGAAATTTTCGCCGACCGCGCCTATATGGACGACGGGCGCCTGCAGCCGCGATCGCAGGACGGCGCGGTCATCGAGGATATTGAACGCGCCTGCGCCCGCGTGCGCGACATGCTCGCGAATGGCGGTTTGAGGACGGTCAGCGGCAGGCTGTTGCCGACGCCGGTCGATTCGATCTGCGTCCATGGCGACGCGCCGCTCGCCGTTGAAATGGCGCGACGCCTGCGCGGATCGCTGGAGAGCGACGGCTGGGCGCTGCGCGCCTTCGCAGGAACGTGATCGGAATGGAATGGAATATGTGAAGCCGCGCTTTCTTGATTGCGGCGAGGCGGCGCTATCAGTCGAGTTCGGCGAGGGCGTCGATCCCGTGATCAATGCGCGCGTGCTGACGCTTGACGAACGTCTGCGCGCCGCGCCGCCGCAGGGCTTACGCGAAACGACGCCGACTTATCGCGCGCTGCTGCTGCGCTACGAGCCGCTCGAAATTTCCCGCGATGCGCTGATCGCGGCGATCGAAGCTCTGCTCGCGCCTGTCGACATCGAGGCGAAACTGTCGCAGCCCGCCGCGCGCTGGACGATTCCCTGCTGCTACGACCCTGCGTTCGCGGAGGACATCGACGCGGCGGCGGCGCTGCTCGGGCGCGCCGCGCCGTCGCTGGCGCAGTTGCACGCCGGCGCCGATTACCGCGCCTATATGTATGGTTTCGCGCCGGGCTGGTGCTATCTCGGCGGATTGCCGCAAGCGCTCGCGATCCCGAGGCGCGCCAGCCCGCGCGGCCCGACGCCGCAGGGCGCCGTTCTTATCGGCGGCGCGCTTGCCCTCATCGCGGCCAATCCCATGCCGACCGGCTGGTATGTGATCGGGCGAACGCCGGAACGCCTATTCGCGCTGCGGCGCGATCCGCCTTTTCTCATGGCGCCGGGCGACGCAGTGCGTTTTGAGCCGATCGACGCCGGGACATTCCTGACTCTGGACGCGCGCGCCGCGGCTGGCGAAACGGTGGCGCGCCGGGAGGCGCTCCAATGAGCGCACGGCTCCTCGTCGAGGCAGCCGGACCCGGCGTCACCATTCAGGACGAGGGCCGCTTCGGACTGTCGCGCTACGGGGTGACGCCTGCCGGTCCGATGGATTTCGGCGCCTATCTGACTGCGACGCGCGCCGCCGGCGCCGATAGCGCGATCGAAGTGTCGCTTGGCGGCGCGGCGTTTCGGGCGGAAGGCGCGACGCTTTGCGTCGCGGTCGCGGGGGGCGAATTCGACGTCCGTCTCGATGGGCGACCGCTGCCTGCGGCCTGTCTGCTGCCTCTTGCTCCGGAATCGAGGCTCGTCCTGCGCGCCGGCCCCTTGGGGTCCTGGTGCTATGTCGCCATCGGCGGAAGGCTCGACCTTGCGCCAACCCTCGGCGCGCGCGCGACGCATGCCCGCTCGGGGCTGGGACCGAAGCCGCTGGCCGCCGGCGACGCGCTGCGGTTCACGGTGGCCGCCCCGCCGCCTCTCGAGCCGCTGGGCTTGACGGCGCCTTGGCTCGCGTCGAGTGGAGCGCCGGTCCGCCTCCTTCTTGGGCCCCAGGCCGATTATTTCGCGCCAGAGGAAATCGAGCGATTTTTGAATGCGCGGTGGCGCATCGGCGCGCGCAGCGATCGCATGGCCTATCGGTTAGAAGGGCCGGCGATCCGCCATGCGCGCGGACATGACATCGTTTCGGACGGCGTCGCCATGGGCGCGATCCAGATTCCCGGCGACGGCGCCCCGCTCGCGCTCCTGGCCGATCGCCAGCCGACCGGCGGCTATCCGAAAATCGCGACGGTCATCGGCGCCGACCTCGGCCGGCTGGCGCAACTGCGGCCGGGCGAAGATTTATCGTTTCGCGCCGTTGATTGGGACGAGGCGGTCGCCGCACGGCGCGCTTTTTTTACGGCGATCGAGACCGGCGCCACACGCGCGCCCCTGCCCGCCCATGTGACCACAGAGTCCCTGCTCGCTGAAAATCTCGTCGGCGGCGTCGTCAACGCGAGAGACTGACTATTCCGCAGGCTCCTTGACCTCAGCGAGGAGAGCCGCAGGCTCCGTCGGCAGCGCCGTCGCGGCGACGGCCGCCCTTGCGGCCGCTTTCCGCCGCTGCCACCATTTGTAGAGCATCATCCACCACGGGTCGCCGACATGCAGATGATAGCGCAGCGGCGTCTTTATGATGGCGAGCACCAGGCCGATCGAGAACAAGCACCAGACCGCCGGCCATTCATTGATGTTGCCGGTCGTCAGGCTCGCCAGGAACGGCCCAGCGAGCCAGGAGAACAGGATGAAGCGCCAGCTGCCGTAAAGCGACGGAATATAAAAGGCCATCAGCGGATATTCGATATAGCCGCGTCCGAGATAGGGGTTGTCCGCCATCGAGTTGCCCATGCCGTTGGTCGGCAGCAGCCAGGCGATGTGCCATTCGCCGCGTACCGTGCAGAGCACGTCGCCGCATAGCGGCCGTCCGGCTGCGCAATGACCCGCCCAGGCGAAGGGATAGAGCTGCAGCAGCATGGCGATGGCCGCGATGAAGCAACCGAAATAGGCCCAGGGCGCGATGATCCGGGCGCTGTCCTTGGGCATGAAATACAGCGCGACGGCGTTAATGAAGAACGGCTGGAAGGTTATGTGCAGATAACCAAACATGGTCATCAATTGATTCAGCGGCGAGTCGCATTGGTTTAAGACCGAATAGGCGACCGCCTGAAGCGATTCCATGCTGGCGAAATAGAGAAGGCAGACCCAGAGGGCGAGCGGTTCGGGGTTCTTCTTGAGCGCCGAATAAGCCGCGCCGGCGATCCCCGCCGCCGCCAACACCGTTGACGCCTCTCCACTCCAACACATTCGGGCATTTCCTCTTTTTTGTCTGCGCCCCGATACACTATCCGCCGGGCCGGTCAAAGCCCCGACGGGCTGAAAACCTTAGAGTTCAGGCTGCACGATCGGGCGAGAAATCCGCCGGCGCCAGTTCGAAGCCGGCGAATTCAAAGCCCGGCGCCACCGTGCAGCCGACGAGAGTCCATTCATTCGGCCCACGGCCGAAACTTCTCGCTGACTGCCATACGCCTGCTTGAACCACGGCTTGCGGACGGTCGCCGGCGGCGATGTCGGCGCCAAGCCGCAGGATTTCGGCCGGCGCGCCTTGCGTCGCAATCTTGAGCTCCAGCGGCGCGCCGGCGTAGTAGTGCCAGACTTCGGCGGCGTCGACGCGGTGCCAGTGCGATATGCCGCCTCCCGGAAGCAGGTAATAGATCGCGGTCGAGGCCGCTCGCACGCCGTCGATCGTGCGGGGATCACGAAACGTCTGGCGGTAGAAACCGCCCTCGGGATGGGGCGCGAGATCGAGAAACCGCACGATCTCCTGCGTCGAAAGCGCGCTTGTCATGCGAAATTGTTCTTGCGCGCGCGCATCGCCGCGAAGACGGTGGAAGGATCTGCGTCCTGCATGCCCATCGCGGCCATCACTCCTGGGTTGTCGACCCGAAGAAACGGATTTGTGGCGTTCTCAAGCGCAAGCGTCGTCGGCAAGGTGTATTTCCCGCCCTTGCGCAGATCGGCGACGGTTTGCGCCCGCTCGCGCAACACCGGATTGTCAGGGTCGACGGTGAGCGCGAATTTGGCGTTGGCTTGCGTATATTCATGACCGCAGTAAACGAGCGTTTCGCCGGGGAGCTGAGCGAGCGCTTCCAGAGTAAGATGCATCATTTCCATCGTGCCCTCGAAAACCCGTCCACAGCCGAGCGCGAATAGCGTGTCGCCGACAAAAACGATTTCATCGTCTTTGAAAAAATAGGCGATGTGTCCGAGCGTATGGCCCGGCGTTTCGAGAACCTGCGCGCGCGCCGCGCCGACTTCGACGATGTCGCCCTGCGAAACCGCACGATCGAGCGGCGGCAGGCGATGCGCGTCCTTGGCGGCGCCGAAGACCTTCATACGCGGAAAGCGCGCCTTGAGCGTCTGCGTTCCCTGCACGTGATCGGCGTGATGATGGGTCAGCAGCAGATGCGTCAGCGGCCAACCGCGCCGCTCGGCCTCATTGGCGATCGCTTCGCCGTCAGGCGCGTCGACGCTTGCGGTCGCGCCGAGCGTCGGCTCATGGACGAGCAGGCCGAAATTGTCGTTGAGGCAAATGAACTGCGCGACTTCCAATGCCATGGGGCGGCGTCTCCTTGGGCGTCTGTCTATCATAGCGGTTCGTCAAGAAACGCGACAGCCGAACGCGAGCGTCCGGCGCGCCTTGCGCCTCCGATCGATTGCGCCGATGATCCGGGTCATGCTCGACGTCGTCGATTTACGCGCATTTTACGACACGGCGCTCGGAGAAGTGGCGCGCCGCCTGGTGTCGCGGCTGGTGCGCGCGCGCTGGCAGGACCATGCGGGGCTGCGCGTGCTCGGCCTAGGCTACGCCACGCCCTATCTTGACGGTTTTCGCGAGAAGGCGCAGCGCGTTCTCGCCTTCATGCCGGCGACGCAGGGCGTCGTTCACTGGCCGCTCGACGGGCGCTCCGCCACGGCCTTGGTGGAGCCCTCGATGACGCCGCTGCCCGACGCCAGCATCGATCGCATTCTTATCGTGCATGCGCTCGAAACCGACGAGCACCCCCATGACCTGCTCGAAGAAGTCTGGCGCATCCTCGCGCCCGGCGGCCGCGTGCTGATCGTCGCGCCGAGCCGCACCGGACTTTGGGCGCGCGTCGACACGACGCCCTTCGGACAGGGCCATCCCTATTCGCGCGGCCAGTTGCAGCAATTGCTGCAGGAAGCGCAGTTCCTGCCGCTTTATTGGGACGAGGCGCTTTATGTGCCGCCGTTCCAGCGCGCGTCGCTGCTGCGCTCAGCGCCGGCCTTCGAGCGCATCGCCGGCCGCTTCTCGCTGCCGGGCGGCGGCGTGCATATCGTCGAGGCGACGAAGCAGCTCTACCGCCCGATCACGCGCCGCGCCGTGCGTCGCCTGCCGCTCGAACTTGAACCGGCGATGGAGCCCGCCGGCGCGGAAGCCGGGCTTGAGGGGATCTGAAACGCCGGCGGAATTGTCGCTTCGACGCGGACGGCTCAGCCTCAGCGTCGACGGAATTCCACCGCGACGCCGAACGACTGCGCCAGGAACAGCGCGCCGTGGACCAGTCCGGTTTCGTCGATGCCGTGGCCGAGCCGCGCCGAGAGATGCCACTGCGTCGGCACGCCAGAGTCGGCGAGCGCATTGGCGGACATGAGCAGCGCCTCGACCGGGATCATTTCGTCTTCCTCGCCATGCGCAAGCAGAACCGCCGGCGGTTTCTCATAGACCGCCGGCTGTTCGCCGGGTTGCGCCGGTCCGAGCACATAGATTCCGGAATAGCCCAGTATTGCGCGCGGCGCGCGCTTGCGGCGCAAGCCCGCATGCAGCGCCATCATCGTGCCCTGGCTGAATCCGACGAGCGCCAACGCTCGATCGTCAAATCCGCGCTTGGCGAGTTCGGCGTCGAGAAAAGCGTCAAGCGTCGGATGCGCCGCGACGCAACCACGCCAGCGTTCGTCCGGGTCGCGCATGGTGAGCGGAAACCACTGCCGGCCGGTCGGCGATGCGGCGCATCGCTCCGGCGCGTGCGGCGCGACGAAGTCAGCGTCGGGGAGGAAGGCGCGCCATTGGCGGCCGATCTCGATGAGATCGGCGCCGTCGGCGCCGTAGCCGTGAAGAAAAACGACGAGCTGTTTTGGCTTGCCGGAACGCGCCTGCACTCTGGGACCGTCAATCGCCGCCATGAACCTGCGCCTTTCCGTCGCACCGCTGCGTGGGAAAGTTTATGCGCGAAGGGCGGCGCCGGCGCAACGGCGCGTCAAACTAGAGCGTTTTGACGAAAAATGAGACGATCTTGAACGCATAGATGCAAGCGGCGGCGAGCGTGCTGTGCTTGACCATCGTCATTGCGAGATAAATGTGATCAGGCCTCATAAAGTCCTCATAGTCGCGCGCAACCGCTGCGCGCCGGCGATCGCATCAGGAGCGACGTTCAAACGAGACGGTTGTTTGCGAAGCGTCGCGCCGCCTGCGTCTCCGACAGGCTCCCGCAAGAGACGCGCCATGCGCGCTCGGTTCGAATGCGTCGGTTCGCCGCAGGCGGAACCGAATGGATTTGGTCGAACCCTTCGCCGGCAGCTAGCGTTCGACAGGGAGGCCGGTCAAGCAAATCGGGCTGAAAATTACGGCTTCGCGACAATATGTCACCAGAAGCGGTCATGCCCGCCAGCCGGCGGCGCAGCCGGCGAAATCGCTGAAATTCGTGAGAGGGCAACGCCTAAGTTTATGAGGGCCGACCGACGTGGCCCGCTTCGCGAGGGGCAAAAATCCAGAGCTCGAGCCGAAAAATCCTCCCGCAGTTTCGCCGCTTCCGGCATGGCGCGAGCTTGTTTGCGGCGGCTCGCCATGTTTGAATTCCTAATTAAAATAGGGCGGCGAAAAGCTTCTGTTATATCGGGCGGCGCCGTCGATTGGCGGCGAAGAGCTTAGCGTCTTCTGCAAGAGGCGCCTTATCAAGCAGCAAATGCGGAGAAACTACTCGTGAATAGCGTTCAGATGGCTCTATTAACCCTTTTTGTAACATTGCTCGCTGGTCTCATTGGATTTTGTGTCACATTATATCTCAAAGAGAGCTGGCTTGATGGAATATCTAGAGATCAATTTAAAGCGCTGAGAAACATGATTGGCTCATTGCTTGCCGTATGCCTTGCCTTTTTATTGGTGACGGCAAAAAACAATGGGATAATCCCCAAAATTTTTAACGAATTGAACGCCAATATTCCACTAGAGGTGATCCTATTCCTGATCGCTCTGCTCGTAACAGTTTTCTTCAATTTTGGCGTGATCTCGCACAATCACTGGACCGCGGCGTTTGGGCTGATCGCGGCGGCCATGTGCGTCTCTGGAGCAATCTTTCTGCTGGTGGAGCTTGATCGGCCATTCCAAGGATTTTTCACTGTTCCAACCGAACCTCTTAAGTCCGCAGTCGATATTATCAAGATGGGATAGGTTGGTAGCCAGCTGCGCCGGCGGCGACGCCAAACAGAGGCGCGCCATGGCCGAGTTTCTCATCGTCGCGGGGCCGTCCTGATCGGCGACGGCGTTTTGTGGATGATTGGCGAGCGATTTGGCCTTGGAAGTTCGCCTGGCGACATCGTCGTCGAACGCGGCAATTTTCGCTCCTATTTTCCGCTCACGACGTCAATCATTTTGAGCGTCGTCATCAGCCCGCTCTTGTGGCTGTTCACCCGATAAGGCTTTTGACAATTTGACGCAGCCGCCTCCTAATGCCGCCAAAAAAAGGAGGCGTCCGTGCCCGAATTGTTCAAGCATCTGTCCGTCGCGCAAATGGCCGCGCTGTTTTGCCTGAGCGCTCTCGCTCTAACCTGGTCGGGCGTTTTTCTTTTCCAACGGCTCATGCACTCATGGATACATGGGCGTCGCAACGCCAATGAAATGGTCGGACTGACGTTGGCGGCGTTCGCCGCGCTATATGGCATTCTATTGGGATTGGTGGCGGTCGAGGGCTTTCAGGACTTCTCCGCCGTCAAGGATGTCGTTTCCAAGGAGGCGGCGACGCTCGCGGCCCTCCGTAGGGATATTGGCGGCTTTCCGCAACCGATCAGCGCCGAGCTGCAGGAAGAGTTGCGCGCCTATGCGCGCGAGGCGATCGACGCCGTCCACCCGCCGCCCGACATAGCGCAGAATCCACATTCATCGTCGCCGGGGTTGGACGCGCTGTTCGCGCTGGTGATGAATTTTCAGCCCAAGCTCAAGAGCGAGGAGATGATCCAGACGGAAGCGTTCACGCGATTGAACATGCTCGTCGAGCATCGTCGCTATCTCATCTCCGCGGGCGAAGACGGCATTCCCAGCCCATTGTGGTGGGTGGTTTGTCTCGGCGGCGTTATATTGATTGGCCTGATGTGGCTCTTCGACATGGAGCTCCACGTCCATCTGATCCTCAGCAGCGCGATGGGGCTGTTTCTCGGCTCGGTGGTGTTTCTCATCGCTGCGCTCGACAATCCCTTCAACGGGGGACTGACGGTCAGTTCGGGGCCGATCGAATCGGTGCTGAAACTCATGGAGCGCTGATCGAGCCGCGCGTCTTGACGCGGCGCGTCGGAACGAACCGAACAGTCTGGGGACTTAACCGGGGTTGCTCGGCGGACTTGCGCCGGCGCGCGCCGGCTTGATCGGTCCGACGTCGACCTGAATCTCGTCACCCAACACGCGAATCTCATAGGGGTGGAGCGCATTGCGGACGAGATGCGTCACGCATTTGCCGCTCGCGCCGTCGAACCCCCATTGATGGTGCGGGCAGGTGACGGTCTGACCATTGAAAGTGGCGTCGCTCAACGGCATGTCGACATGCGGACAGCGCCCACGATAGGCCTTGAGTTCTCCGCCCGCCGGCCAAACCAGAAGCACGCTTTCTCTTGCCGGCATGAAAGAGGCCCATGCCTCCTTCGCTCACGGCACTTGCGTTACCGATTGCGGTGAACGCCATCGGGAATCAATCTCTGACGGGCGTCAGCAAGTTTTGGAACAACGAAGCCCTGCGATTGGCGCGGACGCGCAAGAATCAGCGCTTCCTCCAGTAGCCGGGCGGTTTCCGGCATTAGCGCGCTCATTCTACTGAAGTGCTCGCCGAATTTTGCGGTCAATCAAGAAATTGGTTCAAGTGGACGCGCGAAGTCAGATCCTTTCTTCTCGGCGGGGAAGAAATATGCCATTGTGATTGCAAGCTCATCGCCAACAGAAGAGACCGCGTGGAACCAGCCATCTGGAATATATAGTGCTTCTCCGGGCTGAACAACCGCATACGTTGGTTTATTTCCCTTGAATAGCGGGTAGCGCTCGCAATCTGGTTGCAGAAACCGAACAGGCGACCAGTTTTTCAATGTTCCGACATAAAGCGCTTCGACATTCTCTTTGGTAGGCTCGTGTAGCAATACCTCCTTCTGCCCAGTGATTTGATACATGAAGGCGTCATACCCCCCATGTTCATGGCTATCTGTATAGCTATATCTGCCGATAAATAATTTTATCATAGACGATTTATGGTAGGTCAGATCTTTGAATGCACAAATGGGGACCTCAATGTCTGCAACAAGAGGTTTAGGAATTTCATGAAATCTCATGTATAAATTTTGTTCTTTGGAATAACATTCATTAAGGATGAAATCGAGATACTCACTGAAACGCGCAACCTTTTTGTGGTGTTTGTCGAGTATGAGACCACGCGTTACTTCGACCAACCAATCCCCGGCGCGCCTTCTGAGATAATCACTGTCCCCCCATTTCTCGACGGCATCGTTCTCTGCAAGGCGTGCAGTCCTTAAAATTATTGGCCGCCGGTGGACTGAAGCTCTGTCGTGGAAAAAACCGGGATAGAAGTCATCGATCCGCAAAGCGGGCACGAGGTCCGCGGAGTCGAAATTCGGGACCGCTGAAAACGCGGACTCTGAGGCGTCCTGATAAATGGGTCGAGAGAATTCCTCGCTTGCGACCCGAGTCAAAAGCATTTGAAGCTGCTGTGTCTTCAAAGACTCGGTTATTAGATGATAAGCTTCGCCGTTGCATAAGATCTTCTGGCAAGCATCGCAGGGATCAGTAACCTTGTCTGGAACGAGGTCCTCACGATTAGCGTGTCGTAACACATCCACAAGATGCTTTGGTCCCTTGTACGCGACGAGAGAATTTATTATCGGATCGACCGATGATTTACGGACAATATTGACCAATGCGTCAGATATAGAATTGCCCATAGTTAAGCGGTCGGCCATTAACCCCGCCCCGCAACAGGGCTTGACCTCTCCGTTAGCTTGAATGTTGACAACTGTCCCCGCGGTGCAGCGGCCGTAAGGGATGTCGTCGATGTTCACGAGCATCTGTTTTGAGAGGTCGATCTCTGAACCAAGCCCGATTGGAACGCACGGGTTTTCAACCCATTTGACATCTGCTGCATCGCACAGTTGGCTAAGGCTGTCTTTGATAGAATCGATCCGGGTTGCCCCTTTAAGATAGATATTTTGGACGGTCGGCTGAATATTGAACTCGCCGCAGACCGTGATTGCGTTAGCCACTTGCTGGATATTGCCAAAGAGCGCGTGGAAATCGTCCCAGCTCAATAGGAGCGACTTCATCCCGTTGCTCGCTAAAGGCTCAAGCTTTCGGCGCGCCTTGTCCAGGCTACTGGCCCAAAAGGAGTTTGTTGAAGCGGTCAGCGGCACGCGGTAGTTTTCAAATATGTACTTTGCGATACGCACCATGAGTGGATGGACGAGGAAAGGCTCACCACCCACAAATGCAACAATACCGATTGTATCTAGATCAGCTGCTGAGTCGATGATCCGAACAGCATCCTCATAAGAGAGGCACTCTTTGCTCGAAAGCTTGTCACCGACGAGACATGACGGGCACCGGTAATTGCATCGATAAATGAGAGTTAGGGTGAGATGCGAAAAGTTGATCACCCCGGTCGATGAGGTGCTCATTATAGCCCCCGGAGCAAATAAAGCCTCTGACTCCCCTCGTCAGAAAACGAGGGGAGTGACATTTGAGGTCACACATGTAGACCTGCGCAAGCTACCTTGAGGCAGGCGCCTGTATGATGCGGTTCAGACGCGTTCCTGGTCCTCTCGCGGAGACTGTCACAACCTCCGTGACCTCAACAACTTCGACTATCACCTCATCTGCAAACCGATGAATGGTGAAACTCGGAAAGTTGATCTCTGTATTTTTGTCAAGCAGAGCCTCTCGGATAGCTGCTGGAGTTGCCGCCGCTCCGGAATGCTGTAACAACTCAGAAAGGGGGCCCGCTAACTTCTCGGCAAGCACTTCCCGCTGTAGGCCGAGGGCTTTAACAAGATTCGTCATCAATCCCTCCTACTAACTATTAATTTCCCGGTGAACGGGTTCTCATAATTGCACTCCATGATTTATCACGAAGGGCAATTTGTCAATGTATTTTATGACTTACCGCTATCGTCGCAGCGTAGCCGCCGATATTAGATCCCCCTCGCTGATCTGCGCCGAAGCGGTCAGTTTCCCGTTGAGAATGATATCAGAGTATCGAATTGGCATGGACGCCGCCTCAATCAGGCGCGCTCTATCCATGATTTGAAAGTGAAGGTGGGGCTCGGAGCTGTTTCCCGAGTTGCCCACTCTGGCCAACGGGCGTCCCCCGTATACACAATCACCAACTTTGACCTTCATGTGACCTGGGATCATGTGTGCATAGAATGCAAACTCTCCTTGGCCGAGGTCTAAAACGACGTGGTTCCCAGGGACATTGTATCGATCCCGAATTCCAAAAGGGGTATGTTCTAAAACGCCGTCGACGACAATAACCACAATTCCGTCGGCAACTGCCAATACATCCTCACCGTAGCAATAGTAGTCCTCCAGCTGCTTTCCCTCCCCTTTATAAGTATTATTATTCGCGTCCACTTTCACCCAGTCTACCGCAAATCGTTGGTTGGGGTTAGCAAAGTGGGGATTTGTCGCGCTCCTAGCTGCGTTCAGCGCCTTCCACACACCAGTAAAGGGGGGGCTTAACTTGTTTTTGAGTGAATATTCGTCGAACTTGGTCAGCATCAGAGCCAGCACTAATATCCAAGGAACTTCCGCGCCGCGACTTGCAAAGATATCTTGACATTCGCGTTTGATGGTGCGGGCGGCCGGAATCGAACCGGCACAGGCCTTTCGGCCCTACGGATTTTAAGTCCGTTGCGTCTACCAGTTTCGCCACGCCCGCAAACCGTTCGTATATAGGCGGCGGCGCAATCGAACGCCAAGCGGTTTATGTGCGGCGCCTCGGCTTGGCGTCTGGCTTGGCGTCGGGCTTGCCGATCGGCGCCTGAAACGACAGTCCGGTGTCCCAGGGAAAGAAGATCCAGGTGTCTTGCGAGACTTCGGTGACGAAAGTGTCGACCATCGGCAGGCCCTGCGGCTTGGCGTAGACGGTGGCGAAATGCGCCTTGGGCAGCATGTCGCGCACCGCCTTCGCCGTCGCGCCGGTGTCGACGAGATCATCGATGATGAGCACTTCGGCGCTGGGCCGCGCGAGAATCGTTTCCGTCAGGGGCTTGAGCACTTGCACGTCGCCGCGCTCCATCTCCTCATGATAGCTTGCGACGCAGACCGTTTCGACGACCGTTAAGCCGAGTTCGCGCGCCACGATCGCGGCGGGCACGAGACCGCCGCGAGTCACCGCGACGATCGCCGAAAATCCGCCGATCGAGGCGAGACGCCAGGCGAGCGCGCGCGCGTCGCGATGAAATATGTCCCAGGAAACCGGAAAGATTTTGTCGGACCCGTACATCTGCTTCGAGCCTCCGCCGTCAGGTCAACGCGCAAGTTCTTTGGACAGCGATTCGATCATCGCCCGCGCCGCCAGCGCCGCGCGGGACAAAAGCGCCGCGTCGCGGCTGCGCAGCACGATCTGGTTTCTAATCCCAGCGCTGGTGAAGGCGGGGTAGGAGCCGACGCTGACGCCGTCATGCGCGCGCGCGATCGCTTCCAACCCTTCGGCATAGGCGCCTTCGGGAACGCCGTCAGCCTCGACCGTTTCGACGAGCACCGGCGGCCCGGCCGCTAGCCGCGGACCGACGACGTCCATCATGTTCTGCATGATCATCGGCACGCCGGCCATGACGATGACATTGCCGATCCAGAATCCCGGCGCCTTGGAGATGGCGTTGAAAATCAGCTCCGCGCCCTTCGGAATGCGCGCCATCCGCCGGCGCGCGGGGTTAAGCTCGGATTGCGAAAAGCGCTCGCTGAGCAGAGCGATCGCCCGCGGGTCCTCGTCAATGTCGACGCCGAAGGCGCGAGCGACCGCATCGGCGGTAATGTCGTCATGGGTCGGACCGATGCCGCCGGTCGTGAAGACATAGGTGTAGCGGGCGCGGAGCGCGTTCAGCGCTTCTCCGATCGCCATCATGTCGTCGGGCACAATTCGCGCCTCCAGCAGATCGACGCCGATCTGCGCGAGATAATTCGCGATATAGCGCGTGTTCACGTCCTGCGTGCGGCCGGACAGGATTTCGTCGCCGATCACCAGAACCGCCGCGCTTGCCGGCCTGTCGCCCGCGTTTCCTTGCGCCATCGCCGGCCTCCCTGGCGCCGATTATGACCATGGCGGCTGCGAACGCCAGCCCTGGCGGTCATTCCGCGGCGGCGGGCGGGGCGAGGGAGAATTGCTCGACGGCGCGAGCCAGGCGGTGCAGCACGCCCAGGCAGGCGGCGACAAAGACAATGTCGAGCGCGGGCGAAGCGAGACTCGCCTCCTGCAATATCTGTCCGATCGCGCTTAAGAGGCTGACGCCCGCATAGGTCGAGAGCCCGTTGCGGCCAAGCAGCGTGAAGAACGGAAAAAGCCGCGTCGGGCTCAGATAGGCGGTGACCTTTGAGAAGTGCAGCACATAGGCGAGCGCGACGAAAGCAATGATGCGCACGACGCCAAGATCCGTCTTGTCCCAGTCGAGATAACGACCTGCATCGTCGACAAGCCCTGGCGCCAAGCCGAAAACATTGGAGACGATCAGCGTCGAACCGAAGATGAAGACGAGCGCCAGTCGATAGGCGACGGCATGAAAAGGCACGCCCCGCGTCTTGATCGCATCGCCGCAGTAGATTCCCAGAGCGAACATGAACTGCCAGGCGAACGGATTGAAATACCAGTAGCCGGGCTCCGGCCATGTGGGAACATTGAGTCCCTGCAGGCGCGCGCCAGCGTAGAGCGACGCCGAAGCCGCCAGCATGAGCGGGCCGCCGCGCAATGCGCAGGCGAGAAGCGCTGGGGCAAGCGCAATCAGTGCGATATAGAGAGGCAATATGTTGAAATAGGCGACTTGGTGGCTGAGCGCCAGAATCGCGACGACGCCCTTCGCCGGATCGGCGAAAGGCATGGCGCGGCTGGTCTCGGAGCCGAGAAAATCCCAGGTCGTGAAATAGGTCGCGATGCCGTAGAGCGCCAACGCCGCCGCCGTCAGAGCAAGATGAACGCCGTAAAGACGCAGAGCGCGCCCGCTGAGCGCCGCAGTCGCATCGATGACGCTCCGCCTGAACTTCTCGCCATAGGCCAGGACGATCGAAACGCCAGAGAGAAACACAAAGCCTTCTGCGGCGTCAGAAAAGCTGAAATTTCGCGGCGTGATCGCGCCGAGCACATTGCCGGGAATGTGGTTCACGAGGATCACGGCGAGGGCCGCGCCGCGCCAGAAATCTATTCCCTCGACTCTTTTTCCCTGCACGCGCGTTTCATGCCCTTTGGCGCCGGCGCTAAGCCGGTCGCCTGCGCCAGAGTAGCAAGCCGCATGCCTCCTCTTGATAGCGATTCGCGGCCGGCCCGCCAAGATCGCGTTTCCCGCTTTCGCAGACGATTCGCGGCGACAGGCCGTCATAGCCTTGCGTTGCCGTCTCAAACCATTACCTTGTCGGATATCTTCGCCCGAGAATTCCGAGCCGCCGCCTTAGATGACCTTTATCGAATCCCATCTCGCCCCCGCCGCACGCAAGAGCGGGCAGATCAAGCTGCATAGGCCTGAGGATTTCGAGGGCATGCGCGCCGCCGGCAGGCTGACGGCGGAGGCGCTCGACATGCTGGTCGAACATGTCAGGCCCGGCGTGACCACGCAGGCGCTCGACGATCTCGTTTTCGACTTCGCCATGTCGCATGGCGCCTATCCGGCGCCGCTGGATTACCGCGGCTACCGAAAATCCATCTGCACCTCGATCAATCATGTCGTTTGCCACGGCGTGCCGGACGGCAAGCCGCTGCGCGAAGGCGACATCGTCAATATCGACGTGACCTTCATCCTCGACGGCTGGCATGGCGACGCCAGCCGCATGTTCGCCGTCGGCGAAATTCCGCGGCGCGCGCAGCGGCTGATCGACGTCACCTATGAGGCGCTGCAGCGCGGCGTCGCGGCGGTGAGGCCTGGCGCGACGACCGGCGACATCGGCGCCGCGATTCAGCACTATGCGGAAAGTGAGCGCTGTTCGGTCGTGCGCGATTTCTGCGGCCATGGTCTTGGACGCGTCTTTCACGACGAGCCGAATATTCTGCATTATGGCGTGAAGGGCGAAGGCGTCGAGCTGCGCCCGGGCATGTTCTTCACGATTGAGCCGATGATCAATCTCGGCCGTTCGCAAGTGAAAATATTGTCGGACGGCTGGACGGCCGTCACCCGCGACCGCTCGCTTTCCGCGCAATTCGAACATTCGATCGCCGTCACGGAAACGGGCGTCGAAGTCTTCACCAAGTCGCCGGCGGGGCTCGACAATCCCTCAGCCGCGCACGCCGACGCATGAAGAAGGCGGCTGACGCCGCATCAGGCGAAGGCTCGGGCCTGCGCGAATCTGCGCCGCATTTTCACGGTCACCGGCAGCGTCTGCGCGATCGTTTCATGGACGCGGGCGAGGCGGCGCTCGCCGATTACGAGATGCTGGAGCTGCTGTTGTTTCGCGCCATCGCCCGACGCGACGTGAAGCCGCTCGCCAAGGCCTTGATCGCGCGCTTCGGCTCCTACGCCGAAACCGTAGCGGCGCGGCCGGAGCGGCTGCGTGAAGTCGAAGGGCTCAGCGAAGCGGCGATCGTCGAAATCAAGCTTGTCGAGGCCGCGGCGAAGCGCCTGGCCCGCGGCGCCTTGCAGAAGCGTCCCGTTCTTTCTTCCTTCATGGAGGTGCTCGACTATTGTCGAACGGCGATGGCCTTCGCCGAGCGGGAGGAGTTCCGCATCCTGTTTCTCGACAAGCGTAACGCGCTGATCGCCGATGAGGTCCAGGGGGTCGGAACGATCGACCATACGCCGGTCTATCCGCGCGAAATCGTCAGACGCGCGCTGGAGCTCGGCGCGAGCGCGCTCATCTTGGCGCATAACCACCCTTCCGGCGATCCGACGCCGTCAGCCGCGGACATACGCATGACCAAGGACATCGCCGCGATCGCGCAGCCCTTCGGCATTACGGTCCATGATCATCTCATCGTCGGCCGTCATGGCCATTCCAGTTTCAGAGGGCTGAAGCTCCTTTGACGCCAAGCGCCGCCATAATCGTCGAGGCTGACGCCATGCGCTTGGGAACGGGCTGAGCGCTTGTCCTATTTCGTCACGCCGCTCATCATCGCCACCGCGCTGTTCATGGAGCAGCTCGACGGCACGGTGCTGGCGACCGCGCTGCCGGCGATGGCGGCCGATCTTCACGAAGATCCGGTGGCGCTGAAACTCGCGCTGACCTCTTATCTTCTCTCGCTCGCGGTGTTCATCCCGCTGTCCGGCTGGGCCGCCGATCGCTTCGGCGCGCGGCGCGTCTTTCGCGCCGCGATCATCGTCTTCACCTTTGGCTCGATTCTTTGCGGACTCTCAAATTCGCTCGGTGCGATCGTCGTATTTCGGATCGTGCAGGGGCTCGGCGGCGCGATGATGACGCCGGTCGGGCGGCTGGTGCTGCTGCGCACCGCAGCCCGCCAGGACCTCGTGCGCGCCATGGCCTATCTCACCATTCCGGCGCTGATCGGGCCGATGATCGGTCCGCCCATCGGCGGCTTCATCGCGACCTATTTTCACTGGCGCTACATCTTCTGGATCAATGTGCCGATCGGCGTGCTCGGCGTCATGCTCGTCACGCGCTATATTCCGGATCTGCGCGAGGAATGGACGCCGCCGCTCGACATCGCCGGCGCGATACTATCGGGCGTCGGCCTCTCCTGCCTCGTCTTCGGCTTCACCATCGCCGGACGCGGCTTCGCGCCGGCGCCGGTCGTCGTGCTGATCGTCGCGCTGGGCGCGGCGGCGCTCTTCGCCTATGTCCGCCACGCCAAGCGCACGCCCTATCCGATCGTCGATCTCGACCTGTTGCAGATTCCGACATTTCGCGCGGCGGTCTTCGGCGGCTTCCTGTTTCGCATCGGACTGGGCGCAACGCCTTTCCTGCTGCCGCTCCTGCTGCAGGCGGGATTCGGACTTTCCGCTTATGAGGCGGGACTGCTGACTTTCGTGTCCGCGGCGGGCGCAATCGCGATGAAGACCACCGCCCAGCCGATCCTGCGGATTTTCGGCTTCCGGCGGGTGCTGATCATTAATGCGCTCCTCTCCGCCGCCTTTCTCGCCCTCAACGCCGCTTTCACCGTGACGACCCCGCATCTACTCATCATGGGCGCGCTGCTCGTCGGCGGCTTCTTCCGCTCGCTGGAGTTCACCGCGCTCAACGCCCTCGCCTATGCCGACGTCGACCAGGACGCGATGAGCCGCGCGACGAGCTTTGCCTCCGTCGCGCAGCAATTGTCGCTGTCGACGGGCGTCGCCATCGGCGCCGCGGCGCTGGAGGCGGCGCGCGCGTTGCGCGGCGGCGGCGCGCTGCAGGCGGCGGACTTCACGCCGGCTTTTCTTGTCGTCGCGGCGATCTCCGTGACCGCCGTCACGCAATTCCTGAGGCTTGCGCCTAACGCGGGCGCGGAGCTGGTGGGACGCAGGGCGCCGAAACGCTAAGCTGGTTAGCGCCTTCCCCTAAACCCCGTCGCCAGCACATAGAGTTCGGCGGAATCCGCCCGGCTCGCGGCGGGCTTCACATGGCGCACGGTCGAAAAATCGCGCTTGAGCCGCGCGAGCAGCTGGCCTTCCGTGCCGCCTTGCAGAACCTTTGCGACGAAGAAGCCGCCTTCCGCCAGCACGTCGCAGGCGAAGTCGGCGGCAAGCTCGGCGAGCGCGACGATGCGCAAATGGTCCGTCGGCCTGTGGCCGATGGCGTTCGCGGCCATATCCGACATCACGCCGTCGGCCTCGCCGCCGAGCATCGTCCTGATGAATTCCGGCGCGTCCGCGTCGTTGAAGTCCTTCACCGCAAATGCGACGCCGGCGATCGGCTCCATATCGAGAAGATCGACCGCGACGACCTTGCCCTTCCCTTCCTTCGCCTTCACCCGCGCGGCGGCGAGCTGTGACCAGCCGCCGGGCGCGGCGCCGAGATCGACGATGCGGCCGCCTGGCTTTAGGAGATGGTAGCGGTCGTCCATCTCGATGAGCTTATAGGCGGCGCGCGAGCGGTAGCCCTCGCGTTTGGCGCGCGCGACGTAAGGATCATTGAGCTGGCGCTCCAGCCACAGCGTCGACGAGAGCGAGCGCTTGCGCGCGGTCTTGACCCGCGTCTTGAGCGACCGTCCGCCTTCGCGCCCCGACTCTTTCGTCACGCGTGCACCTTGTCGCGCGGGCTAAAGACGCCGCCGGGCGCCGGCTCCATGACGATGTGTCGGTCGTGGAAGGCGAGCAGCGTGGAGCGGTGGCCGATCGAGACAATCGTCGTGCGCGGCAGCCGCTCGCGCAGCGTGGCGTAAATGTCTTCTTCGAGTTGCTCGTCGAGCGCCGAGGTCGCTTCGTCGAGGAAAAGCCAATCCGGCTTGGCGAGAAGCGCGCGGGCGATGGCGACGCGCTGCTGCTCGCCGCCAGAAAGGCGCTGCGCCCAGTTGTTCTCTTCGTCAAGGCGCTCCACGAATGGCGCGAGCCGCGCGGCGCGCAAGGCCTCCTGCATGTCGGCGCGCGAGTAGTCGCGGATATGGCCGGGATAGACGATCGCTTCGGCCAGTGCGCCCATCGGAATATAGGGTCGTTGCGGCGCGAGCATCACTTTCGCGCCGCGCGGCGTCAGTATGTCGCCACAGCCGTAGGGCCATATGCCGGCGATGGCGCGAAACAGCGTCGACTTGCCCGAACCTGACGGGCCGGTGAGCAGCGCCGACTGGCCGGCGGCGAGCGTCAGATCGTCCGCCGTCACGATTGTGCGGCCGTCGGGCAACGCCAGCGTCAATGCGCGCAGGCGGATATCCGCGCCATCCGTCGGCGAGACGATCTGCGTCGCCGACATTTTCGAGCGCGCCGTCTCGATGGCGTGGTCGAACGACGACAACCGATCCAGCACCGACTTAAAATTGGCGAGCGACGTGTAGTAATTGATGAAGAAGGTGAGCGCGCTCTCGACCCGCCCGAAGGCGCTCGCCGTCTGCGTCATGACGCCGAGCTGGATGCGGCCGGCGAAATAGAAGGGCGCCGTGATCACATAAGGAATGATCGGCGACAGTTGACCATAGGTCGAGGTGAACGCCATCAGCTCCTTGCGCTTCTGAACGATCGCCAGATAGTTGACGATAATGCCGGCGAAGCGCCGGAGCAGAGAACCGCGCTCGGCGGGTTCGCCGCCAAGCAGCGCGATCTGCTCGCTATATTCGCGCAGCCGCGCCAGCGAGAAGCGGAAATCGGCTTCGCGCCTCTGCCGATCGAAGTAGAGCCCGGTGAGAGAGCGGCCGATCAGATGCGTCACCAGCGTTCCCACGACCGCATAGAGCAGCACCACCCAGAAGAGAAAGCCAGGAATATAAATGTCAGTTCCAGGCAGCGGGTAATTGCCCGACAAGTCCCACAGCACATAGGCGAAGGACACGAGCGAGCTTAAGGTGGCGATCAGCAGGATCGAATAGGTGTAAATGCCGTAGCCTTCCTCCGCGCCGCTGATGAATCGATTGACGTCTTCGGCGATGCGCTGATCCGGATTGTCGGCGCCGCCGCCCGCGAGCGCCATGCCGTAATGGGCATGTGCGCCAAGCCAGCGCTCGATGTAATGTTCGGTCAGCCACCGGCGCCAGCGGATGATCAGCATGGACTGCAAAACGAATTCGATGATCAGGGAGACGACGTAAACGAACGCCCATGGCGTGAAGACCAGCAGCAGCTGCCGCCAGAACTCCGCGGCGTTCTTCTCCTGAATGGCGTTGAACCAGTCGCGATTGAAAAAGGACAGACGCACGGTGATGCCGACTTGTCCTTGATTAAGAAGCACCAGCACGATCACCATGGCGACGGCGATGGCGCTTTCTCGCGCCGCAAACGGCTGGAACGGCCAGACGCGCCCCTGACCGCGCTCGCGCGTATCGAAATAGAGATCGGCGATGCGCGTCATCTCCCGAATGACGGGGATGTGGGAAACCGCGTAGACAATGATCGAAAACACCGCGACGGTCAGCGGCATGGTCTCGGGCGGCGCATAGTCCTTCAGCGACTCGGGCCACAAGCCCTCGGCCTGCGTAAGGCCGATGAGACCGAAGACGATGGTCTCGGTCGAAAATATGCAGGCGAAGATTTTCAGGAAGCTCGACATGTCTACGGCACGCCACGTCGTATAGGCGCAGAGCGCCGAGGCGGCGGCCAGGACAAACAGACTGGAGTCGCCCTTGTGGGCGCCGACCAACGCGGTAAGCGCCGCGAAGACGGCGACCGCCACGCTCAATTTCTGCATCGTTCACCTTGGATATGAGAAGCCGCTCGGCCCGCCGCGAACGCATCGCCGACGACGACCGTCTGATTCCCATGATAGAGGAATCAGTCCTCTTCAGGAATGACCGCATCCCCGTTGACATGCGCGACGAGCACGGGCGAAGCCTTGAAGGTCAGCACCCGGCGCGGCGTAATCGTGGCCTCGACGCCAGTTTTCGGATTGCGGCCGATGCGCTCCCGCTTGGCGCGCACGTTAAAGGTCCCGAAGGACCGAAGCTTTACGGATTCGCCGCGCAGCAAAGCTTCGCTGATCTCATCGAAGGTCGCGTCCAATATCTTGCGGGCTTCCGAGCGGGAAAGAGAAGGACAGCAGCCGTACACGGCTTCTCGCAAAGCGGCACGCGTCAAGGTGCTGCCGGGAGCAGTTCTCCTTACCATGCGAACAAAGCGCCCAATGCTCGCTTTATCGGGAATGGGCCGAACACAACTCCCCCTCGAAGCTTCTGGCAATCGTCACTAGCAATAAACGGGCGCTGCGTCCCGGTTGAGATAGTATGCATAAATTACCCATTTGCAAGGACAGTCAAGAGTTCTGTCGGCGGCCGGCGAGACGGCCCGCGACGCCGCGTTGGGACAAAATCGATCCGGTCAAACCACCAATTTCACCTTATGTTGCGCCACCGGAATCATGGCGCGCACCTTGCGAATGCGGTCGACGTCGACATAGGACGACACGAGCCCCGGCCCTTCCGAGGCCTTCGCGACGACATGCCCCCAAGGATCGGCGATCAGCGAATTCCCGTAAGTGAAGCGCGTCTCATGCCCGGCTTTATGGGCACCGGTCTGCGCCGGGGCGCAGAGATAGGCCTGCATTTCGATGGCGCGCGCCCGGCACAGTACTTCCCAATGATCCTTGCCGGTCACCAGCGTGAATGCGGCCGGCAAGGCGACGATATCGACCCCCTTTTCCGCGAGCGCCTGGAAAAGATATGAGAAGCGCAGATCGTAACAGATGGCGCAGCCGACGGTGAGGCCCTCGCAATCATAGGTGACGACGGAATCGCCGGGCTTGAACGCGGCGCTCTCGTGATATTTCGCGCCATCCGGCGCGGTGATGTCGAACATGTGGATCTTGCGGTAGCGCGCCACTTCTTCGCCCTCGCGATTGAAGGCGACGCTGGTGTTGTGCAGCCGCTCCTCGCCGGGCGCCTTTTCGAGAATCGAGCCGGCGTGAATGAAGACCTTATGCTCGCGCGCGAGAGTCCGGCACATCTCATAAGCCGGGCCGCCGGGTAGTTCTTCAGCCGCCGCCATCTTCTCGGCGCGCGAGCCGCCGATGAAATCGAACACTTCCGGCAAGCAAATCCAGTCCGGACGCTCCTGAACGACAGCGCGCTCGATCAGGGCGCGCGCATTGGCGAGGTTCAGGGCCTTGTCGCCAACCGAATTCATTTGAACCAGAGTGACCTTCATCGACCGTCCGCTGTTCTCTTGCCATTGCGCGACGTCACAGCCGCGCGTGATTAACCAGGTCGATCATTATACGTGGACTGGGCCGAAGGTATAGATCGAATTGCGCTCGAGCGCGGCGCGCAAAAAAGCCGAGCCCGGCATTTCGCTTCAAGGGCGCTCTACACTCTTGGAATCGATCAAGTCATCTGCATCTTTGCGATTGCGCCCAAATGCAGCGTGAACTAGCGCGGCAAAGCCGCCGAAGGACCGAGATCGCAACGGCCCCCGCGCAACGCTGCAATGCAAAATTCGACCATTTGGGCGCTTGTTGGAATCGGCCGATCGGCGCATTCCACCATCAATCGCGGATGGCAGTAGCGAATGCAGGCTGTATGCACGAGGCGCGCCGCAAGCTGCGCGTCGCCTTTGACGAATTCGCCGGCGTCCATGCCCGATCGAATGACCTCCTCGATCGCGGCGTCGATCCGGTCGATATGCTCCGAAATGATCGGCCAATTCTCGATGAGCGCCGCTTCCACCATGTCGTGAAGCTTGCGATCGGCGACGTAGCGCGCGGCGTTCATCGACTCATTCGACAGGATGAGCGCGCGCAGCCGCTCCGCCGCCGAGCCTAGCCCACGCGCGATGCCCTGCGCCGCCTGTTCGACTTCGCTCATCAACTGCCGCGCGACGGCGGCGTTGATTTCCGACTTGGCGCTAAAGAATCGATAGACATTGGCCGGCGACATTCGCAATTCGCGGGCGATGTCCGCGACCGTCGTTTTTTGGAAGCCGATCTCGCGGAACAGGCGTTCGGCCGTGGCGATGATTCTCTCGCGCTGCTCAATTTCGCGCATGTTCTGCGCGCGCGCGCTCACTAAGCTCATTCGGCCGCTCCCCTCGCAAGCCCGTGGGCCAAAGTCTCGACCCGCGCGCCATCGGATTCGGCCAGTCCCTCGCCAAGATGACGGCGAAACCACGTCGCGTAAAGCGCCGGCAAAAATAGAACGGTGAGAAAAGTGGCGACGAACAGCCCGCCCATGATGGTGAGCGCCATCGGTCCCCAAAAGGCTGAGCCAGACAATGGAATCATCGCGAGGATCGCCGCGAGCGCCGTCAGCGCGACCGGCCGAACCCGGCGAATTGTCGCGCCGATGATCGCCTCTCGATACTTCTCGCCGCGCTCGAGATCCTGTCGTACCTGGTCGACAAGGATGATCGAATTGCGCATGTCCATGCCGGAAAGCGCGATGAGGCCGAGCAGCGCGACGAAGCCGAAAGGCGCATGGGCGAGGTTGAGCGCGAGCGAGGCGCCGATAACGCCGAGCGGCGCGCTCATCATCACGAGCGCGACGCGGGTGAAATTTTGCAACTGGAACATCACGATGGTCAGCATGACGAGCCCGACGAGCGGAAACACCGCGAAGATCGACGCATTGCCTTTTTGAGATTCCTCGATCGCGCCGCCGATTTCGATCCGATAGCCCGGGGGAAGATGCTCGCGAATCTGCGCAAGCTGCGGCCAGATGCGCATCGTCGCATCCGGCGCCTGCACGCCGTCCTTGACGCCTGAGCGCACCGTGATGCTCATGTCGCGATTACGCCGCCAGAAAATCGGCTCTTCGTGGTCGTAGACGATCTTCGCGACCTGCGAGACCGTCACCGCCTTGCCGTCGCGCGCATAGATCACCATGTCGCCGATCCTCGAGAGATCGCCGCGCTCCTGAGGAATGGCGCGCGCGACCACTTCGACCTGATCGATCCCATCGCGCAATGTCGTGATCGTCACGCCGGAAATCGCCAGACACAGCCTGTTCGACACATCCTGCGGCGTGAGCCCGAGGAGCCGCGCGCGATCCTGATCGATGACGAGGCGCACGCGCGGCGTCTGCTCGTTCCAGTTGAGATGCGGATCATCGACACCCTCGTCGCCGCGCATCACGTCGCGCACCTGATAGGCGATGGCGCGGACGGTCGCCGGATCGGAGCCGACCACGCGAAACTGCACAGGAAACCCCACCGGCGGCCCGTAATAGAAGCGATCGACGCGCGCGCGCGCCTGTGGCAGCGCGCCGTTGGCGATGGCGGTCTCCAGCTTCTTCTTCAAGCGCTCGCGCGCCGCGATATCCTTTGCGACAATGACGATTTCCGCATAGGCCTCGTTTGGCAGCTGCGGATTGAGGCCGAGCCAGAAACGCGGCGGACCCTGTCCGACATAGCTCGTGTAGAGGGCCGCGTCCGGATCGTCCTTGAGGAGCGCCTCAGCCTGTTTCGCGGCCTCGAGCGACGCGCCGATGGACGAACCTTCGGGAAGGCGCAACTGGAGGAAGAGCTCCAGGCGCTCTGCATAGGGGAAGAACTGCTTCGGCACGACGAAGAAGCCGAAAACAGCGAGCGCGAAAACGCCGATCACGCCAGCGATCACCACGCCGCGATAGTCGACCGCCCAGGTGACGACGGCGCGGAGCCAGCGATAAAAGGGCGTCCGATAGATCTCGTCCGGATCGCGATGCGGATGCATCTTGGCGAAATCGGGAAGCAATTTCACGCCGAGATAGGGCGTGAACATCACCGCGACAAACCATGAGGCGATCAGCGCGACGAGCAATACCCAGAACATCGAACCCGTATATTCGCCGACTCCGGAATTAGCGAAGCCGACAGGCAGAAACCCCGCGGCGGTCACGAGCGTGCCGGTCAGCATCGGAAAGGCCGTCGAGTCCCAGGCGAAGGTCGCGGCTTTGATCCGATTGAAGCCCTGCTCCATCTTCACCATCATCATCTCAACGGCGATGATCGCGTCATCGACGAGAAGACCGAGCGCAATGATCAGCGCGCCAAGCGAGATGCGCTGGAGATCGATGCCGAGCGGCCCCATGAAGATGAAAACGATGGCGAGCACCAAAGGCACGGAGAGCGCGACGACGATGCCGGTCCGAAAGCCGAGCGAGACAAAGCTGACGCCGAGCACGATCACCAGAGCCTCCAGGAAGGAGCGGGTGAATTCGCCGATCGCCTCCTCGACGACCTTCGGCTGATCGGCGATCTGATCAATATCGACGCCAACTGGCGTCTTGACGCGTATCTCCTCGACCGCTGCGCCGACGTTCTCGCCGAATTTGAGGACGTTGGCGCCCTTGCCCATAACGGCGCCGACGACGATCGCCGGCTGGCCCTTGAAGCGCGCGAGAAAACTCGGCGGGTCTTCGAAGCCGGCGTAGACATTGGCGATGTCGCCGAGGCGGATCACCTTGCCGTTCGCTTCGATCGGAATCGCGGCGATCGCGTCGGCGCCCTTGAGATCGCTCGTCACCTGGACGCGCACGCGGTTCGACGACGTTTCGAAAACGCCAGCGTCGTTGATGGCGTTCTGCTTGGAGAGCGAGTCGAAGACGGCCTGAGGCTGGATCGCCAGGCTCGCGAGCTTCGCCTCGCTGAATTCGACAAAGATGCGACGTCCCTGACCGCCATAGACGTCGACTTTGATCACATCCTGGACGGCGAGCAGCCGTTGCCGCAGCGCCTGGACCACCTTGTCGAGGACATGATAGTCGGCGCCGTCTCCTGTAACCGCATACATCACCGTGTCGACGTCGCCATATTCGTCGTTCACTTGCGGGCCGCGCACGCTGGCGGGAAGCGTCGGCGTGATGTCGTCGAGCTTCTTGCGCAACTGATAGAAGAGCTGCGGCACGTCCTTTGGCGGCGTCGTGTCCTTGAAAGTCACCTGCATCGCCAGAAAGCCGGGCTTTGCATAGGTCTCGATCTTGTCGAGGAAGGGCAGCTCCTGAAGCTTCTTCTCCATCAGATCGGCGACCTGGTCGCGTATCTCGGTGGCCGTCGCGCCTGGCCAGGAGGCCGTGACGACGGCGACCTTGATGGTGAATGAAGGATCCTCGGCGCGTCCCAGTCGCATGTATGAATAGACGCCGGTCAGACTGATCGCGATCATCAGAAACAGCATCAGCGTCGGCCGTTGGACGGCCCAGCGCGAAAGGTTTACGCCAGCCATGGCCGAACCCTCAAAGCGATTGCCGCGAGATCACGCGGACTTTTGAATTGGGATCGAGCTTGTGGACGCCAAGGACGACGATGTTGTCGCCCTCCTTGACGCCGCCGGCGACGAGCGCGGAGTCGGCTTCAAGGCGCACCAAGGTGACGGGAACGAGCTGCAAGTTCCCTTCGCCGTCAACCTTCCAGAGGGAAGGGCCTGTCCCCTGATTGTAGATCGCCGAGAGCGGCACGCTGACGACGGGCTGGGCATCCGAAGCGGAAATGTGCAGCGTGGCGCTCATGCCGAGCGCGACGGCGGCATCCGGATTGAGGATAGAGAAGCGCGCCGCGAAAGTGCGCGTGACAGGGTCCGCCGCCGGGCTCAATTCGCGCAGCTTGGCGCGGTAGACGGCGCCGGGTTTCGACCAGAGCGTCAAACTCGCCTCGCCCTTTCCCGCGGCCGCGGCGAACGCCTCCGGCAAGGAGACGGCGGCTTCCAATTCGCCGGCGTGCGCGATGCGCACGGCGGGCTGTCCCGCCGAAACCACCTGCCCCGGCTCCACGAGCGTTTGGGTGACGACGCCGTCGGCGCCGGCGCGCAGCGTGGCGTAGTCGAGCGCATTGCCGGCGAGTTCGACGGCGCGTTCCGCTCGCCGGAACCGCCCACGCGACTCCTCTCCGCCCGCGCGCGCCCGATCGAGCGCCGCCTGGGCGACCCAGCCCTTGCTGCGCAGCTGGGCGGAGCGCTTCTCGTCGGCCAGAGCCTGCGTCTGCGCCATCCGCGCCGCGGCGAATTCGGCGTCGGCCTGTTCTTTCTGCAGCTGCAAGTCCTGCTCGTCGAGCGCCGCGATCGGATCGCCCGCCTTCACCCGCTGCCCGACCTCGACGAAGCGCTTGACCACTTTGCCGGCGACGCGAAAGCCCTGATCGGACTCGACCCTCGGCCGGATGGTGGCGACAAATTCGCGCGTCTGCGACTGGGCGGCGTAGCGCGCGGGAGCGACGAGCACCGGGCGCTCGGCGCGCTCGCTAGCCTCTGCGGAGCGTTGGTCCTTGCCGTCGCAGCCGGCCAGCGCCGCAGCCAGCAGCGCGAGAAGCGCATAAGCACGCGAATGATAGCGGAGCATTCAGCTTGTTCCTTTGAGGCGAGGGCCTGCGGCGTTCTTGCTGATGACTTTTAATAATCGTCAGTCATCAGTCATTCGTCAACCGCCCTCACGGCTTTTAGTTGGCCTCGACTCTCGGTCAGGCCGCCGAAGCCGGCGCGCTTGGGGCCGGACGCCTTGTCGCAAGGAAATGATTCTTCTATATGCGGCCTGCTCTTGCGGCCGTATGAACGCAACACAATCTTGGGAGAGCGAGGGGGAGGATCGCGCGGCGGGCTCACAGCGAGCCGCTGTCCTTCGCCTTTTTGAACCGGACCGCTTCGGGGTCCGGCGTTCGCCAGCGAAAGGACATCGATATGGGAAAAATTATCGGCATCGACCTCGGCACGACCAATTCCTGCGTGGCCGTCATGGAAGGGTCGAGCCCCAAGGTCATTGAAAACGCCGAAGGCGCCAGGACCACGCCTTCGATTGTCGCCTTCACCGACGACGGCGAGCGCCTCGTCGGCCAGCCCGCTAAACGTCAGGCGGTGACGAATCCCGACAAGACCTTCTTCGCCATCAAGCGGCTCATCGGCCGCACCTATGAAGACCCGATGACCAAGAAGGACATGGGTCTCGTTCCCTATAAGATCGTCAAGGCGAACAACGGCGACGCCTGGGTCGAGGCCTCCGGCAAGCAATATTCGCCCTCGCAGATTTCAGCCTTCATTCTCCAGAAGATGAAGGAGACGGCCGAGTCCTATCTTGGCCAGACGGTCACGCAAGCCGTCATCACCGTTCCCGCCTATTTCAACGACGCGCAGCGTCAGGCCACCAAGGACGCCGGCAAGATCGCCGGCCTCGAAGTGCTGCGCATCATCAACGAACCGACCGCTGCGGCGCTGGCCTACGGCCTCGACAAGAAACAGTCCGGCACGATCGCGGTCTATGACCTCGGCGGCGGCACTTTCGACGTGTCGATCCTGGAGATCGGCGACGGCGTCTTCGAAGTGAAGTCGACCAATGGCGACACGTTCCTCGGCGGCGAGGACTTCGACATGCGCCTCGTCGAATATCTGGCGGGCGAGTTCAAGAAAGAGCAGGGCATCGACCTGACGAAGGACAAGCTCGCCCTGCAGCGGCTCAAGGAAGCGGCGGAAAAGGCCAAGATCGAACTCTCCTCGGCGACGCAGACCGAGATCAACCTGCCCTACATCACCGCCGACGCCACCGGGCCCAAGCATCTGACGCTGAAGCTCACGCGCGCCAAGTTCGAAGCGCTCGTCGACGACCTCATCCAGCGCACGGTCGAGCCCTGCCGCAAAGCCTTGAAGGACGCCGGACTCTCCGCGGCCGACATCGGCGAAGTGGTGCTCGTCGGCGGCATGACCCGCATGCCCAAGGTGCAGGAGGTGGTGAAGCAGTTCTTCGGCAAGGAGCCGCATAAGGGCGTCAACCCCGACGAAGTGGTCGCCATCGGCGCCGCCGTCCAGGCGGGCGTGCTGCAGGGCGACGTGAAGGACGTGCTGCTGCTCGACGTGACGCCGCTCTCGCTCGGCATCGAGACCTTAGGCGGCGTCTTCACCCGCCTCATCGACCGCAACACGACGATTCCAACCAAGAAGAGCCAAGTGTTCTCGACGGCCGAAGACAGTCAGACGGCGGTCACCATCCGGGTCTTCCAGGGCGAGCGCGAGATGGCGGCGGACAACAAGCTTCTGGGCCAGTTCGACCTCGTCGGCATCCCGCCGGCGCCGCGCGGCATGCCGCAGATCGAGGTGACCTTCGACATCGACGCCAATGGCATCGTCAATGTCACGGCGAAGGACAAGGCGACCAACAAGGAGCAGCAGATCCGCATCCAGGCGTCGGGCGGCTTAAGCGAAGGCGACATCGACAAGATGGTGAAGGACGCCGAGGCGCACGCCGCGGAGGACAAAATCCGCCGCGAACTGGTCGACGCCAAGAACCATGGCGAGGCGGCGATTCACGCCGCGGAGAAATCCGTCGCCGAATATGGCGACAAGGTTTCGGGCGCCGACAAGAGCGCCATCGAAGCCGCGATCGCTTCGCTGAAGACCGCGATCGAAGGCGACAACGCCGACACGATCAAGGCCAAGACCAACGAATTGGCCCAGGCCTCGATGAAGCTCGGCGAGGCGATGTATAAGGCGCAGCAGGCCGAGGCTTCAAGCCCCGGCGCGCCGGACGCGCCCAAGGACGACGTGATCGACGCTGAGTTCAAGGACGTCGGCGACGATAAGAAATAAGCCGGCGCTGGCCGTCGCCGCTCCGATGCGATAGCGAACCCGGCGCGAATAACGCCGGGTTCCGTTGCGTTTCAGATGCGTCATACGATATTTGGTTGAACTGCTTGGGTGTCACTTCCGAGGCGGGCTTTGCGCGATCGGGAATGACGCGCCCAGCGAACCACTCAATCGACTTCCGTATGGGACCGCCGCTCGAAGCGGACGATAAGGTTGAGCGATACGCATGAAACCTTCTCTCGCGCTCGAAATTCATCGCGAAGCCGTGCGCGCCGCTGTCAGCCGCCGCAAGGCGGCCAACCCGCGCGTCTTTGGCTCGGTGCTGCATGGCGGTGACCGCGAGGACAGCGATATCGACATTCTGGTCGATGCTTTACCCGGCGCGACCTTGCTGGATTTGGGCGGGCTCCATGCAGAGTTGGAAGAGATTTTGGGCGTGAAAGTCGATCTCCTGACGCCGCTGGAGCTTCCCAAACGCATAAGAGCGAAAGTCGTCGGCGAGGCTGTTCCGATATGAAGGGCGGCGACGTTTTCGTGCTTCTAGACCAGATTCTCGAGGCGGCTCGCCTCGCGACATCCTATGTCGACGGCATGACGGAAGACGGCTTTCTTGCCGACAGCCGCACGCAGCAGGCGGTCGCCATGAATCTCATTATCATCGGCGAAGCCGCGACGCGGCTGGCGCGATCCTATCCGTCCTTCGTGGCGGCGAATGTCGATCTTCCACGGCGCGAGATGATCAATATGCGCAATCGCATCGCCCATGGATACGTCGAACTCGACTTTCGCATCGTCTGGCGAACGGCGCAGAATGATCTGCCAGAGTTGCTAATCCCCCTTGAAGCCTTGTACGAAGCGACCGGCGAACAGATCGGCGGAGCCTCGGAAAAACCGCCTGAAGACTAACAAATGTCCAAACGCGACTATTACGAAGTTCTCGGCGTCAGCCGCACGGTGACGGAAGTCGAATTGAAAATCGCCTTCCGTAAATCCGCGATGCAGTGCCACCCTGATCGGCACCCGGGCGACAGGCAGGCGGAAGCGCGTTTCAAGGAATTGAACGAAGCCTATCAGTGTCTGTGCGATCCGCAGAAGCGCGCGGCCTATGACCGCTTCGGTCATGCCGCGTTCGAACAGGGCGGCGGCTTTGGGGCCGGCGAAGGCTTCGGCGCCTCGATGGCCGATATATTCGAGGACCTGTTCGGCGACGTCATGGGCCGGCGCGGACGCTCGGGCGGCCGCGAGCGCGGCTCGGATCTCCGCTACAACATGGAGATCACCCTCGACGAGGCCTATCACGGCAAGAGCGCGTCGCTGAAAATCCCGACCTCGGCGACCTGCGAGGCCTGCTCCGGGACCGGCGCGAAAAAAGGCTCCAAGCCCAAGACTTGCACGACCTGCGGCGGCATGGGGCGGGTGCGCGCCCAGCAGGGCTTTTTCGCGATCGAACGGACATGCCCTGCCTGCCAGGGACGCGGCGAGATCATCGAGAACCCCTGCCCGTCCTGCTCCGGAGCGGGGCGCATAACGGTCGAACGGTCGCTTTCGGTCAATGTGCCGCCGGGCGTCGAGGACGGCACGCGCATCAGGCTCGCCGGCGAAGGCGAAGCCGGCCTGCGCGGCGGGCCGGCCGGCGACCTCTACATCTTTCTTTCCGTGAAGCCGCATCCCTTCTTCCAGCGCGACGGCGCCGACCTCTACTGCCGCGTGCCGATCTCGATGGTGCGCGCGGCGCTTGGCGGCGAGATCAAGGTCCATGCGCTCGACGGCTCCGAGGTGAAGCTCAAAATTCCCGAGGGCGCGCAGTCCGGACGCCAGCTCAAGGCCAAGGGCAAAGGCATGCCGATCTTGCGCGGGCGCGATCACGGCGATTTGCATGTGCAGATCAGCGTCGAGACGCCGCAAAAGCTCACCAAGCGCCAGAAGGAGCTTCTCGCGGAATTCGAGGAGGAATCCTCGCACGACACCCATCCCGAGGAGACGGGCTTTTTCGCGCGGATGAAGGATTTGTTTGGCGGATAGAGACTGACGGCGCGCCGCGTTGTATTCGGCGCGCGGCTCTCCTATCATCGGCGCAACGGCCCTCGAAACGCGGGGGCCGTTTGCGCGTCTCTATCGCGCGTCGATCGGGAGGGGTCTTTGCCGCATAGAACGCAAAAAGCCGGCGGGCGCGTAAACCTCGTGGATAACGCGCGCTTCATCCGTCAGTGGATCGAAAACCCGCGTCTCATCGGCGCGGTCTCGCCGTCCGGACGCGCGCTGGCCAAGACAATGGCCGGTTTCGTCGAACCGCAAAAAGACGGGCACATTGTCGAACTTGGTCCCGGCACCGGGCCGGTGACGCAGGCGCTCATTTCCCGCGGCATCGCGCCAGAGCGCCTGGTGCTCGTCGAATATGAGACCCGTTTCTGCCATTTGCTCGCCGAGCGCTTTCCCGGCGTTAATATCGTCCAGGGCGACGCCTATGGCCTGAAGGCGACGCTCGACGGCAAGGTTCCGGGAAAAATCGCGAGCGTCGTTTCGAGCCTGCCGCTCCTCAACCGGCCCGAGCGCGATCGCGTCGAACTGCTGAACCAGTCCTTCGAACTGATGGGCGACGACGGACTCTTCATCCAATTCACCTACGGCCTGACCAAATCGCCAATGCCCATGCACGCCCACGGCGTCAAAGGCGCTTATGTCGGCAAGGGATCGCCGCCGATCGTGCTCAATATTCCGCCGGCGCGGGTCTGGCGCTATCGCAAGGCAGGTCACGCCGGAAAGCCCAGGGCGTGAAGGCGCGCGAGCGCCTGATCGTCGCGCTCGACGTGGAAAGCGTCGCCGAAGCGCGCGCCCTTGTTGCGGCGCTCGGCGAGACGGTCTCCTTCTTCAAGGTCGGCATGGAGCTCGCCTACGCGCCGGGCGGCTTCGATTTCGCGCACGAATTGGAAGCAAGCGGCAAGCGCGTCTTTCTCGATCTGAAGCTCCATGACATCGGCGTCACCGTGGAGCACGCGACGCGGCAAATCGCGAGACTCGGCGTAGACTTTCTCACCATCCACGCCTTTCCTCAGACGATGGCGGCGGCGCGTCAGGGCGCGTCGGAGGGCGCGCTCAAGCTGCTCGCCGTGACGGTGATGACCTCCTATGACGACGCCGATCTCGCGGAGGCCGGCTACGCCTGCGGCGTCGCCGAACTCGTCGCGCGACGCGCCCGCCAGGCGAAAGAGGATCGGGTCGACGGTCTCATCCTCTCGCCGATGGAGCTGGCGGCCATTCGCCCGATCGTTGGCCCGGACATGCTGCTGGTGACGCCGGGGGTGCGGCCAGCAGGTGCTGATCTGGGAGATCAGAAGCGGGTGATGACGCCGCGACAGGCGATCGCCGCCTCGGCGGACTATATTGTCGTTGGGAGGCCCATTACCCGCGCGGCCGATCCCGCAGCGGCGGCCGAGGCCATCGTGCGCGAGATGGCCGGCGCCTGACAGGAGGTGGCGGCATGCCCTACGCCAGCAACGCCGACCTGCCCGAAAATCTCCAGCGCATCCTGCCCGAGCACGCCCAGGACATTTATCGCGAGGCGTTCAATCACGCCTTCGACGCCCATCGCGGCGACCCTCGGCAGGAAGAGGCGGCGCACCGGATCGCCTGGGCCGCGGTCAAGCGCAGCTACGTCAAGACGGCGGCGGGGTGGGTGAAGCGTTAAGGCTGTGCGAAGGCGCGAGGCCACTCTAGTTTAGCTTGAACGCGAGTGATAGAAGGCGATCTGCGTCGAATCCTCACCCTGATTCGCCATGCTCGCAATGTTCATCGCCCTCATTGGGCTATTCGCCTGGCTCTATCTCATTGCGCTGCGCGGCGGATTTTGGCGGCTGACCGAGCATGACCGCAACCTCGGCGGCCAAGACCCCGCCGTGCCGGCGATCGATCTGACCTATGTCGTGGCGATCGTTCCGGCCCGGAACGAAGCCGACGTCATCGAAAAGAGCCTGGCGTCGCTATTCGCTCAACAGTTCCATGGCCGCTTCGACGTCATTCTGGTCGACGACGAGAGCGACGACGGCACCGCCGAAGCGGCGCGCCGCTGCGCCGCCGCGCATGGCGCTGCCGACCGCCTGACGATTCTCTCCTCGCGCGGGCCTGATGCGGGCTGGACGGGAAAGCTTGCGGCGATGCAGCGCGGGTTCGATTACGTGCGAAGCCTGCCGCTCGACCCCGATTTCGTGCTGTTCTGCGACGCGGACATCGAATTTTCGGCGACCGTGCTGGCGCGTCTCGTTGCGGGGTCGAAGGCGCGCGGCGCCGTTCTGACCTCGCTAATGGTCAAGCTGCGCTGTGAAAGCGTCGCCGAGCGGTGGCTCGTTCCGGCCTTCATTTTCTTTTTCCAGAAGCTCTATCCGTTCCGCCACATCAATGATCCCGACCATGCGGCGGCCGGCGCGGCGGGAGGGGTGATGCTGGCGCGCCCCGAGGCGCTCGCGGCGGCGGGGGGCTTTCGCGCCATTCGCGGCGCGCTCATCGATGATTGCGCGCTGGGCGCGCTGATGAAGGCGCAAGGGCCGATCTGGCTGGGACTGACCGAAGACGTTCATAGCCTGCGCGCCTACCCGCGGCTCGCCGACATTTCCCGCATGGTCGTGCGCTCGGCCTACGCCCAGCTCAGCTATTCGCCCTGGCGTCTCGCCGGGGCGCTGTTGGGCATGGCGGCCGCCTATCTCGCGCCGCCCTTTCTGGCGTTTTTTGGCGAATCGCCCGCCCGCGAGACGGCGCTCGTCTCCTGGCTGCTGATGGCGCAGTGCTATATGCCGACCTTGCGCTTTTATGGCCTGTCGCGGCTGCGCGCCTTTGCTTTGCCAGGCGTCGCGGCGTGCTATACGTGGTTCACGGTTGAATCGGCCTGGCGGCATTTATGCGGCCGTGGCGGCGAATGGAAGGGCCGCTATCAGGCGCCGCGCGCGCAAACGGCGGCGCCGAGATTCGAATCGTCCGACGAGATCGAGGCGAGCCGCGAAATCGAGGTTGAAGGCGCGGGAGCGCCGTGGAGCGGTAAAACGGCGTCATCATGGACATTGCGCGGACGAGTTCGGGAAAGACCCATCGCGACGAAAATTTTCCCGTCGCCTCCTTTTTGATCGCGCCGCGCCATCGCGCGCCGATCCTCGCCTTCTATGATTTCGTTCGCGCCGCCGACGACATCGCCGATCATCCCACGCTCGGCGCGCAGGAAAAGCTCGATCTCCTGGACGCGCTCGATGACGCGCTTTCGGGAAAGCCGGAAGCGGATGCGCCGGTCGCGCGCCGTCTGCGCGACACATGTCGCGAGCGCGGCCTCGATCCGCAGCATGCGCGCGACCTGATCGTCGCCTTCAAGCGCGACGTGACGCAGTTGCGCTATCGCGACTGGGACGATCTCATCGACTATTGCCGCTATTCGGCGATGCCAGTCGGACGCTTCGTCTGCGACGTCCATGGCGAAAATCCCGGCCGCGTCTGGGCGGCGAATGACGCGCTCTGCGCCGCGCTGCAGGTCATCAATCATCTGCAGGATTGCGGCAAGGACTACCGCGACATCGACCGGGTCTATCTGCCTCAGGACACGCTCGCGGCGCATGGCGCTGCGGTGGAGATGCTGGCTCAGGAGAAAGCGCCGCCGCCGCTGCGCGCGGCGATAAGCGAACTGAACCAAAAAACCGCGCGTCTTCTCGCCGAATCGCGCTGCTTCGCGGACCTGATCGATGATGCGCGACTCGCCATGGAGGTCGGCGCCATCCAAACCCTCGCCGAACATCTCGTCGCGCGGCTCGCGGTCGCCGATCCGCTCAGCGACAAGGTCCATGAAGGCAAGCTCGGTTTCGCCGCGAAAGGCGCGATCGGCGCGATCGGCGCGCTGCTTCGCCGGATTTCGCGTCCCCGCGCGGCTTCGCCGGCCATTCCGAGAACGCGCCAATGACAATGGACGCGCTTGCCGATTCGGCGACGCTGCGCACGCGCGCCATCGCCACAAAAAGCTCCTTCTATCTGGCGATGCGCATCCTCGAGCCGCCGCGACGCGACGCCATGTTCGCGATTTACGCCTTCTGCCGCTCGGTCGACGACATCGCCGACGATGAGGGCGACCGCGCCTTACGGCGCGCCGCGCTCGACCAGTGGCGCGCCGACCTCGATGAGCTTTACGCCGGCCGCATCCGCGCCCGCGTGAGTTTTCTCGCCGAACCCGTCCGCCGTTTCCGGCTCGACCGCGCCGATTTCGAATCGGTGATCGACGGGATGGCGATGGACGTTGAGGAGGATATTTGCGCGCCGGAGTGGGAAAAGCTCGAACTCTATTGCGATCGTGTCGCGAGCGCCGTCGGACGACTGTCGGTGCGCGCGTTCGGCCTCGTGGACGAGGAGCCGAGCGCCGAATGCGAATTGCCGACAGGACCAAAATTGCTCGCCTATCATCTCGGACGGGCGCTGCAGCTTACCAACATCTTGCGCGACCTCGACGAGGACGCCGCGCGCGGACGCCTGTATCTGCCGCGCGAAGCCATTGAAACCGCCGGGCTGACAAGCTTCGCGCCGCACGCCGTGCTGTCGCATCCCTCGCTTGAAGAGATTTGCGCGCCGGTCGTCTGCCGCGCCCGCGAACATTATGATCAGGCTGATCTGGTGATGGCGGGCCTGCCGAAGCGCGCGGTGAAAGCGCCCTATCTGATGGCCGCCGGCTATCGATCGATCCTCGACGGTCTCGCCGCCCGAGGCTTCTCGCCGCCGCGCGCGCCGGTGCGGGCGTCGCGCCTGAAACTCATCAGCGCCTTCTTGCGCCACGCCTTCTCGTGAGCGAAACGATTCATGTGGTCGGCGCGGGCCTCGCCGGGCTCGCTTGCGCGCTGCGCCTTGCCGACGACGGCCGTCGCGTCGCGCTCTATGAGGCCGCGCGCATGGCGGGGGGACGCTGCCGCTCCTATTTCGACGCAACGCTCGGCCTGACGATCGACAACGGCAATCATCTACTGCTCTCCGGCAATGCGGCGGCGCGCGATTACGCCAATCGCATCGGCGCGAGCGACGCGCTCGTCGGCCCTAACGAATGCGCGTTCGATTTTCTCGACGCGCGCACGGGCGAGCGCTGGCGGCTGCGTCCCAACGCCTCGCGCGTTCCCTGGTGGATATTCGTCGCCAACCGCCGCGTCCCCGGCGCCGGACCGCTCGCTTATTTCGACGCCGGCAGACTGCTCTTCGCCAGGAAGGGCGCGACCATCGGCGAAACCATTCGCTGCCATGGCCCGCTATGGGAGCGCCTTTGGCGCCCGGTTCTGCTCTCCGCGCTCAACACCGAACCTGAAGAGGCGTCCGCCACGCTCGCCGGCGCCGTGCTGCGTGAAACGCTCGCGGCGGGCGGCGACGCCTGTCGCCCCATGGTGGCGAAAGGCGGCCTCGGCGACGCCTTCATCGAGCCGGCACTGCGCATGCTTCGCGCCAGAGGCGTCGAGCCGCGCTTCGGCGCGCGTCTGCGCGAAATCGCCTTTGAGGATTCTCGCGTCGCCGCGCTGCGCTTTGGCGATACGGAAATGACGCTCGAAAAAGGCGATGCGGTCGTTCTCGCGACGCCGCCATGGATCGCCCAGGAGCTTGTGCCCGGTCTCGTCGCGCCCAATGATTTTCGCGCGATTCTCAACGCGCATTTCAAGATCCCGCCGCCTGAGGGTCAGCCGTTGCTGCTCGGCATGATCGGAACGCTGACCGAATGGCTGTTCGCCTTCGACGATCGCCTCTCAGTGACGATCAGCGGCGCGGATCGCCTGATCGACGAACCGCGCGAAGCGCTTGCGGAAAAAATCTGGGCGGAGGTCGCCGCCGCGACGAGCCTGCCGGCCACGCCGCCGCCCTGGCAGATCGTCAAGGAGAAGCGCGCCACCTTCGCCGCGACGCCGGCGCAGGAGAAGCGTCGGCCCGACGCGACGACCTCATGGGTCAATCTGTGGCTTGCCGGCGACTGGACGAATACCGGCCTGCCGGCGACGATCGAGGGCTCGATACGCTCAGGCTACAAGGCGGCGGAATTGGCTGGTCGCCGTTAATCGGACGCCATCGTCATTGCGAAGCACGAAAGCAACGAAGCCCTCCAGACGCGCGACCGCTCCGGATTGCTTCGCTTCGCTCGCAATGACGCGGCCCTTGCGTACGGCACGGCTTTGCCGCGCCTGCCCATCAGAGCGACGCGACCTTCTTTTGCAGGTCGGCGATATAGACCGACGCCTTTTCGACGATAGCGGCGAGCTGCGTCCTTACGGCCGGCAGACCTGTGGTCGAGAGATAGTTCAGAGTCTTCTTCGAACCCTCTACCGCCTGCTTGCGCGCGACGGGGAGATATTCGACAAGTTTCCCGGCGAGGCGCTCAATCTCGCGCAGCGCCTGCTCGGTCATCGGATGCGCCTTCAGCGCCTCGAACTTGCCCTTGAAATCGACGGTCGCGAGATAGGCCAGCGTCCGCTTCAATCCCGTCTCGGCATGATCTCGCGCGACGGGGAGATAGTCGACGACGGTTGCGATGCCGCGCTTCGCCGCGTTGAGGGCGGTTTCAGTCAGCGCATTCGCCTTCAACAGAGCGTAGACTCTCTCATTCGCCGTGCGCAGGTCGGCTTCGAGCCGCAAAATCTTATATTCCTGCTGCCTCGCCGCATTGACGGCGCGCTCATATAGCGCGCCGGTCCGCTCCGCCTCTGTCCTGACGCGCTCCAGCTCCGTCTCGAGCGCGCCGACATGATCCTTGATGGCGTCGACCATCTCAAACGAAAACTTGCCGGCCGCAAGGTCGGCCAATGCGCGTCTGCCTTCGAGTTTCATAGCCATGCCTATCCCTCCAACGCTGCTGCAAAGACCATCGGCGGCGGATAGTTAAAACTTCGTTTTCATCACGCGAAAATCGCCTTCATTTCCAATAATTGCACAAAGAGCTGTCAGGCATGTGACCTTCAAACTCCGCAACCAGGCGTCTTTCCTTGCCAAGGCGATCGTCGAGCCGGGCGCGGCTTGACGATATAGTCAATTCACTATAGCCAATGCGCTCGGCGCAACTGCGCCTCGCGCTTTTCCACAAGCCAGAATCATGACCGAAGACTCAACCGCCGCTCTAGATCACGCTGCGTTCAGGCGGACTCGCCTGAACGCAGATGACGTGATCGATTCTAAAAGCTTAGAGCGCGCTTTGCGCGAAAAACCGGTTCCCACTTTTTCGCAGCGCGCTCTAGCAGCGCCTGCCGACGACAATTTCCTCAAGGCGCAACTCGTCCGCAAGATCGAGGCGCTCTTAAAGGAGCGGGGATTGAAACAGGTGCAGGCCGCCGAACTTTTCGGCGTCAAGCAGCCGGACGTATCGAAGCTGCTGCACGGCGACTTCAGGCAATTCTCGCTGGAGCGGCTGCTGCGATTCCTCGTCGCGCTCGGACAGGATGTCGAAATCGTCGTCAAGCCGCACCGCCAATCGACCAAAGCCGCGACGCTCAGCGTCGCCTGAACGCAAATGTCAAAAGGAATTGCAATGAACGTCGCCGCGCGCATTGACGATCATTTCACCGCCGTGTCGACCGAAGCGCTCGAGGCGAGCATCGAGAACGCCAAAGGCGCGCTGCTGTCGCTGCGCAAGACCGACGGACATTTCTGCTTCGAACTCGAAGCCGACACCACCATTCCGGCCGAATATGTGCTGATGCGCCATTTTCGCGCCGAGCCGGTCGACGCCGAACTCGAACGCAAGATCGGCGTTTATCTGCGCCGCTGCCAGGGCGACCACGGCGGCTGGCCGCTCTTCCAGGACGGGCGCCTCAACATCAGCGCCAGCGTCAAGGCCTATTTCGCGCTCAAGATGATCGGCGACGACGTCGACGCGCCGCATATGGCGCGCGCCCGCGCAGCGATTCTCGCCTATGGCGGCGCGGCGAAAAGCAACGTCTTTACCCGCGCGCTGCTTGCGCTCTATGGCGAAATACCCTGGCGCGGCGTGCCGGTGATGCCTGTCGAAATCATGCTGTTGCCGAAGTGGTTTCCCTTCCATCTCGACAAGATTTCCTACTGGGGCCGCACCGTTCTCGTGCCACTCCTGGTGCTGATGACGAAAAAGCCGCGGGCGAAGAACCCCAGGAACGTCCACATTCCAGAACTCTTCGCGACGCCGCCGGAAGAGGTGAAGGTCTGGCCGAAGGGCGAACACCAGACCTGGCCCTGGGCGCATATCTTCGGGGAAGTCGACAGACTGCTGCGCCTCATCGAGCCGCACATGCCCAAGGGGCCGCGCGAGCGCTCGATCAAACTTGCCGAGAAATGGACCACCGAGCGCCTGAATGGCGTCGATGGGCTGGGCGGCATCTTTCCGTCGATGGTCAACAGTCTGCTGATGTATGACGTGCTCGGCATCGCGGACGACGACGCGCGCAAGAAGCTCGCGCGCGGGGCGATCGAACGGCTGCTCGTCGTGAACGAGAATGAAGCCTATTGCCAGCCCTGCGTTTCGCCGGTGTGGGACACATGTCTGACGGCGCACACGCTGCTTGAAACCGGCGACGAAGACGCACGCGACGCCGCCCGCGCGGCCTGCGAATGGCTTGCGCCCCTGCAAGTGCTCGACGTGAAGGGCGACTGGGCGGCGACGCGGCCGGACCTTCGGCCCGGCGGATGGGCGTTCCAATACGCCAACGCATACTATCCGGACGTCGACGACACCGCTGTCGTCGTCACGGCGATGGACCGGCTGACGGCGAATGACGCGTCCCGGCCCTATGACGCGCGCATCGCCCGCGCCAAGGAATGGATCGTCGGCATGCAGTCGAAGAACGGCGGTTGGGGCGCCTTCGACGCCGACAACACCTGTCATTATCTCAACCACATCCCTTTCGCCGATCATGGCGCGCTGCTCGATCCGCCGACGGCGGATGTTTCGGCGCGCTGCGTCTCGATGTTGGCGCAGCTCGGCGACACGATCGAAACAAGCGAATGTCTCAAGCGCGGCGTCAATTATCTGATCAAGGAACAGGAGAAGGACGGCAGCTGGTTCGGCCGCTGGGGCGCGAATTACATCTATGGAACCTGGTCGACGCTTTGTGCGCTCAACGCCGCCGGCCTGCTGCATGATCATGACGCCTATCGTCGCGCTGTCGCCTGGCTCGCCGCCATTCAGAATGACGACGGCGGCTGGGGCGAAGATCTTTCAAGCTACAAGCTCGATTACAAGGGCTATGAGCAGGCCCCCTCGACCGCGTCGCAAACAGCCTGGGCGCTGCTCGGGCTGATGGCCGCGGGCGACGTCGACCATCCGGCCGTGGCAAAGGGGATCGCCTATCTGCAAGCGACGCAGAACGACGGCGGGCTGTGGAACGAGGCGCGATTTACCGCCACGGGTTTTCCGCGCGTCTTCTATTTGCGCTATCATGGCTATGGAAAATTCTTCCCGCTCTGGGCGCTGGCGCGCTATCGCAATTTGCAGCGCGCCAACAGCAAGCTCGTCCAGGCCGGGCTTTAGCCCGGAGGAGCGATGGCGCGCGATTCTAGCCGTAGAAGGACCGCCAAGCTCGACGCGCTCGCGCCGATACTGGTCATCGTCGGCATGAAGCGCGAGGCCGCCTGCGCCGCCGGCGAAGGCGTCACGACGCTGTGCAGCGGCGCGAATGCGGCGAGCCTTCGGCGCCGGCTCGACGCGCTCGCCGAAGCGGACTTCTCAGCCGTCGTCAGCTTCGGACTCGCCGGCGGCCTCGATCATGCGCTGCGGCCCGGCCATGTCGTGGTGGCGGACGTCGTCGTCGCGGGAGAAGAGAGGCGCGACACCCATTCGCGTTTCTCTTCAGCGCTGATGAAAGGCGCGGCCGCCGCCGGCTGTAAAGTCTCGCCCGGCGCCATCGTCGGCGTCGACGAACCAGCCATGCATCCGGCCGCCAAGGCGGCGCTGCGCGAAGGCGCGCAGGCGGTCGCGGTCGACATGGAGTCGCATCTTGCCGAAGACTTCGCGCGGCGGCGCAATGTCCCGTTCGTCGCGCTACGCGCGATCAGCGATCCGGCGGCGCGGGCGCTGCCGCCGCTCGTCGCCAGGGCGCTGACGCCCGAAGGCGACATCGACTCAATGGGAGTCGCGCGCGAACTCATCCGCGGGCCGGGTCAGCTTGGCGGCATGATCCGCGCCGGCCTCGACTCGCGCGCCGCCTTCGTCTCGCTAGGCCGCTGTGGGCCGCTGCTGGGCCCGTTGCTGCGCCTCATGCTCGCGGAGCTCTGAAAGCTTGGCGACATTCTCGTCGAAGACATATTCGGCCGGGCGCTGATTCTCGAGCGAAATGTCAGGGGCCATGGGACCTTCGGTGCGCACGCCAAAGAGCGCGACGGCGGCCGCTCGCCAAGGGCGGCGGACCGAATCGGCGACGGCGGTCGCCTCGAAACCGCAATGCACCATGCAGTCGGCGCATTTTTCGTAATTGCCGACGCCATAGGCGTCCCAATTGGTCTCTTCCATCAGCTGCTTGAAGGTCGGCACATAGCCCTCGCCAAGCAGATAGCAGGGACGCTGCCAGCCGAACACCGTGCGCAGCGGCATCCCCCAGGGCGTGCAACGGTAGCTGACGTTGCCGGCGAGGAAATTCATGAACAGCGACGATTGGGTGAAGTCCCATGCCTTGCCGCCCTTGCCGCGGCGCAGAATGGCGCGGAACAGCTCCTTCGTGCGCGTGCGGTTCAGGAAATGCGTCTGATCCGGTGCGCGCTCATAGGCGTAGCCCGGCGAAACCGTCATGCCGTCGACGCCGAGCGCCATCGTAGCGTCGAGGAATTCGGCGACGCGCTCGGGATCGGCGTCGGAAAAGAAGGTGCTGTTGGTGGTGACGCGAAAGCCCTTCGACTTGGCGAGCTTGATCGCTTCGACCGCGCGATCATAGACGCCGTCCTGGCAGACGGCGTGGTCGTGCATTTCCTTGTCGCCGTCGAGATGAATCGACCAGGTGAAATAGGGACTCGGCTTGAAGAGATCGATCTTCTTGGCGAGCAACAAGGCGTTGGTGCAGACGATGGCGAACTTCTTGCGCGCGATGATTCCTTCGACGATCTGCGGCAGGTCCTTGTGCAGCAGCGGCTCGCCGCCGGCGAGCACAACGACCGGCGCGCCGCATTCATCCACCGAGCGCAGCGCGTCCTCGACCGACAGCCGCTTGTTGAGAATATGGTCGGGATAGTCGATCTTACCGCAGCCGGCGCAGGCGAGATTGCAGCGGAACAGCGGCTCCATCATCAGCACGAGCGGATAGCGCTGCACGCCCGTCAGGTGCTGTTTGAGCAGATAGACGCCGATTTTCGCAATGTAACGGAACGGAATGGCCACGGCTGACCCCTTGGAGACTTGACGGGTTCAAGGCCCGTCAGCGCGAGTCGCGGCCGAACGGCCCAGCCGCAGACAGTCAAACTCGGGCTCTAGCACGAATCATCGAGCGAGGGAAAGCGGCGCTGGGCAAGACCATCAGCATCGCGGTCAGCGACGCCGCCTAGGGCCGGGCGACTTCGCTTTCGCGGCGCAGCAACGACCGCCCCGCCCTTGCGCCGAAGCGCAAATCCGTCTCAATTCGCCGGCAGCTTCGGCAACCGATGTTTCATTTAGAGGGAGCGGACATGCACAGCCGGCCGGTTCGAGCGTCAGGAGCGCCTGCGCGATGACAGCCTCCCAGCAGCAGGCCCGCGCGCCCGATTCGGCGCCGCCGCGGCGAGGCTTCGGTCTTTTCGACGCGCTCGCATCGCCGCTCGTGCGCCTGTGGCGGGGCGATCTCAACCTCGGCCGAGTCGGCATGGCCGCCGCCCTGCCGGTCCTCGCCTGGGTCTTCTACACGACCTCCTCGGGCATGATCGACATCATGCAAAAGGAGCCCGGCGACGTGATCGGGATCGCCGGCACGCTGATCGCGACGACCGCCGTTCTCACCATGCTCGCGGCGACGTCCTGGTCGCTCGGCGTCGATCTCGCCGCGCTCATCGCGAGGCGGCGGATGGCGCGCGAGCGCGTGATCATCAAGACCGTCGTGACCGCGCTGGTCTTCGTCTTCGTCTTCTCGATCTCCGTCTTTTTTTCCTTCACTTTTTACTACAACAACATTTTCAAGCTCTCTTCCCGCAAGATCGTCGCCGAACTGCAGCCGATGGAGCTTGCGACCGAGTTGATCCTGCCGGCGACAAAGGAAATCGCCGCCGCCTACGAAGCGTCTTCGGCGCGCATCGCCGAGACCCCAAGCTACAAGACTTATCTCACGTCGATCGACGGCCTCATCGACACCGCGCGTCAAGCGGGGCCGGCGCTGCGCGACGCCATTCGCAAGCGGCAGGAGGCGCAGCAAGCGGTAATCGCGCAGGCCGCGAGCCAGGCTGCGGCAGAGATGGAAAGCGCCCAGGCGGCGATGCGTCAGCTCGAGGACGCGCGGCGCGAGATCGAGGCGCTGGAGCGCAGCATCGCCGCACTCGACGCCGTGGTGAAAGCGAAACAGGACGAAATGGCGACTGCAGCCGCCGCCGTGCGTCAGGAAGAACAGCTCGCCGTCGACGCCGAGCACGGGCTCGACGGCCTGGGCGCGTCCTGCGGCCCAAACTGCCGCGCGCATCGCGACAAAGCGGCCGAAGCCATGAAACGCGTCACCGCGCTGAGGCAGACGCTCGCCGGCCCGGCGAACGAGCGCGCCAACGCCGTGAAACGGCGCGACGCGCTGACAGCTCAAACGATCACGCTGAAACAGAAAGCCGAGGCCGCAAGCGCCGCATCGACGCGGCCGACGCCAAAGAGCGAGGCCGCGCTCGATCTCGACGCGACGGTGCGCGATCTCATCGCGCTGCGCGACCAGCTGCGGATGGATCCGCGGTGGCGCATCGTGCGCGAAGCAAAGCCCCTGTGCGAACCGATTTTTGCAGCGGCGCGGCAGTCGAACGCCCTGCCGGCGGCCGTTCCGCATGACTTCACATGCGAGCCGCAGGGCGAGGCGCGCGATCTGCTCGCCGCGCGCGACGAAACGCTCGCCGCGCGCGCCGCCTTCGACAAGAAATGCGGGCTCGAAACCGGGCTGCGCGATGAGCTTTCGGCGATCGTCGCCAAAATCCGCGCGGCGCCGCCGTCAGATCGGACCGCCGCCGCCAATGGCTTCAACGAAGCGAAGACTCTCATCGACGCCTGCGTCGTCTCCGGCAAGGCGGCCGGCCTAACGGAAGATGGGGTGCGCGAGCTGTTGAAGAAAAGCGACGCCTATCTTCGCACCCATAGTTCCGAGCGCAACAAATTCGAACTGGCGCGCGAAGCCTTCTGGAGCTTCACCCCGGATTCGACCATGGCGATCTGCGTCGCCATGGCGCAGGACGCCTTTCTGTTTATCATGAAATTCCTGTCGGAAATTTTTAAGCGCAGCTATGACGCGCGCGAACGGCGCCAGTTCGCCGCGCCGCTCGATCTTTCCGACGACGAAGACCAGCCGACCGACGTGCGCGCGATGAAGGCGATCCTGCGCGCCGCGCGTCCGGTGCATGGCGACATGAGCGAGATCGCGCCCGAGACGGACGCGATTTCGGCGCTGCCGCCCAATGTGCATGACAATGTCGTCGCCATCCTCAATCGACTCGTGCGCGACGAAATCGCTCATGTCGACCGCAAAGGCGCCTATCTGGTCGACAATGTCACGATCGCGCAGATCGAAGCGCGGCTCTTCTCGGCGCTGAAGCCCCGCGCCGCCCGCGCCCTACAGCGCGCCGCCGACGGCGCAGCCAATGGTCCGCGCGCCTATTACTCGGACGCCGGCGCCGCCAATTTTCCGCGCCGTCGCTGCGGCGCGCTCGAGCGCTATCTGATCGCCGAAACGGGGCCGATGGACAGGCGTCCGTCAGCGTAACATCAAGCGGCGACCGAGGTCCGAGCGGCCGCCCGCAGCGAAGGCAGGTAGCGCAGGCAAAGGCCCTGCGACTCATGACGCAGGCCGGAAACGACGCAGATTTCGCGCCAGCGCGGATAGCTCGCCGGCAAGAATTGCAGCGCGAGACCAACGGCCCTGAGAAACGCAGCTTCGCTTGCGAAATCGTCGGCGCCGTAGGTCAGCGTCGCGTCTTCGCCGGTTTCGGCGCCGCGCGCCAGAAATTCCAAGGTCGGCGCCGCCCAGTGGGACTTGTCAAGCGCGTCCTCAAGCGCGCCCCAGACGTCCTGCGGATCAAGCATGCGCACGACGTAGCGCGCCGGCGCGGCGCTGAAGCGCACGCACTCGGCTTCGCTCGCCAAGTCCGGAAGCGCCTCAAGCTCTGAGCCCGCCATGGCGAGCAGCGCCGCCGGATGTCGCCGCCAATCGGAAGCGGCCACGCTCCACACGGCGCTCTGCTGATAGAGGCGCCCGTGGCCGTCTTCTCCGTCCTCAGGGCGAAACCGGGCGCGCAAAAAGATCGCGCGGCGTGAATCTGGCTCGGGCGAAACGCGCGCGAGAAAGGCGCCGCGCCGGCGCGCAGCGGGATCGACCAGATCGGGCTCGAATCGGCGCAGCGCCATGAGCCGCGGCGGCGAGAGCAGCCTGTCGTCGGACGCCTGTAAATTGTGGCTGCGCAGAGTCACGCCATAGCCTGCCGCCGCCGGAACGCTCAACGTCGCGCCGGAAGCGAGCTTTCCATAGTGCAGCCGTTCAAGAGAGACTTCGGCCGTCTGATCGCCTTGCGGGACCGCCCGATGCATTGCCCGTCCTTTCGCGCGGAAAGTGAACGCGTCAGCCTAGCCGCATATCCTTAACCAGGGATTGACGCGCAGAAATTGCCGTCAGCGGCAAGTCACCGGCCCAAGGGAATTGGCTTTTTCAATGCCCTTTCACGCGCTCTCCTCCATGCGCGCGTCGAGCTGCGCATAGGAGAAGGTGAAGGCGCTGTCGTGCCCGAGCGCCGCGTAAAGAAACGGCTCGGCGGTGAGAAACGGCCGCCAATATTCATTATAGGCGCGGGCGCCCTCGAGTCCGGCGCGGCGAAACCGGCGCTCGCCGGGCTGATGCGGATCGATGTTGGGATTTTGAAAGCGCTTGACGAAGCCATAGGCCGAGCAGACCGTGAAACGCACTGATACGCCGCCGTTGGGCGTCTCCAGGGCGCGCAGCCGGTCCAGCCATTGCACGGCGCGCAGCGATTTGCGCAAGACGTGCAGCGCGACCGCAGGATCGCAGGCGTAGGTGAAAGCGCTCGGCCCGAACCGCGCGAACAATCGCTCATATTGCGAGAAGACGACGACAAGCCGCTTCAGCTTCTTTTCAGGCGCCAGCGCCAGCCGATCAATCAGGCGGGAGAGATTGCCCGACCAGCCGGAATCCTCGAGTCGCACCAGCGGCAACACGAGGATGATCGCCTCCGAGTCGAGCATCTGCTTGGCGAGCTTCGCTTTGACGTCGTTTAGGATCGCCACTTCGGCGCCGTCCGGCGGCACGGCGATCTCGCCCGCCGAATCGATGATTTCGAGAAGCCAAGGCCCCCGCAACACGACCGCCGGCGGCGCCTCGCCATTCACCGTCAGTCGGAAGCGATATTCATAAGTGTCGAGCGTGTCGGTGGCGACGCCGCCCTCGGCGAAGTCCCGCCGCAGCCGCTCATAGTCGCCCTGTTCGACCATGAGCAGATCGGCCTTCTTCGGCTCGACGCCCTCGGCATAGAATTCCGACTCGGTGACGGGCTGCAGCGCCGGGCGCAGGCGCGGCGAATAGCCGAAGGCGCTCTGCGCGACGCAATCGACGAGCGAGGCGAGCAGCGACGACTTGCCGCCCTTCTTGGGGCCGATGAGACAGATCGAAAGTCTTTCGGTCATTCACGCCTTCAATTCATTGGGCCGTCGCTAACGCGACATTATAGATCGAGCCGGCCCGGCGAAAGGTGACGGGCGGGCCGGCCCCGTGCTAAGCGCCCTCATGATTGAAGGTCTTCCGCCCAATAACGCCAGCCACATGCTGCGCCTCGATTGCGACGAAAAGCGCGCCCGCGCCGTCGCCGACCTCATTGTCGAGACCTTCGATCCGACCGAAACCGCCGCCGCCGCCTTCGAGCTGGACGGCGGGCCGCAATGGTCGCTCGAAGTCTATTTCGCCGATGCGCCCGACGAAGCGCTGATTCGCGCGCTGATCGAAGCCGCCGCCGACGCGGAAACGGCGCGGTCCGCGCGCTTTTCGACGATCGCCGAGCAGGACTGGGTCGAGAACGCGCTTGCCGGCCTCGCCCCGGTGCGCGCCGGCCGGGTGCTGGTGCATGGCGCGCATGACCGGGCGCGGCGGCGCGCAAATGACATCGGCGTCGAAATCGAGGCGGCGCTCGCCTTCGGCACCGGCCATCACGGCACGACGCTCGGCTGCCTCAAGGCGCTCGACAGAGTAGCCAAGCGCCGGCGCCCGGCGCGCATTCTCGATGTCGGAACCGGCACCGGTGTGCTGGCGATCGCCAGCGCGCTGATCTTCCGTCAGCGGGTCGCCTGCGGCGACATCGATCCCGTCGCGGTGGCGACGGCGCGCGCCAACGCAAGCGCCAATGGCGCCGGCCCCTATGTGCGCCCGGTCGTCGCGACCGGGCTGCGGCACGCGGCGCTGCAAGGCGAATATGATCTGATCTTCGCCAATATTCTGGCGAAGCCTTTGCGCCTGCTCGCGCCGCAGATCGCCGGCGCCGCCGCGCCTCGCGCCGAGCTTGTGCTCTCAGGATTGCTGGCGCGCGACGTGCGCGGCGTGCTTGACGCCTACCGCGCCCAGGGATTTTTCCTTTTCGAGCGGGGCGACATCGACGGCTGGGCGACGTTGGTGTTGGGGCGCAGCGGGGCGTCCTGCGCCCCCTCCCTCTCCCTCCCCCGCTAAAGCGGGCGAAGGCTGGGGAGGGGAGTGGTTCGAGCCATTGCCCATGACGTGCGACGTGCATAGGTTGTGCGGATGTTCGAAGCGAAATTTCAGACATTCGTCGACGACGCCGCGCGCGGCGACGGCGCGGCGCGCCTCAAGGCGCTGCGCAGTGAACTGAAGCGGCAGGGGCTGGACGGCTTTCTCGTGCCGCGCGCCGACGCCCATCAGAACGAATATGTGCCCAAATGCGCCGAGCGGCTCGCCTGGCTCACGGGATTCACCGGCTCCGCCGGCTTCGCCGTGGTGCTGGACAAAGAGGCGGCGATCTTCATCGACGGCCGCTATGTCATTCAGGTGCGCGGCGAGATCGACGCCAAACTCTTCAAGCCGCTCGACATCGCCGAGACGACGCCGGTGAAATGGCTCGGCGATCATGCGCGTCCCGGCGCGCGCATCGGCTATGACCCCTGGGTGCATGCCAGCGCGCAGATCGAGCGCTTTACGAAGGCGCTCGCGGAAAAGAAGATCGAACTCGTCCCGCTCGAATTAAATCCGATCGACGCGCTGTGGGCCGATCGCCCGGCCGAGCCGAAAGGCGCTATTGTCGTTCATCCGGCGCGTTACGCCGGCGAGAGCGCGCATTCGAAAATCAAGAAACTGCGCGCCGCGCTGAAGGACGCCGACGCCGCGCTGATGTCCGATCCGCACGCCATCTGCTGGGCCTTCAACATTCGCGGCGCCGATGTGGCGCATACGCCGATCGCGCTGTGCTTCGCTTTGCTGCCGAAAGAGGGCGCGCCGGCGCTCTATGTCGACGACGCGAAGCTCGCGCCCAAGACGCGCGCGGCGCTTCAAAAATTCCTGACGCTGAAGGCCCCCGACACGCTCATCGACGATCTCGTTCACGCCGGCAAGCGCGGCGCGACGATCCTGTTCGATTCGGCGACGGCACCGGCGAAGCTCGTCGAAACCTTGCGCGCGGCGGGCGGCAAGCCGCGTCTCGCCGACGATCCGGCGACGCTGCCCAAAGCGATCAAGAACGAGACTGAACTTGAAGGCGCCCGCGCCGCGCATATCCGCGACGGCGCGGCGCTGACGCGCTTTCTCGCCTGGTTCGCTGAAGCCGCGCCAAAGGGCGGGCTGACGGAGATTTCGGCGGCGGAAGCGCTCGAAACCTTCCGCCGCGAGAACGGCGATTTGCGCGACATTTCCTTCCCGACCATCTCCGCCTTTCGCGAACATGCGGCGATCCCGCATTATCGCGTGACCGAGAAGAGCAATCTCAAGATCGGCCGCGGCGTCTATCTCGTCGATTCCGGCGCGCAATATCTCGACGGCACCACCGACGTGACGCGCACGCTCGTCGTCGGGCCCGCGTCGAAACAATTGCGCGAACATTTCACCCGCGTGCTGAAAGGCCATATCGCCATCGCCCGCGCGGTGTTTCCGAAGGGCGTCTCCGGCGCGCAGTTAGATGCCTTCGCGCGGCGCGCTTTGTGGGAGGCGGGGCTCGATTTCGACCATGGCACGGGGCACGGCGTCGGCGCTTATCTTTCCGTGCATGAGGGGCCGCAGCGCATTTCGAAACTCGGCGCGACGCCGTTGCAGCCAGGCATGATCCTCTCCAACGAGCCCGGCTATTACCGCGCCGGCGACTATGGGATCAGGCTCGAAAATCTCGTCATCGTCGAAAGGCGTGAGATCAAGGGCGCCGAGCGCGAGATGTATGGGTTCGAAACCATCACGCTTGCGCCTTTCGACTTGAATTGCGTCGAGGCGAAATTGCTGACGCCGGAAGAGACCGACTGGCTAAACGCCTATCACGCGCAGGTGCGCAAGACGCTTTCGCCGCTCGTCGACGCCAAGACGCGCAAATGGCTCAGAGAAGCGACGAAGACGTTATGAAAGATCCGAAGCTGGAGGATATTTTTCAGGCCGTTTTCAACCAAGTCATCGAAATCTCTACTCACTGGAAGTTATATTTGCAGTTATTCGATAGCGGAACAGACAATGTCGACCTATTGAATGCCAGCGGTTCATTCGTCTTCGGTCTGCTTCAGCGACTGATGCTGTACGATATCACTCTTGCGGTTGCTCGCCTCACAGACCCAGAAGCCTCCGGCCAGGGAAAATATCGAAACGAAAACGCGAGCCTAAAAAACCTTGTTTCAAAGGTGAGAAAGGAGCTTGCTGAATCTGATTCGCAGGAAATCGAAAAACTGCTCGAGCAGCTGGACGCGCGTGTTGAGGAAATTCGGCTGCACCGCAACAAACTTCAAGCACATGCAGACCTCAAAACTTCTGTGCAAGGCTTACCTGGTATTGCATATGATGACTTGGAATCGGCCATCGCGACAATTCAAGAGCTAATAGTAATCACCGGCCGAGCCGCTGGACATAACATTTCCCGTATCGACGTGATCCTTCGATTTGGTACCGACGGCCGAAAACTTCTGGAAACGCTTCGGGTAGCGCAACGCGCTCGAAATAGTGAGCGATGAAGGACGGTGTGAGTAATGCAAGGTCAGCGGTTCACGGACGGCGAGCCGAGGAGAACGTCATGAGCATTGACGCCCAACCGACTCCGAACGACCCCATCGCCGCTTTGGCCGGCGAGGCCTTCGCCAAGGCCGTCACCACGCTGGCGCGCGGACAGATGCTGACGCCCTTCGGCGTGGCGCGGTCGGACGCGGGCGTCGACCGCCCGCAACAGTTCGTCGTCAGCGCGGAAGGCAAGATCGACATCGCCGAAAGCGTCGAAGCGGCGCTGCAATGGCTGGAGGACGAAGCGCGGAACGCCGACATCTGCATGATCGTGCTTGATGGCTATTTCAGCAGCGAGGACGACCGCATCGACGCAGTGGTCGGCCGCGCGCTGTCGCTGAAGCGACAATTGATGGTCGAAATCGCGCTGCCCTATGAGAGCGCCGAAGACGACGAAGGTTTCGAATTCTCGGACCCGCAATATCGCTTTTGCGGCGTTGCCGAAGACGGCGCGGCGATCGAAACAGTCAATGTCGACGTCGACGCCTTCGACGCCGTCTTTCGCAGCGCCTTCGCCAAACACGCGCCGGCCTAGAGCGCGGCTCGCGAAAAAGTGGGAGCCGGTTTTTCGCGTCGAGCGCGCTCTAAACTTTTAGAATCGATCACGTCATCTGCATTTGGGCGATTCCGCCCAAATGCAGCGTGATCTAGCGTCGTCACGCAAATATCACATAAACGTCACTCAACCTCTATCCGAACGTCATCGAAACGCAGCCTCCGCGTCGCGAAACCGCAGCCTCACGCGCGTAGTCTTGCGTCATGGCGTTCACATCTGACCAGCTGGCGAAGCTGACGCGAGATGCGTCATCGGAGCCGCAAACAGTCGCCGCCGTCGCCACATGGGGTCAACGCCTCATCGCACTCGACCTCGCGACGGTTCATTTCTTCTCACGAACGGCGCGCTCGGCGCTCGGCAAATTCCTCGCCATCGCCATCAGCAAGCTCGGCAACGGCTGGATCTATCTCATCCTCGCGCCGATCGTCCTCATCGGCCTCGGCTGGCAGGGGATGCATGTCGCGGTGCTCGCAGGCGTCAACGCGGCGCTCCTGCACATGCTCTATCCGCTCATCAAGCGGCGCTTTGGACGCAAGCGCCCCTTCCAGACCGATCCTCGGCTGCCCTCGCTGCTGCGCACGCTCGACGATCATTCATTTCCGAGCGGCCATGCGATGACGCTGACCGGCGTGCTCGCGCCGATCGTCATCGCCTGGCCGGCGGCGACGTTGTCTGCGGGCCTTCTCCTGCTGTCGATGGCTTGGTCGCGAATCGCCACGGCGCATCACTATCCAAGCGACGTCGCCGCCGGCGTCGCCCTGGGCGCCGGCCTCTCCTATCCGCTAGCGAGAGGCATTCTCGCCTATTGGTGAGGCTTACGCAGCCTGCGGTAGGTCGATCGCAGGTTGAGCGGCCGGGATGACGCGGCCGCGCATGCCTTCCAGCGCTCCAGCGACGAGTTCCAATCCGAGAAAGCGCGCGCGCTCGACCGGGCCGGGCATCGTCAGCCGCTCGGCGAAACGCCGCTCGAAACCAAAACGCGCGTAGTAAGGGGCGTCGCCGACGAGCAGCACGGCGCGATGGCCCAACTCAACCGCGCGGGCGAGTGATTCCTCGATCAACGCGCGGCCGATTCCAAGCGAGCGCGAAGACGCCGCCACGGCGAGCGGGCCAAGCAGCAACGCGTCGCGTCCGCCGGCAAGAATCGGCCAGAGCCGCAGCGTGCCAATGAGCGCGCCGTCTTCGTCCGTCGCGACCAGCGCGAGCCCCGGCGCCGGCGCCGATCCGTCGCGCAGCCGCTGGCAGGTCTTCAGGAATCGCGCGGGGCCAAAGGCGTCGTCGAGCAGGGCTTCGCGCGCCGCGACATCGGCGAGCGTTTCTTCGGCGAGCGTAAATGGACCGCGCGCCTCCAGGCGCGCATGGGACATGGCGGAGCAAGCGCGCCTAGAGGCGCGCGGTCCAGCGTCAAAGTCGTGGTGAGCAAGAAAGGCCATCTTTTCCTCCCCTCAAGAAGGACAAGCGACCCTCGCGCCTGGCGCATGACGCGCCCGCCGAACGGGACTGGGTTGGGATTGTTCCCGCCCTCGCCCTTCGAGACGCGAGCTTCGCTCGCTCCTCAGAGTGAGGGCGGATAGGGCGGCCACCATCAAGTTTCCCTCATCCTGAGGAGGCCTCGAAGAGGCCGTCTCGAAGGACGAGGGAAACGATCGACTCGCTCAGATCACATGCGTCTCGAGCGGCGGAAAACCGTTGAAGCCGACCGCCGAATAGGTGGTCGTATAAGCGCCGGTTCCTTCGATCAGCACCTTCGCGCCGATTTCGAGCGAGACCGGAAGCAGATATGGCTGCTTCTCGTAGAGCACGTCGACGCTGTCGCAGCTCGGTCCGGCGATCACGCAGGGGCTCGTCGGCGCGCCGTCGGCGGGGGTGCGAATCGGATAGCGGATCATCTCGTCGGTCGTCTCGGCCAGCCCGTTGAACTTGCCGATGTCGAGATAGACCCAGCGGATTTCGCTGTCCTGCGCCGACTTCTTCGAGATCAACACGACTTCCGCTTCGATCAGCCCGGCGTTGCCCACCATGCCGCGGCCCGGCTCGATGATCGTTTCGGGAATGCGGTTGCCGAAATGCTTCGAGAGCGCGCGGAAGATGGCGGCGCCATATTGCTTCACCGCCGGCACGTTCTTTAGGTATTTCGTCGGAAAGCCGCCGCCGAGATTGACCATCTGCAGGTTGATTCCGCGCTCCGCGAGTTCGCGGAAAATGTCTGCCGCCGACTGCAGCGCGCCATCCCACATGCGCGGGTTCGTCTGCTGCGAGCCGACATGGAACGACACGCCATAGGCGCTAAGGCCCAAACGATGCGCATGCTCGAGCACGCCCGTCGCCATTTCGGGGACGCAGCCGAATTTGCGCGACAGGGGCCATTCGGCGCCGGAGCCGTCGCACAGAATGCGGCAGAACACCCGCGAGCCAGGCGCGGCACGCGCGATCTTCTCGACTTCCGCCTCGCAATCTACGGCGAACAGGCGAACGCCCAGCGCATAGGCGCGCGCGACGTCGCGCTCCTTCTTGATCGTGTTGCCGAAGCTGATGCGATCGGGCGTCGCGCCGGCGGCGAGAACCTGCTCGATCTCGACGACGGAGGCCGTGTCGAAGCACGAGCCGAGCGAAGCAAGCAGCGAGAGAACTTCCGGCGCCGGATTGGCCTTCACGGCGTAGAAGACGCGCGTATCCGGCAACGCCTTGGCGAAGCCGACATAGTTTTCGCGCACGACGTCGAGATCGACGACGAGGCAAGGTCCGTTGTCGCGCCCGTTGCGTCGGCGCTCGGCGAGGAAATCGAGAATACGGTCGGTCATTGTGGCCCCCTTGCGCGGCGAACCGCGCCCAGATCGTTGAGCGTCAACGGACACGCCGCTCCGTTCGCCCGCGCGCGATGGAGACGCGACGAACGTTGGGTTAGCTGTCCAAGGCCGCGCGAGCGCAAGCGCTCGAACGGCTGGTTGATGCGCCGTTGACTGGACCGATGCGAAATGATGCACGCCTGAGCGCGCACGCTTCCGCGGGTACAGCCATCGATTGGAAGGGGAGAATCCCGATCCGCACGCCCGGCAAGAAAGACAAGCCTCTTCGGTACGCCGACCTTTGGAGGGTCGACAGAGACGAAAAAGCCCGGTCCGTCGTTGCTTTAAGTCGCGATCCTCCGCAGAGACGGAGTTCGCCGGTTCGCCTCCGGCTGCCGGTTTTACGCTGGCGGTTGACCGGCCTCTTGTCCGGATCCCCGCCTACCGACACACGACCACAGGCACGTGCGATTTGGGCAAGGATGTAGATACGCGCTTTTCCCGCCGTTACAAGCGGTTTTTGGGGCGCGAGACTATTTTTTCGGCGAGGCTGGCAAAGTTGTCGCGCCGTGACCCCTCAGGACGCCCGCTTCTTGCGCAACCGAAACGATAGAGCTAGAGCAGCAGGCAGGCAGTCCCTATAGACAACGGAAAACCCTGGTGCGGATGCGGGAATGAGGCGATTAACGCGGCGCCAATTCGCAGGCGCGCTCTCTGCAGTCGGCGCGCACTATGCGCTCAAGAGCCCAGCGCAGGCCGCCAATGTCGTCCCCTCGCCGCGGTTCGGCTTCGAGAACGTGGTGCAGCGGGCGCGTGATCTCGCGCTTGCGCCTTTCGACAACGCCGTGCCTTCGCGCCTGCCGGACCCGTTCGACGCGCTGGACTTTGACACTTGGCGAGAGATTCGCTTCCGGCGCGACCATGATGTCTTCGCCGACGGCGGCTTCCGGCTGGAGACCTTCCATCTCGGCTTTCTTTATCGTCGCCCGGTTACGGTGAACACGATTCGCGACGGCATCGCGACGCCAATTCCCTATGCGCCGGCGCTCTTCGACTATGGCCGCCTCAAGATCGAGAGGGCGCCTCCCGTGAACACCGGCTTCGCCGGCTTCCGCTTGCATTTTCCGGTCAACGACCCGCATGTCCACGACGAGGTGATTTCCTTCCTCGGCGCGAGCTATTTTCGCTTTCTCGGCCGCGACCAGAATTATGGACTGTCCGCCCGGGCGCTTTGCGTCGACGCCGGGGCTGATGGCGAGAGTTTTCCGTTTTTCCGCGAGTTCTGGATCGAAACGCCGGAGAAGGGCGGCAATCACGCGACGCTCTATGCGCTTCTCGACGGCGAGGCGACGACGGGCGCCTTCAAATTCGATCTTTTCGCTGCGCAGGACAGCACGCTTGAGATCCAGGCGACGCTGTTCCCACGCCGGTCAGGCGCGAAACTCGGCCTAGCGCCGCTCACGTCGATGTATCTGACCGGCGAAAACGACCGGCGCATGCGCGACGGTTTTCGTACCGAATTGCACGATTCCGACGGTCTCCTGATTCACACTGGCGCAGACGAATGGATTTGGCGTCCGCTTGGCAATCCGCCCCGCGAACGGATTTCGTCATTTCTCGACGCCAACAATCGCGGCTTCGGCCTGCTGCAGCGCGACAGGACCTTCGAATCCTATCAGGATCTCGACCTCGCCTATGAAAACCGCCCCAGCTATTTCGTCGAGCCTCTCGGCGACTGGGGCGAAGGCCGCGTGGAGTTGATCGAACTGCCGACGCGCGACGAAACTAACGACAATATTGTCGCAAGCTGGATCCCGGCCAAACCGCCGCAGCCCGGCGCGCCCTTCGTCTACGCCTATCGGATTACGGCGGGTCTCGATATGCCGCGGCTTGCGCCCAATGGCGTCGTCGTCAACACTTTTGAGGCGCCGGCGCGTGCGCTCGGCTCGACCGAACCCATTGACCCCGAGTCGCATCGGTTCCTCGTCGATTTCGCCGGCGGCGACCTCGCCTACTTCCTCGCCGATCCCAGTCAGGTCGAGGCGGTGGCGACAACCAACACCGGGCGCATGCTGCGCGCGAGCGTCGCCGCGAACCCGCATATCGGCGGATTGCGCGCGCTGTTCGACGTGTCGGTAAAGCCGGGTCAGACCGCCGACCTTCGGCTGTTTCTGCGGACGCATGGGCGTACGCTGACCGAGACCTGGACCTATCCCTGGACGGCCCCGGCGGCCTAATTCTCAATCATCCAGGCTCTTGAGCCGTGTGAGATCGAAGGCCTCGATGTCGCGCAGCAGTTCGATAAAGGCCGTCGCCCAGTAATCCGCCACAGCTTCGCCGTTCGCCGCGCTGGCTTTGGAAGCGTCGCCCATTGCGCCGGCGGGCGAAAGGTCCTGCGCCATCCAGCCGAAGCCGGCGGGGCGATCGGCGCGCAGCCAGGCGAAATCGCGCTCGAAGTCGAGCGTCGCAGGCGGGAAGTTTTTCGCCCGCGCCATATCGACGAGCTCCGGCCGGAAGGCGAGCATCAGGGACGTTTCGATCTCGCCGCCATGGACGCCATGGCGCAGTTCTAACTCCGAGAACAAGCCGTCGGGATAGCCAAAGCGCGCCCAGGAGGCGACGACCGCCAGCGCCCCGAAACGGGCGCGCAGTTCGAGCGCTGTCTGCGACACGAGCGCCGAATTGCCGCCATGCGAATTGAGCAGCGCCAGCTTCGTCACGCCCGCGCGCAGGACGCCTTCCGCGATCTCACAGAGAAGACGCGACGCCGTCTCGTTGGTCAGAGTCAGCGTGCCTGGAAAGTCGCGATGTTCGGTGGAAACGCCGACGCTCTGGATCGGCAGAAAGACGACGTCCAAGTCGTCCGGCAGGCGCGCCGCGACGCGCTCGATGCAGCCTTCCATGATCATCGCGTCGACCCCGAGCGGCAGATGCGGCCCGTGCTGCTCCACCGCCGCGATCGGCAGAATCGCGATGACGCGCGACATGTCATGCGCGCGCATGTCCCGCAGCGAGAGTTGTGTCCAGAAGCGCGAAGGCAGCATGTCGGCGAGCATATGCGCCTTGGCCCTAAAGGGAAATGCGCCGCGCCGGCCGGCGGCGGCATCTGACCTATGCGCTGTATTTGTCCGATGTTTCCGGCGAACGCCCGTCAGGATCCTGGAGCGGCGACGCGACGGCCAGATCCGGCTCGGGCGGCGTGACCGGCTGATCGGGCGAAAGTCCGAGATAGCGGGCCGCGCCGCGCCCGGCGGCCAGTCCGGTGGCGAAGGCCGCCTGCAAAAGATAGCCGCCCGTCGGCGCGTCATAGTCGAGCATCTCGCCGGCGACGAAAACGCCCGGCAGCTTCTTGAGCATCAGATCGTCGTCGAGTTCGTCGAAGGAAACTCCGCCGGCGGTCGAAATGGCGCGCTCAAGACCGGCGACGCCCGTGACGGTCAGCGGCGCGCTCTTGATGAGAGCGGCCAGCGTTTCGGCGTCGCGCGGCAACCCGCCCGTGCGCGACTCGCGCATGAGGCCGATCTCGACTTTCGAGAACCCCGCCTTGCGCAGAAAATTCGCATGCGACTGTTTCGGCAGACGGCGCGAGAGTTTGCGCGCCAGACACTCCAGCGTCGTATCGGGACGCAGATCGATCGACAGCGTCGTCTCGCCGTGTTTTTGCGTCGCGGCGCGCAACTGCGAGGAGAGCGCGTAAACCGCCCCGCCCTCGAGTCCGCCGCGCGTCACCACGACGTCGCCGCGCGCGACGGATGCGCCATGGCGCAGTAAAACCGTCTTGATCGGTTGGCCCTCGAAATCGCTGCGAAAGATCGCGCTCCATTCGATCAAAGCGCCGCTGTTGGCGGCGGCGAGCGGCGTGACCCGAACGCCTTGCGCGCCGAGCCGCGCCGCCCAGGCGCCGTCGGAGCCGAGCCGCGGCCAGGAGGCGCCGCCGAGCGCCAGCACCAGCGCGTCGAATTTGCGGGTGAATTCGCCCTCGGGACCGATGAGACGCAGAGCCCCGGATTCGGCGAAGCCCATAAAAGCGTGCCGGGTTGCGATAACGACTCCAAACCGCGACAGGCGAGCGAGCCAGGCGCGCAACAGCGGCGTCGCCTTGAAGCTCGCCGGAAAAACCCGGCCGCTCGAGCCGACGAAAGTCGTTTCGCCAAGCTCGGCGCAGAAGTCGCGCAGCGCTTGCGGCGGCCAGGCGCGGACGAAGGGCGCGAGCCGCGCGGCGCCGGCGCCGTAGCGCAAGATGAAGCGGTCCAGGCTTTCGCTATGGGTGATGTTGAGGCCGCCCCGCCCCGCCATCAGAAATTTGCGCGCCGGGCTCGCTTTGTGCTCATAGATGACGACATGCGCTCCGGCGCGCGCAAGAGCGTCGGCGGCGAAAAGTCCGGCGGGGCCCGCGCCGATGACGGCGCAGAACGGAGCCTCGGCGTCGCTAATGGAAGGGCCTCCCCTGGGCGGCATTATTCAATCGGCAGAATGACGGCGGTTCGCGCCTCCGCTCGCGCCACGCCTGCGTTTCCGGCTTTCAATACCATGCGCGCGCCGGCGCGCGGAAAAAAGCTGAATGACGGTCATGGCTCCGCATCAAATTGACGCAACCGCCGCAGGCTTCGAGTTTCTCGCGGCGCCGCAGCATGCCGGCGTCCGGCTCGACCGCTTTCTTACCGAGCAGCCGGAAATCGTCGCAGCGCATCTCTCGCGCAGCCGTATCAAGGCGCTGATCGAGGAAGGCCGCGCGACGATCGCCGATATTGCGGCGCGCGATCCGGCGAAGAAAATCGCGCCGGGCGACAAAGTCACGCTTGTCGTGCCGGAGCCGGCGCCGGCAGAGCCTAAGGGCGAAAATATCGCGCTCAACATCGTCTATGAGGATTCGCATCTGCTCGTCATCGACAAGCCGGCCGGGCTCGTCGTGCATCCGGCGAGCGCGCATGAGAGCGGCACGCTGGTCAATGCGCTGATCGCCCATTGCGGCGACAGTCTTTCCGGCGTCGGCGGGTTGAAAAAGCCCGGCATCGTGCATCGCATCGACAAGGATACGAGCGGGCTGCTGGTCGTCGCCAAGACCGACGCCGCGCATCACGGATTGTCGCGGCTCTTCGCCGATCACGGCCGCACGCTGTCCTTGACGCGCGAATATCTCGCCTTCGTCTGGGGCGTTCCCGACCGCGCGCATGGAACGATTCAAACGCCGCTCGGCCGTCACTCGACGCAGCGCGAGAAAATGGCGGTGGTCTCGGAAGCGCGCGGCCGCGAGGCGATCACCCATTGGGAGAAGGCCGAGGACTGCGGCGTCGCCTCGCTGCTGCGTTGCCAGCTGGAGACCGGCCGCACGCATCAGATCCGCGTGCATATGGCCCATATCGGCCATCCGCTGATCGGCGACAGAACTTACGGCGCGGGCTTCAAGACCAAGGTCGCCAAGCTTTCGGAACATGCGCGAGAGTTTGTGGAGAGCTTGCGTCGTCAGGCGCTGCACGCCGCGACGCTCGGCTTCGAACATCCGATCACGGGCGAAGAAATGCTGTTCGAAAGCGAATTGCCGGAGGATTTGGCGCAGTTGCGGGACGCGCTCGCGGAAGTTTGAAGGCCTGCGCCAAAAGCCTGGCGCGACTCATACGATGCTTGGCGAACTTGCCGGCGCAATAAGCGACGCGCACCCTGTCCGCGCCATGCCCGGCCTTGTGCCGGGCGCCCACGCGGCGCCGCGCCACAAATCGCGCAGCGTTGCGCCGCCTCTCGACGTGGATGGCCGGGAAAAGCCCGGCCATGACGGGCTGAGATGTTGCGCCTCGGCGCCCGCTTCATGCCTTCAGAAGCGGGGCGATGCTTGCTCGCGGGCGCCGCCGCCATTACCATCCCTCGCGGTTTAAAGTTTGGAGTTATCCGCTTGCGCGCAGTTGCTCTTCGCTATTTGCTATGCTCGTCCCTGCTGCTTCTCGCTCCTAGCGCCGGCGCCGAGACGCCCGCGTCCGGAAGCTTCGTCGTCCGTCAGAATTGTCCCGCGCTTCAGTCGATCAGAAGCGGCGCCAATCCTGGCAATGTCGTCGTCGAGCCGGGTCAGCACTACAGCATCTTCGCCAAGAACAAGCCGGACGCGACGCATTATCTGATCGACGTGCCAGACGCCAATCCAGGACGCCGATGGGTGGCGGTCGGATGCGGCGAGGCGACGCTTGATGAAGGCGGGCTGGATCCGACCGATCCTGGCGGACAGCAAGGGAAGGACGGCGGGCAGGCGGCGCAGAAGCCCGACTATATTCTTGCCGTGAGCTGGCAGCCGGCCTTCTGCGAAGGCAAGCCCGACAAGACGGAATGCGAAACGCAGCGGCCCGACAGGTTCGACGCGAACCATTTCACGCTGCACGGGCTATGGCCGAAAAAGCAATATTGCAAGGTCGATCGCCACATTATCGCGGCCGATAAGGACGACAGATGGAACGCCCTGCCCGAGCCTGAACTCTCCGACGCGACAAGGCATGCGCTGTCGGAAGTCATGCCGGGAACGATGTCGCTGCTCGAACGGCACGAGTGGATCAAACATGGCACCTGCTTTCCGGGCGGCGTCGCGGACGACTATTTCTCGCGCTCGCTCGCGCTGATGTCGCAGCTGAATAGCTCCAAGGTTCGGGAGCTTTTCGCGGCGCATATCGGCGAGGAGATCACGCGCGACCAACTCAAGGCGGCCTTCAACGCGACCTTCGGCGACGGCGCCGCGGATCGCGTGCGCGTCGCCTGCAAGAGAGACGACGGACGCAATCTCATTGTCGAGATGACTATCGGATTGACCGGCGACGTTAAACCCGACAGCAAACTCGCCGACCTCATCGCCGCCGCGCCGGCGACGGACCCCGGCTGCCCGCGCGGCGTCATCGATCCGGTGGGCTTGCAGTAGGCGGTGCCTGAAGACTCTCGGATCACAAGCCTGCGGCTCGCAACATAATGCGCGCCGGAGAAGATGGCGAAGGATCTTTTTTTGCGAATTTCTATATTTGTCTGAGGGCTTGTATAAATCCAGCAAGCACATCGTTAACAGTTCGGTATGGCGGCACTTTCGCGAAGTGTTCGGTTAGTTCGGCAGCAATCGTTTGCAATGATTTCGCGTCAACGATCGCATCCGCGCCTGCCCATTCGCGGCCGGAGTGCAACGTATCCCAAGGAGAGCGCTTATTGCGTCGAGTTTCTGCGCTGTCGCCGTGCTTCCCAAGGCCATAGACGAGTTTGGTTTCGCTGTTCCAGATCGGCTTGAAAAGACGTATGAGATAGTCTTCTGCGCCTGTTTCCCATCCGGTCTGAACGACTAGCGCTCGGTAGTCAAAGTCGTTGATGTCCAAAGTAGCCGAGGCGCGCAGTATATTCTTTCGGTGCTCGTTGAGCCGCGCGAGGAGCCTGATCCCTTGTTCCACCGGAGTCTGAGCGTGCTCATTTCCAGTCCTCGCTTGTCCGACGTAAATGGGGGTCTCCGCGCCGCGCAACGGAGCGTAAAGGTTGAAATTGCCGCGGTAGTAGATCGCATAAACCCCCGACCCGTAAAATTCCTTCAAGTCCGCTAAAGGCTGACGAGGTTGTGCGGTCAAGGCGAGCGCGATGAAAAAACCGATAGTGCGTGGGTTGCCTGGATCGAAGATCGCAATTGGTCGCTTGATGGGATCAAGCTCGCAGAGCAACACGTTCAGTTCTTCCGCAGCCTTCTTAATCTCCTCGTTAAACTTCCGTTGCCCGTGCTGGGTAAGCTCCGTGCTACGCGCTTGACTGGCGAGATCGGCGAAATCTTTCCGCAACTTCTCGATGAGCGCTTTGTGACCTGATGTCGGAGCCTTACTCATTCCCAATTATGCACTTGGCATAATATGTGGTCGCCGGCGCGCGTCATGCACGAATATTGGATGGGCGAGCGATGTTTGATTGATGGTTGAGACTAAAAAAATTGGCAACGATGTGAAAAGTGATGCGATGGGACTTGCGCCAAGTTCGACTCGGAAGTATAAGAACGTCAGAAACACAAATGGAGCTGGCCCCGGACAGGAACTCAGCTCCATTTGCTCCAATCTCGAAACGGGCCAATGAGCGCGAACGCCGCCCGCTTGCCTATGAAAGGCTAGGGAATGCTAGAGAAATTCATTGATCTTGTCAAGGGCCAGGTCGACTATTATCAGAGCCAGCTTGATCGCTTCCCGCCCACGAATCCGCGCTACCGTCCGGATCAGGTTAAAATGTATCAGCGTCTGTTGGCGGATCATAAAGACTTATTTGAATACCTGGAAACCCAGAAGAAAACATCTGGCCAATCGGGCGTCGAGATAATCGCCACTCCTGCCGGCGAGCAAATTGCGCGTCCTAAAGCAGTTGCCGCCGGCATTCCATCTCAAAAACACGCCGACGATTTTTCTGATTTGCCGTCAGAATTGCTGGAGCAGTTGAGCAGTAGGTCAAAGAAGGGTCAGGCCGACGTTCTGGTGCAGATCATCGCTGATCGTGGCGGGGCGGCATCGCTGGATGACATCCTCATTGACCTTTACCGCAAGACTGGAGAGATCGGCCAGCGCACATTGATTGGCAACAAGCTTTATCGTCTTGCCAAAGCTGGACAAGTGTCAACTACCGAAGGCCGCAAGGGAATCTTCACAGTGCCGTGAAGAGAAGAATCCCGGCTGCACCCGGCCGTGACATCAGGTGCAGTCGGCAGACGCCACGAGGGCGTCAGCGTCGTGGTCTCGCGGGCCACACAGAGTCCCGTCGGGGTGGTCACGGTAAGCCCCGGCGGTAATATAGGAGGGTGCAGATATGCAACCTCAATAGCTGTTGCACGCCGGCGGCTGCCGCCGCCAGCGTGCTTCTTATATAGCAAGACGCTGATTCTAATGCAAGAATTGTATTGTTGTCGTAAAACTTGGCGCCAAATCAAGGGCTTGAGTCATGGCGGGCAACCCTGAAACAATGTCTGATATAGAAATTGCTCAACGTAGAGACGACGCGATCCGACGCGCGCTTAATACCCCGCCGAAGCCGAAGAAGGTCGACGAGCCAGTGGCGTCCACCACGGCGACTCGCCAGCCTAAAGCGCGTCGATCCAAGCCAAAAGGCGGCGCAACTTCTTAAGCTGACGCTTGGCCCGCTCGCGCCTTACGAGGTTGTTGATACGTCAACCGTTTGCCTTCCGCGCCCTTGATCGCGCGTCGTGAGCGCTCCGTGTCATCAACGCCGAGACCGACACGGTTCGAATATCTGAAATCGAACTCATTCAGATACGCCTGCAAGTGCTGTTCGCCGCAGTGGTGATAGACGCCACGCATTCCACGCTTGAAAATACCGAAAAATCCCTCGACGGTGTTTGTCGTTGTCTCGCCGCGCGCATATTCGCCACTGCCGTGATTGACGGCTTCATGCGCCGCGAACGCCTTGCCGGGCTTCTTGTAGAACTGCGCTTCGTCCGTATTGAGCGTCGAGTCCAGCACGACATGCGCGCCCAAAATCTTCTTGATGGTCGGGATCGTGAGATCGTCGACTTTGATTGAAACGGATCGGCCGCCGCGCTCGACCATGGTCAGAACCTTGCGCTTCGTCGCCGTGCCGCGCTTTCCGACCCATCCCTTGCCATTGACGAAGGTCGAGTCCGGCTTGCCGATATAGGTTTCATCGACTTCAACTGTCTTGCCCTTGCCGCCGAGCGGTTCCGGGTCACGATCCGCCATCGCCTCGCGAATGCGATGCGCCATGAACCATGCCGTGCGGTAGGAGCCGAGCCCGAGATTGCGCATCAACTGGTGAGCGCTAATGCCTTTTTTGCTGGACGCCATCAGATGGAAACCAAGCGCCCATTTGTGAAGTGGAACGTGCGAGGACTCCATGACGGTTCCGACCGTCACCGTGAAATGCTCGCGGCAAGCGCGGCAAACGAAAAGACCAGGACGATGCGACTTACCTTCAAGACGCGTCGCCTGATCGACAACCCCGCAATGCGGGCAGACCGGCTTGCCGTCAGGCCAGCGGATTTTCTCGAAATGCGCGCGGGCGGCGTCTTCGTTCATGAAAAGCGGGTCGGTTAGGTTCGTCATTGCCTTAGCTCCAATGACGAGAACTCTACCTGAACATTTGCGTTATGTAAAGTGCATAAGACCCTACTCATTAGCCCCGCCCCATGGGCTTTCCAGAGGGCTGCAGATGGGCTCGAACGCTTCGGGCAATGATTGCGGCAAGCTCAATAGGCACGGCGTTACCCAGCTGTCTCATCGTCTCGGTCCATGAGCCATGGAATACGAAATTATCGGGGAACGTTTGCAACCGCGCGCTTTCCCGCACGGAAAAATATCGGACACTTCCGTCCGGACGCGCCAACATGTTTTCCCCACCGGGGACCCCGTGGACACCCGCCTTGAGAGTTTTAGCGGGTTCATCAAGAGGTGATCCTGTATGTCCGGGATAGGCGCGCGCGCCGGGTTGAAAACGATGGTTGGCAAAAGCCACTGCTTCGCGCGGCTCGTGTTCAGGATCGGGCAATTCTCCGATAGCATCACGCACGGTTTGCCAGGGCAAAGAGACTGGGCGTTCGATCAGACGGCGAGCGCGTTCCTCAAACCGTTGCGCAAGTATCCTTAGACGCTTGGAAACATTACGACGCTCCCAGTAATCGCCGCGAGTCTGGTCCCACAAAAGGGCATCGAGCGAATGTGTCTCTTCGGGGAACGACCATTCCAGATCAAGGTCACTGCGAAACCCAACGAATACTACGCGCTCGCGGCGCTGAGGAATTCCGTAATTCGCGGCGTTTAACACCCTATAGACGACGCGATAGGTGAGAGTGTTGCCACCGAGTCGGATTGCCGTGTGATGCCCTACAAGGCGCCCAAGATGGTCCTCCCAGCTCTCATATTCGCGCCGCGCAATTTCAGGGTAGGTGAGTTGGTGGACGATGTAGGCGAGATAACTGGAGAAGCTTTCTCGCGTGAGGCCCTTCACGTTTTCGAATATGAACGCCTTCGGCTTTGTTTCGCGGACGACGCGCACGGCCTCTGACCACATATCTCGAGAGTCGTTGAACGCTCGATGTTTTCCGCCCAAGGAAAAGGGTTGACACGGCGGACCGCCTGTAACGAGTTCAACGTTGCCCTCGTAGTGTCGAAAGCTGAAATTGCGAACATCGCCCTCCAAGGGCACTGGCCATTTTGCCACTGTGGAATCTGGGCGCGCCCGGTTCTCACGGATCGTGTCACAGCACCAGCGGTCCCACTCCACCACCTCTGCAGGGCGGAAGCCCGCCATGCTTATCCCGATACCGAGCCCTCCTGCCCCCGCGAAAAGCTCGATGGCCCGCATGTTACCTCCAAAAACTTACGTGCTTTGTTCTCTAATTGTTCTTTATTGCACAGCTCGCACTCCCAGACAACTAAAACCCGCCACCCTGCGTCGGAAAGTAATGCCTGGTTACGCAAATCGCGCTGCCGATTGGCGCTGAGTTTAGGCTCCCAAAAGCCAAGACGCGACTTTGGTAGTCGCGCCAGCGGGCATTTCGGGTCGGGATGACGATGCCAAAAGCAGCCATGCACGAAGATCACGCTTTTAAGGCGTGGAAAAACAAGGTCCGGGGTTCCTGGAAGGTCCTTTCGGTGGAGCCGAAATCGATATCCGAGTTTGTGGACAAGTCGACGAACGGCCAGTTCGGGCTTGGTGTCCTTTCCATGGACCCTCCCCATGCGTTCGCTGCGTTGTGTTGGGGAAAGGGTATCGGCCATGCATACAGCCTCGTCTCTCCGATCCTCCCATGCATAAATTTCGCAAATCTTATTGGCAAGATATTCATAAGCAGCATGAAGCCGTTCTCACGTCCTTGGCGCACACCGGTCTCGTCGACAGCCTCGATGACGGCAAAAAGTTCTTGCTGCGACGGGCGGCGTAAATACCCTCACTCCACCAGCGCGGCCTTGCCCTTCGCCTTCTTGCGGTCGTTGGGGTCGAGAAACACCTTGCGCAGGCGGATCGACTTCGGCGTCACTTCCACGCGCTCGTCGTCCTCGATATAGGCCAGCGCCTTTTCCAGCGTCATCTGGATCGGCGGCGTCAGGCGCACCGCCTCGTCCTTCGACTGCGTGCGGATGTTGGTGAGCTGCTTGCCTTTGAGCACATTGATCTCGAGATCATTGTCGCGCGTATGCTCGCCGACGATCATGCCCTTGTAGACCTTCCAGCCCGGCTCGATCATCATCGGGCCGCGATCTTCGAGCTTCCACATGGCGTAGGCGACGGCCTCGCCGGAATCATTGCTGATCAGCACGCCGTTGCGGCGTCCCTGAATCTCGCCCTTATAGGGCGCATATTCATGGAACAGGCGGTTCATGATCGCCGTGCCGCGCGTGTCGGTGAGCAACTCGCCCTGATAGCCGATGAGGCCGCGCGTCGGCGCATGGAAGACGAGCCGCAGGCGATTGCCGCCCGACGGGCGCATCTCGATCATCTCGGCCTTGCGCTCATTCATCTTCTGAACGACGACGCCGCTATGCTCCTCGTCGACGTCGATGACGACTTCTTCGATCGGCTCGAGAATGTCGCCATTTTCGTCCTTGCGGAACACGACCTTGGGGCGCGAGACGCCAAGCTCGAAACCCTCGCGGCGCATGGTCTCAATCAGAATGCCGAGCTGCAATTCGCCGCGGCCCGAGACGATGAAGGCGTCGCCCATCGGCGCGTCCTCGACGCGCAGCGCGACATTGCCCTCAGCCTCTTTGTAAAGGCGCGCGCGGATCATGCGGCTCGTGACCTTGTCGCCTTCGGTGCCGGCGAGCGGGCTGTCGTTGACGAGGAAGGTCATCGAGAGCGTCGGCGGATCGATCGGCTGGGCCTGCAGCGGCTCGTTCACATCGAGCGCGCAGAGCGTGTCGGCGACGTTGAATTTCTCAAGGCCGGCGATGGCGACGATGTCGCCGGCCTCCGCCTCTTCGATCGGCTGGCGCTCAATGCCGCGGAAGGCGAGGATTTTTGACACGCGCCCCTGCTCGACGATCTTGCCGGTGCGGTCCAGCACCTTCACCGCCTGATTGGGCTTCACGCTGCCGGCGAAGACGCGGCCGGTGATGATGCGGCCGAGATAGGGGTTCGCTTCGAGCAGCGTGCCGAGCATGCGGAAGCCGCCCTCCTCGACTGTGGGCTCGGGCACATGTTTCAGCACGAGATCGAACAGCGGCGCCATGCCGTCCTTAGGACCGTCCGGCTCCTCAGCCATCCAGCCCTGCTTGGCCGAGCCGTAGATGATCGGGAAATCGAGTTGCTCGTCGCTGGCGTCGAGCGCGGCGAAAAGGTCGAAGACCTCGTTGACGACTTCGCTCACCCGCGCGTCGGGCTTATCGACCTTGTTGACGCAGACGATCGGCTTCAAGCCGATCTTCAAGGCCTTGCCGACGACGAATTTCGTCTGCGGCATCGGGCCTTCGGCGGCGTCGACGAGCACGATCGCGCCGTCGACCATGGAGAGAATGCGCTCCACCTCGCCGCCGAAATCGGCATGGCCGGGCGTGTCGACGATATTGACGCGCACATCCTTCCAGGCGATCGAGGTCGCCTTGGCCATGATGGTGATCCCGCGCTCCTTTTCGAGATCGTTCGAATCCATCACGCGCTCGGCGACGCGCTGGTTCTCTCGGAAGGCGCCCGACTGCTGGAGCAGGCGGTCGACGAGCGTGGTCTTGCCATGGTCGACGTGGGCGATGATGGCGATATTGCGCAATTGCATGAAAGGGCCGGCCGGGTGACACAGCCCCCTCTGCGGCCGCCGGCGGGCGGTCGGATCAGAGACGCTGGCTGTTGTTGCGATGCAGCGTCTCATACCCTAAGGCGGGCGATTTTGGAAGCGAAACCGGCCCGGGCGCCGCCGCCCATCGCCGGAACGAAGCCCCGCCCCCGCCTGCGGCTTACCGCGCCGGGCACTGCTCCCGGCAGCGGCGCCAGGCCGGGATGCATTGCGACCCCAGGCCCCCGTCCGCCAGACAGGCGTCGCGCTCGGCGTTGCATTCCCGCAGGCATTGCTCGCGCGGCGTCAAGGGCGGCGGCGGGGGCGGCGGCGGCCGCGGCGGCGTGAAGGTGGTGAGCGGTCCGAGCTCCTGCTCGATGAGGCTCAAGGGACTGAAGACGAAGGCGCTGCCGTCGTCGGGCCCGCCCCACAGAATGCCGTGCAGGCTCGCCTGGCTGCCGGTTGGCAGAATGGAGAAGACGGGCGAACCGCTGTCGCCATTGTCCGAAAGCTTATTCGTCCCGCTCACCCGGGCGACGCGGCTCTGGCACAGCAGCCGGACGTCCGTATCGGCGACATTGACGTCGATGCAGGTCTCGCGCACGTCGCCAAAGGCCCAACCTGTCGTACGTCCGACCTTGTTGAGCCGCATCCCCACCATGGAGTCCGGCGTCTCGCTGACGATCAGAAATGTGCTTGGAGAGCCGTTAATCGTCAGCGAGCCGGTATTGTTGGTCGTTCGCGCGATTTCGAAACGCCCGCGATCGATGCGGTAATCGGCGTAGGCGCTATCGCTGAAGCGGCATCTCCTGCCCGACGGGCACTGTCCGCCGGTGAAATAGGCGGGATCCGCGTCTTCGTCGCCGATTTTATTGCCCGAAAACAGCGGATCGTTCGGCTGATGGAAATCGTCGTCATTGCTGACGCCGCGATTCCTGGTGCAGTGAGAATTGGTCACAAAGCCGTCGCGGCCGTTGCGCACCACATTGAACCCGAGCGTGCAGAGTTTATAGGCGAAGACGCCGGTGTCGATTTCGATTTGCACGCCGCCTGGAACCGGCCGCCTTTTATCGCGCAAGGACGCGTGGAAGCGGATCGGCTGGGTTTCCTCAACGATCAGCGCTTCGAAGGGAATGCCGAGCGATTTCGCCAAAGCTTCGAATCTCTGGCGCGACGGATCGCCGATGACGCCAATGGTCACGCGATTGCGGCGCTCGTCGAGATCGACGAAGACGATCTCCTGGCCGTCGAGCGCGGGACCGACGCTCTTCTTCCATTTGGCGAGTTCGATGACGTCGTAATCGCCCTTGATGATGTTTGGCTCCCGGGCGCGGCCGTTGCGGGGGGCGTTTTGCGCCAGGAAATCCGCGCCGAGCACGCTGGCGATCGCAGAACTCACCTGCGCGCGCGCGGTTTTCATCGCATCCGCGCCGCGCAGTTCGACGGCGTTCTTCATATAGACTTGCAGCGCGCCCTTATCGTCGAAAAACATGCCGCCGAAGCCCGGCGCGAGTTCGCCGATCTTCACCAGCTTATCGTCGAAAGTCGCCGCCGGCGCAGAAGGCGCGGTCGGCGTTTCTTTCTGTTGCGCCGAGGCGGCGGTCGCGAATGTCATGGCGATCGCCACGACAGCTTTCAGCAAATTCCGCAATCTCATCGGCTTCTCCAATGAATTCATGCGCGGCATGTGGGCATATCGCCCGCATTCGCCGCCAATATGGACGTCCCCGCCAGCGTAGGATGCGCGGACCGGCATTACGTCATTTATTTGAATGAACTAGAGAGACGTTCCGCTCTCGGCCACCGGCGTCCAGAGCACCTGCTCGATGCGGTCGGCGCCGGTCGCGAGCATCACCAGCCGGTCGAAGCCGAGCGCGACGCCGCAGGCCTGAGGCATTTGCGCGAGCGCCGCCAGAAAATCCTCGTCGATCGGATAGGTCTCGCCATAGATGCGGCGCTTCTCCTGCATCTGCGCCTCGAAGCGCCGGCGCTGCTCGGCCGGGTCGGTCAGTTCGGCGAAGCCATTGGCGAGCTCCACGCCGCAGACATAGAGTTCGAAACGGTCGGCGAAGCGCGGATCGTCCGGGTTGACGCGGGCGAGCGCCGCCTCGCTCAACGGGTAATCGGTCAGGATCGTCGGCCGCTCGCCGCCGAGCATCGGCTCGATCTTTTCGCTCATGATCTTGCTGAACAGATCCGACCAGCTGTCATCGTCGACGACCCTTATGCCGTCGCGCGCCGCGGCGCGCGCGAGCCCGTCGCGGTCGTCAAGCAGCGCTTCAAGATCGATGCTGGCGTGGGTCGCGAAGGCGTCGCAGACGCTGACGATCTCCGGCTCCTCGAACGGATCGCAGACGCGCTCCCGCCAGCTGAAATCGCTCGCGCCGGCCGCCCGGGCGGCGCTCGCCAGCAGTCCGGCGCAATCCTCCATCAGCCGCAGCGTCGACTCCCCCGCCCGATACCATTCCAGCATGGTGAATTCGGGATGGTGCAGGGCCGAGCGCTCGCGATTGCGGAACACATGGGCGAGCGTGAAAATCCGCTCTTCGCCGGCCGCCAGCAGCTTCTTGCAGGAAAATTCCGGCGAGGTGTGGAGGTAGAGCCGGCTGCGCGCGCCGGAGGAGTCGATCAGCTCGGTAGCGAAGGCGGAGAGATGGGTCTCATTGCCGCCAGAGAGCTGAAGCGCCGCCGTCTCGACTTCGGCGAAACCCTCCGCGGACAGGAAGCGCCGCACCGCCGCGGCGATCGCCGTGCGCGCCTTGAGAAAGGGCTTGCGGTCGGCATAGGCGTCCCGAGCCCACCAGGGCGGCGCGCGCGTCATGAACTCTCTCCGCGGGACCGCGCCCCGGATTGCCGGCGCGCCCGAAATATGGTCTTACCGCCGTTCATAACCCAGGCCGGCCATAAGGGATACCGACGTGAAAGTCATCGCCAGTTCGATTCGCAAAGGCAATATCATCGAGAGGGATGACGGTCAGCTTTACGTCGTCCTGACCGCCGAAAGTTTTTTCCCCGGCAAGGGCACGCCGACGACGCAGATCGACATGCGCCGCCTGTCGGACGGCGTCAAAACTTCGGACCGCTACAAGACGACCGAACAGGTCGAGCGCGCCTTCGTCGAAGATCAGGATTTCAGCTATCTCTACAATGACGGCGACGGCTATCACTTCATGAACCAGGCGAGCTACGAGCAGATCGCCGTGCCTGCCGACACGATCGGCGATCAGGCGCAATGGCTGCAGGAGGGCATGGTCTGCATTCTGTCGATGTTCAACGGCGTGGCCGTTGGCATTCAGTTGCCGCCGCGCGTGACGCTGGAGATCGTCGAGACGGAGCCGGCGATGAAAGGCCAGACCGCCTCTTCATCCTATAAGCCGGCCAAGCTCGCAAATGGCGCGCGGGTCATGGTGCCCCCGCATATCCAGCCGGGCACGCGCGTCGTCATCCAGACCGAGGACGGCGCTTATGTCGAGCGCGCCAAGGATTGAGGGAGCGGGCCCACCCTCTCCCATGGGGAGATGGTTACGCGCCCCCTACCGCAAAAATTCACGCAGCCTCTTCTCCGTCGCCGCCGCGTCCTTCAATTCGCATTCCCAGATCGTGAGCGCGCGCCAGCCCTGCGCCGCGAGCTTCTCCCGATGCGCCGCGTCGCGCGCGACGTTTCGCGCGATTTTCGCCCGCCAATAGTCGGCGTTGGCTTTCGGCATGCGCGCGCCGCGCGGGCAATCATGCCCATGCCAGAAGCAGCCATGGACGAAGATCGCGCGCTTGCGGCCGATGTAGGCGATGTCGGGAGTGCCGGGAACGTCCTTGCGATGCAGCCGATAGCCCGGGGCGAATGTCCTCAGCATCGCCCGCACGGCGATTTCAGGCGACGTGTCGCGCCCTTTCACCGCACGCATGATGGCGGAGCGGCGTTCGCGCGTTTCCTTGACGGTGGCGCGCAATGCCCCCTCCCCAGCCCTCCTCCGCTGCGCTTCGCTTGCGCGAGAGGTGGCCTTCTCTCTCCCGCGAAGCGGGGGAGGTTCAGGGAGGGGGTTCAAGCCGCCTCCCGCACGATGCGAGCATTCAGCAAGGGCTCGAGCAGATTTGCCGCGATGCGCCGCACGACCGGAACGACGACGCCATCCCCTGTTAGATGGTAGGCTTCATTGTAATTCCGCGGCAAAATATAGTCGTCCGGCAGCCCCATCAGCCGCGCTGTCTCGCGCGCCGACATCAGCCGCGAGCGGACTTTACTCTTGTCGACGATCAGCACGAATTGGCGGCTGGACCCACCGCCCGGCGTGCGCAGACAGCCGGCAATACCGTCGAAGCGCGCTTCGGCGCGCTGAATCTTTGCGCCGTTCTGATAGCGCGTGCGGCGATAGAGCGTTCCCGCCATCTTGCGGCCGGCGCGCTTCGCCTCGACGATTTTCGCGAGATTGACGTCGCTCATCATGGCGATCAGGGCGTTTGTCTCCTGCGCCTTATGCCACTCGACATCATGCGGCGCGTCTTCGATGACGTCGATCAGCGATTTGTTGCGCGGCGGCGGGGCCCGCAAATTCCACCACAGCCAATTAGCGCGTAGCGCTCGCGGCAGGCGCTCATGCGCGGCGACAAGCGCGCGCGTGTGGAACAAATCGTCGTTCTGAAGTACTTCGCTTCGCTCGCAATGACGCAGGAGAGACGCCGGAACCGCCACAACCTCCTGCACAGCGATAATAAACAGCCGCGGGCGCGATTGGGGGACGAACAGCGCCGCGTCGATAACCAGCGCGCCAAATCGGTAGCGCTCCTTCGCCAGCGCCTCGCAGATTTTCACAAAATCCTTGCCGCCATGCGAGGTGAGCGCGCCGCAGACATTTTCGAGCACGATGAGCGCCGGCGCGCGCCCTTCTTGGCGCAACGCCTTCATCAAATCCCAGAACGGCCAGAACGTCCCCGATCGCTCGCCCTTCAATCCGGCGCCGGCGCCGGCGAGCGAGAGGTCCTGACAGGGGAAGGAGGCCCAGACGAGATCGGCGCGGCCCGGCAATCGCGCTGTGGATAAATCCCGCACGTCGCCGACATGGAGGTCCTCATCGCCCCAATTGGCGCGGTAACTTTCGGCTTTCTTGCGGTCGAAATCATTGGCGAAGAGACAGCGCCAGCCCTCTCCAAGCCCGGCGCGGGCCATGCCGCCGCCGGCGAAGAATTCGTAATAGGCGGGCTTGCGGCTCATGGCGGTTCTCGCGCGGCGCTTTGAGAATCAACAGCCTGGACGCCTTTCTTAAAGCGAATGCGACAAAACTGTCACATAGTTTTTATGCTCTCGTGATTGAAAAAACTGATCTGCTGGTCGGTTTTCGCACGGGCGGTGCCGCCTATGTCCAGCCAAGAATGGAGCAAATAATGAAAAAGATTATGCTTCTCGCCGCATTTCTTTTGTCGCCGACGATCGCCTACGCCGGCGACGAGGCCTTCGAGTGCAGTAAGAAGTTCGACGGCGAAGTCGAATGCAAAGTCAAGAAGGACAAGGTCGCGGTCAAAGCCGTGACGCTCGACGCCGGCGAATGCGCCGCGCCGACCACCTCGAAGGTCTATGGAAAGGCCATGAAAAAGGGCGACAAGTTCAAGCTGCCCGGCACGCAGGAGTGCTTTTACGTCAGCGGATTCACCATCACGACGACGGACGGCAAGTCCCAGAGGTTTTACGCCTTTTAGGGCCATCCGCCTTGGCGCGGTTGAAACGCGCTTAGGCGGCCACGACCATCACATGGACCGTGGGCTTCTTGCCCCAGACCGATGAGACGGCGCCGCGCACCGCCCTTTCGATCGCCGTTGAAACGGCGTCGGCGTCGCGGCGTCGCGGGCGCGACAGTCCCTCGAACGCCGCGAACAGCGCCTCGTCGATGACGTCGCCCATGTCTTCGCCGAATTTGCCGCGTTTCGGCACGCCGGCGAAGACGACGTCCGGATCGCCAACGAGTTCGCCCTTGCGATCAACGGCGAGCGCGATGGAGATAACTCCGGCGATGGAAAGCCGCACGCGGTCACGCACGGCGCCGTCATCGTCGGTCAGGACGACGTCGCCGTCCTTCATGAGGCGTCCATGCGGCGCCTTGCCGATCACGCCCGGCGCGCCGGGCGCCAGCCGCACGATGTCGCCATTGCGCGCCGAAACGACCTGCGACACGCCATGCGACTTGGCGAACGCCACATGCTCAGTGAGGTGATGCGCCTCGCCATGCGCCGGCACGGCGATCTGCGGCCGGATCCATTCGTACATTTGCCTGACTTCGCCGCGACGCGGATGGCCAGAGCAATGCACGAGGTGGTCGTGGTCGGTGATGACTTCAACGCCGATGTCGCAGAGCGCATTGATGATGCGAAAGACGTCGCGCGCATTTCCCGGAATAACCCGCGACGAGAAAATCACCCTGTCTCCAGCGACAAGCTTGATCGCCGGATGATCGTTCACCGCCGCCCGCGCCATGGCGGCGCGGACCTCGCCCTGGCTGCCGGTGGCGATGACCACCGTCTTGTCGCGCGGCAAAGTCTGCAACAATTCCGGCGCGTGAAATCCGGGCAGTCCATCGAGATAGCCGCAGTCGCGCGCCACCTGAATGGCGCGGTCCATCGCACGCCCGGCGACGACGACGGTGCGCCCGCAGGCCAGCGCCGCTTCGGCGATGCCGCGCAGCCGCGCGACATTGGAGGCGAATGTCGTCACCAGCACGCGGCCCGGCGCTTCGGCGATCAGTGTGCGCAGCGTGCGCGCGACATCGCTTTCGGAGAAGCTGTCGCCTTCACGCAGAATATTGGTGGAATCGCAAATAAGCGCGGCGACGCCTTCGTCGCCAAGCGCGCGCAGCCGCGCCTCGTCGATGCGCGTTCCAACGCCGGGCTGCGGATCGATTTTCCAGTCGCCGGTATGGAGCAGCAGACCGAGCGGCGTGCGGATCGCGAGCGCATTCGCTTCCGGGATCGAATGCGCAACGGCGACATATTCGACTTCGAACGGATCGAGATCGAGCTTTGCGCCAGCATGCGTCAGGGAGATGTCGATCTTCGGCGCGCCGGGTTCGTTGAGACGCCGCACTTCAAGGAGGCCTGCAGCAAAGGGCGTGGCGAAGACCTTGCACTTGAGCTGCGGCCATAAGGTCGCGAGCCCGCCGATATGGTCTTCATGCGCATGGGTGATGCAAATGCCGACGAGATCGCGCGCGATCTTCTCGACGAAGGCGATGTCGGGAAAGACGAGGTCGACGCCGGGCGCTTCCGGCCCGGGAAAGCCGAGGCCGCAATCGACCATCAGCCATTTGCGCGCTTTTGGCGGGCCGAAGCCATAGAGCGCCATGTTCATGCCGATTTCCCCGAGCCCGCCGAGCGGCAGGAAGACGAGGTCGGCTTCCGGCGTCGTCATGCTGCGCCTCCCGCCACGGCCCGCCGCGGCCCGAGCGCCACGTCGCCCGCCTCGACTACTCGCGCGCCGTTGCGCGTCGCCAGCACCAGCCGGCCGGTCGCGTCGATCGTCTCAAAGCGCCCCTCGACGGTTTCGCGTGGAAGCTCGACACGAATATGAGCGCCAAGATAAGCGGCGTCCTTGAGCCAAGCCTCGCGGACTCGGGCGAAGCCCTCGCCATCGCGCCAAAGATCGAGCGTTTCGACGAGCGAATCGGAGAGACGGGCAAAGATCGTCGCCGCGCCGGGCGCATTCGGGCCGATCGACGTTAGCGCGCAAGCTTCAAAGGGAAGACCGCGCGGCGCCTCAGCGCAATTGACGCCAATGCCGATGATCGCGATCGAGGCGCGCGGCAAGCGCGCGTCGCCGGTCGGCGCGCTGACATTCTCGAGCAAAATTCCGCCGAGCTTGGCGCCGTCGAGCAGCAGATCATTCGGCCATTTCAGCGCGAAGCGGCCGGCTTCGCCGGTCGCGGCGCGCAAAGCGGAGAGCGCCGCGACGCCGGCGACGAAGCCGAGCTGCGGCGCGACCGCAGCCTCGCCGAAAGCGCTGACGACAAAGCTCGCATGAAGATTGCCCGGCGGCGAAATCCATTGGCGTCCGAGACGGCCATGGCCGCGCGTCTGCCGCGCGGCGGCGACCCAAAGGGGTCCGCGTTCGCCCGTCTCGATCAGGCGGCGCGCTTCGTCATTGGTCGAATCGACGCTCTCCAGCGCGAGGAGGCGCACGCCGCGGGCGCGCGCCAATGATCCCAACTCCACGCGCGAATTACCTCCCTAGATCACGCTGCATTTGGGCGGAATCGCCCAAATGCAGATAACGTGATCGATTCCAAAATCATAGAGCGCGCTCTATGCGAATAACCGGTTCCCACTTTTTCGCGAGCCGCGCTCTAGAAGAGCGATTTGGCCGCCGCCGCCGCCGCATCCATGACCGGCGTGGGATAGACCCAAAAGCCGAGCAGCGCCAGCGTCGAGACCGCGAGCACGGCGCGAACCGCCATCGGCGCACGATCGAAGGCCGGCGCCGGCTCGTCGAAATACATCACCTTGACGACGCGCAGATAGTAGTAAGCCGCGACCGCGCTTGCCAGAACGCCGATCACCGCAAGGCTGAAGAGGCCGGCGTCGACCGCGGCGAGGAGCACGTAATATTTGGCGAAAAAGCCCGCAAGCGGCGGAACGCCGGCAAGCGAGAACATCAACATCGCCAGGAAGAACGCCATCCAGCCATTGGTGCGCGACAGGCCGGCAAGATCGGCGACATTCTCCACATATCTGCCCTGGACGCGCATCGCGAGAATGGCGGCGAAAGTCCCAAGAGTCATGATGAGATAGATCGTCAGATAGATCGCGACGCCGCGCACGCCCGCCTCATCGGCGGCGGCGAGGCCGATCAGCGCGAAGCCCATATGGCCGATCGAGGAATAGGCCATCAGCCGTTTGATGTTCTCCTGGCCGATCGCCGCGAAAGAGCCGAGCAGCATCGACGCGATGGAGATGAAGACGACGATCTGGCGCCACTGATCCTTCGCGCTCGGGAAGGCGGTGAAGACGAGGCGCAGGGTAATCGCCACCGCCGCCATTTTGGCGGCTGACGCGAAAAAGGCGGTGACCGGCGTCGGCGCGCCCTGATAAACGTCGGGCGTCCACATGTGGAAGGGCGCCGCCGACATTTTGAAGGCCAGCGCGGCCAGAACGAAAACCAGCCCGAAGATCACGCCGATCGGCGCCGAGGTCGAAACGACCGCGGCGATGCCGGAGAAAGAGATCGTTCCGGCGAAACCATAGAGCAATGACGCGCCATAGAGCATCATGCCGGATGAGAGCGCGCCGAGGACGAAATATTTGAGGCCCGCCTCCGACGATTTGCCGTCGTCGCGCGCAAAGGCGGCCATGACATAGAGCGCCAGCGACATCAGCTCGAGGCCGAGATAGAGCGCGATGAGATTATCCGCCGAAATCAGCAGCAACATGCCGAGCGTCGAGAGGATGATCAGCACTGGATATTCGAATTTTTCGAGCCCGTTACGCTGCAGCCAGTCGACGGACAACAAGATCGACACGATCGCGCCGATGAGGGTCAGCGCCTTCATGAAGCGCGAAAAGCCGTCGTCGACATAGGCGCCGTCGAAGACGCTGGCGCCAGGCGTGCTCGACAGCGCGATCGTGACCAGCGCGAGACCAAGAATGCCGACCGCCATTTCGTCGACGAGGCCAAAACCGCGCTCGCCGCGCCAGGCGCCGATCAGAATGAGAACCAGCACGCCGACGGCGAGAATGGTCTCGGGAAGAAAATGATGCGCGAGTTGAACGAAGAAGGGCATCGTCAGCGATCCGTCATTGGCCAGCGGCCGCGAGCTTAACCGCGTCGATGAGCGCCGTATGGGTCTGGATGAGATTGTCGACCGACGCCTGCGTCGCGTTGAGAATGGCCTGCGGCTGCACGCCATAGTAGATCGTGATCAGCACGAGCGGCGCGAAGATCGCGATCTCGCGCGGCGTCAGATCGGTGATCGTCATCAGGCTCGGCTTCTCCAAGGCGCCGCAAATCACGCGGCGATAGAGATAGAGCGCATAAGCCGCGGAAAAGATCACGCCGCTCGTTGCGATCAGAGCGACCCAGCTGCTCGCCTGGAAGGCGCCGGCGAGCGACAGGAATTCGCCGATGAAGCCCGTCGTCCCAGGCAGGCCGACATTGGCCATGGTGAACAGCATGAAGACGAAGGCATAGATCGGCATGCGGTTGACGAGGCCGCCATAGGCCGCGATCTCGCGCGTATGCATGCGGTCATAGATCACGCCGACGCAGAGGAAAAGCGCGCCGGAGACGAAGCCGTGGCTGATCATCTGGAAGATCGCGCCCTGCATGCCTTGAGCGTTCAACGTGAAGAGCCCCATCGTGACATAGCCCATATGCGCGACGGACGAATAGGCGATGAGCTTCTTGATGTCTTCCTGAACGAGCGCGACGAGCGAGGTATAAACGATCGCGATTACCGAAAGCGCGTAGATGAGCGGCGCGAAATGGGTCGAAGCGTCCGGAAACATCGGCAGCGAGAAACGGATGAAGCCGTAGCCGCCCATCTTCAGGAGAATCGCCGCAAGGATGACCGAGCCCGCCGTGGGCGCCTCGACGTGGGCGTCGGGCAGCCAGGTGTGCACCGGCCACATCGGCATTTTCACCGCGAATGACGCGAAGAAGGCGAGCCACAGCCAGGTCTGCATCTCCTTGGGGAAGTCGGTGTTCAGCAGCACGGTGATGTCGGTCGTGCCGGCCTTCCCGTACATGGCGAGGATCGCGACCAGCATGAGGAGCGAGCCGACGAGCGTGTAGAGAAAGAATTTGAAGCTCGCATAGACGCGCCGCTTGCCGCCCCAGATGCCGATGATGAGGAACATCGGGATGAGGCCGCCCTCGAAGAAGAGATAGAACAGCACGAGATCGAGCGCGCAGAAGACGCCGATCATCAGCGTCTCGAGCACCAGGAAGGCGATCATATATTCCTTGACGCGCTTCTGAACCGAGTCCCATGAGGCAAGAATAGCGAAAGGCATCAGAAAGGTCGTCAGCAGAACGAAGGGCATCGAAAAGCCGTCGACGCCCATCTTGTAGACGAGGCCGGAGCCGAGCCAGTTTTTCTGCTCGACGAATTGAAACGCCGCGCTCGTTTGATCGAATCCCGACCAGATGAAAAGCGACAGAGCGAAGGTGGTAAGCGTGGTCGCGAGCGTCGCCCAGCGGATATTGCGCAGGCTCGCGTCATCGTCGCCCTTCTGAGTGAGCAGAAAGGCGACGCCGACCAGCGGCAGGAAGATGACCCCGGAGAGAATGCCGAAACCGAACATCAGCGCAATCCTCCGGCGATGAAGTAAGTGGCGACCGCCGCAACGCCGATGAGCATGGCGAATGCGTAATGATAGAGGTAGCCAGTCTCCAGACGTACCGCGAGCCGCGCCCCGTCGGCGACCCGCGCAGCGACGCCGTCAGGCCCAAGACCGTCGATGATCGCGCCGTCGCCGCCCTTCCAGAACAGCCTGCCGAGAGCGAAGGCCGGCCGCACGAACAGGAAGTCGTAGAGTTCGTCGAAATACCATTTGTTGAGCAGGAACTGGTAAAGCCGCGGGAAGGTCCGCGCCAGCGCCTGCGCGGTTCCAGGCTTCAGCACATAGACATAGAGCGAGATAAGGAAGCCCAGGACCATCATCGCGGTCGGCGCATAGCCGGCCCATGCGGGGATGGCGTGCATTTCGTGCAGAATCTCATTGTGTTCGCCGGTAAAGATCGCGCCTTTCCAGAATTCGTTATAGGCGTGGCCGGCGAAATCCGGCTCGAAGACGTAGCCGGCGCCAAGCGCGCCGACGGCGAGCACCGCGAGCGGGATCAGCATCGACAGCGGTGACTCATGCGGCGCGTGATGGCCATGATCGTCATGGCCGTGATCGTCATGTCCATGCGCATGAACGTCCGCCGTCGCCGGTACGTCATCCGAATGACTGTCCGCGACGCCATGCCCATGGCGCTGGCCGAAGAAGGTCATGAACACCAGACGCCAGGAGTAGTACGAGGTCAGTCCCGCGGCGACGACGGTCGAGACGAAGCCGATCATCGCGGTCGTGTGATGTTCGCCGGCGGCGAAGGCCGCCTCGATGATGGCGTCCTTGGAGAAATAACCGGCCGTGTATGGGAAGCCCGTCAGCGCCAGCGTGCCGATCGTCATCATCGCGAAGGTGAAGGGTATGTCCTTGCGCAGGCCGCCCATGTTGCGCATGTCCTGCTCGTGGTGCATCGCGTGGATGACCGAGCCAGCGCCAAGGAACAGCAGCGCCTTGAAGAAGGCGTGCGTGAAAAGATGGAAGATGCCGAGCGAATAGGCGCCGACGCCCTCCGCGACGAACATGTAGCCGAGCTGCGAACAGGTCGAATAAGCGATGACGCGCTTGATGTCGTTTTGCACGAGACCGACGGTCGCGGCGAAAAAGGCGGTCACCGCGCCGATGATGGTGACGAAGGCGAGCGCCGCCGGCGCATATTCGAAGATCGGCGAGAGCCGCGCGACCATGAACACGCCTGCGGTCACCATGGTCGCGGCGTGGATGAGCGCCGAGACCGGCGTCGGACCCTCCATCGCATCCGGCAACCAGGTGTGCAGGAAAAATTGCGCCGATTTGCCCATCGCGCCGATGAAGAGCAGGAAGGCCGCGATCGTCAGCGCGTCGACATCCATGCCGAACACATGGATCGGCTTGCCGGCAAGCCCCGGGACGGCGGCGAAGACCTCCTCGAAGCGAAGCGACGTCGTCAATTGAAAGACGAGGAAAATGCCGAGCGCGAAGCCGAAATCGCCGACGCGGTTGACAACGAAGGCCTTGATCGCCGCGGCGTTGGCCGAGGGCTTCTGATACCAGAAGCCGATCAGAAGATAGGAGGCGAGGCCGACGCCCTCCCAACCAAAGAACATCTGCACGAGATTGTCGGCGGTCACCAGCATCAGCATGGCGAAGGTGAACAGCGAGAGATAGGCGAAAAAGCGCGGGCGATGCGGATCCTCGTGCATGTAGCCGATCGAATAGAGATGCACGAGGCTCGATACCGTATTGACGACGACGAGCATCACCGCCGTCAGCGTGTCGACCCGCAGCGCCCAGTCGACCTTGAGCGCGCCAACGGTCATCCAGTTGCCGATGATCGGCGCGTAGCCATGATCGTGACCGAGCGCGACATCGAAGAAGACGATCCACGACAGGACGGCGCAGATCATCAAGAAGCCCGTCGTGACGAACTCGGAGGCGCGCACGCCGATCCAGCGGCCGAACGCGCCTGCGATCAGAAAGCCGACGAGCGGAAGAAAGACGATGGCGTAAATCATTCCGGGTCAGCCCTTCAAGGAATTGATGTCTTCGACCGAGATCGTGCCGCGGTTGCGATAGAAGGCGACGAGGATCGCGAGGCCGATCGCCGCCTCGGCCGCCGCCACGGTGAGCACGAAGAGCGCAAACACCTGACCGGTGAGATCGGAAAGCGACTGCGAGAAGGCGACAAAGTTGAGATTGACCGACAGCAGAATCAGCTCGATCGACATCAGGATGACGATGATGTTCTTGCGGTTCAAGATGATTCCGGCGACGCCGAGCGTGAACAGGATCGCCGCGACGACGAGGTAATGCGTAAGGCCGATGGTCAGCATGAGAATCCTCGTTAGACGCCGGTCCGGAACGGAACTTTCTTGATTTCGATCACATTCTCGCGGGTGCGGGCATTCTGCTCCTCGATCTTCTGGCGCTTGATGTTGGGCTTGTGATGAAGGGTCAGCACGATCGCGCCGATCATCGCGGTGAGCAGCACCAGGGCCGAGGCCTGAAAGAAGATCACATATTTCGTGTAGAGGATCTGGCCGAGCGCCGCGGTGTTGCTCATTTGCGGAATCATCGGATTGGCGACGGCGTCTGCGGCCGAGGGCGCCGAGCTCCAGCCGATCGCCACCATGCCTAGTTCCGCGAGCACGACGACGCCGACCGCGACGCCGACCGGAAGATATTTGATGAAGCCCTGCTTCAACTCGGCGAAGTCGACGTCGAGCATCATGACGACGAACAGGAACAGCACCGCGACTGCGCCGACATAGACGACGATCAGGATCATCGCCAGAAATTCCGCGCCGGCCAGCAGGAACAGCCCCGCGCCGTTGCAAAAGGCGAGGATGAGGAACAGCACGGAGTGCACCGGGTTGCGCGCGAAGATCACGACGCCGGCCGAGGCGATCATGGTCGTCGCGAATAGATAGAAAAATACGGCCTGCACGTTCTTCGTCCTTGCTGCGCCGATGCGGCGTGGTCGTTCGTGTCGCTTCGAATTACCTGTACTGCGAGTCCATCGCGATGTTGCGCGCGATCTCGCGCTCCCAGCGGTCGCCGTTCTCGAGCAGGCGCTCCTTGGTGTAGTAAAGCTCTTCGCGCGTCTCGACCGAGAATTCCGCATTGGGCCCCTCGACGATCGCGTCGACCGGGCAGGCTTCCTGGCAGTAGCCGCAATAGATGCATTTCACCATGTCGATGTCGTAGCGCGTCGTGCGGCGAGTGCCGTCGTTGCGGCGCGGTCCGGCTTCGATGGTGATGGCCTGCGCCGGACAGATCGCCTCGCAGAGCTTGCAAGCGATGCAGCGCTCCTCGCCATTGGGATAGCGGCGCAGCGCATGCTCGCCGCGATAGCGCGGCGATTGCGGATTCTTCTCATGCGGATAGTTGATCGTCGCCTTCGGTTTGAAGAAGTAGCGCATCGACAAAAGGAATGCGCCGACGAATTCGGTGAGGAAGAGCGACTTGGCGGCTTGATCGAGTTTCATGACGGCCTCAACTGCCTGCCGGTCCCGCCGGCCAGAACTGCAGCACGGCGGCGACGATGACGACCATGGCGAGGGAGATCGGCAGGAAGACTTTCCAGCCCAGACGCATCAGCTGATCATAGCGATAGCGCGGCACGAAAGCCTTCACCATGGCGAAGAAGAAGAAGAAGAAGCTCACCTTCAGCGTGAACCAGATGACGCCCGGCACATAGGTGAACGGCGCGATGCTGATCGGCGGCAGCCAGCCGCCGAAGAACAGAATCGTCAGCAGCGCGCACATGGTGACGATCGCCACATATTCGGCGAGCATGAACAAGACATAGGGCGTCGCCGAATATTCGATCATGAATCCGGCGACCAGCTCCGACTCAGCCTCAACGAGATCGAACGGCGGGCGATTGGTCTCGGCGAGCGCCGAGACGAAGAAGATGACGAACATCGGGAACAGGCGCAGCCAATACCAGCCGGCCATGCCGTAGGACGTATCCTGCGCATTGACGATGTCGGTCAGATTGAGCGAACCGGCGCAAAGCAGCACTGTGATGATCACGAAGCCGATCGAGACTTCGTAGGAGACCATCTGCGCCGCCGAGCGCAGCGCCGAGAGGAACGGATATTTCGAGTTCGACGCCCAGCCGCCCATGATCACGCCGTAGACGCCGAGCGAGGACAGCGCGAAAATATAAAGGATGCCGACATTGATGTCGCCGACCGCCCAACCGTCGGCGACCGGGATGACGGCCCAGGCGGCGATCGACAGCGTCGCCATGATGAAGGGCGCGAACAGGAAGACGCCCTTGTTGGCGACGTCCGGAATGACCGGCTCCTTGAGCGCGAATTTGATGAAATCCGCAAAGCTCTGCAGAAGCCCCCAGGGTCCGACGACATTGGGTCCGCGACGCAGCTGCACCGCCGCCCAGATTTTGCGGTCGGCAAGAATCACATAGGCGACATAGATCAGCAGCGCGACCGCGAGCAGAACGCTCTTCACGAATGCGAGAAGCAGCGGATATGCGATGAAGAATTCCGAAATGGCGCTCGCCCAACCGTCGCTCACGTCCAAAGCTCCTATTCCGCCGCTTGCGCGAGCCGGCCCTGCGCCAGCGCCGAACATTCCGCCATGACCGCTGAGGCGCGGGCGATCGGATTGGTGAAGTAGAAATTCTCGATCGCCGGCGCGAACGAGTCCTTCATCGCAACCGCCGGATGATTGGCGAGCGCGATGACCTGCGCGGCTTCGCCCGGGACGATCTCATCGACTTGCGCAAAATGCGGATGCGCCTCGACCAGCCGCCGGCGTAAGGCCGCCAGCGAGTCGAAGGGCAGCGGAGCGCCGAGCGCGCCCGACAAAGCGCGCAACACCGCCCAGTCCTCGCGCGCTTCTCCGGGCGGGAAGACGACGCGGAAGGCGCGCTGCACGCGGCCTTCGGTATTGACGTAAAGGCCGGACTTTTCCGTATAGGCCGCGCCGGGCAGGATCACGTCGGCGCGATGCGCGCCGCGATCGCCATGCGCGCCGATATAAACGACGAAGGCGCCGGGCTCGATCGCGATTTCGTCGGCACCGAGGTTGAAGATGAGATCGAGCGCGCCGGCCTTGGCCATCGCACGCGCATCCAATCCTCCCGCGCCCGGCGTGAACTTAAGATCGAGCGCGCCGACGCGGGCGGCCGCCGTATGCAGAACCGAAAAGCCGTTCCAGCCGTCGCTAAGGCCGCCGAGGTTTTGCGCCGCCTGGGCGGCGAGCGTGAGCGCCGCCTCGCCGTCGTCGCGCGCCAGAGCGCCCTGCCCGACGATGACGAGCAGCTTCTCCGCGGGCTTCGCGGAGCGGATGAATTGCATAAGCGACTCAGGTCCGGCGCCGAGGTAATCATAGCCATAGGTGAGATCGGCCCGCTCGCCGACAAGCGAAATCTTGAAATCGCCCTTAAGCCAGCGCTTGCGGAGTCGCGCGTTGAGAACGGGCGATTCCTTGCGCGGATTGGCGCCGATGATCAGCGCCGCGCCGGCCTGTTCGATGCCGGCGACGGTCGCATTGAAGAGATAGGAGGCGCGGCCGAATTTCGGATTGAGTTTGGCGCCGTCCTGGCGGCAATCGAGGTTCGGCGTTCCGAGCTGCTCGGCAAGCAACTTCAGCGCGAAACTCTCTTCGACTGCGGCGAGATCGCCGACCAGCGCGCCGATGCGCGAAGCGGGCGTCGCCTTGGTTTTGGCGGCGACGGCGGCGAGCGCCTCCTGCCAGGAGGCGGCGCGAAGTCGGCCGCTCTCGCGGATATAGGGCCGGTCGAGGCGCTGCGTCTTGAGGCCGTCGACGATCTGGCGCGTCTTGTCGGAAATCCACTCCTCATTCACCAGGTCGTTGACGCGCGGCAGAATGCGCATGACTTCGCGACCGCGCGAGTCGACGCGGATCGCCGCGCCAAGCGCGTCCATCACGTCGATCGTCTCGGTCTTCTGATATTCCCACGGCCGGCCACGGAAGCTTTGCGGCTTGGGCAGCAGCGCGCCGACCGGACAAAGATCGGCGACATTGCCCTGCAGCTCCGAGGTCATGGCGCTTTCGAGATAGGTGGTGATCTCCATATCCTCGCCGCGGCCGATCGCGCCCATGTCGCCGGTGCCGGCGACCTCCGCGGTGAAGCGGACGCAGCGCGTGCAATGAATGCAGCGGTTCATCTCGGTCTTGACCAGAACGCCGATATATTTGTCCTCGACCGCGCGCTTGTTCTCGTGAAAGCGCGAGCTGTCGACGCCAAAGACGAGGGCCTGGTCCTGCAGATCGCATTCGCCGCCCTGATCGCAAATCGGGCAATCGAGCGGATGGTTGATGAGCAGAAACTCCATCACCCCTTCGCGCGCCTTCTTCACCATCGGGGATTTGGTAAAAACTTCCGGCGGCGCGCCATTGGGACCAGGGCGCAAATCCTTCACCGACATGGCGCAGGAGGCCTGGGGCTTGGGCGGGCCGCCCTTCACCTCGACGAGGCACATGCGGCAATTGCCGGCGATGGAGAGGCGCTCGTGATAGCAAAAGCGCGGAATCTCGAAGCCGGCCTGCTCGCAGGCTTGCAACAGCGTGAAATCGCTCGGCACGTCCACTTCGACGCCATCGACGAGAATCTTGGTCACTTCGCTCTCTCCGAAGTCTCGATGCGTTCGCTCATCACTCCGCCGCCACGCGGATCGGATCGGGATGCGGATTGGCCGCATATTGATCGATGCGTTTCTCGATCACGTCGCGGAAATGCGTGATCAGTCCCTGAATCGGCCAGGCCGCGGCGTCGCCGAGCGCGCAGATCGTATGCCCTTCGATCTGCTTCGACACATCGAACAGCATGTCGATCTCTTTCTTGTGCGCGCGGCCTTCGACCATGCGCTGCACGACGCGCCACATCCAGCCGGTGCCCTCGCGGCAGGGCGTGCACTGGCCGCAGCTCTCATGCTTGTAGAAATATGACAGACGCGCGATGGCGCGGATGATGTCGGTCGATTTGTCCATGACGATCACCGCCGCCGTGCCAAGGCCAGACTTCAACGCCACGAGACTGTCGAAATCCATCGGGCAATCGACGATCTCCTTGGAGGGCACGCAACGCACCGATGAACCGCCGGGAATGACCGCAAGCAGATTGTCCCAGCCGCCGCGCACGCCGCCGCAATGGGTCTCGATCAATTCGCGAAACGTAATCGACATCGCCTCTTCGACATTGCACGGCCGATTGACATGGCCGGAGATCGAAAAAAGCTTGGTGCCGGTGTTGTTGGGCCTGCCGATGCCGGCGAACCACGCGGCGCCGCGGCGCAGGATGGTCGGCGCAACGGCGATCGATTCGACATTGTTCACCGTCGTCGGACAGCCATAAAGGCCGACATTGGCGGGAAACGGCGGCTTTAAGCGCGGCATGCCCTTCTTGCCCTCGAGGCTTTCGAGCAGCGCGGTCTCCTCGCCGCAGATATAGGCGCCGGCGCCGTGATGGACATAGAGATCGAAAGGATAGCCGTGGATGTTGTCCTTGCCGATCAGACGCGCGTCATAGGCTTCATCGACGGCCTTCTGAAGCGCAATGCGCTCGGCGATGAACTCGCCGCGGATATAGATGTAGCAAGCATGCGCGCCCATGGCGTAGCTCGCGACCAGCGCGCCCTCGACCAGCGTATGCGGATCGTTACGCATGATCTCGCGATCCTTGCAGGTGCCGGGCTCCGACTCGTCGGCGTTGATGACGAGATAATGCGGCCGCTTGGGATCGACCTCCTTGGGCATGAAGGACCATTTGAGGCCGGTCGAGAAGCCTGCGCCGCCGCGCCCGCGCAGACCAGACGCCTTCACCTCATTGATGATCGCGTCGCGGCCCTTGTCGAGCAGCGCCTTGGTGTTGTCCCACTGCCCGCGCTTTCGCGCGCCAGCAAGCGATCTGTCGCCGAGGCCATAAAGATTGGTGAAGATACGATCCGCGTCGGAGAGCATGGTTTTTCTTCCCTCCGCTACTTCGCGCCGTCGCCATAAAGCGACGTGAGACTCGTGAGCTTGCCGACCGGCTCCGAAGAGACGCGCCCGATTTGCGAGCCGGTCTTCACCGGACGGCCCGCAGCGAGATTGTCGAGAAGCTTCTCGAAATTCTCGGCCGTCAGATCTTCGTAATAGTCGTCGTTGATCTGCACCATCGGCGCAGTGCAGCTGGCGCCGAGGCACTCGACTTCAAGCCAGGAAAACAGGCCGTCGTCGGTGACGCGGCGTTGAGGGCCGACTCGGCGCTGCAGCACGTCGATGATCTCATCGGAGCCCGCGAGCAGGCAGGGCGTCGTGCCGCAAAGCTGGATGAAATATTTACCGACCGGCGCCAGATTGAACATCGAATAGAAGGTCGCGATTTCGAGCACGCGAATCTTCGCCATGCCGAGCGCATCAGCGACATTTTCGATCGCCGCCTGCGACAGCCAATTGTCATTCTGCTTTTGCGCCTGCCACAGCGCCGGCACGACCACGGAGGCCTGTCGGCCATCGGGATATTTGGCGATTTGCTTGTCGAGCCACGCCTTGTTTTCAGGCGTGAATTCGAAGGTCTCGGATTGCTTTTCGGCGAGACGGCGGACGGACATTAGCGATCGACCTCCCCGAACACGATGTCGAGCGAACCCAGAATCGCCGAGACGTCGGCGAGCATGTGGTTCTTGCAAAGAAAATCCATGGCGGAGAGATGCGCGAAGCCCGGCGCGCGAATCTTGCAGCGATAGGGCTTGTCGCCGCCATCCGACACGAGATAGACGCCGAATTCGCCCTTGGGCGCCTCGACCGCTGCATAGACCTCACCCGCCGGCACGTGGAAGCCTTCGGTGAACAGCTTGAAGTGATGGATGAGCGCCTCCATCGAGCGCTTCATCTCGCCGCGCGACGGCGGCGTGATCTTGTGATTGGGCGTCATCACCGGGCCACGGTTTTCAGCGCGCATCAGCTTCTCGACGCATTGCTTCATGATCGAGGTCGACTGCCGCATCTCCTCCATGCGGATCACGGCGCGGTCGTAGCAATCGCCATGCTTGCCGACCGGAATGTCGAATTCCATTTCCTCGTAGCATTCGTAAGGCTGCGCCTTGCGCAGATCCCAGGCGGCGCCCGAGCCGCGCACCATCACGCCGGAGAAGCCCCATTTCCAGGCGTCTTCTAGAGAGATGACGCCGATGTCGACATTGCGCTGCTTGAAGATGCGATTGCCGATGAAGAGTTCGTCGAGATCCTCGACGACTTTCAAGAATGGATCGCAAAAAGCGCCGATGTCTTCGACGAGCTGGTCGGGCAGATCGCGCGCGACGCCGCCGGGCCGGAAATAATTGGCGTGCATGCGCGCGCCCGAGGCGCGCTCGTAGAACACCATCAGCTTCTCGCGCTCTTCATAACCCCACAGCGGCGGGGTGAGCGCGCCGACGTCCATCGCCTGCGAGGTGACGTTGAGCAGATGCGACAAGAGTCGGCCGATTTCGGCGTAAAGCACGCGGATGAGCTGGCCGCGGCGCGGGACCTCGACGCCGAGCAGGCGCTCGATCGCGAGACAAAACGCATGTTCCTGATTCATCGGCGCGCAATAGTCGAGCCGGTCGAAATAAGGCACGTTCTGCAGATAGGTCCGCGCCTCCATCAGCTTTTCAGTGCCGCGATGGAGAAAGCCAACATGCGGATCGACTCGCTCGACGACCTCGCCGTCGAGTTCGAGAATCAGACGCAGCACGCCATGCGCGGCCGGATGCTGCGGACCGAAGTTGATGTTGAAGTTGCGGAGTCCCTGGGATTCGGGCTTCGCCGGCGCGGGGGCTTGTTCGTTCATCTGCGGCGCGCTCACTTGCTCGCTTTCTCGTCGCCAGGAAGGTCGTAGCTCACGCCCTCCCATGGCGAGAGGAAATCGAAGTTGCGGTATTCCTGACTGAGCCGCACCGGCTCATAGACGACGCGCTTCTGCTCGTCGTCGTAGCGCACTTCAACGAAGCCGGTCATCGGGAAGTCCTTGCGCAGCGGATGGCCGTCGAAGCCGTAATCGGTCATGATGCGGCGCAGGTCCGGATGGCCGGAGAAGATCACGCCGAAGAGATCGTAGGTCTCGCGTTCGAACCAGTCCGCGCCGGGAAAGAGCGCGGTCAGAGATGCGATGGGCGTATCTTCCGACGCCGGCGTCTTGATGCGGATGCGGCGGTTGTGTTTGGGCGACAAAAGATGCGCGACGACCTCAAAACGCTCTGCGCGCTCCGGGTAATCCGCCGCTGTCACGTCGATGAAGCACACGAAGAGGCAGTCGGGGTCGTCGCGGAGATATTTCGTAACATCGAGCCAACGGTCACGCGCCACGGTCAGCGTGAGTTCGCCATAGGCGAGTTTCACATCCGTCACCGCGCCGGCAAGCGCGCCGCTGATTTTCGCGCCGAGAGCTTCCAATTCAGCCGACATTCGCTAATCCCATTCGTCGGACCCGCCCGCCTGCATCTTTCCGTCACTGCGAGCGAAGCAATCCAGAGTCGCAGCGCCCAACTGGATTGCTTCGTCGCTATGCTCCTCGCAATGACAACGAGCGTCATTGCGCGTTTTGCTAGCGCTCGATCGTGCCCGTGCGCCGGATTTTCTTCTGCAGCAGCAGCATGCCGTAAACGAGCGCCTCCGCCGAAGGCGGGCATCCCGGCACATAGATGTCGACCGGAATGATGCGGTCGCAGCCGCGCACCACTGAATAGGAATAGTGATAGTAGCCGCCGCCATTGGCGCAGGAGCCCATCGAGATCACGTAGCGCGGCTCCGGCATCTGGTCGTAGACCTTGCGCATCGCTGGCGCCATCTTGTTGGTCAGCGTGCCGGCGATGATGATGCAGTCGGACTGGCGCGGGCTTGCGCGCGGCGCAAAACCGAAACGCTCCAGATCGTAGCGCGGCATCGCCGCCTGGATCATCTCAACGGCGCAGCAGGCGAGACCGAAGGTCATCCACATCAGCGAGCCGGTGCGCGCCCAGTTGATGACGTCGTCGGTCGCGGTGACGAAAAACCCCTTGTCGGCGAGTTCGTCGTTAATATGAAGAAAGAACGGGTCGTCCGACCCGACCGGCATGCCGGTGCGCGGATCGATCAGCCCTTTGGCCTGCGGGGCGACCAGGGTCTGGCGCGCGCCTTCCTTCTCGATCAATCCCATTCCAGAGCTCCCTTGCGCCACTCGTAGACGAAGCCGACGGTGAGAACGCCAAGGAAGACCATCATCGACCAGAAGCCGAAGGCGCCCGCTTCCTTGAAGGCCACCGCCCAGGGAAAGAGAAAGGCCACTTCAAGATCGAAGACGATGAAAAGGAGAGCAACCAGATAAAAGCGGACGTCGAATTTCATGCGCGCGTCGTTGAACGGGTTGAAGCCGCATTCATAGGCGGACATTTTTTCGGGATCCGGCGCCTTGAAGGCGAGCAGGAAGGGCGCGACGAGCAGCGCGCCGGCGATCACCGCCGAAAGCGCGATGAAAATCACCAGCGGCAGATATTGTTCGAGCAGCAGGGGCATCGAGTCTTGTCCGACTTCGGCGGGGCGAGGGCCGGTCGCGGGAGCGTTTCCTTGGCTGTTTTCCTTAGAACGACTCCAGGCCGCGCGTTCCGTAACAAAGGCCATTGTGCAAAGCAAGAGAGGAAGCGTCCGGCCAGCGAATTGGCCGCAGCCTTGATCGAAGGCGCCTCCAAAACGGGCGGTCGATCACTCGGGCGTCGAATGGCGCGACAAAGTCGCCGCCGCCTCGAACTCATTTAGACGCGCCGCCCGCCGGGCCAAGGCCTCGGCGTCCGCCCCCCAGGCGCGCATCTGCCAGTCTTCATCCACGTTGGCGGCGTCCCAGGCCGTGGCCAAATCGATCTTTCGCAGCGCGGTCGCGAGCGCAATGACCGCCGAACCCGTAAGCGTCGTCATTACGTGGAGCGCCGCAAGCCTGAGCGGGGCGCTCGCACCCTCGCCCACATAGGCGCGGACCGCGCGCGCAAAGGCGTCGAGCGCCTCCTGCGGCTGTTCGATGAACATGACGCCTTCGGCGAGCGCCAATCTCGCCCCGAGCTTGTCGCGGGCGAAGGCGACGAGCGGGTCCCAGGCCGCGGCCTGGGCCGCAGCCAGACTCTCCGGCGCGCCGGCGCGGTAGCAGATCAGGTCCGAGGCGGAATATTTGCCGATCTCGGCCTCGACTTCGGCCATCTGCGCCGCGACGCCATCGAGCGCTGTGTTCATCAGCTTGGTCAGCGGCATCGTCGCGGGATCGATCGTCTCGCCCTGGCCCGCCCATTCGGCGGCGACCGTTTCCATGAGCGACCGCGACGGCGCGACCAGCGGGCGCTTCGCCGGGGTGTTGACCGGCCGGCCGTCGAGGAAAATCCCGTATCCGCCGTCGGCGGGCGCCGCGACCGCCTCTCTATAGAAGCGCTTCGGCAAAGCGCGCGCCGGATCGCGCGCGGCCTTTACCGGATCGCGTTCTTCCGGGGAGACGAAAATATCGGCGTCGAGGCCGATCGGCCCTTTTGACATTAATTGTCCTCGCACAAGGACCGAAGCCCTGACGCGTCATGGCCGGGCTTGTCCCGGCCATCCACGATGAAAAGCCACATGTGGATGCCCGCGACAAGCCCGGGCATGACGCGCTCTGCAAGACGCCTCAAACGTCCGGCGCGTCCTCGATCGGATCGTGGCGCTTCACGTCGAAGCCGAAAAGCTCCCAGCTCTTTTTCATATGGTCGGGCAAGGGCGCCGTCACGTCGATCACGCCGCCTTTGGGATGCGGCAGCACGAGCCGCCTCGCGAGCAGATGCAGCTTGCGCTCGAACCCCTCCGGCATCGCGCGCAGCGGATCGCGCCGGCGAACCTCGTCCTCGGGGCGATGGCCGTATTTGGGATCGCCGAAAATCGGATGGCCGATCGCCTCGGCATGGGCGCGCAACTGATGCGTGCGGCCGGTGAGCGGCTTCATCGACAGCCAGGCGCAGCGCGGCGCGACCTTGTCGACGATCGCGTAATAGGTCAGCGAATGCTGGGCGTCGGACTCGCCATGTTTGGCGATGCGCATTTTTTCGAGGTCTCTTGCGCCGCCTCTGGTCTTCTCCATGCCGGCGCCTTTCGCGAGATAGAGCGAAATCCGGCCCTGCGCCGGTTTCGGCACGCCCTCGACAAGCGCCCAATAGATTTTCTTGGCCTGTCGCGATTTGAAAATCTCGCCGAGATCGGCGGCCATCCGCCGGTTCTTGGCGACGAGCAGCACGCCCGACGTGTCGCGGTCGAGGCGATGCACCAGCACGGGACGCGTATCGCCTTTGGCCAGCGACTCGAGCATGCCGTCAATATGGCGCGTCTGGCCGGAGCCGCCCTGGGTCGCAAGCCCATAGGGCTTGTTGAGGACGAGCACATCCTTGTCCTCAAAGAGCGTCATGTCGGCGAGCGCCAGAGCGTCCCGAGGGTCGGCGCGCTTCACCGCCGGCGCGGCGGGCGTCTCGATCCTCAATGGCGGCACGCGGACCCTTTGCCCCTCTTCGAGCCGCGTCGACGTTTCGACGCGCTTGCCGTCGACCCGCACCTCGCCCTTGCGGCAGATTTTGGCGAGATGGGACAAAGCGAGCGCGGGATAGCGCCGCTTGAACCAGCGGTCGAGGCGCATGCCCGCCTCATCTTCAGCGACGACGACGGTGGCGACGCCTGACACGTCGGGCGCCGAAGAGTTTGGACGAATGGCCATGCCGGCCTTATCGGCCAAAGGCGGCCGTGTGTCGATCGCAGCCTTGCGATCTCGCCCCGGGCGCAGCGTAGGTGTTACACAAAGCCGCATCGCCTCCGGGCGCTGTGAAGCGCTATGTTTGTCAGGCGTATGGACGCAAATCAATAAGGGCGCATCGGCGGCGGAGCGCTTCACGCGTGAACAAAATTACGACGAGTTCGGTCACCGGCGCGCGGATAGAAAACCGCCCGCCACTCAGGCCCCGTTGGCTGCATCCTCTCTCCGCCATTTCGGTTGTCGCGATCTTCGTCGCCTTCTTCGCTTCAGGCGTTTACTGGCCGCAGTCGCCGGTCGTCGACTTTAGCGCCCTTAAGGCGGAACTCATCCCCGAAGGCGTTTCCCTGGAAGCTGGCGATCCAGCGCCGGAAGGAGATTCGTTGGAGGATACGCCGCCAATCGAAACGGCGGCCCTTACCGTCGAGGGAATCGACGAGATGGTCTCTGACTCGCCGCCGCCCCCGTTGATCATGGAGCCCGACGTAGTCCAGGCGCCGGAAAAGAAAGAAAAGGCCGAGAAAAAGGAAAAGGTCGAGAAGCCGAAGAAAGTCGAGAAGAACGTACGCGAGCGCCGGGAAACAGTGGATGCTGGACGTCGCGCGGCCCAAACGGGCCGTCGCTATGGCCTCCCCGGAGGGACCGGCCAGGGTTCCGGCGCGGCGCGAGTCGCGGGCCGCTTCGGATTGCCGGGAGGCCGCGGCGACGCTTCCGCCGCCTCGCAAGCGACTTGTATCGCCCAGGTCGCCGCTTCGATTCGCGGGCGTACGCCAGCCGTGACAAGCCTCGGGCCGGGAACGGTCTCCGTGTCCTTCTATATCAACGCCGGCGGCGGCATTTCGGGCATTTCGGTCTCGGGCGGCAGTCCGGCGCATGCAGCGCTGGCGCGGCGCATCGTCGCCTCTTCGCGCGGGCCAAGCAGCTGCGGGGCGGTATATGCGCGGCAGGGCATTACGTTTCAATGAGGGCTGACGAGGCCTCGGGAGGGCGTTGCAATGGAATTTGCGCCAATGTCGCCGTTCGGCATGTTTCTTTACGCCGGACCTGTGAGCAAAGTGGTGATGGCGCTTCTTCTCGCCGCGGCGGTTTGGACCTGGGTGCTCATCATTGACGGCGTTTTTGTTCTTCTGCGCCTGTCGAAGGCGCTGAACCGCGCCCGCGCCGGGGGCGACATCGGCGTGCTTTGGCCGATCGCCGCGGCCGCGCAGGAAGCCTCGCACGCGGAACTGCCCGACGAACCCCCTCATTTAAAGCGCGAACGCGTGCTGCAGCAAATGAACCGCGTCGCCAGCGAATTCATGCTCGACGCCGAAGGCGCGCTTCCCGTTCTCGCCATCGTTGCTTCGGCGGGCCCTTTCGTCGGCCTGTTCGGCACCGTCTGGGGAATCATGTCGAGCTTTTCGGGAATCGCCCAGACGCAGGACACGAGTCTTGCGGTCGTCGCTCCGGGCATCGCCGACGCACTGGCCGCGACCGCTTACGGGCTCGCCGCCGCCATCCCGGCCGCGATCGGCTACAACCGGATGGGGATGGCCTTCGGCGACCTGAGAGAGAAAATGAGCCGCTTCATCCTGTCTTATGCGCGTTCGATCGCCTAGCGGCGCGCGCCATCTTGGCCCGCGAGACCTCCTCGTCTAGAGTTTCCCCGCTTTTGATTTGAGCGAGAAAAATGATGAGCGATCGGTCCAGCGAGCAGGCTTTGCTCGACAGAGCTAACCTCGACGCCAAAATCGCCTTCGTCGCCGCGAGCTTCCTCCTGGCTTACGCCTTTGCGGCGCTGCTCGATCGCGTGGGCGCGCCGGAAAGGTTTGTCGGCGCCGCGCCGCCCTATTTCACCATTCTTGGGCTCGCCACGCTCGGCTTCCTCCTGCATTCGATGCGGGTGTCGGTCTATTACACCGCCGGCCGGGCGCTACCCGCCGCCTACGCCGGCTTCGCCAACGCCGCGATCGTGGTCGCCCTGATGCTGCCCTTCGGGGCGCGTCTCGCCGGACGCAGTTGGTCGACGGGCGCGATCGCCGGAATCTTCGTCGGCCTCGCCCTGGCGGGACTTTATCTGGGGCCGCTGCTGCGCAAGACCGGCGTGTTCTCGATTTCCGAACTTCTCTGCGCGCGTTTCCAGAGCGCGGCGACGCGGGTCGGCTTCATCGGCGCAGTGGCGTTGTCGTCGACGCTGCTCGCAGCCGCCGGCGGCCTGATCGCGGTCAATGCGCTCGTCGAACTCACCGGCGCCAATCGGGGTTTCGCGGCGTTTCTCGTCGCCGCGACGAGCCTCATCATCGCCGGTCCGGGCGGACTGTCGGGCGTCGTATGGGGCGCGGCGGCGGCGGCGGGCGTGGCGACGCTGGGCTTTGGCTGGCCGATCGCGGCGCTGAGCGTCCGCGACGCTCTCCCGGCCGGGCTGATCTTTGGCGGCGAGGCCTGGACGGAGGCGGCGAACCTGCTGGCGAACTGGAGCGTCACGCCGGCGCAACTTGGCGTTCCGGTGGAACTTGCCACCACTCTGGCGGCGGCGCTCGGGCTCGCGACGCTTGCGCCCGTGCTCGCGACGTCGCTGACGACCGCCGACAGGCGAAGCGCGCGGCGCGCCGGTCTCGCCGGCCTGTTCTGGAGCGTCGTCATCGCTTTGATGGCTGCGGCGGCGATCGGCGCCTCGGCGCTCTCGCTCGCCCGTGCGACGGCGGGACAGCCGCCGGAACGCTTGCCGCAGACGGTCTATCAGGCGAGCGAGCGCGGACTGATCAGCATTTGCGGCTATTCGGTGCGCGGACCCTCCGAGGCGCAGCGCGCTTGCGCCGCAAGAGGTTACGCCCCAGGCGCGCCGCTCGCCGCAGCGGACATCCGCCCGATCGACGGCGACTTTCTACTCGGCTTCCTGCCCCAGGCGGCGGAGCTCGGCGCGGCGTCGATCGGGCTTCTCGCCTCGGCGCTGGTGGCGCTCGGCCTCGCACTCGCCACGGCGAGCCTGCAAGCCTGCGCGACGGCCTTCGGCCATGACGCGCTATATCGGCTGCGCGGGGAGATCGACCTGACGAGCCGGCGTCTCGCCGTCAATCGCGTGACGCTGGTGATCGTCTCGACGCTCGCCTATGTGGCCGCGGTCGCCGGCGTCTTCACGCCCGGCGCGCTCGTCGCCGCGGCGCTGGCGGTGTCCGCCGCCTGCCTCGCGCCCTCTCTTGCGCTCGCTTTTTGGTCCCGCGCCGGCGATCGCGAAGCGCTCGTCGCGCTCTGCGGCGGCGCCGTCGGCCTCTTCGGCGCGCTGGCGATGGCCGAGACGCCCAACCGCATCGAAGTCTATGCGCTGTGCGCGCTTGTGGGCGTAACGCTCGGCGGCGCGCTCGGACTGCTGTCGGGACTTATGTCCAATAGCGAGAAGCCGGCGGCGCGCGCTTTCATCATCCGCATGCTGCGCGGCGACGCCCAGATGCTGGAGCCGGATAAGGGCGCATAGCCTGTCGTCTGAACCGCCGCCGTTCGCGCTTGGCGGGAGATCGACCCCCTACCCTTCCACTGAAAATCTGCTATAAGGCCCCCGCACGCCCCGGCTCGCCGGGGCGGCTCCGTTTTCGCGCGACCCTGCTGGACGACATCCCGGCCCTGGCCGCAGAGCGCGGATCACCTTCAAAAACAGGGATGCCCGATGTCGATCACGGCGGAGCGCAAACAGGCGCTCATCAAGGAATATTCCACCAAGGCGAACGATACGGGTTCGCCCGAGGTGCAGGTGGCGATTCTCACCGAACGGATCTCCAATCTGACCGACCATTTCAAGACGCATGCGAAAGACAATCATTCGCGTCGCGGACTTTTGAAGCTCGTCTCCCAGCGCCGCCAGCTTCTGGACTATGTCAAGGTGCGCGACGAGGCGCGCTACAAGAGCCTGATCGAGCGGCTCGGCATCCGCCGCTAACCGCAAGCATAAGCGATGGCGGCGCCGATGCGCCGCTTCGCCATTTTCGAGAGCGTCAGAGAGGACGCTCGCCACGACCAACGCGTAAAGTCATGGCAGGATCGCCGGACGCTGCGTCGACGCTTTACGAAACATCGCTGCCGCAGCTTCTCGCCGTCTTGCTCATGACGAACCGCGGGTTCATCAGAGAAAGACCAGCATGTTCCATATTCACCGCGAAGAAATCGATTGGGCCGGGCGCACGCTCGTGCTCGAGACCGGCAAGGTCGCCCGCCAGGCCGACGGCGCCGTAATGGCGAGTTGGGGCGAGACGACGGTGCTCGCCACGGTCGTTTCCGCCAAGACGGCAAAGCCCGGCCAGGACTTTTTCCCGCTTACCGTCAACTATCAGGAAAAGGCCTTCGCCGCGGGCCGCATTCCCGGCGGCTATTTCAAGCGCGAGGGCCGTCCCTCCGAGCGCGAGACGCTGATCTCGCGTCTCATCGATCGGCCGATCCGCCCGCTTTTCCCCGACGGATACCGAAACGACACCCAGGTGATCGTGACGGTGCTGTCGCATGACCTTGAAAACGATCCCGACATACTGGCCATGGTCGCCGCCTCCGCGGCGCTGACGCTTTCCGGCATTCCTTTCATGGGACCGGTCGGCGGCGCGCGCGTCGGCTACATCAACGGCCAGGTGAAGCTCAATCCGACGATCGAGGAGATGAAGACCTCGACGCTCGACCTCATCGTCGCCGGCACGCAGGACGCGGTGCTGATGGTCGAGTCGGAAGCCAAGGAGCTCTCCGAGGAGACGATGCTCGAAGCGGTGATGACTGGCCATCGCGGCTTCCAGCCGATAATCGACGCGATCATCCGCCTTGCCGAGCGCGCCGCCAAAGACCCGCGCGACCTCGTCATCGCCGACACCACGGAAGTCGCCAACGCCGTCGCCCAGATCGCCGAAGCCGAGCTGCGCGAAGCCTATAAGCATACGGTCAAGCAGGAGCGCTACGCCGCCGTCGACGCGGTGAAGGCGAAGGTCATGGCCGCGCTCTTTCCGGAAGGCGGCGAGGCGAAGTTCACCAAGGAGCAGGTCGCCGAAATCTTCAAGGAGCTTCAGGCCAAAGTCGTTCGCAACAATATTCTCGACACCGGCCTGCGCATCGACGGCCGCGACGTGAAGACCGTGCGTCCGATCGTCGCCGAAGTCGGCGTTCTTCCGCGCACGCACGGCTCGGCGCTGTTCACCCGCGGCGAGACGCAGGCGCTGGTCGTCGCGACGCTGGGCACCGGCGAAGACGAGCAATATGTCGATTCGCTCGAGGGCACCTATAAGGAGCGCTTCTTGCTCCACTACAATTTTCCGCCCTATAGCGTCGGCGAGACCGGCCGTATGGGTTCGCCCGGACGTCGCGAAATCGGCCATGGCAAGCTCGCTTGGCGCGCCATCCGTCCGATGCTGCCGGCGGCGGCCGAATTCCCCTACACGCTGCGCGTCGTCTCGGAGATCACTGAGTCGAATGGCTCTTCCTCGATGGCGACGGTCTGCGGCACGTCGCTCGCGCTGATGGACGCCGGCGTGCCGCTCAAGGCGCCGACAGCCGGCATCGCCATGGGCCTCATTCTGGAAGGCGAGCGCTTCGCCGTGCTCTCCGACATTCTCGGCGACGAAGATCATCTCGGCGACATGGACTTCAAAGTGGCGGGTACGTCCAATGGCGTCACCTCGCTGCAGATGGACATCAAGATCGCCGGCATTACCGAGGAGATCATGAAGGTCGCGCTGGCTCAGGCGAAGGACGGCCGGCTGCACATTCTCGGCGAAATGGCGAAGGCGATCGCCAGTTCGCGCGCCGAACTCGGCGAATTCGCGCCGCGCATCGAGACGATGAAAATCCCCACCGACAAGATTCGCGACGTGATCGGCACGGGCGGCAAGGTCATCCGCGAGATCGTCGAGAAGACCGGCGCCAAGATCAACATCGAGGACGACGGCACGGTGAAAGTCGCCTCCGCCGACGGCAATTCGATCAAGGCGGCGATCAACTGGATCAAATCCATCGCCTCCGATCCCGAAGTCGGCATGATTTACGAGGGCACGGTGGTGAAAACCGCCGACTTTGGCGCCTTCGTCAATTTCTTCGGCGCCAAGGACGGCCTCGTTCACATTTCGCAGCTATCGAAGCAGCGCGTGAACAAGACCACTGACGTGGTGAAGGAAGGCGACCGCGTGAAGGTCAAACTTCTCGGCTTCGACGATCGCGGCAAGGTGCGCCTCTCGATGCGCGTGGTCGATCAAGAGACCGGCGAAGACCTCGAGGCCAAGGAAAAGGCCGAACGCGAAGCCGCCGCGGCGAACGGCGGGGAATAGATCGCTTACCGGGCGGCTCTCGAAGCCGCCCGATTTTTTCGGCGACGCGATGAGTTGTTTCGCGACCTCGCCGCGCCGGGCGCGCGTCTTCCATCCTCGAAGGAGCGCGCCGCCCGCCGCTTGCCTCGCCAGCGGCGCGCCCTGTCTATAGGCCGAGCGCAGTGACAGAGGCGGACATGCACGAGGAACTGGAAGCGGCGGCGCTGGTCGATCGGGAGCAGAAATTCTCGATCGACGTTTTTGTCCTCGCCAGACTGGCCGTCACGCTTGCCCTGATTGGCGCCTCGCTGCTGGTCGCCGCGCCTTTTCTGGCGGCGCTCACCTGGGCGCTTGTGCTCGCGGTTGTGTTCATTGTGCCGCATCGCTTCCTGGAGCGCTTCCTGCCGCCCTCGATTGCGGCCGGCGTATCTATGCTGATCGTCGCGCTCGTCGTCGTCGGACCTCTTCTGCTCGTCGTCGAACGCCTCGTCAGCGAGGCTGCCGCAGGGGTCAACTACATTCAGAAGGCGGCGCAGCACGGCAATTGGCAAACGATGCTCGAGTCGCATCCTTGGCTCGCGAGCCTTCAACATTGGATCGAACGCAGATTCGACGTGCAAGCGATCTTCTCCCAGCTCGGCGCCTTCCTCACCAATATCGCCGCGAATTTTTTGCGCGCGTCGACGGGCCAGATCATCACCACGCTACTGGCGTTCTACCTCCTCTTCTTTTTCTTGCGCGACCGAGCCGTCGCTATTCAGACGCTCGCGCGATTGTCGCCTTTCTCAAAACTCGAAACCGGCAAAATCATCGTGCGCGTGCGCGATACGATCCACGCGATCATTTTCGGAACTTTGGCGATCGCAGCCCTGCAGGGTCTGCTCGGCGGCTTCATGTTCTGGGCGCTTGACTTGAACTCGCCTGTGCTCTGGGGCCTGATCATGGGCGTCTTGTCGATCGTGCCGGTGCTCGGCTCCTTCGTCATCTGGATCCCGGCGACGATTTATCTCTTGATCGAGGGCCGCTGGATCGCAGCCCTCATTCTCGGCCTGTGGGGCGGCGTGGTGATCGCCAGCATCGACAATCTGGTTCGGCCGCTGCTGATCGGCGACAGTATGCGCCTGCACACCGTCCCGGCGTTCATCGCCATGCTCGGCGGCCTGCAATTGTTCGGCGCTTCGGGCATCGTCCTCGGACCGATCATCATGGCGCTGACGCCCCTGTTGTTGGAGTTCTGGCGCCGCCGCGTCGGACCCGATGAGCCCACTTAAGCTCAACCGGTCGTAAGCGCGCATGCGAGCGCAGCGGTCAGCGCCGTTTCCTCGGCCTCAAACACGCTGGCGTTCTGGGTGTAGATCAGAAAGCAGCGCAGCCGCTTACCCGGGAAAAGCGGCGCGGCCGCGGCGCGATAAAGCGCGAGCTGACGCAAATGCGCGTCTTCAATTTCTCCGCGCGGCCGTCCGGTTTTGAACTCGGCGATGAGCGCTTCAGTCGCGGTTTCCGCCAGACGGTCGATGCGGCCCGAGACGACGGCGCCATTCTCAAGCGTCGCGACAATGTCGACTTCCGGTCTCGATTCCGGTCCGAACAGCGGCGCGAGCTGCGGATCGCCGACGATAGCGAGCGCCGATCGCGCAAGCGCCTCCTGCTGGTCTATGTCGAAGAAGCCGCCGCGCGCTTGAAGAAAACGCCGCGCCGCGTCTCGCCGATCGTCGGGCGCGCAGGCGGGCAGATGCTGCAACAGCGCATGAACGAGGCGTCCGTGCAGCAATCGCCCCGCTTGGTCCGCTCTCGCCGGGCCGCCATCGCCTGCAAGTTCGATGACGTCGGCGCCGGCGAGCGCGCTTGACGGACGCAGTGGCGGCGCAGGGGTCGCTTCGCCTTTCGCCTTGGTCGTGGCGAAAGCCGGAAGGTCGACGGCAACGGTCGTCTGCTCCCTTCTTGGAAGATCGAATCGCGGCGGCGCTGCGCCGCGTCGCAGGATGGTCGATGCTGGTTCGAGCGGGTCGGCCAGAACCTCGCAGCTTGGTTCGAGCGCCTGACGAATGGCGTCGTGCCAGCAGCCCTCGGCGCGTCCCTTCACGCCTTGGGCGCCGCAAATATAGAGCCGCTCCTCCGCGCGCGTCAGCGCGACATAAAGCAGGCGCTGGCTCTCCTCGCGCTCGCCGCGTCGATGCGCTTCGCGCGCCGCTTTGAGCGCGCTTGGATCGCTATCCTTTGCGAGTGACCAGAGAAGAATTGTGTCGTCCGCCTCTCCGATCGCGTAGAGTTTTGGATCATGCTTGCCGGCAGGCGCACCGCAGGTGTCGGGCAGAAAGACGATTTTCGCCTCCAAGCCTTTGGCCGCGTGAGCGGTCATCACCCGCACCGCGCCGCCGGCCGACTCCATATCGCGCTTGATCGACAGATCGAGCGACTCGGCCATCGCCAAAAACTTCGCGAGCGATGGCGGCTGTTCGCGTTCGAAGCTCGCGGCGAGTTTCAAGAATTCGTCGATCGCGTCTTCGGCTTCGCCGCCAAGTCTTGCGACGAGTTGTGCGCGTCCGCCGTCGCGACCAAGAACGCGGCTGTAGAAATCGAAGGGCGCGCGGTCGGCGGCGTCGCGTCGCAAGCGCTGCAGACGCTCGGCGGCGGCGCGGCGGCGCGGCTCGTCAGATTCCGCGAGCGCTTCGATGAGCGACGCGCGCCGGCCCGGCGCGAAGGCGATGAGATCGTCATCGTCGAAACCGAAGAAGGGCGACTTCAACACGCTCGCCAATGTCAAATCGTCTTGCGGCAGCAGCGCCGCGCGTCCGAGCGCGATGAGATCATGCACGGCGATGTGGTCGGCAAGATTGAGCCGGTCGGCGCCGGCCACGGCGATATGTTCGCTCTTCAAGGCGCGAATGATCGCCTCAAAGAGCGGACCGCGCTTGCGCACGAGAATAAGAATGTCGCCGGCCTCGATGGGGCGCAAAGCGCCGCGGTCCTCGACGCATTCGCCGTTTTCGGGCGCAAGCAGCGCCCTAACCTTGCGCGCGAGTCTATGCGCCAACAACTCATTGGGGTCGCTCGCATCGACATGATCGATCGGCAGACGCCAGTCGCTCGTCTCTTGCGCCTTTTCTGCGCCGATCGGCTCCCAAATTTCGATCAGCGCGGCGACGTCGGATTTCCACGCCTCATGCCTTGGCGCCGGCTCCTCCAGATCGAAGCAGAGGCCAAGCCGGTTCTCTTCGATCGCGAAAATCTCGTCGACAGCCTGCAGCACGCCGGGCGCCGAGCGAAAGGATTGGGTGAGCGTCACCGGTTCGAAGCGTCGTTCGACGCGTTCGAATCTCGCTCGAAATTCGCGTCGCATCGCGTCGAATCTCTCGGGTGCCGCGCCCTGGAAGGAAAAGATCGACTGTTTCTCGTCGCCGACCGCAAAGAAGCTGCGCGGCGGACCGCGTGTTCGTTCGCGGGCGCCGGCGCCGGCGCAGAATTCGTCGGCGATCGCCGCCAAAATGTCCCATTGCGCCGAACTCGTATCCTGCGCCTCGTCGAGCAGAATATGATCGATCTGCGCATCGAGCTTATAGAGCACCCATGACGGACTCGAACGATGGAGCAGGCGTCGCGCGCCTTCGATCAGATCGTCATAGTCGAGCAGCCCCCGCCGCCTTTTGGCGTGCTCATATTCGCCGATTATGGCGTCGCCGAGCGCATGTAACGCCAGCGAGCGTTCGGCGACGGCCGCCGCCTTGCGCTTTTCGACGAGCGCAATCAGCCTGTCGCGCTCGGCGTCCAGGCGCGCGAGAAGCTGCGGTTCGCGCTTGGCGAGCGGGCCGGTGATGATTTTGTTTTTTCCGATCCCGCGCGGCTCGCCCTCCTTGGTGAAAAAGACCGAGAGATAGGCGTCGACACAGTCCGGATGCGGCGCCAGCGCCAAGGCGCGCTCAAGCGAATCGGCGAGCTTGCCGTCGTTTGTCGAACCGCTGCGCAGCAAACGGGCGAGCGCCGGCCACGCCGCCGGAGGTTCGCCTTCCTCGATGATCGCCGCTTCGATCCGCGCCAGAGTTTCGTCCGGGCGCAGTCCGAGCGCCGCGAAGACTCTGGCGTCATAATCTTCCTGCTCGCGCATGCGCGCGATTTTCTGGCGATGCTGCAGCAATTCCTCGCACAACGCGTCGAACCCGGCTGCGGAGGCGTCGCAGGCGACGCGCTCCAGCGCTTTCCGCAGCGGCCCGCCGTCTCGCGTCGCCGCGTCGAGCGCGCGCCGGCGTGCGGAGTCCATCAGTTCCGCGCGCTCGAGATCGTCGACGACGCGGAAGGACGCCGGAACATTGGCTTCGAGCGGGAAGATGTGAAGCAGCTTCTCGCAGAAGGCGTGAATCGTCTGGATTTTAAGCCCGCCAGGCGTTTCCACGGCGCGTGTGAACAGCCGTCGCGCGAAATCAAGATCGGCGCGCGACTCGATTGTCGCGCCCATCTCTGCGATTTCTTTGGCGAGCGAAGCGTCGTCGAGCGTCGCCCAACGCGCGAGCCTATCGAAGACGCGCGACCCCATATTGGCGGCGGCCGCCTTGGTGTAGGTGAGGCAAAGTATCTGCGACGGCCGCGCGCCGGCCAGCAGCAGCCGCAAGACGCGCTGCGCCAGCACATGGGTCTTGCCCGAGCCGGCATGCGCCGAGACCCAGGCGGAAGCGAAGGGATCGGAGGCCGTTTGCTGGCGCCTGATCGTCAGACCGCCGACGGGACGCGCGCTCATGCCTCCTCTCCGCCGCCACGCATCCATTCCTTCACGCGCGCAAGGTGATCATAGTCGCCGACATCGCTAAGGAACGCCGGATGCGGCCGCGAGGCGTAGGGCATCGATTCGTCGCGAAACTGCGACAAGAGTTCGTATAATTGCGCGCGATGCGTCGCGACGACGTCAGCGAAACCCGCATCCGTCCATTTGAGCCATTGCGTCGCGCCGCCCTTGCCCAGCCCGATATAGGCGGCGCCGGAGACATGCCGCGCGCCGACCTCTACGAATGCGCCAGCCTCGATCATCGCCGCCTCCAACGTCAGCTGCGGCGACCAGCCGGCCTTCACCTGCTTGTTGGTCGGCGGCGCGCCCGTCTTGTAATCGAAGACATAGGCCTGGCCCTCTCGATCGACCTCTATGCGATCGGCAATCGCGGTCACGCGAAACAGGCTTGTGTCGGCGAGCGTCAACGCCATTTCGCCGGAAATTTCGACATGGACTTCACAGCCGCGCGCGCGCTGCGCCTGTTCGAAGCTCAACGCATGATCGAGTCCAGCTTCGATGCGCGGCCATTGAAAGCTCATGAAAGACGGATCGGTTATGAAGCCCTTAAGCTTCTCGCGCGCGAGACTGAGCAGCGCGTCGCGCGCGTCATTCGCAAGCGCGCCGCGAGGATTTCGCCTAACGAATTCGGCGAGCGCGTCATGGATCGCCATGCCGATTTCTCGCGCGCCGGCCTGCCTGCCGATCGGCGACAGCGGCGTGAGTTTGAGTATATATTCGGCGAAAATCGCGTAAGGATCGCGCCGCAGTCGTTCGATGCGGGTGACGCTCAGGCGTTGCGGCCGCAGGGCGAGAGCCGGGCGCGGCTGCGGCCGTTCGATCGATGTCGTCTCCTTTGGCCGATCCAGCGCCGCGGCGATGGCGAGCATGGCGTCGCCGCGCTTTTTGCAGTCAGCGAAGGCGTCGCCAGCGAGCGCCGACAGACGTGCAATGAAGCGCGAGGGAATAGTCGGCGCGCCGTCGCGCTTGACGGCGCGGCTCAATACGACGCGCTTCGCGCCCAACGCCATGATGAAATCATGCGCGCTCTGGCCGATGCGTCGCTCCGGCGCCATCAGGCCGAGTTGCGCGCGCATCGAACGATTGAGAAAGGCCCCCGTGTCGGTCCGCGGCGGCCATACGCCTTCGTCCAATCCGGCGAGCAGGATGAGGTCGGCGTCGATGAGCCGCGCCTCCAGGGGACCGAGAATCTTTAACCGCGGATGCGCGCGCCTTGGACCGCGAAGCATCGTTTCGGAAAGGAGTCGATCGACCAGCGCCGCATAACTCTGCGCGTCGTACTTGGGCGGCGCCTCGGCATGCGCGAGCCGGTCGAGGAGTTCGAACAGCGCCGACGCGCCTTCTTCGTCAGCGTCTTCAGCGCCAGCGATCACGGCGTCGAGCGCGGCGCGATGGGCGCGCGCGCGATCCGACAGCGCCGCCGTCGTCGCCAAAGCCGCAATTGGCGCGACAGCGGCGTCGATGCGGGCGAAGGCGTATTCGATCTCAAACCACTCATCGTCCGTAACGCGGCGCGCCGCCGGATGCGCGTGCTTGGCGCGCGCCAATTCGCGCGCCGAGGCGACACGCGACGCCCAACGCCCGTCAGGCTGCGCGAAGACGCGCAACACGCCGATTTCGATGAGCGGCGCAAGCGCGGCGACGCGCGCGCGAGAAAGGCCGAGCGCGGTCAGCGGGTGGCCGAGCAGCGCCGCGATGTTGACAGCGTCCGCGCCATCCGATCCGATCGCCGCGACGAGCCGCGCCAGCGCGCCGATCGACGCCCGCGCCAATGGCAGCCCGCCGGAATCGTCGATCTCGATATCGAAGCGCCGCAACTCGGCGCCGACGCGCCGCGCGATGAGTCGATCGGGCGTGACGAGCGCCGCCGTGCGGCCGGGCGTCTCCAGCGCCTCGCGCATGAACAGCGCAAGCGTCAAAGCTTCGAGCCGCTCGTCGGGTGCCTCAAGCGAAATGACGCCTTCGAGCGCCCGCGGCAAGCCGTCGCTCTCCCTTGCCTTATAGTCGCGCCATGCGGACGTGGCCTCGGCCGGCGCCATGGCTTGCGACACAAACGCCCGTCGCGTCGCAAGCGCTGGAGTCAGGCGCGAAAGTTCGCGCGGCTCGTCGCGCGCAGCGCCGATTGCCGCTAACAAGCGTTTCAACATCGTCTGCGGATGGGTGAAGGCCGGTTCTCCGACCCCGTCCGGCCGGCCGACGCTCGCCCAGGCGTCCTCGCTCATGAGCTGATCGAGGCCCGGCAGAACTACCGCGCCATTTTCGAGCGAACCGATCGCGGCGAGCAGCCGCGTCGTCGCCGGTTGTGCGCCAGTCGAGCCGAGCGCGATCACCGGCGCGGTCGGCGGCGTGCGCGTGAGCGCCGCGATCTGCGCTTCGACGAGGCGCTTCTGATAGAGGCTGGCGTCGATCCGTCCACGCTCCAATAGAATCTGCGGCCATTCGCGCAGGGCGATCTGCAGAAATCGCGTCGTGATCGCCCAGAACGCGCTGTAAGCGTCGTCACTCAGCGTTTCCAACGCGTCCACTGAGACGTCTTCGATGTGCAATTCGTCGATCAGCGCGCCGAGGTCGGCGGCGAGCGCATAGGCGGCTGACGGCGTCGCTGCGACAAGCAGCGGTTCGCTCTCATGCAAATTGGGCGCGCCGGTTGAATCGATCGAGATGATCGCACGCCCCAGCGCTTCAGCCCATTGCAAGATCATCTGCGACAGGAGAAGGCGTCTTTCCAGCTCTTCGATCGGCGCGGCGATAGGCGCATCGGCGTCGATGCCGAACTCTACGCCGAAAAGAGCGGCGTTCTCGCGCTCCTCCAAAGCGCCGAGCGGCAGAATGCGCGGCAGTAGCGTGGCGCGCTGGTTCAGCGCTTGTGCGAATTCGGTCGCGAGCGCGCGCGCGGCGCGCTGCGTCGGCACATAGATCGTGGCGCGCGCCATTGCGAGCGGCGGCGTATCGCGCGACAGAGCGGGAACGATTTCGCCGTCGAGCAGGGCGCGAACGAAAGTTTCCAGAAAGGGTGCGCCGGGCGCGATGGTGAAAAGATTGCGCCGGCGCGCGAGCATTGCGTTCAGCCCCGGCGCGCGGCGATCGTCCGTTCGGCGTCTTCGATCGCGGCGACCGTGCCGACATGAAGCCAAAGGCCGCTCGAAACGACGCCGTAGAGCCGTCCCTTGCGGGCGGCGTCAAAAAAGAACGGCGCGAGCTTGAAGACCTCCTCCGCGACGCCAGCGAAGAGCTGCGGCCTCATCAGTCCGACGCCGGCGTAGACATAGGGCTTTGGGCCATCGCGTCGGACGATGCGTCCCTCGGCGTCAAGATCGAAATCGCCGTCCCAGTCGACGCCGACGCTGCCAATCGTCGGCGCGAGCAGAAGCGCCGCATCCATCCTGTCGGCGTCGAATGCCGCGGCGAGCGCGAGAATGTTGGAGCGGGCCGCGCCGACCCAGAAGGCGTCGGTGTTGCAGACAAAGAATGGATCGTCGCCAATCAGAGGAAGGGCTTTCTTGATTCCGCCGCCTTGATCCAGCAGCAGCGCGCGCTCGTCGGAAATCACGATGCGCGGGCGCGCGCGTTTGGCGAGATGACTTTCGATCTGATCGGCGAGATGATGGACATTGACGATCGCCGTTTCGACGCCGGCGCTCTCGAATTCGTCAAGCGCGCGGTCGATGAGCGTGCGGCCGGCGACGGAAACCAGCGGCTTCGGCGTCTTCTCGGTCAGCGGCCGCATGCGCGTCCCAAGCCCGGCGGCGAACACCATGGCGACGCTCGGCGCGGGCGCAAGCGCCGGCCGGTCAGGAGTCGCGAAACAAGCCGGGGATGTTGGCCTCATACCAAGCCTTAACGTCGGCCAGCGCCGGATGGCGAAGGCTTTTTCGAAGATAGGATTCAACGCGCGGAAGGTGCGCGAGATATTGCGGCTTGCCGTCGCGCTGATCAAGCCGCGCGAATATTCCCAGTATTTTCGTTGCGCGCTGCGCCGCCAGGATCGCGTAAGCCTTGGCGAAGGCGGCGATATCGAACCCGGAATCGGCTTCGCGCCGCAGTTTGGCGTAATGGGCGAGGAGCTTCAACTCCAAATCGTCGGGCGCGTCGACGCGGGCGTCCTGCCCCAGCGACGCCATGTCATAGGCGGGATGGCCGAGCACGCAGTCCTGGAAATCGAGGATGCCGATCCGCGCCAAGCCGGTGCGCTGCGCAAGCCATAAGAGATTGGGAGAGTGATAGTCCCTAAGAGTCCAGGTCGGCGGATCGCTCGCCACCTCGACGAGCGCCTGGCGCCAGAGATTGATAAAGGTGGCGCGCGCGCCCGACGAGATCGGCGCCTTCACGCGCGGCAGATACCAGTCGACCAGCAACTCCGCCTCGATCAGCAGCGCGTCGAGATCATAGGGCGGAATACGATAATCGCCGTAGCCTTCGACCTCGATCGTCTCCTGCAGACGCTGCGCGTGAAGAAAGGCAAGCGCGCCGGCTGCTTCGAGATAGCGCTCGACGATGGGGCCGTTGTCGTCGACGACGCCCTCGCCGCCAAGATCTTCGATGATCAGCAGACCGGCGTCGAGATCGCTGGCGTAGACTTCTGGCGCGGAAAGGCTCAGCCCGCGCAACGCTTGCGACAAGGCGACGAAAGGAACGACATTTTCAGCCAGACGCGCGATGGCGCTGTAGGATTTGCCGTAGCGAATCGGCGGTCCGTCGGGACGCGCCGGCGAGATCATCAGGATGGCGCGTCGCCCGTCCGGCTGTTCGAGTCGCTCATAGGCGCGCGTCGAGGCGTCGCCTTGCAAAAAGCTGCGCGCGGCGCCGGCCCAGCCCGATTTGCGCAGCAGCTCGCGAATCGCCTTAAAGGACGCAAGACGCGAGACAAAGCGGCCATAGCCGGAAATGGTCAGACGCCGCGCTTCGCGATTGTCGCCGTCGACGAAACTCAAGCGCACTTCGAGACGATCGGGCGAGAGCGTTTCACGCGCGCGCTCGGCCCATTCGACAAGCACGATCGCATCGTCGGTCGCCTCTTCCCAGCCGATATCCGCAAGTTCCGCGGCGTTTTCCAGCCGATAGAAATCGGCGTGGACGACGCGCTTTCCGGCGCCCTCGTAAATTTGCATCAGGGTGAAGGTCGGGCTTGGCGCCTCGAGCATCGGGTCCGCGACCAGTTCGCGAATGATCGCCCGCGCGAACGTCGTCTTGCCGGCGCCGAGATCGCCGGAGAGCATGACGGCGTCGCCGCTGCGAACGAGTGTCGAAAATTCCTGCGCAAGTTCGATCGTTTCGGCTTCGCTGGCGACGTCGAGCCGCCAGACCGATTTTAGCGCGGACTCCTCGCTCATTCGGCGCCTCCCGCGCGCGCCGCTGCAAGATGCGCGTCTTCATCCGCGGCGTGTGCAGGAAAAATGCAGGTCACGGTCGTGCCTTCGCCGGGCGCGGAATCGATCAAGACCCTACCGCCGTGGAGCTCCATGAAGGCGCGCACGATGGAAAGACCGAGTCCCACCCCGCGGTGGCGTGAGCCGGCGGTGTGCGACTCAAACCGATCGAACACGCGTTCGAGAATTTCGGGCGACATGCCGCGCCCGCGATCGGTGACCTTGAAGACGACCTCGTTTTCGCGCCGCATGACGGCGAGGGTCACTGTCTGGCCCGGACGCGAGAAACCGATGGCGTTGGATAGAAGATTGAACAGAATCTGGCGCACGCGCTTGGCGTCGCCGCGAAACGCTCCAACATCGTCCATCGGGACGATCTGCACGTCGATCGAATTTTCGACGAGTCGGTCCTGCACGCCTTCGATCGCGGCGCGCATCGTCGCCTCGACGTCGACATCGGAAAACTCAAGCTCCATCGCGTCTTCGTCAATGGTCGCTAGATCGAGAATGTCGTCGACGATGGCGAGCAGCGCCGCCGAGGATTTGCTCACATAGCCGAGATATTCGCGTTGGCGCGGATTGAGCGGCCCTGTCGAGGCCTCTCCGAGAAGATGGACGAATCCATTGATGTTGTTTAGCGGCGAGCGCAATTCATAGCTGACGTGATGAATGAAGTCATTGCGCAGCTTTTCGGCGGCGAGCAGCGCCTTGTTGCGATCCGTCAATGCGCGTTCGACGTTCACGTCCGCAGAAACATCGACGAAAGTGAGCAGCGCGGCGCCGTCGAGCAGAGGCTGCGCCGCGCAGTCCAGCACGACGCCGTCGTTGCGCTTGATGCGCCGGGTGAAGCCTTCGCGCATTTCATTAAGGCCGGTGACAAAGCCCTGCAGCGCCGCCCATGTCTCCTCCTCCTCGTGAAGCGCGCAACATTTGGCGGCGAGCGCGTCGAAGCGCGGCCGCTTCGACAGATCTTCGGGATCGAGCCGCCACAGGCTGGCGAAGGCGGGATTGCTGAATTTTAAGCGCCCGTCGGAGCCAAAGACCACGACGCCCTCCTGGAGCGTATCCAGCGTTTCGCTCTGCATGCGGGCGAGCGCGTTGAAGCGCGTTTCGAGATCATAGGCCTTAGTGGCGTCGTCATAGAGATAGGTGACGCCGCCCTTGGGATTTGGATGCGCGACGACATCGACGATCCTGCCGTTCGGCAGATGCCAAGTGTGACGTATCGGCTCCGGCGACTGATAGGCTTCGAACAGCCGTTCCTTCCAAGCCCGGTAATCGGACTCGACGGGGACTCGCTGCTCGGCGCGCAGCCGGTCGAGAATCTGCCCGTCGGTCGGCTTTTGTTCGAGAAAGGCCGGGTCGAGCTGCCACAGCTTGGCGTAGGCGTCATTGCTGTAAATCAGCCGGCGCGCGCGATCGAAGCTCGCCACCGCCGTCGGCAGCTGATCGAGCGTCCGCACATGCGATTGCATCTGCCGCTCGAGGTCGGCGCGCACTGTCTCGACCTCGCGGCGGTCGATGGCGATGGCGGCGGCGGCGCCTGAGGCGGCCGCTTGCGTCACGTCGAGCAGATGGCGTTCGCCGGCGACCACGGCGTTGACGCGCTCGCGCCAAACGCTGTTCTTTAGCCGCGCCTGCTCGGCCGCGCTGCGCGCCGACTGGTCGAGCAACTCCAATTTGCGGGTGACCGCGTCCTCCGGGCTCTTCGCCTCGACCGCCTGCGCATAAGCGTCGTTGACGAAGACGAGTTCGCCCGCGTCGTCGCGTATCCAAAATGGCGCGGGCAGCGCTTTCAGCATCGCGCGCAGACCATTGAGTTCGGATTGCGCCGCGGCATGGCGCTCGCGCAGGCCGATCAGCTCCAGCCGGTCGCCGGAGACTTCACGAATGCGCAGCACCACGCCGCCGCCGACCGCGCGCCCATCGGCGTCAAAGTGGCGCCCGGCGACGCCCATGAGCGCCAAGCGGAAGCTTTCGCCGCTGCGCCGCAGGCGCTCGACGGCGCTCTCCAACTCCCGAGCGTCCTTTGGCGCGAGCCAGGCGTCGAAGTTCAAAATGCGGCGCGGCGCGGCGGCGGCGCCGGTCATGACCAGCGACGACGAATGAATGTCCGGCTCGGCGTCCGGCGCCTTCCAGGCGATGAAAATTTGCGGCTCGGAGGCAAGGAAGTTTTTCGCCCGATCGAGCTGGGCGCGGGAGTCGTCGAGTTCGACGCTCAATGCGGCGTCGCGCCGCCGCCAATAGGCGCGTTCGCGCAGATAGCTGATGACGATGGCGGCGGCGAAGATCGCCAGGCCGCCGCTCAGCGCGAAGCTGACGATATGCGGATCGATCGCCAGATCGTCAAGGAAGCCCGCCGCGCGCGCCGGCGTCGCCTCGAGCCAAGGAAGCGAAGACCCGAGGGTAATGCCGGCAAAACGAGGAGCGCCGGATTGGCTGGTCAGATGCCGCCATCCCGTCATTGCGAGGACGACCCCGCTTGCTGGCGATTGGCTTGGTTGCGATCGGCGTGCTGACGATCGGCTTGGCGCGTCACGAGAACCGGTCTCCACGGTCAGTTGCGGGTGCTCATCACGACACCGCCGTAAGCGGTTCACGCAGGACTCGGACGAAAGCCCGCGGCGCGCAGGACCATGCCGATAGATTCGGACAGGGAGAAGAATGCTCCCTTACGCCCCGTCGCGCCGGATGCGAATCAACTTCAATCTAAAGCGCAATGAGACAAAACGGAATCTTTTGGCGCCAAAAAGAACGGCCTCGTTCCAGACGAGGAACGAGGCCGCGCATCGGTCAACCGCCGAGCTGGTTCAATACCGGTAATGTTCCGGCTTGAACGGGCCGTTTTTCGGCAGGTTCAGATAATTCGCCTGCTCATCGGTCATCTGTGTCAGCTTAACGCCGATCTTGTCGAGATGGAGCGAGGCGACCTTCTCGTCGAGGTGCTTGGGCAGCGTATAGACGCCGACCGGATACTGGCCCTGCTTGGTCCAAAGCTCGATCTGCGCCAGCGTCTGATTGGTGAAGGACGCCGACATCACGAAGGAGGGATGGCCGGTTGCGCAACCCAAGTTCACCAGGCGGCCTTCCGCCAGCAGCAGGATGCGCTTGCCGTCCTGGAACTCGATCTCGTCGACCTGCGGCTTCACATTGTGCCATTTGAGATTGCGCAGGCCGGCGACCTGGATCTCGGAGTCGAAATGGCCAATGTTGCACACAATCGCGCGGTCCTTCATGGCCCGCATATGTTCGATGGTGATGACGTCGACATTGCCGGTCGCCGTGCAGAAGATATCGGCGCGCGGCGCCGCCTCCTCCATCGTCGTGACTTCATAGCCTTCCATCGCCGCCTGCAGCGCGCAGATCGGGTCGATTTCGGTGACGATCACCCGGCAGCCGGCGTTGCGCAGCGACGCCGCCGAGCCCTTGCCCACGTCGCCATAGCCGGCGATGCAGGCGACCTTGCCGGCCATCATCACGTCGGTGGCGCGGCGGACGCCGTCGACCAGCGACTCGCGGCAGCCATAGAGATTGTCGAATTTCGACTTCGTGACCGAGTCGTTGACGTTGATCGCCGGCCAGAGCAGCTTGCCCTCCTTGTGCATCGTATAGAGGCGGTGCACGCCGGTCGTCGTCTCTTCGGTGACGCCTTTGATCGCCTCGGCGTTGCGCTTGTAGAAGCCTGGATTGGATTTGAGGCGCTTCTTGATCGCGGCGTAGAGAACTTCTTCCTCTTCATTCGAGGCGGTCTCAAGAAAGGCGACGTCGCCCTGCTCGGCGCGCAGGCCAAGATGGATGAGCAGCGTCGCGTCGCCGCCGTCGTCGAGAATCATATTCGGGCAGCCGCCGTCGCCCCACTCAAAAATCTTGTGGGTATAGTCCCAATAATCCTCGAGGCTCTCGCCCTTCTTGGCGAAAACCGGCGTGCCGGTCGCGGCGATGGCGGCGGCGGCGTGATCCTGCGTCGAATAAATGTTGCAGGAGGCCCAGCGCACATCGGCGCCGAGCGCCTTCAGGGTCTCGATCAGCACCGCGGTCTGGATGGTCATATGCAGCGAGCCGGCGACGCGCGCGCCTTTGAGCGGCTGCGACGGGCCATATTCGCTGCGGGTCGCCATCAGGCCCGGCATCTCCGTCTCGGCGATGGCGATTTCCTTGCGGCCCCAGTCGGCCAGCGCAAGGTCGGCGACGGCGAAATCGTTAAAGTGATGTGCGGTCATGCGAAATCCTTCTGTTTTCGTCCGCGGCCCGGTCGCGGCTGTCATTCCCGATGCTTTGCGTGAGCCAAAACGATCGAGAACCCAGGGCAGGCCTCGTCTGGCGACGCCCCCGATGTCGGTCGGACGCTCCCGCTGTCATCCCCGAGGCTTCACGCAAGCGAAGCGATCAAGAATCCAGAGCAAAACCAGCATCGCTGGAGCGGCTCTGGATTCCCGGTCAGGCCTGCGGCCTGCCGAGAATGATGCGCCAAGAACGGCTCAACCGAATTCGCGCCGCCGGCTCAGGCCGGCGGCTCGGCGAGCCTATAGCAGGGGCGGCCGAGAAAGGCAATAAAGATATAAAGATTTCTTTATGTCAAACCTTGTCGCTCGGCGGCGCGCCGACGTCTTGTAGCGCCAGGCGGCCAGGCCGGACCTGCTCAGAATACAGGAATGTCAGCCCAGCATAGACGCCACATATTTCTCATGCCCCTCCTTCGTGCTGCGGCTTCGCTTGGGTCGCCAGCAGCGCCTCCTTGTCCCGCGCCGTCGCCGCGCGTTCAGCCGCAAGAGTCTCCTGAGCTTCAGCCAATTGTTGCGCCGTCGCTTCTTGGACGCTGCGGAGATGATCCCGCTGGCCGACGACTGCCGTCAGCGCGGCTGTCAATTCGACAACGCGTTTGACATTCTCGTCCATTGCAATCTCGCCTTGCTGCGCCTTCGTTTGCGCAGCCAGCAACGCTTCCTGGTTTCTCGCCGTCGCCGCGCGCTCCGCGACGAGCGCCTCACGAACTTCGTTTAACTGCTGGCGCGCAGCGGTTCGTTCGGCCTCGATGCCGGCTCGCTCATTTGCGACTTTTTGAAACTGAGCTTCAAAAGGTCCGAGCAATTGACGAAATGCGATATAGTTTTGAATGAAAGATTCGATTTTTGAATCGACAGACTGATCTGCGCCGTCGCTTTCGACAAAGCGATCGACCAGATTGTAGAAATTGCGGATCAAGGGCTGTCGAGCCTGCGTTTCTGTCCGGCCGGATCGATTTGCTTCAGGACGAACGACAGTCTGAATCGCCACTTCCAACTCTCTGAGTTCGACCGTAGAGTAATTCACAAAATTCAATAATTTGGCGCCATTCACCATCGGCTCCTTCATCCAGTCGTCATATCGGATAAAGCACCGACTTCGTCCCCGTGTGTGACGAAGCGCATCAACCATATAGTCAAGCGCGCGCAGCTCGCCTACTTCAACTTCAAGATTATCGCGCGCGAACAGCGAAGCTGCTACATGGGCTGGATTCCTGAGACATACGATAAACTTTGGAAATAGTCGGAGCTCAGCAAAAATCTGACTCCACATTGGCATCAGGCGCGTTGTGCGCGGGTCCTTGAAGCCAAACAAATCAGACCTGCACATTATTTGTTGCAGACGCTCCTTCAATCGCTCCTTGATCGGCCGAAGACGAAAATCCGCCCACCATGCTGGCGGCAACGGATAGTCATGAGTGGGAGAAAAATAGCTGCGATCGAACAAACTCAATATTTCGTCCTGAAGCTCCATGAATTCCCAGCGTTCGAAATGTCCGAGAGGATCGCTGCGATTGTCTCCGATCTCGTCCGCCATGTCGACGCCCAGCAGGCCAAGAGCATTGGCGCAAAGCGAAGTGCCGCTGCGGTGCATCCCGACAACTACAAAAATAGAGCGTTTGCCCTCCGCGAGTGGGCTTAGGTCTCTAGAGGCAAAATCTGACTGAACCAGAAGGTCGTGTCGCATTATCCAACTGCCTATACCCACGCTTCGCAATCACTTTCTCGACCCTATAATCCGCTGGTCCTTCTAACTCAACCTGAATGTCTCAGCAGACCAGCGAAGCGAAGCGCCGTTTCATGTCGTCAAAACGTCCTGAGACGATCCAATCTATGGATCTCGAACGACGCGCTTGCTCGCCGCGGTCCTCGAGACTGAAACCGAGATCCGGCCCAAGATTCGAGCGCACAGATAAACTCAATATACTTCACGCCAGGAACGGCTTAACCGAATTCGCGCCGCCGGCGCAGGCGGGCGGCTCGGCGAGCCTAAAGCAGGAGCGGCCCCGAAATGCGATAAAGATATAAAGTTTTCCTTATTTCTATCTGCCGCAAAGGCGGAGTCGACGAAACAAACCGAAACAAACGCGCCAGAATCTCGACACAGCGATGCGGAACCCTCGGCTTGGAACTCGCCGCTCGCTCGGAGCCGCGAATAAAATGAAAAGCCCAGGCTTGAAGGAAACCGCATCGAGCGCGGCCGAACGGCGATTGATCCTCGTCGTAGAGGACGACGAGGAAATCAGATCTCTCATATCGAAATATCTTAGCGACCACGGATTTATGGTGATGGTCGCCCAAGACGGCAAACAGATGGACGAAGTCCTCGCGAGCGCGCAGGTCGATCTCATCGTGCTCGACGTCAACCTTCCCGATGAGGATGGATTTTCCATTTGCATGCGCTTGCGCAACGCGGGAAGCCCGCCGTTGATCATGTTGACCGCGCGCGGCGAAGACACGGACCGGATACTCGGCATCGAACTCGGCGCCGACGATTATCTGGTCAAGCCCTTCGTTCCGCGTGAACTGCTCGCGCGAATCGGCGCCGTCCTTCGGCGCACGGCTCCGGACATCGAGCCCACGCAGAAAATTGACGCCTATTGCTTCGCCGGCTTTCTCCTGGACCCTTCCGCGCGTCGTCTGTTGGGGCCGACCGGCGTAAGGGTGATTCTGACGAGCGCCGAATTCGACCTGTTGCTGACGTTCTGCCGCAATCCCGGAAAAGTATTCTCGCGCGACGAATTGAAAGCGACGTCAACGACCGAGCGGAGCGTCGACATTCTGATCAGCCGGCTTCGTCAAAAGATCGAGAATGATCCGCGAGACCCGGCGCATATTCAGACGGTCCGCTCTATCGGCTACGCCTTCACGGCGAAGGTCAGCGTTCAGTGAGTATGTCTGCGCTCCGAAACATCAATGTGCAGCTGGGACTTCTCCTCCTGCTGTGTGTCGGCCTGTTCCACGCGGCGGTGACCGCGATCCTTTTCTTGTCTGAACCTTTTCCCGGCCGTCCTCGGGACCTGAACGCCTCAGTCGTCGTGGCGGCCCTGACGGCGTTGGACGCCGCCTCGGCCGCCGAAAGGCCGGCGATCGCCACAGCCTTTAACGCAAACCTTCCGGGGTTTCAGATCGCGCTCTCAGCGCCTGGAGTCGCCGCGCCCAACAAGGGCCATCCAGCCTATTTCCGATCTCGCCTTCCCGTCGGGGTCGAGATCGAAGCCCATAATGACGACAAGCAATTTAGCGGGTCCTTGCACGACGGTCAGAAATTCGTCCTGGACGCGCCGGCCCCGCATCCCGGATTTTCTCGCTTCGTGATTATCACCCTCGGCTTCGTCGCGATCAGTCTGTTCGTCTTCTCCTTATGGGCCGCGCTGTCGCTCACGCGTCCTCTCACCAACTTCGCCAAGGCTGTAGAGTCCTTCGGGCTCGACAGCGTTCCGTCGCAGCTAGCCGAAACCGGTCCCGAAGAGGTCCGCAAGGCGACGCGGGCGTTCAATCGCATGCAGCGTCGCATCGCCGAGATGGCCGCTCAGCGAACGCGAATGTTGACGTCCGTCAGCCACGATCTTCGGACTCCAATCACGCGGATGCGTCTTCGCGCGGAATTCATCGAAAGCAATGAAGCTAAGGCGAAACTGCTGCGTGACCTCGACCAGATGGAGGCGATGGTCCGCGGCTGCCTGGACTATTTGCGCGGCGGTTTCCAGCAAGAGGTAGTGACGCTGGATCTGGCGAGTCTGTTGCAGGCGGTTGTCGATCAGTTCTGCGATGTAGGCGCCGACGCATGTTACGACGGAGTCGATCATGTAAACGTTCTGGGCAGTCCAGACGATTTGGAACGCGCGTTCTCCAACCTCATCGACAATTCGGTCAGATACGGGAAAAGTCCCGAGGTCCGGCTGTTGGAAAGCGATGAAGCAGCGGTTGTCGAGGTCGTCGACAGGGGTCCGGGCATTCCCCAGGAAAAGAGGGAAGCGATGCTGGAGCCTTTCGAGCGAGGAGACGTAGGCGCGTCCTCGAGCGCGAACGAGGGATTCGGACTGGGCTTGGCGATCGCGCGCGCGATTGTGGAAGCTCACGGCGGACGCCTCACGTTAGACGAGCGTACCGGCGGCGGCCTGATCGCGAGGGTGTCACTGCCGAAAGCAGACCTCGAAACAAAACGAAACAAATTGAGCAAATAAATGTCTCCGGCGAGTCCGACGTTGAGGACCCAAACAGGGTCATCAAAATGTCGATACAGCAATCAGGTCCGGGCCGCGCCGCACTATCGGGAAAAACCGTCGCAGTCGTGCATCCTGCGTGGCACTCCTGCGGCACGCACCAAGTCATCGCCAGTCAAATAAGGGCCTACAAGAAACTTGGCGCGCGCGTGATCTCCGTTGCGCTTATGGACGATGTCACGCCCTCGATCGGCCGCGGCGAACGCTGGAAGAACTACAGGCTGCATAGTCAGGACCTCGCCGCCGACGAAAGATATGAATCATCCGCCACGATCGCGGACCTCTTCAAGACAACGCTCCTAAAGGACGGTTGGTTGCCCTTGATCCATGGCGACCACGCAACCTGGCTAGTGGAGCTCGTGAAGCGCGCGCCTTTGCCCGAAGCGCTCGATACGGTCGCCATCGACCTGATCCACGCCAACCATTTCTTCGTGATGCCTTTCGTCGAAAGAATGCGCGAAGGGCGCCGCATTCCCGTCGTGCTCGACACTCACGACATTCAGGCTCGGCAGTACGAGTTGCGAAATCGCGCTGGGTTTAGCATCCCGTTGCATGCTCGCTATAACAGCATGCTTGCGGTCGAACTCGAATGGCTCGGGCGCGCCGACCTTTGCATTCACTTGAATTCAGAAGAATATGCAACGTTCGACCAGCTGTTGCCTCAGTCTCGTCACGAACTGATCTATCCGTCGATAGCCCCCGTGGCTCCCGGCCCAAATGGCGATCAGGCTATTTTTATTGCAGGCGACAACGCCGCCAACTACATCAGTGTCCGATGGTTTCTGGAATATATTGTGCCGCATGTTCCTGAAATGTCGATTTCGATTTTTGGCGACATCGCCGATGGCGTGAAAAGGCGTGACAGGCCGTTGTATGAACAACATCGCAATCTTTTCCGGGGCAGGATCGCCGATATCGAGTCCGCCTACGCCGACGCAGCGATCATTCTCCTCCCGACAAGAGAAGGGTACGGCCTTTCGATCAAGACCGTGGAAGCTCTGTCCAGCGGACTGCCGATCGTCGCGACGTCGAAGGCCTTCAGAGGCATGGAGATCGATCCGTCACGGCTTCGCAATGTCTGCATTGCGAACGACGCCAGCGAATTCGCCGCCGCCATGGTCAAGTGTCGCGCCATGAGCGAACGAAACGATTCGGCAGCGAACGATACGCGCGCGCTATACGAAGAGAGATACTCATTAGAACGCTTTGCGCGTCGGCTCGGCGACGTCGCATGCAAGTTGATGGCGCGAATGCAAACGACGTGATCCCAGGCCAGCGACGCTTTTTATGGCGACGATAGGGCTTTCCGGCGGGCAAGAGTTTCTTGCAAAAGATCAGAGATGTCTCAGACGACGACCGAACGAATGACCGCTTAGGCTTATAAGCGGCAATTTGCGCCGACCGGCTGTTGGCCCAGCTACCCTTCCTCCGCCCCCTGCTCTATACGGATTTGCAACGCAGCTCCCGCCCCGTTAGCTTCCCCGCCCATGCTCTCAGCTCTCAGAAACTTCATCAACGAACTCGCCGGCGAGGCCGACGCGCCGAAGCCCTTTGAGGCTGCGGACTATCAGCTCGCCGCCGCGGCGCTTCTTGTTCACATCGCCTCGATCGACGGCGAATTCGACGACCGCGAGAAAGCCCGCATCCGGCAGCTCGTCGAGGCGCGCTTTGGCCTGGCCGGCGAAGAAGCGGCCGAACTCATAGATTCCGCGCGCGAGAGCGAGCGCGACGCCGTCGATCTCTATCGCTTCACCAGCGTCTTGAAGCGCCGGCTCGACGAGGACGGGCGCCGCCAGATCGTGGGCATGCTCTGGGACATGGCGCATGCCGACGGCGCGGTGCACGAATTCGAGGAGAATGTCGTCTGGCGCGTCGCCGAACTGCTCGGCGTCTCGACCCGCGACCGCGTCGAACTGCGCCGCGAGGCGCGCGACGGCGCCGCCCCGGCCCCGGGCGGCCCCTGGTCGCGCGGGAAGGACGACGGCCGGTGACGCGTCCGGTCGCGGTCATCACCGGCGCCTCGGAAGGGATCGGCGCCGAGCTTGCCCGAATCTTCGCCGCCAGGGGCCATGAGCTGGCGCTCGTCGCCCGCCGCGGCGCGCGTCTCAACGCTCTGGCCGACGACATCGCCGCGAAGGGCGGCCCCCGCCCGCTGCCGATCGAACTCGATCTTGCCTCGGCAGGCGCCGCGGACGCCCTGTCCGAGCGCCTAACCGAGGCCGGCCTCGCGCCTAACTTCCTGGTCAACAACGCCGGTTTTGGCCTGATGGGCCGGGCGATCGAGCTTGACGCCTCGGAGCAGCTCGCCATGGTCGATCTCAACATGCGGGCGCTGACCGCGCTGACCTTGCGCTTTCTGCCGTCGATCGTCGCGGCGAAGGGCGGCGTGCTCAATGTCGCCTCGGTCGCCGCCTTCATGCCGGGGCCGGGCTTCGCCGTCTATTACGCCAGCAAGGCCTATGTGCGCTCGTTCAGCGAAGCGCTGTCGCAGGAATTGAAGCCCGCGGGCGTGAAGGTCGCCTGCCTCTGCCCCGGTCCGGTGGAGACCGGCTTTCAGGCGCGAGCCGGCTTCGATTTCTCGGGCGTGATGGGCGCGATGAAGCCGGCGATGCTGCCGGCGGCGGAAGTGGCCCGCCAGGGCTATGAGGGCTTGATGGCCGGCAAGCGCGTGATCGTGCCGGGATTCGTCAACCGCATGTTCGTTTGGGGCTCGGCGGCGACGCCGCGCGCGCTGCTGCTGCCGCTACTTGCGACGGCGCAAAAGCGGCGCTGATAAAAAAGCGGGCCCGATCGGCCTGCCTTTCAAGCGTTTGCGCGGCAAGCGCGGAATTATTCCTCGGCCGATTTGACCTTCCGCGGCAAAATCCTCAAGGCGGCCGGGTCCCGCGGGACGGCGGCGCGCCTAGGCGGCGCGTTATCGATCACTCGAAATAATATCGACCGCAGATTTCAGGGGATCGGTTGGAACAGCGAAAAATCCTTGAAAGGGCCGATCCAGCTCCACGAGCAGAAATATTGCCCCGGAGACGCATATTGACGCCGAGACCAGCCCAAGCGCCGCCGTCCAGTGACGGTGCGAGATGACGCCAAAATTGAAGAAAACCGTTACGAGCAGACATATCAGGAATATGATCACCGCCATGGGGATATTGGCGTTTAGGTCGTTATATATTTTCCATCTTATGCCAGCAATTTCTTGAGTTAAATTAAGGGCGGCCGATTTCGCCCATACTTTTTGCTCATTATTGGCTTGTAAAGACAGTACTGCTTGACGAAACGAATCGATCTTGGCTTTTTTAAAGGCCTCCTTTTGATCGATGTAATTGTTACTAGCGACCTGCAATAGGTCAATTTGACCCTGCAATGTGCGTATTATTTTTGTTCTCGCCTCGTTGGCGTCGTCACCAAATAAATCCAGCACGCGATGCAACAAAATAACCCTAGATGCTTCCAATCTAAGCTCATCTACTTTTTTGTCGTAATTGTTTTTCGCTGTTATCAATAAAAAACCGAGGCATACCGCAAGCAATGAGCCAATCATGTTTCTCAACGCTTTAAACTGATCTCTAGATATTCCATCAAGCCAGCTCTCTTTGAGATAGAAAGTAATAGAATATCCCAATAGGCCTGCAAGCAGCGTCAAAAAAAGCGTTAATAGGGCTAAAGTGATGCTATTCACGTGTATTTCCCCCGCCCTACCAAGGAAGACCGCCCATTACAAAAGACAGTCCCACACGACTGTTGCAAAACAAAAAAGCGAACCCTGCGGCCCGCTTTCATGTGTAGGGGGCGTGCAAACGCTATTCCTCGGCCGACTTGACCTTGAGCACCTGACGGCCGCGATACATGCCGGTCTTGAGATCAACGTGATGCGGACGACGCAATTCGCCGGAATCCTTGTCCTCGACATAAGTCGGCGCCTTCAGCGCGTCGGCGGAGCGACGGAAGCCTCGCTTCATCGGCGAGGTTTTTCTTTTCGGAACAGCCATTTGTCTCTCTCTAAACGGTAAAGCCGCGGGCGAAGGCGCCGCGCGGCGGAAACTGGCTCGGGGCCTATACGCGAAATCTCCCCGCCTGGCTACCCCTTGAGCCTTTCCGCCTATCGGATCGAGCCCGGCGGCACGGGCCCGCCCGGCTCCCTGTCATAGGCGCTCTTTTCGGCACCTGACAGCATCGCCGGGTCGTCCTCGACGAGCCGGTTGGCGGCGCGCTCGTCGGCCTGCCTATGCGCCGTCGCCAGGGGGCCCGCTTGCATGCCGGTTGTCGAGGCGAGCCAGCTGCGCCACTGATCGGCCGAGCCGTTGAAGGTGTTCTGGTCCACCGCGCCGGTGATGCCGGGTACGCGCCCGTCGGAGCGATATTGCCAGAAGGTCCAATTACGGTCGCCATAGCGCACTTTGGGATGGTATTTCGTCGAGCGCACCCAGATCGGATATTCGGCGAGAGCGTTCGAATGCAGGATCGCCTGATAGAAGTCGACCGAGGAATAAATGATCGGCTTCTTGCCGTAGTGGCGCTCCATCTGCTCGAGCATCGCCTTCATGTCGCGCAGCACTTCTTCGCGATAAAGCGTGCGTTTACAGCTTCCCGACGTCGGTGTCGGCTCGACGTCGAGGACGGGCGGCAGCGCATCGGGCTCGTTGGGCACGACGCCGGCGAAATTGCCGATCTCTTCATGCGGCTGGCGGCACCAGTAAACGAAATGATAGGCGCCGCGCGGCACGCCGGCAGCCTTCGCCGCCGCCCAATTATAGGCGAATTTCGAGTCGACCCGGTCGCCGCCCTCGGTCGCCTTGATGAAGGCGAAAGAGACGCCTGCGTCCCGGACCTGCTCCCAGTCGATATTCCCCTGATATTTCGACACGTCGATGCCGTGGACGGCAAATTCGGCGCTTCGCGTCGCGGGAAATTTATGGAGCTCGGACTCCGGCACGGCGTAGGCAAGGAAGCTCGGGTCGCGCTTGGGGTTGACCAGCGGGGCGCTGGTCTGGAGCCGCGGCCGGCGCGAAAAGCTCGGATCATAGGAGCCGCCGCAGCCGGCCAGCGTCGCCGCAGCGAGGGCGACGCAACCGATGGCGAGGGCACGTGAAGGAAATCGTTTCAACGAGCGCATTTCGTCAAATTATCTCCACAAGCGGTAACGGAGCGTAAACGCGCCGCCGCGCCTCAGCCCAAATGGAACCACAAACTGGCGATTGTAAGGAAAGAGCTGTAGCCGACGACGTCGGTGATCGTCGTCACAAAGGGCCCCGAAGAGACCGCAGGGTCGAATTTCAGCCGGTCGCAGACGAGCGGCACGACAACGCCGCCGAACGCGCCGGCGACCAGATTGGTGAACATCGCCAAGGCCATAACCGGGCCAAGGCCGATATTGTGAAACCAGGTCGCGGCGACCGTCCCGGTCACCAGGCCAAAGGCCGCGCCATTAACCGCGCCTATGGCGAGCTCCCGGAAAATGATCCGCAAGGCGTTGCCGCGGTTAAGCTCCCGCGTCGCGAGCGACCGTACGGCCACGGTCATGGTCTGCGTCGCCGAGCTTCCCCCTTGCCCCGCGACCATCGGCCCGAGCACGGCTAGCGCCACCATCTGTTCGAGCTGCAACTGGAAGGTCTTGAGGACGGAGGAGGTGACGAAAGCGGCCAGCATGTAAATGAAGAGCCAGGTGAAACGGCTTCGGACGATCCACCAGAAATCGTCAGTCAGCTCTTCTTCGGGGTTCACGCCGCCGAGCGCCAGGATTTCTTCGGACGCCTGTTCTTGGATGACGTCGACGATGTCGTCGATGGTGAGAACGCCGACCAGCCGTTCGGATTCGTCGACGACCGGGACGGAGACGAGATTGTAGCGCTCAAAGAGCCGCGCCGCCTCGGCGCCGTCTTCGGTCGCCTTCACCCGCCGACGATCCTCCTGCATGATTTCGTCAAGTCGCGCAGCGGACCTGGCGCGCACCAGCGCGTCGAGGAAAACCGTGCCCAGCAGGTGGTAGCTCGGATCGACGACGAAGACTTCGAAGAAGCTTTCGGGAAGGTTTTCTTCGCCGCTCTCCCGAAAGAAATCGAGCACGCGCCCCGCCGTCCAGAATGGCGGCGCGGCGACGAACGTCGTCTGCATCAGGCGACCGGCCGAATCTTCAGGATAATCCAGCGAGCGGCGCAGGACGATGCGCTCTTGCGCCGGCAGCGCGTCGAGAACTTCGTCCTGTTCTTTCGGCTCCAGAGCCTCGAGAATGGCGACGGCGTCGTCGCTTTCGAGTTCGCGCACGCCTTCGACGAGGGTCTCGACCGGGAGCTCATCGAGGATATCCTCGCGGGTCGCTTCGCCGACCTCCATCAGGGCGGTGAAGTCGAAGTCGGCGCCCATCAATTCGACGAGGCGCGGCCGCGCCTCGTGGCTTAAAAGCTCCAGCAGGGCGCCAAGGTCCGCCTCATGGAGGTGGCCGACGAGTTCGTGAACCCGATCCGAATCGCCGAGCGCGATCGCGCCTTCGACGTCCAGAACGAATTCCCGACCAAGAGACGCCGGTCCGTCGTCGCGGAAGTCCTCGGCGGCGGTCGCCGTATCTTCATGATCGAGCGGCATAGGCGGTCCCGCGCTATAGTGTGGTCGCGCTCTTAACCCGGGGGCGCGAGAAATCAAACCGGCAAGGCGCGATGACGATGATTTTTCCCACGACGAAAACAGCTCAAGCGCCGGCCGCCGCCGCGCTCCAACCAAGCCTCGCAGTCGTTCTGGCGTCCCTGTTCGCCGGGCTTTTCGCCGCCACGAGCGGCGCGGCCGAGGAACGGACCTGCGGGCCCGACGCGCTTGGAACGTCGCGCACGATCGAAATCGACCGCGCCAAGGGAACGGCTGTCGGCCTGCAAACCTATCCGCGCACGCTCGATCTTCATGATCACGAGGTCGTTTTGACCTTCGACGACGGCCCGGCGGCGCCGACGCCGCAGGTGCTCGACGCGCTCGCCAAGGAATGCGCGCGGGTGACCTTCTTCATCATTGGTCGAAACGCGGAAAGCCTGCCGGCGCTGGTGAAGCGCGCCGCAGCGGAAGGCCACACGATCGGCCATCATTCCTACAGCCATCCGGACAAGACGCTGAGGCTGATGAGCGAGGACGCCGCCAAGGCGGACATCGAGAAGGGGATCGCCGCCGTGGACAAGGCGCTGGGCGCGAAGGCGGCGCCCTTCTTCCGCTTTCCGGGATTCGCCGACACGCCCGAACTCGTCGCCGATCTGACCAGTCGCGGCTACACGGTTTTCGGCTCAGATCTCTGGGCCTCGGACTGGGCGAAAATGACGCCCAAGGCCGAACTCGACCTCGTCCTGTCGCGGCTCGAAAAGAACCGCAAAGGCATCGTGCTGTTCCATGACTCTCAGTCGATCACCGCGCAGATGCTGCCTGAGTTCTTGCGCGAATTGAAGACGCGCGGCTATTCGCTCGTCCACATCAAGCCGGGCGACGCGCCGACCCCGATCGCCGCCGCCGGTCCGGATTGGACGTCGACGACGGAGCCGATCATCGCCAAGACTCTCGGGCCGAAAGCAAAGCTGGCGCCCCAAACGCATGAGCATGAGCATGGCGCGCAGGAGGCGCCGAAATCCGGCGAGCCCTGAGCCTGCGCGAAACGCGGTTCAGAGCGCGCCGCGATCGCAGATATAGATGCTCTTCGACGCCCAGCAGGAGCCGCTCTTGTAGACGTTTCCGAGAGTCTTGCCGGCGAGGACCGCAGACCAGGTTTTTCCCTTAACTGGAGAAAGCGTGAGCGTCTGACCCGAATATCGGAAGGTCACCGCGCCGCCTTTTCGCGTGATTTGACAGGCGGCGCCTTCGAGCACGCGTCCTGAAATCCTGACGTGGCACTTTCTTGTCAGCGCCTCCGGCGCGGCCGACTCAGACATTGCGGTATCGGGCGCGCCATCCTCCGCGCCGCTGCGCGCCAATCCGCGCCGCCCCGCGACGTCGCCGTTGAGAGCGTCGGGATCGGGAACAAGTTTCGCGGCCGATGGCGCGAGAGCCTCCGAGGCTTGCGCGATGGGCGCCGTTTCCGATTCCAGCGCGGCGGCGGATTCCTGCGCGGCGGCGCGTTCATGCGTCGGCGCCGGCTCAACCGGCCCGGCGACGATCGAGACCGGCTGCTCATGCGAACGCGGATTCGTCAGCGGCGCATGCAAGGTCGCGGAGCCCGCCGCGCCGGAAGAGGCTATCCTTTGAGGCGTCATCGGATCGGCTGAATCGACATTCTGCGGCAGCTCGCCCCAGAACGCCGAAACGACGACGATCGCCGTGCCGACGATGACCAGCGCCGCCGCGCCGTAACAGAAGAAGCGCTCGACCCTTTCAAAATTGCGATCGGAGTCCATCGCATAGGCTTGGCGCCGCGGCCCGCTCGGCCGCGGCGAGGCCACGCGCCAGTCGGCCTCGATGTCGTGCCACGCATAGCGGGCGCGCGTTTCGATATTGTCCCTCGGGGGCGCCCCGCGATGGTCTCTTAACGATACAGCCATGCTTCCCTCTCCGGGCGCGGGAACGAAAAGAGCCGGCGTCGTCGACCCCGCTCGAAGGTCTCGGCAAACCAGGGCGTTCGCCCCTTAGCGAGAACGGGCGGGCGGCTCGTGCTGACCAAGCGCCAGCGCAAGCATATTGCATTGGGGAATGTGGCTGATGTTTGCCCGCTGCGGCGCCGAAATTCCTGGGCGCATCCGGGGCGCTAACCTTGGTGCGGCCGAGAGGACTCGAACCTCCACTGGTTGCCCAACTAGCACCTCAAGCTAGCGCGTCTACCAATTCCGCCACGGCCGCAAAGGCGCTCCGCTTAACGCGCAGCGCCGGCGCGCTGCGTCTAACAAATCGGCCCTCGGATGACAAGCGGCGGAACGCTTTGCCCTTGAATGGGTGTAAAATGACGGGATGACCCAAGCCGCCTGCCCGCCCGCGCCCGCCGTCGACGCAGCGGCGATGCGCGCGAACCCAAGCGCGCCGCCGGTCGAATGGCGCGTCAGCGACGGGCTCGTCGCTTATGAAGAGGCGGTCGCCTTTATGGAGGCGCGCGCCGCGGCGATCGCCGCGGGCGAAGCGCGCGAATGCGTGTGGCTGCTCGAACATCCACCGATCTACACCGGCGGCTCCTCGGCGAAGGCGCAGGATTTGCTCGACGCGCGCTTTCCCGTCTTTAGCACCGGGCGCGGCGGCCAGTTCACCTATCATGGACCGGGGCAGCGCGTCGCCTATGTCATGCTCGATCTGACGCACCGCCGGCGCGACGTGCGCGCGCTGGTTTGCGCGCTTGAATCCTGGATCATCGCGACGCTTGCCGATTTCGGCGTTGCCGGCGAACGCCGTGCGGCGCGCGTCGGCGTTTGGGTCGGGCGGCCGGAGAAGGCCAAAGGACCGCTCGGCGAGACGGCGGAAGACAAGATTGCCGCGATCGGGATTCGGCTGAGGCAATGGGTGAGTTTTCACGGCGTCGCGCTCAATGTCGCGCCCGATCTGACTCATTTTTCAGGGATTGCGCCCTGCGGCGTGCGCGACGCGCATCTTGGCGTCACCAGCCTCGCCGAGCTCGGCGTGACGACGGACATGCGGTCCGTCGACGCCGTGCTGCGCAAGAATTTCGAGGCGATCTTCGGTCCGACCGAGGACGTTTAGGAAGCCGAGGGCGCGCGCGCTTCGCGCGCCGCAAGCGCGGCGAACAGCGCATCGTCTGCATTGACGCCGGCGTTGTCGGTCGTCAGCAGCTTCTCGCCATAGAAGATCGAATTGGCGCCGGCGACGAGGCAGAGGATTTGCGCTTCGCGCGACAGCGACGAGCGGCCGGCCGAAAGCCGCACCCGCGACTTCGGCATGACGATGCGCGTCGTCGCGATCATCCGCACGAGATCGAGCGGGTCGATCCGCGCGCGCCCGGCGAGCGGCGTGCCCTCGACGGCGACCAGCGCATTGATCGGCACGCTTTCGGGATGCGGATCGAAGGACGCGAGCGTCTGCAACATGCCGGCGCGGTCCGCGACGCTTTCGCCCATGCCGATGATGCCGCCGCAGCACATCTCCAACCCAGCGCCGCGCACGGCCTTGAGCGTGTCGAGGCGGTCCTGATAGGTGCGGGTGGTGATGATCTCGCCGTAGAATTCCGGGCCGGTGTCGAGATTGTGGTTATAAGCAGTGAGTCCGGCGTCGACGAGGCGCTTTGCCTGCAACTCATTGATCATGCCGAGCGTGACGCAGGCCTCCATGCCGAGCGCGTGCACGCCGCGCACCATATCGAGCACCGCGTCGAAGCGCTTGCCCTCGGGCGCCGAACGCCAGGCCGCGCCCATGCAGAAGCGATCGGCGCCGGCTTCCCTCGCGGTTCTCGCGGCGGCGAGCACATCCGCCGTCTCCATGAGTTCGACACGGTCGAGCTTCACCTCGCGATGATGCGCCGATTGCGGACAATAGGAGCAATCTTCCGGACAGCCGCCGGTCTTGATCGATAAGAGCGCCGCCTTCTGCACGTCGTTCACGTCATGAAAGCGGCGATGGACGGCGTTCGCCTGCGCCACGAGATCGAGCAGCGGCTGGTCGTGAAGGGCGACAATCTCTTCGACGCGCCAGTCGAAGCGAAGCGAAAAATCGACGGGCGCGTTCACGCTGGACCTCCGGCGTCGCGGCTTTGCGAGCGATGCTGGGAGCGCGCGGCGAGCTTGCGCGGCGGCGCCGGCGCCTCTCTTGCCGTCATCGCCTTCTTGCCCGCGCCGCGCAACGCCACATAAGCGACGAAGAGCGCCGTCGCGACGTCGAAAGCCGCATTGGCGATCACGAAGGGCGCGGGCGCGAATTGCGATGCGGCGCCGATGTAGTGAAAGTAGATCGCATAGAGCGGATGCAGGAGGAAGCCGGCGACGACCCACCAGGGGGAGCCGATGATCGACATGCCGGCGAGCGTGCCGAAAACGGCGACGCCGGTCATCTCGAAGCCGACCCAGGCGCCGGGCTCTTCGGCGCGAAAAGCGAAGCCGACATAGAGGAAGGACAGCGCGATCAGCGCATAGGCGGCGATGCGCTGGGCCGGAGCGCCCGACCATCGGCAGAGCGCCACAAGGCCCAAGGCGAAGACCAAGCCGACCGCGGCGAAGATAGCTATTTCCGTTGTGTCGAGCATGGCTTAACCATTCGCGCGCGCTGGGGATGAGGCCTGACGTGGCGCCGCCGGAGTCTATAAGGGGCGCAGCCGCGCCGAACAAGTGCCCGTCCTCGCCGCGCCTCTACTTGGCGAACGCGCCGCCACAGGCCTTGTCAAATCGTCCGGTCTGCAGCAGTTTCGGGCGGCTAAGCTCATTCGCAATCTCCGGCGAGGTTCTCGTGAAAAAAGCCATCTTCCTTGCGCTTCTATGCGCCATCTTCAGCGCCACGCCAGCGCTGGCGGTAAACACCTGGGCGGGGAACACCGCCGACGACATGGTGGACGAGCAGGACGCCTGCGCGTTCGACGCTGATCGGTTCTGTGGCGGCAACACCGTCTTCGTTTTCGAGATGGAGAATTGCCTGAAGCGTCATCTGCCGTATTTGTCGCGACCCTGCCGGAAGCAGCTGTCTCCCACCGATTTTCGGAAATACTACCAGGAGGAGCCGCATTTCGGCTTTTAGGAGCGCGCGCGACAGCCGGGAGGCGCGCCGATCGCCGGACGCGTCGTAAAGGCGCCCGAAGCCTGCTATAGCTGCCCTGGGCGCGCTCTGAGGCGCGGAAATGTTTCAAAGGCCGCGATCGTATGCAGCTTGAAGCGCAGGCGCAGGAAAAACCCGTCACGCTCGCTCCGGTAGAATCCGACCCGACGAAAGGCGATGAATCTCTCATCGAGGACATTCGCCTTCTCGGACGCCTCCTCGGCGACGCGGTGCGCGAACATGAGGGGAGCGGCGCCTTCGAGCGCATCGAGACGATCAGGCGGCTTTCGGTCGCCGCGAGCCGCAACGGCGACGCCGAAGCGGACAGAAATCTCGACGCGCTTCTGCGTTCGCTGACCGCTGAAGAAGCGCGCACCGTGATCCGCGCCTTCAGCTATTTCTCGCATCTCGCCAATATCGCCGAGGACCTGCATCCGCTGCAGCAGCGCGCCCGCGCGCAGGCGAGCGGCGCCTTCAGCGGCGCGCCAAGCCTCGCCACGACCCTCGCGCATCTGCGCAAGGCCTCGATCGGGGCCGGCAAGATCGCCCAGGCGCTGGCGCGCGGCTGGATTTCGCCGGTGCTAACGGCGCATCCCACCGAGGTGCGCCGTAAAAGCCTTCTCGACGCCGAACATGCGATCTTCAAGCTACTCGCCGCGCGCGAACATTTGCGCGGCAAGGCCGAGCGCGCGCAAAACGAGATGCAGCTTCGCGCCCGCGTGTCGCAGCTTTGGCAAACCGAGCTCTTGCGTCAATCGCGACTGACCGTGCGCGACGAGATCGAGAATACGCTGAGCTATTATCGCAGCACCTTCCTGCGCGAGATTCCGCGCCTTTACGCCGACATCGAACAACGTCTCGAAGGACTGCGCGTGCCGCCCTTCCTGCGCATGGGCGCCTGGGTCGGCGGCGATCGCGACGGCAATCCGAACGTCACGGCGGAGTCGCTGTCGACCGCCATGCGCATGCAATGCGAGACGGCGCTGCGATTTTATCTCGTCGAAGTGCATGAGCTTGGCGCCGAACTTTCGATTTCGCGGCGCTATGCGGGCTGCACCAAGGCGCTGGAAGAGCTTGCGGCGCGCTCTGGCGACGACAATCCGCACCGCGACGACGAACCCTATCGCCGCGCGCTCATCGGCGTGTATTCCCGCCTCGCCGGCACGCTGGAGAAACTGACCGGCGGCCAGGCGGCGCGCCACGCCGTCGCGCCGGGCGAGCCTTACGCCAATTCCTGGGCGCTGCTCGCCGATCTCGTCACTATCGACGAATCCTTGCGCGTTCATCACAGCGAAGTGATCGCCACGCAGCGGCTCGAGCCGCTGATCCGCGCCGTCGAAGTCTTCGGCTTTCACCTGGCGACTCTCGATCTGCGGCAAAGCTCGGATCGACATGAGGAGACGATCGCCGAACTTCTCAAGGACGCCCGCATCGTCGACGATTACGCCGCGCTGCCCGAGACCGAAAAACAGCAATTGCTGCTGCGGCTGCTCAGCGATCCGCGGCCGGCGCGTCTGCCGGGCGCGACCTACAGCGAGCGCGCCACCAGCGAACTGACGATCATGGAGCGCGCGCGCGAGATGCGCCGGCTCTATGGCGACGAGGCGATCCGCCATTATATCATCAGCCACACCGAAACGGTGAGCGACCTGCTCGAAGCGCTGCTGCTGCAAAAAGAATGCGGGCTGATGCGCGGCACGCTCGATCCGCGCGACGCGCAGGCCGTGGTCGCCGATCTGATCATCGTGCCGCTGTTCGAGACCATCGACGATTTGCGCAACGCCGCGCCGATCATGCGGGAATTCTACGCGCTTCCCGGCATCCTCAAGCTCGTCGTCAATTCCGGCGGGCAGCAGGACGTGATGCTCGGCTATTCCGACTCCAACAAGGACGGCGGCATCTTAACGAGCATCTGGGAACTCTACCGCGCCTCGACCGCGCTGGCGGAGTTTTTTGCTTCCCTGACGAATGTGACCCTGCGCCTGTTCCACGGCCGCGGCGGCACCGTCGGTCGCGGCGGCGGACCGAGCTATGACGCCATTCTCGCGCAGCCGCCCGGCACGGTGAACGGACAAATCCGTCTGACCGAGCAGGGCGAGGTCATCGCGGCCAAATACGCCAATCCGCAGATCGGCCACGTCAATCTCGAACTGCTCGTCGCGGCGACGCTCGAAGCGACGCTGCTTTCCGAGCATAAAACGCCGCCGCCCGAATTTCTGGAAGCGGCCGAAGAATTGTCGCAGGCCGGCATGGCCGCCTATCGCGGCCTTGTCTATGGAACCGAAGGCTTCGTCGATTTCTTCTTTTCGTCGACGCCGATCTCGGAAATCGCCTCGCTCAATATCGGCTCGCGCCCCGCCTCGCGTAAACCGTCGCGCCGGATCGAAGACCTGCGCGCAATCCCATGGAGTTTTTCATGGGCGCAGGCGCGCGTCGCGCTGCCCGGATGGCACGGCTTCGGCTCGGCGATCGCGCAATTCATCGAAAAGGATGAGAAAGCTCGGCTCGCGCTGCTGCGCCGGATGAGCCAGGAATGGCCGTTCTTCCGCGCGCTGCTCTCCAACATCGACATGATCCTGTCCAAGACCGACATGTCGATCGCGCATCATTACGCCGGACTGGTCGAGGACCGGGCGCTCGCGGCGCGTATCTTCGACATGATCGCGGCGGAACATGCGCGCGCCAATGAAGCGCTCGAAAAAATTTTCGGCTCGAAGGAGCGGCTCGCGGACAATCCGACGCTCGCGCGCTCGCTCAGGCACCGTTTCCCCTATATCGCGCCGCTCAACTATCTGCAGGTCGAACTGATCCGCCGCCATCGCGCGGGCGAGCGCGGCGAAGACATTCGGGAAGGCATCCTAATGTCGATCAACGGCATTGCGGCGGGCCTGCGCAATACGGGGTAGGCGGCGATACGAAACCTCAGCGGCGTGCGCCAGGAGCGCCATACAGGATATCGGAGGAATTAACGTCATGAGCGCAGGCACTCAATTTAATGACATCAGCCTGGAGGAGTTGAAATCTGGCCTCGCGACCGGCGCGGTCCTGCTTGTCGACGTGCGCGAGGCCGAGGAATATGCGGCGGGCCATATCGCCGGCGCGATCTTCAATCCGCTGTCGAAATTCGATCCGAGCCAGCTGCCTGTCGCGGGCGACGGCCAAATGGTCGTGATCTATTGCCGCTCCGGCAAGCGCTCGGTGACGGCGATGGAACAGGCGCGGCTCATGGGCAGGCGCGACGCGAACACCCATTTCGGCGGCGGCATCCTCGCTTGGCTTAACGCAGGCGAGCCTGTCGTCCAGGGCATGTAGAAGCGATATCCGCGGATCGCCGCCGGCGGGGTCGGCCGAGTCGCCGGCGCCGAAAACGACCGCTGCTTAATCCGGCCGATCACTGCGCGGGGTTGGGCGCGTCTCGACGACAGGCGCCGATGCCGGCGCATCGGCGTCAGACGCCTCGACGATTTCCGCTTCGGCCTGGCGGGCGTCTTCGTAGGGCACAAATTCTTCAGCGCCCCCGCTTTCAGTCTTCCTCGGATACCGTCCCTGCAACCAAGCGACGAAGTCCATGACCGCCATAAATTTCAGGTCAATCATCTGATCATCCAAGCCCAGCCGCAAAGATGGACATGCTTTCCTATTTTTTTTATGACATCGAAATATCGGCGCCCCGGCCGCGATGATAAACTCGACGGACCGGACTGATGCGTCCGCCTCTAAGCCTCCTAACTTGCCAGCGTCGAGCAAATGCTTTGTAACTCGAATTGAGCGACACGATATTTCAAGGCGACTCATGAAGGATCAATATCGAACGATCAGCGGGCAGTATTCGCACGCGCGGAAAGATGACGTCACCAATTTCCTCGAAACGCCGTCGGTCCAATCCGCGCTCGGCGATATCTCGGGAGCGCGCGCCATCGACTATGCGTGCGGCACAGGCCATTTTTCCCGGCTTCTAAAAAAACTCGGCGCGACATATGTGCTCGGCGTCGATCTGTCGCCGGCGATGATCGCGGCGGCGCGTGAGGAGGAAAGCGAAAATCCGCTGGGAATTGTTTATGAGGTCAGCGACGCCGCGACGATGGCGATCTTCGGGTCATTCGACGTCGCAACCGCCGTCTTTCTGTTCAACTATGCCAAGGACGAGCAGACGCTGGCGCGAATGTTCGGCTCCGTGGCGGCGAATGTGATTCCCGGCGGCAGGCTGATCGCCGTCGTGCCGAATCCCGACTTCGTCAACGGTCGAGACGATTTACTCCCCTATGGCTATGTTCTCGAAGAGATCAGCAAAGGCCCTGAGAACCTGCGCGTTCGGATGAGTTTTGTCGGCGACGACTTCTCGATCGAATTCACCCAATGGAGCCGTCGCGCTTACGAGAACGCCCTGGAGCGGGCGGGGTTCTCCGACGCCAGATGGTCTCAATTTGCGGTCACCAAGGAAGGTCTTGAACGCTACGGGCAGGAATTCTGGGACGCGATCCTTGCCAATCCGAAGAGCGTCGTGCTGAGCGCGCGAAAAAGGGCTGGCTGAGAACGGCCTCGGCAGGAAAAGGATGCGGGGGCGCGATGCTTCTCGTCGATACCGCGGATCAAGACGCCATCCTGAAAGCGTTGCAATTTCCAGGCGTGCAGGGATTCACCACCAATCCGGCCTTGATGGCCCGCGCCGCCGGCACCGAGGTCCTGTCGCTGGAAGAGTACATCGGCGCGGCGCGCAAGCTCAGCAAAATGTCCGCCGACATTGGCGCCATTCGGCATCTGATGATTCAGGCGGTCGGCGACGCCGACGATATTCGCAGACAGGCGATTCTCTGTCTCGACGATTTGAAAGCCGCGCGCGACAAGCAGCTTTGGATCAAGCTGACGCCGACGCCGGCAAGTCTCTCCTGCTGCCCGGCGCTGAAGGACATGGGCTGCGCGACTCTGGTCACGGCCGTCTTCACCGCGACGCAGGCCTATGTCGCGATGGAGGCCGGCGCCGATGGCGTCGCCGTATATCTCGGCAGGCTCATGCGGCTGGAAACGGATTGGGAAAATCAGCTCGAAACCATCGCCGCGATCGTCAAGAGCGCCGGACGAACCCTGCTGCTTGCGAGCTTTCCCGATCGACAATCCGTGGATATTGGACTTCGGTATAGTCGCAACATTACCGCGCCGCCGGCCGTTCTCGACGAGCTGCTCACATCCTCGCTATCGGAGGAGGCGATCAAAGGTTTCGACGAGAAAGTTGCATGGAAGGGCTAAAAGAGCCGACACTCCTCAAAACGCCGAACGGCGTTTGCAAGCAGGAACGACATGCGCGCAATCGATCATGAAATTTCGCGTCGGCTTCTTCTGATCGGCTGCGCGCTTGCGCCCTGCATGACGCTTCGCGCGGCTGTCGCCAAGACCTCGCCTCTCGCCGACTTCCTCCATCTAAGCGCCAAGCTGACCGGGCGCGCGCATCTTTCCGCCGAGTCCGCCCGGATTTACATGCGCAGTCTCAAATTCGATCGCAGCGGAAAAATCTCCGATCGCCTCGCGCGCAGAATTGTCGCCGACTGGTATTCCGGCCAGACCGTCGAGTCCGGACGCATGATCTGCGTCGATTACACGGGCGCGCTGATGTGGGACGCGATGGGATTTGCGCGGCCCGGCGGCGTTCCCGGCGAAGCCGCGAGTTGGGCTCTCGCGCCGACATCGGAGTGACGCGCCCGATATGGACCTTCACGCCGACATATTGGTGATCGGTTCGGGCGTCGCCGGCGCGCTGGTCGCCTGCCGCGTGGCGCAAAAAGGCGCGAAGGTCATCATCTTGGAAGCAGGCCCCGAAGTGAATCGCGCCGCGGCTGTGCGTCGATACCAGAACGCCTTTCCCAAGACTCCCGAGTCGGCCTATGCGCAGGCTACGTTCGCGCCGCATCCAGAATCTGACAAGCCGTTCGCCTTCTATGCCCAGAAAGGGCCTCAACCGTTCGGTTCGACCTATTTGCGCCAGGTCGGCGGGACGACATGGCATTGGCTTGGCACCGCCATTCGGCTGGTGCCCGCCGATTTCAAGATGAAATCGCTCTTCGGCCTCGCTGTTGATTGGCCGATCTCCTATGCCGATCTTGAGCCATGGTATTGCCAGGCTGAACGGGAGCTCGAAGTCGCCGGAGACAATGCCGATGATCTCGGCTCGCCACGCTCCGCGCCCTACCCTTTTCCGCCGATTGCGCAAAGTTTCCTCGATCACGCATGGCGCGACGGGTTGCAGGCGTCGCACTACAACGTCCGTCCGACTCCCCAGGCTAGACTCTCGACATCGTCCGGCGGCCGGCCGTCGTGTCACGGCAGCGCCAGTTGCATTCCAATCTGTCCGATCCAGGCGAAATATGATGCGACCATTCATGTCGCCCGCGCCCGATCTCTCGGCGCGCGACTGCTGACCGAAACTTGCGCCAATTTCGTCGAATGTCGCCAGGACGGGCGCGTCGAAGCAGTCAGATTCACGCGATCGGACGGATCGACGGGACGCGTCGTCGCACGCGTCGTCGTCATCGCCGCCAATGGCATCGAAACGCCACGGCTTCTTCTGGCGTCGGCCTCGGAGGCGTTTCCTGTGGGCGTCGCCAACCGCTCCGACCAGCTCGGGCGAAATCTGATGGATCATCCGATCCAGCTCAGCTGGGCGCTCGCGCGCCAACCGGTCTGGCCTTACCGGGGCCCCGGCGCGACTTCGGGAATTGAAAATTTCCGGGACCTGAAAGATCGCGCCGAGAATTCGGCGTTGCGGTTCGAAATCGGCAATGACGGCTGGAGCTGGCCAAAGGGCGCGCCCGCGTCGACCGCGCGCGAACTGGCCCTCGGCGGCTTGCGCGGAAAGGCGCTCGATGCCGCGCTCAGAGCGCAAACGGCGCGGCATATCCGGGTCGCCGCATTGACGGAGCAATTGCCGCTGGCGAGCAACAGAGTAACGCTGAATTTGACCCAAATCGAAAAGACCGGCTTGCCGCGCCCGGCGATCTTCTATCAGTTAGACCGCTACATCGAGCGCGCGCTCGCCAACGCGAAAACCATCCATGAAGACATGTTTGCAAGAGTTGGCGTCGAAGCCTTTTGGCACAAGGACGACGCCCAAGCCGCAGGCCATATCATGGGCACGGCGCGCATGGGCGACGATCCGGCGACGTCCGTCGTCGACAGGGAGGTGCGCGCCCATGCGCATCGCAATCTGTTTATCGTTGGCGCCGCCGTCTTCCCGACCGGCGGAACCGCCAACCCGACGCTCACCATCGCCGCGCTCGCCCTTCGCGCCGCCGACGCCGTGCTTTCCGCTTTGAGGGAATAGGCGCGCACGCGCCTGCGCTATGCGGTCATCCTACGATGCAGCGCGGGCCTTGAAGGCGGCGCCGACAGCGTCCGCAGCGTAAATCGCATCCATAAGATTCGCGGCGGTCACTTCGAAGGGTTCATTATGCGCGCTCTCGCCGACGGCGACGGCGCGTTCGGCGATCGATCGCGCCGTCTCGCGCGAAAGATTTTCAAGCCCGAGCTCGGCAAGCGTCAAAGGCAAGCCGACCGAGAGGCAAAATCCCATAGCTTCATCGACCGTGGCGCTCGGCCTTCCTTCGAGCGCGAACTGCACCAGCGTGCCGAAGGCGACCTTTTCGCCATGCAGCCGATCATGGGTTTCCGGCGCAGCGGTCAGACCATTGTGGACCGAATGCGCCACGGCGAGGCCGCCCGACTCGAACCCAAGCCCGGAGAGCAGCGTGTTCGCCTCGATGATGCGTTCGAGGGCCGGGGTTATCGCGCCCGCGCGCGCCGCGGCGACGGCCGACATTCCGTCGTCGAGCAGCGTTTTGTAGCAAAGTTCAGCGATTGCGGCCGCGGCGATCGTGCTCAGGCCGCCGACCACGTTCTTGCGATGCGCGCGGATCGTGGCGTCCGCTTCGAAAAAAGTGGCGAGCGCGTCGCCCATGCCGGAGATCAACAGGCGCACCGGCGCGCGCGCGATGACCGTGCTGTCGACAAGCACGAGATCGGGGTTGCGCCGGTAAAATAGGCATTTCTCGAATACCCCGTCCTCGGTATAGACGACCGAAAGCGCGCTGCAGGGCGCGTCGCTCGACGCCGTCGTTGGACAGCAGGCGACCGGAAGCTCAAGTTCGGCGGCGACCGCGCGGGCGGCGTCCAATGTCTTGCCGCCGCCTGCGCCGACGATCGACGAGGCCGAGACGCGGCGCGCCTCTTCCTTGCCGCGGGCAATCTCGGCAAAGGAACATTCCCCGCCAAAGTCCATAATCGCATAATCGAGACCGGACGCTCGGAACGCCTCGCGCCAAACCGGCTCCAACGCCTTGCGCGCTGAAGGGCTCGCGATAATCAGCGCTTTTCCGGCAATGCCGAGCCGCGAAAGCTCCGTCGCGAGCGACATCGTCGCGTCGCGACCCTGAACATATCTCGCGGGAGCGCAGAAAACCGTCAACATGCAGGTGTTCCAAGGCGATGCGAAAGGGTTGCGATATGAGAGCAAAATAGGCGGCAAAGCAACACGCCTGCTCAACCGCCTGAACGACTCACAGAATGCATTAAAACGGCGGATCGGGAGCGAACCACGTTACAAATTGCGTGACATATTGCGAAAAGCGCTCACAAGATTCTCAATCGCATGCCTCTCGGATGAGTGAGAAAGGACACGGAAAGTGCACAGCATTCCGGAAGATATTTTTACCGAACCTGAGTTCTCCCCCGATACGCTCGCCAATCTCGGTCCATTACGCCGCTTGGCCGGCGTGTGGCAGTCCGATCAAGGCGTGGATGTCAATCCCAAGGCCGAAGGGCCAGAAACACGCGCCTACCGGGAGCATATAAGGATGGAGCCGATCGATCCGCAGACGAACGGGCCGCAACTCCTCTATGGTCTGCGCTATCACATCCATATCAACACGCCGGAAGAGGCGATAACCTTTCACGACCAGGTTGGCTATTGGCTCTGGGAGCCGGCCACGGGCCTGATCATGCAGACCATCGCGATCCCGCGCGGACAGGTCGTGCTGGCGGGCGGAACGGCGAAGCCAGACGACGCGCGCATTTCCGTCGAGGCGCGGCGCGGCGATAGTCGCTTCGGCATTTGCTCGACGACCTTCCTGGAAGAGGCGTTTCGCACCGACTATTACCGAATTGACATCGCCTTCAACGACGACGGCAGCTGGACCTATGTGACGCGAACGGATCTCGCCCTGCGCGGCAAGACGCCGCCGTTCAACCACCACGACACAAATACCCTGCGACGGATCGCGCCCCCGACGCCAAACCCGCTCGTCGGCCTGCTGAAGGACAGCAAGGTGAGTTAGCTCCTAAAACATTGAAATTGTCGGCTGGGGCGGGAGGAATCGAACTTGGCGGAATCAAAATCCGCTGCCTTACCACTTGGCGACGCCCCAATGCGCTGGCGAGGCGATAGCGCGCTCGTCTGCCTTATCGTGTCCTGAAGCCTGCGCGCCTATAACCGCCCGGATATTTTCTCGTCGGCTCGGCCGCATTCTCGACGGGCAACCGCAAAGCCGACGCTCACATCGCCGCTCGCCCTTCGTGCTGCGGACGCGGCTAGCACGTCATGGCGCGCAATTTCCCCGTGAGTGGACTTCCACGGCGATCTCGGTCGGCACCTGGTATTGAGAACCGTCGGAGAACGTAATTACTTTGCGCACCTCAGCGCCCATCGAGTACTTTCGGATTCGCGCGATCGCCTCATCTCGAGTTAACTTCTGTCCCTGGAATTGGCGCAGTACAGAAGGCGCAACGCTCGCTATACCTTCCGTATCTGTTGCGCGCGCGAGCCACTCCTCCTCAACACCTTGTTTTCGCAGGAGTTCTTTTATTCTTTCTGGCAGCCCGCGACGTATATCGGCCTCTTCGAGGTCCAGCGATCCCAACTGCGCTCCCACAGCATACTGCGCAGCACGCCTCCAGAGGGCGCAGACGTGATCCGCGAACAGCTTCTTGGGAAGATCACCTGGAGCGATTTTGTACGCCAGATACCGTTCAAGGAACTCACTCTTTGCGGCTAACTGCTGATACTGGTGCCCATCGCCCTTTATGAATTTCGTCGCTTTTTCTAGGTCGCCCTTCAGGTCAACGATCGCAATTTCTCTCTTAGCGACCTCGGCCTTTTCGCTCACGGCAACTATCCATCCGCCGAACGTTACCAGACTGACCGCCGCTGCGATCATCGCTCCTCCCAACTTCCACGCTTGTGCGGGCGTAAGGCCATGAAGCAACGCTATGAGCGTTGTGGGCTGATTATATTGCTGGTCGGTCTTATATGATTCCATCGCAATAACTTCCTTCGCAATCCAAAGTTAGATAATATTGACTCATTTGCAGTACTTAGCAAGGCTGCAATGCTATACTGATCGATACCTGACACAGACGCGCCTTGTGCGAATACCTACGCGATTGCGAGCCGGCTTAGTGTCGCGCGTCTCACGAGACAGACCATCCCGCGAAAAACCAGCGTCGCCGTAAGCCATTAAAAAAACTTGGCTGATGACGCAGTCTCCTGCGAACCGGTCTCGCCTCACTCCCCTCCCTGACTAGGGGAAAATCAGGGAGGTTTTCAAAAATTCCTGCTTCACACCCATCGTCTGCGACGAAACCCACGTGATTTCAGTGCCCTGGCGACGATTCCTGCTGCAAACACAGGGACGCATGTAGCCAGAATCCGGGGACGCAGGCCTGTTATCAGGTGAATTTCTTGTCGTTAACCGGGATCGGATTGTCGTTAGCCGGGATTCGATTGCCGCTATCTGAATTGCGATTGCCGTTAAGCGGGATGATCGCGCCATTACATGGCATAGGCGAGCCGCTATCTGGGACGGCGGCGCCGCTGCGCGGGACGATCTTACTGGCTGAAGGGAATGTCTTGCTTCTGGCAAATCGAATCACATGATTCGGGGTTTCGGCCTGTCGGTCGGGTCTGGAACGGCGGTCGACAATCATCTCCCGCTGGTCGGGCCTATGGATGAGAGTCCGAAGCGGTTCGAGAGGGGCGGGAACCGAAAAGCAACGCGGGTATTTTGCAAGCATTCGAGCGAGTATAGTGGCCCGTTAAAAACGCGCCGGTTCTAAAATGGCGTTTGAAGCGGTCTTGAAGGCCTCTCAAAAGCCCGTTCCGCGTCTCAAATTTTTGTTGCTTTGGAAATAGCCTCAAATGCGTAAATATATATGTTAAATACTTTTGAATGGCTGTTTAAAGGCGCTTTTCCCAAGCTTATCGCCACTGCGAATATTGACGAGCGGAATCTCTTTATGAAAGCCTTTGCGCAATTCGATCGGCGCTCGTCGCGCTAAGCGCGCAAGCCGGTCCCGCCAGAAATTCTGTTGAGGCAGACCATGAACGCCACTCCCCCCGCCATCGAATTACGACCCGTAACCTCCCTCAAGCCTTATGCAAACAACGCGCGGCGTCATTCACGAAGACAGATCCGGCAAATTGCGGAGAGCATTCGCCGCTTCGGCTTCACTAATCCGGTCCTGATCAGGGATGACGGCGGCATTATCGCCGGCCATGGCAGGGTCATGGCCGCGAAGGAGTTGGGTCTCGAAACCGTCCCAACGCTGAAATTATCGCATCTCACGCCGGAAGAAGTGCGCGCCTATGTCATTGCGGATAATAAGCTCGCCCTTAATGCCGGCTGGGACAACGAAATGCTGGCGATCGAGTTTCAGGCGCTGATCGACTCGGAGTTCGACCTCTCCTTCACCGGCTTCTCTTTGGCGGAGATCGATCTCACCTTCGATCAGGCGCGGGAGGCTTCGGTCGAGGCGCCGGATGGGCTCGACATCATCCCAGATTTACCCGAAGCGGCTGTAACACGCTTGGGCGATCTCTGGATCCTGGGAAAACACCGGCTGCTGTGCGGCGACGCGAGGGAGAAGCGTGATTACTCCCGTCTGCTTGGCGCAGAGAAAGCCGATCTGATCTTCACGGATCCGCCCTACAATGTCGAGATCGACGGCAATGTCACCGGACTCGGACGCCACAGCCACCGGGAATTCGCCATGGCCTCGGGCGAGATGTCCCGCGAGGCTTTCACCGGGTTCCTGACCATAAGCCTCTCCAACGCGGCTTCCGTATGCAAGGAGGGGGCGATCGCCTTCGCCTGCATGGACTTGGCGGCACATCCGTGAAATGACGGAAGCAGGCGAAGCCGCCTTCACCGAATTCAAGAACCTCTGCGTCTGGAACAAGACCAATGGCGGCATGGGCAGCTTCTATCGTTCCAAGCACGAACTGATCTTCGTCTTCAAAGTCGGGACCGCTCTCCACACCAACAACTTTGGCCTCGGGGAAACGGGACGCTATCGCACGAATGTGTGGGACTACCCCGGCGTGAGCAGTCTTGGATCGGATCGTTCCGAGGCTTTGTCGATGCACCCGACGGTCAAGCCAGTGGCGCTCGTGGCCGACGCCATCAAGGATTGCTCTCGGCGCGGGGAGATCGTCCTGGACATCTTCGGGGGCTCCGGCTCGACCCTGATTGCGGCGGAGACATGCGGCCGACGGGCGAAGCTTATCGAGTTTGACCCTCTCTATTGCGACGTCATCGTCTCCCGCTGGGAGAGACTGACGGGCAAGTCAGCCGTTCACGCCGAAACGACCCGACGCTTCGAAGACATTGCGGCCGAGCGATTGCCGACGGTGCGATCGACAGGAAAAGCGGGCATGGCGTCTCGAACGCGGCGAGATCGACAGGGCCGGAAGCGTGGGGCGCTCGTCGACTGAGACCCATCGCGTCCCGACGGCCCCCAAATGATAAGCCTCTCCTTGCCCGAGAATCATGACTCATGACAAAGCGTCGCGACGACAAATCTTCGACCGAAGATCCCTCCGAGCGGTCGGATCGCTTGTTTTCCGACGAAATGGTGGATCGTTTGAAGAGCGCGCTCATATTTGGCGAGCCGATTCCAACCCTGCCAAAATCAACGCGTTTCCAAAAAGGGCAATCAGGCAATCCAAAAGGAAGGCCGAAGAAAACGTCAAGCTTTCCATTTCATCCGCGAGTTGAGCCGCTTCCCATACAGGAATTGATCCTGAAAGAAGCCGAGCGCGGCGTCACGATCCGTGAGGGCGATAGCGTCTCTGTCATTCCAGCGAACCAGGCTGTTATTCGCGCATTGCAGAATACGGCTCTCAAAGGCAACCCTCATGCGCAGAGAACCTGGATCCTGCTTTATGCGCCGATCGAACGAGAGAAGGCGATCGAGATCAAAGCTGAGAATGAATTTTGGGAGGCCTATCAGGAGCAATGTCGGCAAGAAATCAAGGAAGCTGAATCAAAGGGCGCCGCGCCACCGAAGCATCTTCCACACCCAGACGACATCATCGTCCGATATGGGAAGCCGCCACTCTTCTCAGGGCCGACAAATGAAGCAGAACTCAAAGATATGGAAGAACGCATCAAATTGATGGACGCCTTCATTATGCAAAATGCCGTCAACGAGCGCTGCGCTTTGCCAGGAAATACAGAGACAGGACTCCGATGCGCCGAGGCTGCGACAATATTCGTGGCGCTCCTGAACTGGACGCTGCCAAAGCGACTCCAACTGAGCGACGCCGACCTTATAACGAGACTTATGTATTTTCAGAACATCCCGAAGCGCACACTCCTTAAATTGACCCGCGCAGCATGGAGCGCCGCCGGCCTTCATGTCCCGCGCGGCAAAATATTCCCCGGGCTCGAAATCGCTCGTGCGGTCGTCGAAGGAATCAAGGGCGTCAATGAGGCTGAAGAAAACTGAAGAAATTTCGTCTCGCTGGAGATCGGATAGACTCGCGCCGTCATGATTTTGCTTCGCATGGTCGGGTAGCACTCGCGCATCTTTTGGAACGTAAGCGGCGCTACAGTGCGACGAATTTTTTCAGAGAGCGGCGATAGTCTTTTGGCGCTCTCCGAGGGGAAAATGTTTTCTTAGTCGCAAGATTCGTCATCGAGCAGGATTTCGTATTCAACGGTGCTCCGTAGCCGGCGCTTCCCGTCCAAGGGAACGGCGCACGCCCTGGCCTCATCGAAGTAGAACACCGTCCAGCCGGGCAATTCGGCCTTGACGGCGCGAGCAATGGCGAGGCCTTCGGCGGAAAAATTCGTCCAGTCGCTTTCTCGGGGGAGCCGGTTTTCTTCTTCGATCGCATCCTCGATCGCCTCATAGTGCGCCTGCCAGCGGCGAAGGCGCTCGACGAGCGCGGGAGAGATCGGCAATTCCTCGGTCCCACAGGAAATTCCCTCGATGTCCCACACCCCATCGCAAGAATAGTCGGCCATGACGCGAACCCAGCGATGGCGATTAAGCAGGTTATCGTAGATTTCGCTCATGCGCGCCTCTTGTCTTCTCCTCAGACCCGTCAGCCTTATACCCTTCCAGGTATTCTTTGAAGTAATGACTATTGCGAGAGCTTCAGCGGGAAACTCCGCGAGAATGCTTAAACCCTGGAGCATTCACTACCATGCGCCAGCCTTGCAGTCGACCGTTACACCATTTAACCCCTTAAGCTATCCCTTGAGTTTGCTTTGCTTCAGAAGATCGTACCGTTGGCCATAATCCCACAGTATTTGTCTAATTCCGCCGTTGACAGGGAACGCTGAATTCGCGCAAAGGGGGCTGGGGTGCCTCCGGTTCATCCCCGCGCATGCGGGGAATGCATTACCCCGAACATCATCGATCGGGATGTGTTCCGGTGCGTTTAGGCGTGCAATTTTGGGCTCAGACGCAAAGTTGGTGCAGTTCCCTGTCACTGTGCCCCGATAAGTCGGGCTTCGAGGAGATCGAGATTGGCGCGCCCATAGATCTGATGCTTAATCAGCTTCAGCTTGGTGATCTGACCCTCGGTTTGGCCGTTTGACCAAGCGGTGACGATCGGCGCCGAGAGCTGGCCTCGCAAATTCGGACAGTAGCTTGAGTGGATTTTCTGCCTGACGGCGGCGAGGATTCTCGCCGCGAATCAGGAGCATTTGATGACGAAGCGAAGCCGCCGGACGCAT
>JALHNQ010000001.1:61446-172296 GCA_022843405.1 Methylocystis sp. | reverse complement strand
TGAAGCTCGGGACGGGCGTCGCGCCGATCGGGCCGGGCCGCGCCGCAAGAGGCGCAAGACCGCTGCAAAACGCCTGACAGAGGATACAGGCGGAGCGATCGTCTTTGGGGCCCAGCCGCCCCGCAAGCGCGTCGGGTTGGGAGGACCCCGACGCGAAACAGATAAAGAGTTGAGCGACCAGACGGCCGCCGACGCCCGAATCGGCGACGCCGCGCGCGAGCGGAACGACGGCCCAGAGCGACGCCGCCACGAACAGCAGCGCCGCCCCAAACCCAACGCCCGCGCGAGGCGGCGAAGCTAGCCTGAACGCCGACGGAAACATCGGTTCAGGTCGCGTCGGTCAAAGGCCGCGAGAATCGCGCGCGGCGCTCGAGGTCGATGAGACGGATGACGCGCTGGTCATCGCCGCGCCACAGACGCGTCGCCGGCACCATGGCGGCGAGCGCCGCCATGCCGGGCGCATCTCCCGGCTGCGCGCGCTCACGCTCGATCAGAGATTCGAGCGTCGCGCCGGCGACGACGCTTTCCTTGCCGCTCGGCTTACGTTTGCGAAACATGGGCTCACTCCCGATCCGCCGCTTGACGCGGCGTTGTCCTTTAGCTGCGCCCCATGCCGCGTGCGCCCGGAATCCGGACGAAACGCGCAATAGGCGCGACAGCCTGCGAAGGTTCAGGAGTTGGCGGGAGGCGCTCGGGCCTGTCTTGAATAATCTAGCGGGGGGGTCGGCAGGGCGCGGTCCGCCACCGTCCAATCAAGCGCTGTCCATTGGACGGGCGCCTTGCCAAGAAGAGTGACGCGCGCGGCAAGCGGCGCAACGCCATCGCAATGGTTTTGACAAAACAGACAGACGTCCCGGTGGCCCTTTGCTTGGCCGGGAGCCTGCGTTTGGTCGCCTGAGCCGACCTCGGTGAAACAAAATTCCCTGACGGCGTCGCCGGCGCCCATTCGCGTCGCGACATGCGCCGCCGCAGGCGCGAAGGCCTGAACGGTCAGCGCGAGCGCGAACAGCAGAACTGTCAGCCAGTTGCGACGCATTAAATCTTGAACCCTGGAGTCGGCGCGCATGCGGATTTCACATGCGCGCCGTGATGTAAGCAAAAAGCGAGGGCCGCGACAAGTTAATCTTGGAGCGGCCGACTCGCTGCGGCAAAGCGTCTCAGCAGGACGATCGCACTGTCGGATCGCCCTGAAGGTTCATCTGACCGCAGAAGTCCCTCCGGAACCGCCCCGATCGATCGTTATGCCGGCTCCATCCGAGCCGCCAAGGTCATAGTTGAGCGCGATGAAGAAGGTGCGCTGCGGATAGGGGTTCGGATTCACATAGGCCTTCCAGCGGCCGATGTTGTTAACGCCGACGGACAGCCACCAATTCGGTTCGAGCCGATATCTCGCCTTCATGTCGAAAACCAGGATTTCGCTGTCCACATTGCCATAGTTGTTGTGGTTGAAGTCCGTGTTCGCGAAAGTGACATAGGCCGGGGACGAATAACGCGCGCCCAGCGCGAAGGACATGTCGGGATTGGGGCTGTAGCTCGCGACGCCGCGGAATCGATATTTCGGAACGCGCGGGAATTGATTGCCTGCAAAAAGGATGCTGTCGAGATTGCGGCTCGATAGATTGGTCTGAATTTTTGCGTCGGTAAGCGTGAAGCCTCCCTCGAAATCCAGCCCCGGAAAGAAAATGTCCTTCATATGCGCCGCAAGCTCGACGCCGCGAAACCGCACTTTATCCAAATTGGCGTTTTGCGTGACCTGCGTGCCGAAAGGCGAGAGCGCGGTCTGGCTGGCGATGGCGTTCCAGCGGTCGTCGAGAAAGAAGCTGACGCGCGGGTTAAAGAGACCGATCGCCCCGCCGAAAGCGTCAACCGTTCGGTATTCGGTGGTCACATCGTAACAGGTGCAGATTTCCGGCTGCAGATCGGGGTTGTTGATGAGCACCGAACTTGGGCTCGCCAGAGATTGGAAAAGTTCGGTGACGGTCGGAAAGCGATAGGCGCGGGCGATCGACCCGCGCACAGAGAGCTCCGGCGTGAAATAGTGCTCCAACGCCGCCTTTGGCGAAAAGGCGCCCTTATCGGATTCGGGGAAATAGGTGATGTTCGCGGCTCTAAGCGGAATGCCGACGATTGGCTGGCCGGTCGGATTCGACGCATTGCCAAAGCCGCCGGTGCCGTTCATGCCGCCATAGGCGCGCCACCACTCGCCGCGTGCGCCGGCGGTGAATTTCCAGTCCGGCAGAGGCCTCCAGACTTCCTGAACATAGACGCCCTTCGTTTCGGTCTTGCCGAAGTTCAGCGCCTGGATTCCCATATAGAAATTGTTGGGGTAGGACACGGTGCTGGTCTGCTTCGTGGCCAGCGAATAAAGGTCGCCATGAGCGCCGAATGACACTTCATGCTTGCCGAGCAAATCCTGAGGCAGGCGCCAGATGAAGCGCGCGTCGGCCGTGCGCCAGAAGGTTCCGCCATTGTTGGTGTTCAACCCGCGCGGATCGATATTATAGGCGGTTCCCGCATTATTGACGCGCGGTCCGTAGGATTGTGCATTATTGGTGAAATCGCGGAGGAAATTGAACGACGTCGCCGACAAATCGTAATCGAAGACCCCGCCCGTGTCTTGTCTGAGCTCGAACGCCTGCATCAAATGGTTTGCGGCGCCGTGGCCGGGGTTGACTCCACCCGGCGTGACGGAAAACGGACCAAGCTGCACTCGCCCGGTCTGCGTGTTGTAGATCGGCATGCCGTTCCTGTCGCGAATATAGCTTTCGACGCTGGTAGTGTTGTTCAGCGTCCAGAAACCGACTTGGTATTTTGCGCGCACAAGCGGCGCTATGTCATAGGAGACTTTAACTTTCGCCAAATCCGTTTGCATGTAATCGGCGCCGGCGGAGTTGGTGATGATGCGTGGGCGTCCCTGCTGGTCGAAGTCCTGGTGTCCGCCAAAGAACGCGGCGCCTGTGCCCGGCGTCAGGAAATTGCCTGGGAAGGTTTGCGCCTGACCCTGATTGTCGAGGTGCTCGTAACCGACCCAGTAGCGGAAATCGTTGATCCGATCGCCAATCAGCACATTGGCCACGCCGCCGAGATTGAGTGTATTGGTGCTATAGAGACTGAACGGCTGCACCGCCACGGTCCCCATGGCGTGGACCTCGAATTCGTCCGGCATGCGTGTCGTCATGGTCAATACGGCGCCGATCGAATTTCCCGGATAGAGCGCTGAAAACGGCCCGTACATCACATCGATGCGCGAAATCTCGGCGGGCGAAACCATGCCCCAGCGCGGCGCGAAGTTGAAGCTGTTGCCGAGTAGATTCGAGAGCAGCACGTTGTCTGCATAGACAAGCGTCAGCGCGCTCTGAATGGTGCCCGTCGTGCGCGTCGAGACGATAGCGTTGCGATCGCCGATGTAACGTTCGCGTATGAGAATCGACGGCATGTATCTGAACGCGTCGGACGAGGTCATAATGTTCGTGGTTTTTTGGATTTCCTTGCGCGTCCTGCTCTCGACCACCGCAGGAATATTTGCGGGCAATGTGCGGCTGAACGGCGCGGGCTTCGGCTCCGCGTAACGATCCGCCACCGCCGACCCAGACCCAGGCCCCGGCGTCGGCGTCGCGGTGGTGACGCGTCCCGGTCCGCCGGCGCCTTGACCCACAGGACCGTGCCGGACGGCGGCGCGCGCGCCGCCGACGTTGATGGTGGGAAGCGACTGCTGCGCATCGGCGGCCGAGGCGGCGAACAGGCTGAGCGCCGCGAAAGAGACTCCTCCGAGGAGGCGAGAATGACGAATCATGACGAGTTTCCTTGTGCGCCGACGCCTATCGACGCATGAGTTGAGGCAAGCTGCGGCGGCAAGCGCAACGAGCACGCGAAGAGAAGATGTGGAAGCTGCTATGCGCAGCGGACTGGGGCAGACCGGGGCGATTCGCGCGCGGGTCCGATGGCCTCAGGCGCGGGCGAGGGGCGGCCCCCGCGCGCTATGCGCGCGCGACTGTCGCTCGGAGAGCGGCCGCCCCGCATTTATGGGCGCGTCGAACCGCGCAAATTCGCCGAGCGCGACAACATCGTCCGAGGTCAGCGACACCCAGGCCGGCGGCGGTTCGCCGCACAGGAGACACGACTGGCAGTTGTGCCGATGGCCAGGCCGGTCGTCGGGCGCAGGCTGCTCCCCTGCGCGCATGTGATGATGACACTGGGCTGAAAGCGTCTCTTCAGGAGCGATCGAAGCGGCGCGCGCCAGTCCTGCCCCGCCGGCGAAGGTCTGCGCGACCATCGCCAGCACGAGCAGGAGCGTACGAAGCGTCGTGAGCGGCATTTTCATTCCAGTAAAATAAGATGGTCTCACTTTCCCGATTATTTGCGTTTTGGATAGGCGCCCAGGGCGCGCCGCGCCAAAAAAGCTCCAAGTGTAACATTTGCGTAACAAACGGCGGATTGGGCGCTAGTGCGGCGGACGCCGACCGCAGTGCCTAATCAAAGGCATTCCCCTTTTCCGGCGCGCGCTCTAATCTTGCGCCCATGTACATCGCCATCACCAGAGACATACAGATAACGGCGCTTCCCGACTTTCTGGCGGATCGCTCGGACCCCGACCAGGATCGCTACGTCTGGTCATATACGATCGAAATCGCCAATCTCGGGCGCGTTCGGGTGCAGCTCCTGTCGCGTCACTGGATCATCATCGACGCGAATGGCCGCCGCGAGGAGGTGCGCGGACCGGGCGTCGTCGGCGAACAGCCGGTGCTCGAGCCCGGCGAGACATTTCGCTACGCCTCCGGCTGCCCGCTCAGCACGCCTTCCGGCATGATGCAGGGCAGCTATCGCATGGTCACCGACACCGGCGAAACCTTCGACGTCGAAGTCCCCGCCTTCTCGCTCGACAGTCCTTTGTCGCGCCCGACCCTGAACTAGGCGGGCGAGATGGACCGCCTTGAGGACGCGATCGACCTGCTCTCCAAATTGGTCGCATTCGACACGGTCAGCTCCAAATCCAATCTGGCGCTGATCGATTTCGTCGAATCCTATTTGCGCGACCAGGACGTGCGCTTTGTGCGCGCGCCGAACGCGGCCGGCGACAAGGCCGCCCTGTTCGTCACGATCGGCCCCGAGGTCGATGGCGGCGTGCTGCTTTCTGGCCACACCGACGTCGTGCCGGTCGTGGGACAGGCCTGGAGCGCCGATCCTTTCACGCTGCGCCGGGACGCCACTCGCCTTTATGGACGCGGCGCCGTGGACATGAAGGGCTTCGACGCCGCCTGTCTCGCGATGATTCCGGCGTTCAAGGCGGCGCGGCTGTCCCGCCCGATCCACATTCTTTTGAGTTATGACGAGGAGACCACCTGTCTCGGTCCGCTCGACGTCATCGCCCGCTTCGGCGCCAACCTGCCCCGCCCCTCAGCGGTGATCGTCGGCGAGCCGACGTCGATGGAGGTCGCCGACGCGCATAAGAGCGTGACCACGTTCGTGACCCGGGTGCGCGGTTTCGAAATCCATTCAGCCAATCTCAATCGCGGCGTCAGCGCCGTCCATGTTGCCTGTAAACTCGTGTGCGAACTCGACCGTATCGGCGAGGCGTTGCGCGCTGAAGGCGACCCGAGCGGGCGCTTCGATCCGCCGTTCTCGACCATTCACGTCGGCGTCATTCATGGCGGAACGGCGCGCAACATCGTCGCCAAGGATTGCGAATTTCTGTGGGAGGTCCGAGGACTGCCCGGCGCGCCGGCGACGATCGTCCGGGATCGGCTGGAGGCCTATTGCGACGAGCTGAGGCGCTCGATCTTTGTCGGCTTTCCCGACGCAGGGATTGAGACGACGATGGAAAACGAGGTTCCGGGCCTTTCGCCTCAGCCGGGCTCCGAGGCCGAAACCCTGGCGCTGCGGCTCGCCAAACGCAATGCGACGATCGCCGTGCCCTACGCCACGGAAGCAGGCCAGTTTCAGCGGGCCGGGATGGCGGCGGTCGTCTGCGGTCCCGGCCGCATCGACCAGGCGCACCAGCCCAACGAATATATCGACATCGCCGAACTCGCAGCCTGTATGGAGTTTCTGCGTGGGCTCTCGCAACAGCTCCAATCATGAATTCGATACAACATCGTCTTGGCTGAATAGCCTGTCGCTGCAGGGAAGCGGTCTCTCCGGCGATGAGCGCCAGAGAGACCCAAAAATGAATAAGGGGTCGCTTGGGCGATCAGCAGACCCAATGCCATTGGCCGTACCACCAGCGCCAGCAATGGCCGCGGCCATGCCAGCCGCCGTGCCAGCCCCAAGGCTGATGCCAGCCGCCGTGCCAGCCGTGGCCGCCATGCCAGCCGCCATGCCAGCCATGGCCGTGCCAGTGGCCGGCGGCGGCAGGGGATGAGGCGAAGAGCGCTCCCGCCAGCAGCGCGGCGCATGCAACTTTCTTCAACATGACTTATCTCCTAAAACACAGACGCCGTGAGGCGCCGCAGATTGACTACGCTCTTGGGCGGCGAAGGGCGGTGCGCCGTCGCACATCGGACTGTTCGCGCCATGCGCGCGCATTGCCCGAAGTCAGCGGGACGCCATTGCTTTCGTGAAGTGAGCGGCTATAGTCCGCGCCCGTTCCGGCGCTTTGGAAATGAAATTCCGCGCCGGGCTTCGAGCCTTTAAAGAGATTTCGCGATGAAGCTGATCCCGGACGCCTTGGCGCAAGCCCAGCCGTCACCGCCCGCCGCCGAAACGCCTGCCTCGCCGCCGGCCGAACCGACCGCCCCCGCTGCGCCGACGCCGCCGGGCCCGCCGCATCCGCCCGCCTCGACGCAAACCGGGCAACTGGCCGAATCCAAGCCGGAAGCGGCGCAGCCGCCGACCATGCCGGAGATGCTCGGCCAGCTCATTCCCATCTTCGTGGTGATGGGCATCGTGTATATACTGGTCATCCGACCGCGCTCTCGCCGCGAGAAGGACGCGCTGGCGCAGTTGCGCAACGTGCGTCGCGGCGACACGCTTGTCACCACGAGCGGGTTCGTCGCCAAGGTGACCAAAGCGATCGACGATACTGAGGTCGAGGTAGAGCTTTCACCCAATGTGCGGGTGCGCATGCTGCGCACCGCCATCGCAGAAGTGCGCGCCAAGGGCGAACCGGTGAAGGACGAGCCGCCGCCGGCCAAGACCGTCGGTCCTGCCAGAGGCGGCGGGAGGTCGGCCAAGACGAACGACGCAAAGGCCGGCGAAAACAGGGCCGGCGACGCCAGGTCCGGCTCGCAGAGCTGACGCCGTCCTTTCGATCCCCTAGCCGATGGCAGGACGATGCTGCGATTTTCGACCTGGAAATTTTTCGCCATTATCGCGATGACACTCGCTGCGGTGCTCATCGTAGCGCCGAGCATGTTGTCGGCGTCCCACTATGAAGAGCTGAAATCGCGGCTGCCCTCCTGGCTCGTTCCGCCGACCATCGTGCTCGGCCTCGATTTGCAGGGCGGCTCGCATGTAATGCTCGAAGTCGATCAGGCGGACCTCATCGCCACGCAGATCAAGAATCTGCGCGACGACGTGCGCCGGATCCTGCGCGAGGAAAAGGTCGCCGTCACCGGGGGCATCGGCGCGACCGCGCGCGGCGTGCAGGTGCGCGTCGCCGACCCCGCCGACCGCGAGAAAATTCTCCCGAAACTGCGCCAGCTGCGCAACGGCTTCAGCAGCGCGCTGATGGGCGGCCCCTCGCCGCTCGACATCGAGACGTCGCCTGAGGGCGTCATCCGCGTGACCATCACCGACGCGGGACTCAGGGACAAGTCCCGCAAGGCGGTCGAGCAATCGATCGAAGTCATTCGCCGGCGCGTCGATGCGCTCGGCACCCGCGAGCCGAGCATCCAGCGGCAGGGCGACGATCGCGTGCTCGTGCAGGTGCCGGGCCTCCAGGACCCTGAAACGCTTAAGGAAATTCTCGGCAAGACCGCCAAACTCGAATTCCGCCTCGTCGCCGAACCGGGCCAAAATCCGTCGGAAACCGAGGAGCTCGACCAAGTCGACCAGGAAGGCAAGATCGCCGTTGAAAAGCAGGTGATGGTCAAGGGCGAGGACCTCACCGACGCGCAGCCCGGTTTCGACCAGCAAAGAAGCGGCGAACCGGTCGTCAATTTCCGCTTCAATATTCGCGGCGCCCAGTCCTTCGGCGAAGTCACCTCGAAAAACGTCGGACGGCTCTTTGCGATCGTGCTCGACAATAAGGTGATTTCCGCGCCGCGCATCCTGACCCCGATCACCGGCGGCTCAGGACAAATTTCCGGGCGCTTCACCGTCGAACAGGCGAATAATCTCGCGATCCTGCTGCGCGCCGGCGCGCTGCCGGCGAAGCTCAATATCGTCGAGGAGCGCACCGTCGGCCCCGGCCTCGGCCAGGACTCGATCGACGCCGGCAAACGCGCCGCCTATGTCGGCGCGGGGCTCGTCGTCGTCTACATGCTCGTCACCTACGGCGTCTTCGGCGTCTTCGCTAATCTCGCGCTGTTCGTGCATATCGCCTTCATTTTCGCCGGCCTTGTGCTGCTCGGCTCGACGCTGACGCTGCCCGGCATCGCCGGCATCGTGCTGACGATCGGCATGGCGGTCGATTCGAACGTGCTGATCTACGAACGCATCCGCGAGGAAAATCATGCAGGGCGCTCGATCCTCGCGTCGCTCGACGCAGGTTTTACCCGCGCCTTCGCGACGATCGTCGACTCGAACGTCACCATGTTCGTCGCGGCGGCGATCCTGTATTTTCTTGGCTCGGGACCGGTGCGCGGCTTCGCCGTTTCGCTGGCGCTTGGCATTCTGACGACCATCGTCACCGCGGTGACCATGACGCGCATGATGATCGCCGTCTGGTATCATTACGCGCGGCCGACGAGACTTCCGATCTGAAGGGGCGACATTTATGAAACTTCTGCGCCTCGCCCCAGAGAACACCAAATTCCCGTTCATGCGGTTCCGCCGCGTGAGCTATCCCTTCTCGGCGCTGCTGTCGCTGATCGCGGTGGCGCTCTTTGTCTTCAAGGGCATGAATTTCGGCATCGACTTCGCCGGCGGCACGGTCATCGAATTGCGGGCGAAGTCCGGCGCCGCGGAGGTCGGCACGCTGCGCACGATGGGCGAGAGCCTCCATCTCGGCGACATCGAAGTGCAGGCTTTCGGCAATCCGGCCGACGCCACCCTGCGCTTCGGACTGCAGCCGGGCGGCGACGTCGCCCAGCAGGCGGCGGTCGAGCGGGTGCGCGACGCTGTCGGCGCCTATTACGATCTGCGGCGCGTTGAAGTCGTCGGCCCGCGCGTATCGAACGAATTGGTGCAGTCGGGAACGCTCGGCGTCGTGCTCTCGATCATCGCGGTGCTGAGCTATCTGTGGTTCCGCTTCGAATGGCAGTTCGCGGTCGGCGCGGTGATCGCGACGATGCATGATCTGCTGCTCACCGTCGGTTTCTTCTCGATCACGCAGCTCGAATTCAACACCACGTCGATCGCGGCGATTTTGACCATCGTCGGCTACTCATTGAACGAGACGGTGGTGGTGCTCGACCGCATTCGCGAAAACATGCGCAAATACAAGAAAATGGCGACGGCGCAGATGGTCGACATGTCGATCAACGCCGTCCTGCCGCGCACGATCATGACCGCGACGACGGTGATGCTCGCCCTGTTCGCGCTGGTCGCTTTCGGCGGCCAGGTGATCCGCTCCTTCTCGCTTGCGATGATCTGGGGCATTTTCGTCGCGACCTATTCGTCGATCTTCATCTGCTCGCCCATGCTGATCTATCTCGGCCTGCGCAACGAAGACGCCGACAAGGCGGCCATGCAGAAGCAGGATAGCGAACGCAAGGCCGATCTCGCCGATTCCCTGCACGAAGAAGCGACTGAGCCGCCCGCCGCCGCGCCGACGGCACCGCCGGCCGCAGGAAAGACGCCCGCGCCGGCACGGAAGGCGACCGGCAAGCGGGCGAAGACGAGGCCGGCTTGACCGCTCGCGATGGCGGCTATGTGTCCGGTCGCCACAAGATCGACGACTATGGCGGCGGCGGCTTTCGCTTCGCCGAAATGTCCCACCGAGGCTCGATCCTCGCGCTGCCTTCGGGCGTGAGCGCCGCGTCGCTGACCAGAGCGGCTGACATCGATGAAGCGATCATCGACCGCGCGCTTGCCGAAAGCGGCGGCCTCGACGTCTTCGTCGTCGGAACCGGACAGGATTTGCTGCCGCTCGCCGCGGGCGTGCGCGCCCGGCTGCGCGCGGCGGGCGTCGGCTGCGAGGCGATGGCGACCGGCGCCGCGGTGCGCACATACAATATACTTGTCGACGAGGATCGCCGCGTCGGCGCGCTGCTGATCGCCGTGTGACATGACCGCCGCCTCCGAGGAGAATTATGGGCAGTGCGAAGAGCTGCTGCGGGCGCGCGACCGCGACCTGTGGCTCGCCTGTCTCTTCGCGCCGCGAGAGGCGCGCAAACATATTCACGCGCTCTACGCCTTCGCCCAGGAAGCCGCCGACGTCAGCGGCAAGGTTACGCTACCGCTGCTCGGCGAGATGCGGCTGCAATGGTGGATCGACACGCTGGAGGGCGCCGCCACGCCCGGCGAAGGCGCGCGCGCCAATCCCATCGCCGACGCGCTCATCGACACGATCGAGCGCTTTGCCCTGCCCCGCGAGGAACTCATCGCGCTAGCGGAAGCGCATATCTTCGACCTCTACGACGATCGGATGCCGACCTGGTCGGCGCTACAAGACTATTGCCGCGCCACGGCGTCGGCCCCGATGCGCTGGGCGGCTCGCATTCTCGGCGCAGATCTTGAGGCGCCGTCGGCGCGCGCTTTCGACGAGGCGGGCGTCGCGCTCGGCTTGACGCGAATCGCGCGCGCGATTGCCCAATATTCCGGTCAGCGGAAATTTCTGCCGGACGAAGCGTTCGCAAGCGACGGCGACTCGGCGAGCGAGCGCGAACAGCTTCGCCTCGTGGTAAAGGAGATACGTCGGCTGGCTCAGTCTCACTACGACGAAGCGCGCCGTCTGGCCCTTGATCTCGGCCCCGCCCACGCCGCCCTGCTTCCGGCGGCGACAACTCCCCTCTATTTGGAGCGGCTGGCGCGAAGCGATTACCATTCCGATCGCCCGGCTCGCGAACCCTCGCCGCTGCGCCGACAATGGCGCATCTGGCGCGCATCGCGCGGCGTCGGATTGTGATAGGCGATAGAATACTTCGTTAGGAATTACCGAAATGGCGACCCTCGAATATGAATACGACGCCCGGCGCCTGCGCATGGAGACGCTGCTCGTGCTGCGCTGGGTGGCGATCACCGGCCAGACGGCGGCCTGTCTCGGTGTCTATTTCATCCTCGGATTTGATTTTCCCGTCGGCCTCTGCTTCGTCTTCATTGCTGCGTCCGCGACTCTCAACGTCGGCATGCGCTATGGCACGCCGCGCAGTTTCCGCCTCGGCGACGTCGAGGCCGCCGTGCTCCTCGGCTACGACATCATTCAGCTAGGATTTCTGCTCTATCTCACCGGAGGGCTGACGAATAGCTTCGCGATGCTGTTCCTGACGCCGGTGATCATCTCTTCAGTGTCGCTCCCGAGCAATCTGACGCTGCTTCTCGGCATCGTCATGATCGCGGTCGCGACGGTGCTTGCCGTCGAATATTACCCTCTGCCTTGGTATCCCAACGAAAAGCTGACCTTTCCGCTCCTCTACCGCGCCGGAATCTGGGCGGCTCTGGCGCTCAGCGCGGTGTTCATCGGCATTTACGCCGCTCGGGTGTCCGACGAAGCGCGGCTGTTGGCGGATGCGCTCGCGGCGACAGAACTGGTGCTCGAGCGCGAGCAGCATCTCTCGCAGCTCGACGGCCTCGCCGCTGCGGCGGCGCATGAACTCGGCACGCCGCTCGCGACGATCACGCTGATCACCAAAGAATTGCTGAAGTCGGCGCCGGAGAACGGGCCGGCGCTGCGTGACGATCTTGTGCTCCTCGCGCAGGAGGCGGCGCGTTGCCGGGAAATCCTGGGCAAGCTCGCCTCGCTTGGCGCGACGGACCAGAGCAGCGTGATGAATCTGCTCTCGATCGACACGTTGATCCAGGAAGTGGTCGAGCCGCAGAGCGAAAGCGGCGTCGAGGTCGAGATTTCGAAAAACGGCCCAACTGACGCGCCAGTGCTCGCGCGCAATCCAGCCATTCTTTACGGTCTTGGCAATCTTGTCGAAAACGCCATGGACTTCGCCAAATCGCGGGTAAGAATCGACGCTTGGTGGAGTCCAAGCTACGTCACGATATCGATCCAGGACGACGGACCCGGCTTTTCTCCCGACATTCTCGACCGGCTCGGCGACCCTTACCTGAGGGGCAGGCCGACGGAACGGCGCACGAAAAACGATCCTGACTCTGGACTGGGTCTGGGTCTCTTCATCGCCAAGACGCTCCTGGAGCGGTCAGGCGCCATCGTCGAAGCGAGCAATGTTTCGCCGCCGAGAACTGGCGCGGTCATCAAGATCACTTGGCCGCGGGCTGCGCTCGAACCCGCCGCCGCCCGGACGAAGCTCGTGGAGCAGGACAAATAGATCGACGCAACGCCGCCAATAAGCTAGATTTGACCAAAATCAGGGGTGGATGCGCGCGATGTCGGCCGAAGAATTGAAGTCGGATCGGGAAGACCTCTCGCAGGCTGAGCAAATTGCAGCTCTGCCGCAGGATCGTTCACTGCTGATCCTGGATGACGACAAGCCGTTTCTCGGGAGGTTGACGCGCGCGATGGAGGCGCGGGGTTTCGTCGTGACGCCGTGCGAAACTGTCGCCGAAGGTCTCGCCGCGCTTGAGTCGAGCCCGCCGGCTTTCGCCATCATCGACATGCGGCTCAACGACGGCAATGGCCTCGACGTCATATCGAAGCTCAAGGCCTCGCGACCCGACGCGCGTGGCATCATTCTCACCGGCTACGGCAATATAGCCACCGCGGTCACCGCAGTTAAGCTCGGCGCTTTCGATTATTTAGCGAAGCCCGCCGACGCCGACGAAATCTATCACGCGTTGATGGCGACTCAGCTCGAGAAGCCCGACGCGCAGGAAAATCCTATGTCGGCCGACCGGGTCCGCTGGGAGCATATTCAGCGCGTCTTCGAGTCCTGCGACCGCAATGTTTCGGAGACCGCGCGGCGGCTCAATATGCATCGCCGCACCCTGCAACGGATACTCGCCAAGCGGGCGCCCCGGTGACCCGGGCTTCAGTCCGCCAGCCGGTCGCCGAAGGCCAGCATGCAGTAGCGATTCGCCGCCACCGCCGCGAAGCGTAAGAGCATCGCGCGTCGCCGCGCCGGCGTGAGCCGCGCCGCCGGCGCTTCGCGCGCGAGCAGCGCCCCATGCGCGTCGGCGATAATCAGCCCGGCGTCCTGCGGAAATGATTCGGGATCGAGCGATGCGGGAATCGCGAAATAGAACCTGTCATAAAAGCCGCGATACTGCGGCCATTTAAGATCGGCGCGAAAATCGGCGTAACTCGACTTGACCTCGACGATTCGCAGACCGCCGTCGGGCGCGAGCGCGACGAGATCGGCGCGCCGCCCGTTCGGCAAAGGCGCTTCGCAAACGACCGAGAAGCCGCAGGCCTGCAGATAGCGCCTTGCGCCGCGCGCCACGCGTTTCGTAGCGTCGGGCCGTCCTTCGAGCGCGGTCGCGCGTTCAGCGGAAAAAGCCGTCATATTGATCCCCGCGGGCCTGTCCCCCGCCCAGCTTGCCGCGTCGCCAAAGGGCGCGCAACCATGATAGGTTCGCTCGATCGATCCACCACACGGCTTGTCGCATGAAACGGCTTCTCCTCGCATGCTTCCTCGCGCTTCTCGCCGCAACCACGTCCGCCCAGGGCGGCGAGCGCGTCGTCAATGTTTTCAACTGGAGCGATTACGTCGATCCAAGCGTGCTCGAAGACTTTACCCGGGAGACGGGCGTCAAAGTCGTTTATGACACCTATGATTCGAACGAGATGCTCGAGGCGCGGCTTCTGGCCGGCGACACCGGCTACGATGTCGTCGTGCCCTCGGCGACGTTCCTGCAACGGGAAATCGCAGCGGGCGTGCTGCAGCCGATCGACCGGAGCAAGCTCGTCAACGCGCGCAACATCTGGCCGGAGATTGACAATCGGCTGGCGCGTTTCGATCCGGGCAACCGCTATGCTGTCAACTACATGTGGTACACGACGGGCATCGCCTATGACGTCGCCAAGATCAAGCAGCGGCTCGGCAAGCCGATAACGAGCTGGGACCAGGTTCTGCGGCCGGAGTCCTTGAAGAAGCTCGCCGACTGCGGCGTCTATATGCTGGACAGCCCGGAAGACATGTTTGCGATCGCGCTCAATTATTTGAAGCTCGATCCGAATTCGAAGAACCCCAAGGATCTCAAGCGCGCCGCCGAACTTTTGACGAGCCTGCGCCGCTATGTGAAGAAATTTCACTCTTCCGAATATATCAACGCATTGGCGAACGGCGACATCTGCCTCGCCATTGGCTGGTCAGGCGACAGTCTGCAGGCGCGCAATCGCGCCCGCGAGGCCGGAACAGACGTCGATATCGCCTATGTGATACCGAGCGAAGGTTCGCTTCTCTCGCTCGACAATCTGGCGATTCCGAAGGATGCGCGGCATCTCGACGAAGCCTATCTCTTCATCGACTATCTGCTTCGTCCCGACATTGCGGCGCGCAATTCCGTCGCCACCAATTTCGCCAATGGCGTTGCGCCATCGCGACCGCTGATCGACAAGGCGGTGGCGAACGATCCCTCGGTCTACCCCAGCGACCCCACGATGCGGCGTCTGTTTACAGTCACGGCGCCCGATCAGGCGGTTCAGAAAATGATCACCCGAATGTGGACGTCGGTGAAGACCGGACGGTGAGACGATTCCCGCGCGCCGACCGGCGCCGCACGTCAGGCGCGCTTATGCGCGCCCCGCATTTTACTGCTCGCTCAATATCCGCTTCAGGAGTTCGATGACCTCGGCGAGCCCTTTGTCCTTGGCGGCGAGTTCTTCGATCTTGCGCACCGCATGGAGCACGGTCGTGTGATCGCGGCCGCCAAATCGGCGGCCAATCTCCGGCAAAGAGCGCAGAGTCAGCACTTTCGACAAATACATGGCGATCTGCCGCGGCCGCACGACGTTGGCGGTGCGCCGGGACGATAGAATGTCGGCGCGCGAAATATTGTAATGGCTCGCCACGAGCTTCTGGATATCGTCGATCTTGACGCGCTTTGGATCCTGCGCGCGCACGAGATCGCGAATGGCTGTTTCCGCGGTTTCGACAGTCAGCGGCGCTCCGGTCAGCGTGGCGTGAGCCAGCAGCCGATTGACCGCGCCCTCTAGATCACGTCCGTTGGACACGATCATGTGCGCGACACAGGAAATGACCTCAGCCGGCACATTGAAATTGGGTTGCGACTCCTTGGCGGCGGCGATGCGCGCGGAGAGAATCTTGATGCGCAAGGCCTCGTCGAGCGGCCCGATGTCGACGCATAGCCCGCCTTTGAACCGCGACAACACGCGTTCGTCGAGCGTGTCGAGCTCCGACGGCGGCCGGTCGGCGGCGACCACTACCTGACGGCCGGCGTCAATCAACGCATTCAGCGTGTGGCAGAACTCCTGTTGGATCGATTTACCCTGCAGGAACTGCACGTCATCGATGATCAGCATGTCGATTCCGCGCAGCTTTTCCTTGAACGCCAGCGAGGTCTGGGCGGTCAGCGAAGAAACGAAGCCGCTCATGAAGCGCTCCGCCGTCAGATAGATGGTATGGCGGCGATTGTCATTCGACGCATGCGCCAGCGCTTGCAGGAGATGCGTCTTGCCGAGCCCGACCGCCGCATGAGCGTAGAGCGGGTTGAACATGGGAAGGTCCCCGGCCCGCGCCGCCGCGACGCGGCAGGCGGCCGCATAGGCGAGCTGGTTTGAGGGTCCGACGAGAAAGGTCGAGAAGCACAGCCGGCGATCGAGCGGCGAGCCGACGAATGCGTCGGTCTCGCGACGCGCCGCGGCCGAGCGGACGGCGTGCCGTCCATTGGCTTCGCGCGCCGTTTCGAGAGCTGGCGCGAATGACGCGGCCGCGCGCGCGACGAATTGCGGCGTATTGGGCGCGCCATGATCCGGGCCGTCCTCGCGCAAGCGAGGTTTGCGCATCGGTGAACGCACATCGATGACCACGCGCTCCACTTTTGAGAATTCGGTCGCCACTCGCGCCTTTATCCGCGGCGCGTAGTGCGACTGCACCCAACTCTTAAGAAATTTAGTGGGCACCGTCAGATGCACCGCGCCGCCATCGATGCGCTCAAGCTCCAATCGCGTGAACCAGGAATTGTAAACGGCGTCGCCGAGATCGGTTCTCAGCCTATGTCGAACTCGGTCCCACTTTGAGCGATCCTCAGCGGATACTTCGCTGCTTGCCAATTGTTCTGTGCGATCGGACATATCAGACCTTTTTCCGAAACGAGCGCCAAAAAATGGGAACCCCCGGCGAAAGCTCGCCGCAGGCGCTGATCGAAGGAACCTAGTTTGATCGAGTATTCGTCGCCGCGAACGGCGCTAAATCAAAAATTGCGAGGCGGCCCTATCGCGAGCCCAGCGCATCTGCCGACGTTGGCCTCACGCGTAAAACAAGAACAATGCGCCGCGAACGATCGCACAATGAAACGATCGTTGACGCTGCGCACTCCCTGGATTGTCTCGGCCAACCGCCCCTTCGCCATGACAAAGTCTCCCTACTCCGGGATCGAAGAATCCCGGATTAATAGCGCGTCGCAGGTAACGGACTCTATGCTACGCCCGTGCGAACTGATCACTTTGAATTCAACCGAACGGCTGGAAGGCGGATGCGTCTCGCTCTGCGGCCCATCCGCGCCGGGAAACGTAGATCGTTTCCCTCAATCCTGCGCGCCGCTGAAAAACCGACGCCGACCGCCTTTCGTTCGACCTATGGAAGCTACACGCCAGCGCGATCACGCGCAACGACGCTTATGACGAAGTCTGTCATATTGATTGCACTTTTCCGGCGCGGGTCTAAGAATTTCTTGTCGCATTTGGCCATAAGCTGATGATTCGCCGCCTTTAAAATTTCGCTTGAAAAATGCGTGTTAGCCGCGCGCGTCAGGCGCCGGCGCCTCCGCAAACAAGCGCAAAAAATAGTGTCAAGTGGCGAAGTTTTTCCCGTTCGTGACAACTTGATTGCAAGAGATTGAATCGCGAGAATTTTGAATGATCACAGTTTATGGGCGCAAATTTTTTTTTCGAACGTGTCATCTGCGCTTCATGCGACGATTTGGATGACTCCGGTCGGGCCAAAAAAAGAGCCCGGCGCTCGCCGGGCTCGAAACGTGTCCGTCACATGACGCGGCGAAACGCTTCACGCCTTTGCGGCCAGCGCCTTCACCCGCGCGGTCAGCCGGGAAACCTTCCGCGAGGCCGTATTCTTGTGAATGACGCCCCGCTGGGCGGCGCGCATCACGATCGGCACCGCATTCTGCAGCGCGTCGGCCGCCACCGCCGGATCGCCCGCAGCGATCGCCTCCTCGACCTTGCGCACAAAGGTGCGCATGCGGCTGCGACGCGCTCGGTTGACCGAGGTGCGGCGCGCGATCTTGCGAACGGCTTTTTTGGCCGAACTCGTATTGGCCATGCTTTGCGTGTCCTTGAAAGAGACGGCGTCGAGCCGCCCAAAAACCAAAGGGCCGCGAAATCGCGGCCAAGTGGCGGGTTTATAGGCGCGGCGCGGCCTGTCGTCAATGGCCGCCTATCGGTTAGCGAACGCCGGCTTGCGCTTCTCCACGAAGGCGCTCATGCCTTCTTTTTGATCACTTGTGGCGAACAGGGAATAGAAGCGGCCGCGCTCGTAGCGGATTCCCTCGGCAAGCGTCGACTCGAAAGCGCGATTGACCGCGTCCTTGGCGATAAGGACCGCGGGTAGCGACATCGACGCGATAGCGGCGGCGGTCTTCATCGCCTCGGCGAGAAGATCGGCGGCCGGCACGATCCGCGCGACGAGGCCGGCGCGCTCCGCCTCCTCTGCGCTCATCATCCGACCGGTCAGAATGAGGTCCATCGCCTTGGCCTTCCCTACCGCGCGGGTTAACCGCTGCGTGCCGCCGGCGCCGGGAATGACGCCAAGCTTGATTTCCGGCTGACCGAAGACCGCCGTGTCGGCGGCGAGAATGAAGTCGCACATCATCGCGATTTCGCAGCCGCCGCCTAGCGCGAATCCGGCGACCGCGGCAACGATCGGCTTGCGCGCCCGCGCCACCACGTCCCATCGGCCAATGAAATCATCGAGAAAGGCGTCGACAAATCCCTTGTCGCGCATTTCCTTAATGTCCGCGCCGGCGGCGAAGGCCCTTTCCGATCCGGTCAGAACGACGCAGCCGACGCCGTCATTAGATTCAAACGCCGAAAGAGCGTCGTCGAGCTCGGCGATGAGCCGCGCATTGAGCGCATTGAGCGCTTCAGGTCGATTGAGTCGGATCAATCCGACTCGGCCCTGCGTTTCGGCTTCGATCGTCTCGTAGGTCATGCGCGCCTCCTGCCCATCCAGCGCCTTGCCGGATCGCGCGCTTCATATCTCAAAATCGCCGCTCGCGTCCGGCCTTTCTCCAAATCCGTGCGCGAGCGCGCGGGCGTGCAGATCGTCGAGCGTCACGTCGTCCAGACGGCGGAGCGCGCTCTCTTCGGCCTCGGCGATGATCGGCTCCAGCACCGCCGAGAGCAGCGGCGGCGCAATATCGGGCGCCTCTTCGTCAACGACCAGAGCGACGCGGACGATTTCGCCGACCGAGAGACGCCGTCGCTCGCGCGCCAACCCATATCCGCCCGCAGGTCCTCTGACGCTCTTGAGAATCCCCGCCCGCACCAAAGCCTGCAGGATCGTCTCCAACCGCCGCGGCGGCAGACCATGACGCGCGGCAAGTTGCTTCGACGACACCGGCCGGCCGCGCGCATGAAGCGCGACGTCGAGCGTCGCCATCAGCGCGAAACGAGCGGAGCGCGACAGGAGCTTCATCGCGCGCCTTCTCCGCCAAGTCCCGTCGACCCAAAACCGCCGGCGCCGCGCTCCGTAGCGTCCAAGTCATCGACCTCGACAAGCGTGACATGTAGCGCCGGCGCGATAACAAGCTGAGCGATGCGCAACCCGCGGACGATCTCAAAGGCCTGCGCCCCGAGATTGATCAAGATCACCTTGATCTCGCCGCGATAATCGCTGTCGACGACGCCGGGGGCGTTGAGCACTGTGACGCCGTGCTCCGCAGCGAGACCCGAGCGCGGCCGAACTTGTCCTTCATAGCCTGGGGGTAACGCGATCGAGAGACCTGTCGGGATGAGATCGCGGGCGCCCGGCTCGAGCACCAGCTTTTGGCCCGGGGCCAACGCAGCGTGGAGATCAATGCCCGCGGCTCCTTCGCTTGCATAGGCCGGCGATGGCAAGCCGTCGGCGTTCGGCAGTCTGCGCATTGCAACTTTCATGGCGCCCTCTCGTCGCCGATCATCTCCGCCAGCCGCGCGATGAGCCGCGCCGCGACATCCTCCTTGCGCAGGCGCGGCCAATCCTCGACGCCGGCGGGAGAGACGAGATGCGCCTCATTGGTCGCGCCGCCGAAAACGCCCGCCCCCTCGCTCACATCATTGGCGACGATGAGATCGCATCCTTTCCGGACGAGCTTCTCTTGCGCGTGGCGAATGAGATCAGTCGTTTCCGCGGCAAAGCCGACGACGAGGCGCGGACGCTTCGATCCGCGTGAGACGCTCGCGAGAATGTCTGGATTTTCAATAAGCGACAGAGCGGGCGCGCCGCTCTGGTCTTTCTTGATCTTTTCCGCCGCCGGCGCCGCGCGCCAGTCCGCCACGGCGGCCGCGGCGATGAATATGTCCGCCGGAAGCGCCGCTTCCACGGCGGTCATCATATCGCGCGCACTCTCTATATGTACGACCTCGCAGCCAGGCGGATCAAAAAGCGCGACGGGCCCCGAAATCAGCGTCACCCGCGCCCCGGCGCGCGCCGCCGCCGCAGCTATGGCGTGGCCCTGCCGTCCGGAGGAGCGGTTGGCGATATAGCGGACCGGATCGATCGGTTCATGCGTGGGGCCGGACGTAACGACGACATGCCGCCCTTTGAGCGCGCCGCCCTGCGGCATAAGTCCGTCGGGCGGCGGCAGTCGGGCGCCCTGCATCAACGCCGTCTCGATCGCTTCGGCGATCTCCAGCGGTTCGCTCATGCGTCCCGGCCCATATTCGCCGCAGGCCATATCCCCGATATTGGGGCCGACGAACCAAGCGCCGTCGCCGTGCAGGGTCGCGACATTGCGCTGCGTCGCCGGATGAAGCCACATGCGCACATTCATCGCCGGCGCATAGAGAACGCGCTTGTCGGTCGCCAGCAGCAGGGTGGTCGCAAGATCGTCGCAAAGGCCGCGCGCCGCACGCGCGAGGAGATGCGCCGTCGCCGGGGCGACGACGATGAGATCCGCCTCCCGCGACAGTTCGATATGGCCCATCTCCTGCTCGTCGGTCGCCGAGAAGAGATCGTCATAGACTTTTTCATTGGCGAGGCTGACGAAGGCCAGCGGCGTCACGAATTCCTTCGCCGCCGCGGTCATGACGACCCGCACGACGGTGCCCCGCTCGCGCAACCGACGCACGAGTTCGAGCGACTTGTATACGGCGATCCCCCCGCCGACGATCAGCAAGATGCGCTTAGCCTCGAGGCTTCGCGCATGTCCCACGCCCGCCACTGAAAAAACTCCGGTCGCCGCAGGCGGGAGAATACAGATTTTATGCGCAAGGCCAAACGGCTTCGGCTGCGCGATCGATTGTCGCTCCGCGACCAATCCGCCTGCGATGCATTCTCGCGAAACCCGCCGCCGCGGGGGACTCTCGGTCACGGCGCTGCTTCACGCCTCGTTCGGATCGCCGAACTTGAGATGAGGCTCCCGCCATGCGACGCGTCGTCGCGTTAGCGCCGTCATTCGGCCGGGGGCCAATGACATTCGATTAGACCTTTCGCCGAGCGATGCTAGTGTGCGCCGTCGCCGCATATGTCAAATCGAAAGGAAAAGATGCGCGCAATGCCGCTTAGCCCTGCCGTGCCGATTCTTGCGCTTGCTCTGGCCTGGAGCGTTTTCGCGACAGAATGCGCGGCTCGGGCGCCGCAGACCGCCGCTTCGCCTGTCGTCGTCAGCCCCGACGCCACGACTTCCGCCCCGCAGGAGAAGCTCGCCGTCCACGGACGCACCTTCATTCCGCTGCATTCAACGCTGCTCGGGCAAGGCGGCGTGACGCGGCTGAACTTCTCGGGCGCGCTGTCGATTCACAACCCGTCAGCGACCAATGTTCTCGCCATTGAGAAGATCGAATACCGCAACGGCGCAGGTCAGCTGATCGAAAGCTACCTCAATGATCCCGTCTATTTGAAGCCTTACGCCTCGTTGCAGGTCCTGATCGCGCAAGACGACGTTCGCGGCGGAACAGGCGCCAGTTTCACGGTCGATTGGTCGACCGTCGAAGGCTCGGACGAACCCCTGATCGAAGCGATCATGACAGCCTTCACCGGACCCCACAGCTACGCCATTCTCTCGCCGGGCCGCCGCGTTTCCCGACCGCAATGACCGCGCCTGCGCCGCGCGTGCGCCGGCTGACGCTCGGCGATTTCCGCTCCTATCCGACGCTCGACTGCCGCTTCGAGTCGGCGATGATCGCCCTCTTTGGAGAGAACGGCGCGGGCAAGACCAATCTGCTGGAAGCGCTGTCGCTGTTTTCGCCGGGCCGCGGCCTGCGCCGCGCGGAGCTCGCCGAATGCGCGAGACGTGGCGGCGCCGGCGGTTTCGCCGTGTCGATCGAAGTCGCAGCCGATGACGCGACGGCGCAGCTCGGCCATGGCCTGACGCCTTCAGCAGAGCGGCTTTTTCGCATTGACCGCATGCCGGCCAGTTCGGCGCGCGCCTTCGCCGATCATATCCGGGTGCTTTGGCTCACGCCGGCGATGGATGGGCTGTTTTCTGGCGCGGCGGGCGACAGGCGCCGCTTTCTCGATCGGCTCGCGCTCGGCGTCGACGCCGAGCATGGCGCGCGCGCCAACCGGCTGGAGCGCGCGCTGCGCAACCGTAACCGGCTGCTCGAAGAAGGCGTCGCCGATCGGCGCTGGCTCGACGCCGCGGAGCGGGAGATCGCGGCGCTCGGCGTCGCCGTGGCCGCCGCGCGATGCGAGACCGTTTCGCGGCTCGTCGCGCTGATCGCAGCCGGTCGCGACGACGCGTCGCCCTTCCCCTGGGCCGATGTGACGATCGAAGGGGAATTGGAGCGGCGGCTGACGCTCGAGCCGGCGCTCGCCGTTGAAGAATGGTATCGCGGCGAACTCGCGGCATCCCGGCGCCGCGACGCCGCCGCCGGTCGCACGTTGGTCGGTCCCCAGGCGAGCGACCTCGCCGTGCGACATGGCCCCAAGAATGAGGCGGCGCGCGCCTGCTCAACCGGCGAACAGAAGGCTCTGCTGATGGGGTTGACGCTCGCTCACGCCCGCCTCGTCGCCGCGATGACGGGCCTCGCGCCGCTCGTGCTGCTCGACGAAGTCGCCGCGCATTTCGATGTGAAACGTCGCGAAGCGCTTTACCTGGAGTTACAAGCGCTCGGCGGGCAGATCTGGATGACGGGCGCGGACCCGCTGCTGTTTGCGTCATTGCAGGGACGCGCGCAGCTCTTGCGGGTCGCACCCGGGAGAGTGGAGGAAGCCTAGACGTTTGGTCCCGGCGTATGAAGGCCGCGGCGCGCCCGATGGGGGCTGACCGGCGTCAGCCCGCTATATTTCTTGCGCCAGTTGCAATAAGTCGCCTCGCTGACGCCCGCCTTCCGGCAGACTTCCGCTACAGGTGTTCGCTTCACGCGGCTCGACTTACCGGAGGCAGGTCAGGTAGTTCCCTACAGTGGCGCAACGCGCGCGAAGACTTGCATCAACTTGGCCGCCTTGGCTTATAGGGCCAAGAACGCCTCTCGCGTTCGGCGCGACGGGTATCCTTCGCTGGGGAATTTTGTCACACCCGCCGGGCGTGCTTACGCAGGCAATCACAATGTCAAAACTATAGGCGTTTTCGGCTATCCATACCCCCAACGGGACCTTCGGAATCTCAGCCTTTTTTCCAGAAGCGTAGGTCGCAATCCCAGCGTAGGAATAGGGTAGGCTAACAAGAACCTTGTTGGCGGCGATGAACGCCTTATAGACTGATTTGGGCGGCGTCTGCAGCGAGACCTGGGCCGTGTAGGTCTTAGACTCCGTTTCTGTATCGCTCCATTGCTCGGTCGTCTCGAGGCCGACCTGAACTTCGAGCTTGCCCTCAACTAGAAAGGGAACTTTCAGCCCAGTGATCGCCTTGACATTCACCGCTTGCTTGAACGCAAAACTGAAGCTGTGGGTTTTAGAATAATTCAGTTGCGCCGTAAGCTGACAGGTATTTGGCGTGGGAGCGCCGTTGTTGCAATTTACCTCCGCGCCGGTGACCGGCGCGCCCTTCGTCGTCGTCATATGCGCCAGGTCGTAATCGAAATAATTGAAAATGATCTCCTTAACCGGCTCCTTGAAGCCATTGGTCCATAGCACTTTTCCGGGGGAGGTCGGGAGGCCCTCCAGGACCTCTAAGACGCCCTCGTCGGTCAAGCGCAAAAAGGCTTCGTGATTCGCCGGTTGAAAAAGGTTAGATCGCCAGATCTGATAGCCGCTTTGCGAGTTAGCAGTTGTGTCGACCCTTTCAATTCTAAGCAATGCCCCATTGTCGGATAACCCATTGTCAAGTGCGAGATAATATTCACTCCCCCCCGGGTCGAACCCACCGCCGCGCCATGCGACGTTGGCGGGAATAGTGGGGTCTCCGCGCGCGACGATCAATTCGCCGGCATTATTTGAAAGCATCGCGGTATAGACTCCGCTAGGGGAAAAGAATTTCTGTCCGCTACAAAGGTAACGTGGGATATCCTGCCACTTGCCAAACTGCAGCGCTGGACCCGAAGGTGGGGGGACTTGGGCGGCTCTCTCCTGTTGTAGTTCCAGGCAGTAGCTCCCATCTCCCAAACGGTCGACTCCGACCTGTGGCGCGAAGGGCGACGACGCCCCGTAGACCGCGGGCGATAGCGCTCCACTGAGCAGCAGACCAACCAAGCCAATCATTGCGATCTTGACCGCGCGCATGAACGTCCTCCGTCCGACGACAAATTCTAACTTCAAAGGCCCTCGTTATGCCGCTCAGCGAACGGGCGTCTCCCGGCGGACATTTCAAACAAGCGCCTAAACTCCTCAACGTAGGACCATTGCCCTACAAAAATTACGGCTCTGTGTCGGAAGCGGCCGGCGACGCTCGACGAGATGTTCGCGGCGCACGGCGTCGGCGAGACGAAGGTCGCGCGTTTCGGCGACTCCATTCTAAAGGCGCTGGCGGAAGCCCTGCGTTAGCTTCCTTTTCCCGCACGCGGGCATAATCCTCGCCGCCGGCGCAGCGCTTGGCTCGGCGCCCCGGCGGAAAGGTGGTTGGACAGCCGGAAAGCGCAGTTATTTCCGTGCATTTTGCAACCATTCCGGCGTAAAATCGGCCTTCTCGAATCGAGGGTCGTTCGACCCCCTGACAAACAGGCCAAATGAGCGAAGAAAACGAACGGAACGACCCTGCGGAATATGGCGCAGGGTCCATCAGAGTGCTGCGTGGGCTCGACGCCGTCCGCAAGCGTCCCGGCATGTATATCGGCGACACCGACGACGGGACCGGCCTCCATCACATGGTCTATGAGGTCGTCGACAACGCCATCGACGAGGCGCTCGCCGGCCATGCGACCCATGTCACCGTGACGCTCAACGCCGACGGCTCCTGCACGGTCTACGATAATGGCCGCGGCATCCCGACCGACATCCATCACGAGGAAGGCGTGTCGGCGGCCGAAGTCATCATGACGCAGCTCCATGCCGGCGGTAAGTTCGACCAAAACTCCTATAAGGTTTCGGGCGGACTGCACGGCGTCGGCGTCTCCGTCGTCAATGCGCTGTCGGTCTGGCTGAAACTGCGCATCTGGCGCGGCGGCAAAGAATACTTCATGGAATTCGCCAATGGCGACGCGGTCGCGCCGCTCGCCGTCGTCGGCGAAGCGCCAGTTGTGGACGGCGCGCCCAAGCGCGGCACCGAGGTGACCTTCCAGCCTTCTCCCGCGACCTTCACGATGGTCGAGTTCGACTATGCGACGATCGAGCATCGTCTGCGCGAACTCGCCTTCCTAAATTCCGGCGTGCGCATCGTTCTCACCGACGCGCGCCACGCCGAAGTCAAACGCGAGGAGCTTTTTTACGAAGGCGGGCTTGAGGCCTTCGTGCGCTGGCTCGACCGCGCCAAGACGCCGCTCGTCTCCGCGCCGATTCTCATCCATGGCCAGCGCGACCAGATCAACGTCGAAGTCGCGCTGTGGTGGAACGACAGCTATCACGAGAATGTTCTGGCCTTCACCAACAACATTCCGCAGCGCGACGGCGGCACGCATCTCGCCGGATTCCGTGGGGCGCTGACGCGCCAGATCACCGGCTATGCCGAATCCTCGGGCCTCGCCAAGCGCGAGAAAGTCGATCTCACCGGCGACGACTGCCGCGAAGGCCTGACCTGCGTTCTGTCGATCAAGGCGCCAGACCCGAAATTCTCCTCGCAGACGAAGGACAAGCTCGTCTCTTCGGAAGTGCGTCCGGCGGTCGAGAATGTGGTCAATGAATTGCTCGGCCAATGGCTCGAAGAACATCCGGGGGAAGCCAAGAACGTCGTTTCGAAAGTATGCGAGGCGGCGGCGGCGCGCGAGGCGGCGCGCAAGGCGCGCGAGCTGACGCGGCGCAAAGGCGCGCTCGACGTCGCCAATCTTCCCGGCAAGCTCGCCGACTGCCAGGAGCGCGATCCGGCCAAGTCGGAACTGTTCATCGTCGAGGGCGATTCGGCCGGCGGCACGGCCAAGCAGGGCCGCAATCGCGAATATCAGGCGGTGCTGCCGTTGCGCGGCAAAATCCTCAACGTCGAGCGCGCGCGTTTCGACAAGATGCTGTCGTCGGAGCAGATCGGCACGCTGATCACCGCGCTCGGCACGGGCGTCGGCCGCGACGAGTTCAACGCCGACAAGCTGCGCTATCACAAGATCATCATCATGACCGACGCCGATGTCGACGGCGCCCATATCCGCACGCTGATTCTGACCTTCTTCTATCGGCAGATGCCGGAATTGATCGATCGCGGACATATTTTCATCGCCCAGGCGCCGCTCTACAAGGTGACGCGCGGCAAGTCGACGCAATATCTGAAGGACGAGCGCGCGCTCGAGGACTATCTGATCGAAAGCCTGCTCGATGGCGCGGTGCTGCGCGCGGGCTCGGAAGATCGCGCCGGGGCCGACCTGCACAAGGTTCTCGAAGACGCACGCGCCTTCCGCAATGTGATGCTTAGCCTGCATTCGCGCTACGACCGCGCCGTCGTCGAACAGGCGGCGATGGCCGGCGATCTGACGCCGCTGACCGACGAAGCGTCGGCGAAGCGCTTCGCCGCCGAAATCGCGCGACGGCTTGATGCGATTTCGGAAGAGACCGAGCGCGGCTGGTCGGGCGAGGTGCGCGAGGGCGGCCAGAGTCTCGAATATGTCTTCAAGCGCACGCTGCGCGGCGTGACGCATGCGGTGACGCTCGACGCTTCGCTCTTGAATTCGAGTGAAGCGCGCAAGCTTCATGAGCGCGCCGAGAGCCTGCGCGAGGTTTTCGCCGGGCCAGCCACTCTGATCCGGCGCGGCGACGAAGCCTCGCTCTCCGGCCCGCTCGCGCTTTACGAGGCGATGAATTCGATCGGCCGCAAGGGCCTGACGATCCAGCGCTACAAGGGCCTTGGCGAAATGAACGCCGAACAGCTGTGGGAGACGACGCTCGATCGCGACGCGCGCACGCTCCTGCAGGTGAAGGTGAAGGAAGACTCAGAAGCAGACGATATTTTCGTCAAGCTGATGGGCGACGTGGTCGAGCCCAGGCGCGAATTCATTCAGGAGAATGCGCTCAACGTCGCGAATTTGGATGTGTAGGCGAAATGCGCGCCGAAGCGTTGACGACGCACCCCGATATGCCGTTCGGCGCCAATTATTCGCCGGGAATCAATCGCGAAATTCTCACTCCATTTCTGGCTCGTCCAAATCTTGATCTTCGAAAATCGCGCCGAGGTCTCTTCGATTGTGCAAAATGCGGATGATCGTGAAATCGTCGTTGCGCACGACATAATAAACGCGAATCTGATCGAATCCTTCAATTCTCCACATGCGTAGGCCGGCGAGCGCAGGATTTGCAAAATGCCTTGGCGGACCAGCAAGAGGAGCGCCAGCGATCTTGTCGACCGCTTGATTCACAGCGAGAAGAAAACGATCTGCGAGATCGGGGGACTCGACTTCGAGAAAATACAAATATTGCCGGATAATATCGTCTCGCGCCGACCGCTGAATGAACGCCTTCATGCTTTCTTCTTTTGTCCCGCGCGCGCCTTGGCCGAAGCGACGGCGTCGTTCCGCAATCGCGCCCAGAACTCCTTCGTCAGTGGGACGCCCTCGCCGCTCGCCAATCCTTCAAGCAACAGCGTCTCAAGCCGCGCGTCGCGTTCCTTTGCCTGCGCTTCGCGCAGCAGGCTACGGAAATATTCGCTCACGTTTCCATAGCCCTTGTCGGCCAGTTGATCGTCGACGAATTTCTTGAGCGACTCAGGAAGCGAAATCGTCACCGTCGCCATCGCACTCTCCCTTCTTTGGGATAAAATCTTATCTAATAATAATAGATCATAACAACGCGCGCCGCCAGCGGTGGGCGGCGCCCGCTTTCCCTATCCTTCTCTCGGGCGGACGCTGCGACGCGCCCGGCCCGGCCGGGTCGCGCGTCGATCGATTTTCCCGGCGCACGATGTTATGGGGAACAAGTCCAAGGGAGATCGAGCGCCCTTTGCCTGCCAACGCGACCCTGCACGATCGCTACTTCTCATCCGCCCTCTCCTCCGATCCCGAGCTCGCTTCGGCCATCGCCGGTGAGTTGCGGCGCCAGCAGGACTGTATCGAACTCATCGCCTCCGAAAACATCGTCTCGCGCCTCGTGCTCGAAGCGCAGGGCTCGATCCTCACCAACAAGACCGTCGAGGGCCTGCCCTATGCGCGCTACTATGGTGGCGCCGAGTTCGCCGACGCGATCGAAGCGCTCGCGATCGAGCGCGCGAAAAAGCTGTTCAACTGCCGCTTCGCCAATGCGCAGTCGCATTCCGGCTCCAACGCCAACGCCGCCGTCTTTCTCGGCCTGTTGAAGCTCGGCGACACGATTCTTTCCATGAACGTCGCGGCCGGCGGCCATATCAGCCACGGCCATCCCGCGACGCTGACCGGGCGCGATTACAGAATCGTCTCTTACGGCGTCTCGCGCGAGACGGAACTGATCGATCTCGACGAGATACGCGATCTTGCGCGCCGCGAACGTCCCCGCATGATCATCGCTGGGGGCTCCGCCTATCCGCGCGCGATCGACTTCGCTGCGATGCGCGCCATCGCCGATGAGGTCGGCGCCTATCTTCTCGTCGACATGGCGCATGTCGCCGGCCTCGTCGCGACGGGCCTCTATCCCGATCCCCTGCCCCATGCGCATGTCGTCACCACGACGACCTATAAATCGCTGCGCGGCGCGCGCGGCGGCATGGTTCTGTGGAACGACGAAGCCTTAAGCAATCGCATCAACGCCGGCATATTTCCCGGCGTGCAGGGCTCCGTCCTGTTGCATGGCGTCGCCGGCAAGGCCGCCTGCCTCGGCGAGGCGCTGCGGCCGGAATTTACCGCCTATAATCGCGCGGTGGTCGACAATGCGCGCGCTCTGGCCGCCGCGCTGGCGAACAAGGGTTTGCGCATCGTTACGGGCGGCACGGATACGGGACTGATGCTCGTCGATCTCGCCGCGCGCGGCCTCACCGGCGATGTCGCCGCCAAGGCGCTGGAGCGCGCCGGCCTCGCCGTCAACAAGAATATGATTCCTTTCGATCCGAGACCGCCGGAAGCGCCGTCGGGCCTGCGCCTGTCTAGCAACGCCGGGACGACGCGCGGCTTCGGCGTGGCCGAGTTCGAGACGATCGCGCACTGGATCGACCGGGTGCTGAAAAGACATGACGACGATTCGACGATCGCGGCAGTTCGCAAGAACGTCGCGACGCTTTGCGCCAAACATCCGATCTACTGAGGCGCTCGTGAGTCCTCCGCCTGTTCGTCTTCTCGTCTGCGTCGGTCCGCGCTGCGACGCCGACAGAAAAGCCCGCGCGCTGCTCGCGTCAGTCGAAGAATGTTTCGCGGTAGCCTTCTCCGACGAACTTTCTTCCGCAAGGCTTTCGATCGCGACGCGCGACTGCCTGCGACTCTGCACGCGCGATCCCGTCATCCGCTTCGAGCCGTCCGGCGACGCTCTGTCCAATCCTTCGCTCGACGAATTGTTGCGGCTCACGCGCGCCGCGCTCTCCCTGCAAGGCCTCGCGCTATCGCGAAGTTGCGATCAACAAGAGAAGCTTAGTTGAACCGCTTTGCTTTTCTTAGGGAACGATTCTACGCTCAGTGTTGCAAATTCTCAGAACGATAGGTGTGAAAGGAACAGCATGCGTAAACTCATTCCGTTTTCGCTTCTCTTGGCGCTCGCCGCATCCCCGGCCGCGGCTCAGGGCACGGCGCAGGAGCGCTCCGACTGCATGGGCGACGCCCTTAGATTCTGCAGCTCCGACATTCCAGACGTCGACGAAATCGAATCCTGTCTACAGCAGAATATGGCGCGGCTGAGCCCCGCCTGCCGTCGCGAATTCGCCCCGGCAAGCTCCACCAAGCTGCGCCCGGAACATTTCCAGTAAGCGCGCATCAAGCGCGGCCTTCCAAGCCGCGCTTGAATCACTTCGGCCTGCGCCGAATTTCATCGAGCCATCTCTTGGCCTTGCCGAGGTGGATCTTCTTCGCTTCGTGAATGCCTATGTCCTCCGCCAAACTCCCGCCTGGCGTCGCTGCCGCCGGCGTGGCGCCGCCGGCGCGCGCCGGTTGGAAATATCGCGCGAAAATGCGCACGACCACATAGAAGGTCGGCGTGAAGATCAGGCCGAACACAGTGACGCCAAGCATGCCGAAAAAAACGGCCGTGCCGATTGACTGACGCATCTCGGCGCCGGCGCCCTCAGCGACGGCGAGCGGCAGCACGCCGAGGATGAACGCGAGCGAGGTCATCAGAATCGGCCGCAAACGCGTGCGGGCGGCGGTAACGGCGGCCTCGAATATTGATTGGCCCGCGTCTTCCGCCTGTTTGGCGAATTCGACGATGAGAATAGCGTTCTTCGCGGCGAGGCCAATCAGCACGACGAGGCCAATTTCGACCAAGATGTTGCGATCGAGCCCCCGGGAGACCACGCCGAGCATCGCCGCAAGAATGCACATCGGCACGATGAGGATCACTGAAACGGGCAGCAGCAGGCTCTCATAGAGCGCGGCGAGCAGAAGAAACACGAAAATCACCGCAAGGCCGAAGGCGAGAACGGCGGTGTGTCCGGCAAGCTTTTCCTGCAGAGCGATTTCGGTCCATTCGAAACCAAATCCCTGCGGCAGCTTCTCCGCCGCAAGCTTTTCGACCGCAGCGATGCCCTGGCCCGACGAAACGCCATGCGCGAGATTGAGTTGCACTTCCGCTGCCGGATAGAGATTGTAGCGCGGCACGCGGAACGCGCCCGTCGTGTCGCGGAACGTCGCGACGGCGCCGATCGGCGCCATCGCGCCCGAGGCGCTACGGGTCTTGAGGTTGGCGACGTCGCGCAGCGTCATGCGATAGGGATCGTCTGCTTGCGCCATGACGCGGTAAGTGCGTCCAAGCATGTTGAAGTCGTTGACGAAGGTCGAGCCAAGATAGATCGATAGCGTTTCGAAGACCCGCCAGATCGGCACGCCGATGAGCTCGGCCTTGGTGCGGTCGACGTCGGCGAAGATTTGAGGCGTGCGCGTATTGAACAGCGTAAACGCCTGGGTGAATTCGCCCGACTGCCCAGCGGCGCCGGCAAGCGTCCAAGTCGCGCCTTCGAGCGCCGGAAGACCGCGCCCGGCGCGATCCTGCACATAGCCCTTTAGGCCCCCGCCGGTGCCGATGCCGGGAACCGACGCCGGCAGCAGCACGAAGGCAAAAGCGTCGGTCAACTTTGACAGTTGGGCGTATAGATCGCCTTGAATCTGCACGGCGGACAGACCCTTTTTCGCGCGCTCCTCGAAGGGCTCCAGCGTGACGAAAATCACGCCGGTGTTTGGCGCATTGGTGAAGGTCGCGCCGTCGAAGCCGGTGAAAACCACGGCGTCCTTCACGCCCGCGCGTTTCAAGATGACGTCGGTCGCCGTGCGCATGACTTTGTCGGTGCGGTCGAGCGTCGCGCCCGGCGGCAATTGGAAGGCGGCGATCACATAGCCGCGGTCAAGTTGCGGAATGAGGCCGGTCGGCGTTCGCCGCAACAGATCGAAAGCAAAAAAGATGAGGATCGCATAAATTGCGAGCATGACGACGCCAAGCCGGACGAGCCGGCCTGTCGCCGCGCCATATGTCGTCGACAGCCATTCAAAACTGGCGTTGAACGCGTCGAAGAAGCGGCGCAGCGGCGCATGCGCCCAGCTCAGCCGATGGCTGGCGTTTTCCTCCGTCGCATGCGGCTTCAGCAATATCGAGGCGAGCGCCGGCGACAAGGTCAGCGAAACGAAGGCCGAGATGATCGTGGCGCTCGCGATCGTGATCGCGAACTGCTTGTAGAAGGCGCCCTGCAGGCCGCTGATGAAGGCGGTCGGGATGAAAACGCCACAGAGCACCAGCGCTATCGCGATCAGCGCGCCGCCAACCTCGTCCATGGTTTTGTGGGCGGCTTCCTTGGGGGAAAGTCCCTGCGCAAGATAGCGCTCGACATTCTCCACGACGACGATCGCGTCGTCGACGACAATGCCGATGGCGAGCACAAGCCCGAACAACGACAGCGTATTGAAACTCAGTCCAGCGGCCTTCATCACCGCGAAGCTGCCAATCAGCGAAACTGGGATCGCCGCAACCGGAATGATCGCCGCGCGCCACGTCTGCAGGAACAGGATGACGACCAGGACGACGAGGACGATCGCCTCGAACAGCGTATGGACAACCTCGTCCACCGACTGCTGGATGAATTCGGTGGGGTTGTAGACGACCGCATAGTCGACGCCGGCAGGAAAATTCTTTTTGAGCCGCTCCATCTCCTGCTTGATGGATTCGGCCGTCTGCAAGGCGTTCGAGCCGGGGCGCTGAAAAATGCCGAGCGCAGTGGCCACGTCGTGGTTCAGATAGGCGTTGAGCGTATAATCCTGGGCGCCGAACTCGATCCGCGCGACGTCGCGCAGATGAATCTCGCCGTCGGCGTCGGCGCGGATGACGATGTCGCCGAATTGCTCCGGGGTGCTGAGCCGTCCGAGAGTCTGCACCGAAAGCTGGAAGGCGCCCGCCGAGGCGGCCGGCGGCTGATTGACGGCGCCCGCCGCGACTTGCAGATTGGCGGCGCGCAGCGCGGCGACCACGTCGCCCGCGGTCAGATCGCGCGCCTCGACTTTCGCTGGATCGAGCCAGACGCGCATCGAATAATCTCTTGCCCCGAACAGGCGCGCGTCGCCGACGCCCTCAATCCTGGCGATGGCGTCCTTCACGTAAAGCGTCGCGTAATTTGAAATATATTGCTGGTCGCGCGAGCCGTCCGGCGACAGCAGATGCACGACCATCATCAAATCCGGCGAGGCTTTTTTCACGACGACGCCAAAGCGCGTCACCTCCTCCGGCAGGCGGGGATTGGCGATCGCAACGCGATTCTGGACCAGCACCTGAGCAAGATCGATATTGACGCCCGGCTTGAACACGACATCGATCGACAAGCGTCCGTCGCCTGTCGATTGCGACGTAATGTAGAGCATGTCGTCGACGCCATTTACCTCTTGTTCGATCGGCGAGGCCACGGTCTCGGCGATCACATCCGCCGAGGCGCCGGGATAGGTCGCGCTGATATTGACCGTCGGCGGCGCGATTTCCGGATATTCGGAAACGGGGAGCGCGCCTTGCGCGATCGCACCCGCGAGAGTCAGAAGCACGGACAGCACCGCCGCAAAGATCGGCCGCTCGATGAAGAAATGCGAGATGCGCATAGCGTTCCTGGTCTTTAAAGACTAACGGTCGCTGACCGCGACGGGCGCTTCCTTGATCTCGCCCTCCTTGGGCTGGACGGTCGCCCCCGGCCGAACCATCGGGTTCGCAAGCCCGCCGATCACGATCCGATCCTTTGCGTCGATACCCGACTGAATGACGCGCAGGCCCCTATGAATGGGACCGAGAGTCACCGATTTGGCGACGATCTTATTGTCGTTAGACACCGCCAGCACGGTCTTGCTGGTTTGATCGGAGACGATGGCGGCGTCGGGAATGAGCAGGGCCGAAACGTCGCCGCCGAACAGGCGCAGGCGTCCAAATGTGCCGGGCGTGAGGAAGTGGTCCTTATTGTCGAAAATGGCCCGGCCGCGGATGGTGCCGGAGCGCCGATTGATCTGATTGTCGAGGAAGTCCATGACGCCGCTGCGAGTCCATTCCGTCTCATCGGCAAGCCGCACGGAAACGGAGTTTTTCAACTCGCCCGACATTCCCTTGCGCCCTTCCGCCGCGCGCGCGTAGCGAATATAGTCGGCCTCCGAGGCGTCGAAAACGAAATGAATCGGTTCGAGCGTCACGATTGTCGTCAGCAGGGTCGCTCCCGCCTGTCCGCCCTGAACGAGATTTCCCGGATCGACGCGACGGTCCGATACGCGCCCCGAGATCGGCGCGCGAACCTGGGTCCACTCAAGATTAAGCTCGGCGTTTCGGAGCGCGGCTTCGGCGCTCAGGACTTGCGCCTTGGCGATCTCACTGCTCGCTTTTCGCTGATCGACATCGCGCACGGTAATGATCCGGCCTTGCGTCATTTCCTGCGCGCGCCCGTAGTCACGAGCAGACATCGCAGCCTGCGCCTGCGCCCGGATGAGTTCCGCGCGCGCGCTGTCGACCGCGATCTGAAAAGGCCGCTGATCGATGACGAATAGGACGTCGCCGGCTTTGACGAACTGTCCGTCGGCGAAATTGATCTTTTCCAGAGCGCCGGAAACGCGCGCGCGGACTTCGACCTGCTTGAGCGGCTCGAAACGACCCGTATATTCATCCCAGCGCGGAATCGTCCGAGCGAGAGGGTGAGAAACGACAACTTCGGGGGTCGGGCCGTCTGCGCGCGCGCCTGAGTATGGAGCGAAAAGCAGCAGCGCCACGAATGTCTTAAGCAGTGCGCCTGCAACTCTCCCCTGACCATCGCCGCCGCGCGCCGCCACAAAAGCAAACAGCGTCATCTCACCTCCGGATTCGACCCTCGCATAAACCAAACATTCTTGACCGGCGCGTAACGTGAGCAGGAAGTAAGGGCTGAGTCGCCAGAACGCAACTTGCGCCTCGACCGGCCGGATTGCCGAGCTTTGCCGAAACGCGCAGACTGTTTTGTAATCGGCAGAATCCTCACAGACGGCCCATCGCTTTCGCTCGCCCTCAAACACGCGCCACCGTAACCTTATTCTTCGCGGCGACGAATAGCGTCGGCAGGTTCCCCATGGAGCCTGGAGCGCTCGTCCCGCGAGCGTGATTTTGCAAGGAGATGGAAATGAACGCCAAAATCGTTTCTGGCGCCTCTATGGCCGCCGCCGCGATCGCCCTCGTTCTGAGCGGCGCCGCGACGGCGCCGGCGCTCGCCAAAAAAATGAGCAAGTCCGTCCATTGCGGCGGAATCAATTCATGCAAGGGAACGAGCCTCTGCAAGACCGCAAACAACGCCTGCAAGGGCATGAATTCCTGCAAGGGACAGGGGTGGGTGCCGGAAAAATCGGCACAGGCTTGCGAGGCGAAGGGCGGCAAGGTCGTCGAGATGTGAGCAAGCGGCGCGGACGGATGAATTTTATTCCTCCGCTCCGCGCCGATCCCCGATTTCTGTAAACGCTCCGAAAGCGACATCAGCGGCGATGCGCCAAGAAAGAGGCAATCAATTCGTCGCGCATCGTCCAATGCAGCACGAGCCGGCCGAAAAGCGATGCGATTCCTGTCAAGAGCACGACGGAGCCGAACTGCCAGATGCAGACCGACACCGCCGCGTCCTGTCTGAAGGACAGACGCAGGGCCGCAGCGGCCAGCGCCGTCGACGCGAGCGCCGCAAGACCAATCGTCACGAATGGCGCAATGGGCGCGCCGCGCCTGACCATCGAAAGGATCAACAGCGCCGCCGGTATGCTGATGGCGAGGATCGTCGGGAGGCAGTAAATGTCCGAATGCGACAGGAGCCCCGCCAGGCCAAAGGCGTCAATATCCCTCCAGCAACCAACGACGAGAGCGCCTACCCAGACAGACAGGAAAATTCCGGCGGCGAACCGCTCCCAGATCGGTCGCGCCGGACATCCGGCGCTGAACGCGCCTGCCGCAGCCACGATGCTCGTCAGGAACGCGGCGGCTAATTCCGTCGCAAACTGCGGGTCGACGATCTTGGCAAGAAAATCCGGCCTGACGCCCATAACGGCCACGACAACTGCGACGTAGCATAGCGAAACTGCAAACCACATGAGCGCGCGACGCGCGGGATGCGCGAGCGGGCGTACGGGCGCGCAATTCTCCGCTAGGGTTTTGATCAGCTCTTCGTTCAACATTCGCCTAGCCATCTCGCGCCAGCGCCTGACGCATCGCTTTGATCGCCCTGTGGATTCCCACTTTCAGCGAACCGACGCTCTTGCCAGTGACCTGAGCAGCTTCATCAAGCGAAAGACCCCGGAGTTTGATCAATTCAATCGCCCGGCGCTGGCTCGCTGGTAGGGTCGCCATCGCTCGGCGAAGCGCCTCCCGATCGTCTCTTGCCTCTTCTTCGGATTTCGCGCCGTCGCCATGAAAGGTTTCAGGCAAAACGTCGACCGTCGTTTCGTGGGCGCGCGCATAACGGCTTCGCGCCGCGTCGGCGACGCGTCGCGCGGCGATGGTCATGAGCCAGGGCGTAAAGGGACGCCTTCGATCATATGTCTGGCGCACGGTGTGAATCGACGCCAGGATTTCCTGAACGACATCTTCGGTATCATGCGCATTCGGCCATCGTCGCATGACGAATCGGCGCAAAACAGGAAAGAGATCGGTCAAGAGTTCGGCATAGGCCGCGTGATCGCCGTCCTGCGACGACGCCATCAATGCGCGCCAACGAGACTCCCGATCGTTCAACCTATCGCTCAATTCGCCCCTGTCCGCTGCGAATTTGCCTGGCTCGGTCCGCCGCTGCCGATGTTGCGCCGGAGCGCTGGGTCCGATCGCGCAGTTTTAGTCGATCAGCCGTCGGCGCGCCATCTCGCAGACTCGCCTTGCAGGCCATATCGGTTGTAACCTTTGGCGGCGGCGCGCCGAATTGGCCCCTGAGAGGCGCGCGATCGTTTGGGAAAGCGCAGAGGAACGCCAGATATTCGACTGATTGCCTGGCTATTGGATCAGTCACGGAAGCAGAGGGAGATCAAAATGTCGGATAAGAAGCTTTGCGCCGCCTTCGCTATCGCCGGCGCGTTTGCCGCCGCCTGCTCTCTGGCCGAAACGGCCAAGGCCGCGAAGGCCGAGCAGGAGAAGTGCTTTGGCGTCTCCTTGAAGGGCAAGAATGATTGCGCGGCGGGTCCCGGAACAAGCTGCGCAGGATCGTCGAAGACGGACTATCAGGGCAGCGCATGGAAATATGTTCCCAAGGGCACATGCACCTCCATCGTGACGCCCAAGGGCAAAGGCAGCCTCGAACCCATCGCGAACTAAGGCCGCATGGATACGCGTTCCGTCCCCGAGCAAACCCGCGCGTGTGCGGCGTCCGCGCTGCCGGCTAGCGCGGGGGTGGGATTCAAGAACGTGCATTTTTCCGACATCGAGGCCTCGGCGCCCGATGTCGGCTTCTTCGAAGTCCACGCCGAAAACTACATGGGCGCCGGAGGGCCGCCGCACGCGCAGCTCATGCAATTGCGCCGCGACTATCCTCTGTCGATCCATGGAGTCGGACTTTCGATCGGCGGCGCCGGGCGTCTCGACCGCGATCACCTTCGCCGAGTGAAGTCTGTTGTCGATCGCTACGCGCCGGCCGCCTTCTCGGAACATCTCGCCTGGTCGACGCAGGGCGTGAGCTTTCTCAATGATTTGCTGCCTCTGCCCTATAACGCAGCGACATTGGCGCATGTCGTCGCCCATATGGACGAAATTCAAGAGGCGCTCGGCAGGCCGATCCTCCTCGAAAATCCCGCAACCTATCTGCGGTTCCAGTCCTCGGACTATTCCGAAATCGAATTCCTGCGCGAGGTTGTGCGCCGTACGGGATGCCGACTGCTTCTTGACGTGACCAACGCCTTTGTCAGCGCGACGAATCTCGGCTTTTCGGCTGACGATTATATCGACGCCTTCCCGATGCTCGATGTCAAAGAAATCCATCTCGCCGGATACGCCGAGGACGTCGACGAGGTCGGCGATCCTCTGCTGATCGACGCCCATTGCGCGCCTGTTCAGGAGGGAGTCTGGCGTCTCTACGACCGCGCCCTGGCGCGCCGTGGACCGGTCGCGACCCTGATCGAATGGGACAATGACATCCCGCCATGGCCGCTCCTCTCGGAGCAAGCCACGCGCGCGGAGCGGTTCCTTAAAAAAGACCGCTTGCCGTTGAAGACAACGCCGGATCGGGTGCGCTCATGACGTTGTCGGCTGAATTCGATCAGGGCGCGTTCGTCCGCGCGTTGCTCGATCCCGACTTGCCGGCGCCGGACGGCCTTGAAGCGCGTCACGGCTTTGCGCCGGAGCGACGCTTCGCGGTCTATCGCAACAATGTATGTGTCGGACTGATCGATGCGCTGGCCGAGCGCTTTCCGGTCTGCCGGCAGCTGGTCGGCGATGAGTTTTTCCGCGCCATGGCGCATTGCTACATGCGTGAATTCCTTCCGCGCACGCCGATGCTTTTTGAATATGGGGACGGATTTGCGACATTCGTCGCTAGCTTCGAGCCGGCGCGCGAGCTTCCCTATCTGCCGGATGTCGCGCGGCTCGAATATGCCATCGGCCAAGCCTACCACGCCGAAGACGCCGCGCCGGCGCCAATAGATGTCATTCGCGCCATTCCTCCCGATCAATTGGCGGACGCAACGGCGGCCTTGCATCCCTCGACCCATGTCATCAGCTCGAAATATCCGATCGTTTCGATCTGGCGACGGCATATGTCGGATGAAGGTTTGGCGCCGCTGGAATTGGATCACGGCGAAGAGGCGCTGGTCGTTCGGCCTCAACTTGCCGTTAGCGTCGCGGCGCTTCCCACCGGCGGATCGGCCTTCGTGCATGCGCTCGAGGACGGGAGAACATTCACACAGGCCGTGGCGGCGGCGAGCGGCGTGGCGGCGGATTTCGACCTGAGGGGCTGCTTGCAGGAGCTTTTGTTGGCGGAGGCTTTTACCGCCATACGCGTCTCGCGCTGAACGACAAGCTTGCCGTGGCGCGGCCCGATCAAAATGGAGCTTGAGGCTGATGGAGATCGTTCGAACGATTGCGCGGTGGTTGGATGCGATCCCCTATTCTCTGATCGCGCTTTTTCTGCGGATCATCGCCGCGCATCCCTTCTTTCTCTCCGGCCAAACCAAGATCGAGGGACCGACTGTCGGCGGCGAGATTTTCGGCCTGGATCTGTCGTTCCAAATCCCAACGGCGATCCGCGACGCGACCTTCGCCTTGTTTGCCGATGAATATAAACTGCCGTTGATTTCGCCTACACTCGCCGCCTATGCGGCGACCGCCGTCGAATTCATTTTGCCGCTGCTGCTTGTCATCGGGCTGCTGACCCGCTTGTCCGCATTCGGTCTTCTGATGATGACGATGGTCATCCAGATTTTCGTCTATCCCGACGCATGGTGGACGGTCCATGCCTATTGGTCGGCGATTCTCATCGTCCTGATCGCCCGCGGGCCCGGTGCGATCTCCCTGGATCATCTGTTGTTTCGGCGCCGGTCGGCATGAAGGCTGACCCCGCGAAACGGGCAGGCAAGCCGCCTGCCGCCGGCGATCGAGACCTCAGGGTTCGTCGACATAGACGACAGCTCCGGTCTGCTGGGGCGCGGTATGCGCATGCGCGAGCCCAATGCCTACGCCGAAGAAGATAACCGAGCCGATGATCGCTCCGATGAGCTTGCTGTTGAATTTCGACATAACGTCCTCCTGTCAGTTGTTGACCGGACATTATCCATTGGAAGCCTGAGCGAATGTGCGCCGCCGCACGCGTCGCGGTTTTGCGTCAATGCGCCCCGCGAGAGCGCCTCGCCGCTTGGCACACGAGCGAGAACCTGTCTCAGCGGCGGTCCAGCCACACGCCAAGGATCGCCCCGCCGATTGCGCCAAAGACGGCATATATGAACCCGGCGGAAAGTCCCGCTGCGGCGACGCCTAAGCCCGCGGCGAGCGCCGCGCCGATTCCGGCGAAGGCGATTGGGGTCGTCGCGCGGACGTCGTCAGAAGCGCTGGCGTATGTCTTGGCGAATTTCCGCGTCTTGGCCATTGTCCGATCCTCCCTTGCGCTCAGGACGTCGCCCGATGTCGCTTGCAAGAGCAGATAGGACGCGGCGCGCTAAATTGGCGTGCGCGATGACTGCAAATAGTTCACGATTGCGCTAACTTGGCCGCGAGGAGGCGTCGCGCATTGCGCAGCTGTCACGCCCGATGGGCGCGCTCTTTTATCGGCCTGCGGCGCAAAGGGTAATCGGCGCTGTCGTAAAGAGGACGAATCTCGCGCCCGAAAAAATGCTGCTCATCCACTTCTAGGGAACAACTCGCCAGCGCTTTCGGCGTAAGTTCTTCCACCGCGTAGCGAATGGCTTCCGAGGCCCGCGTGAAGCGTCTGAAAATAAGAGAATTGTATTTCGAGTTTGTCGACTTGCAGAAAAAGAGGACGGCTTCGTTTCGATAGTGCTTCGCGTCCATCTTCCGCCTCCAGAGCTATTGGATCAAATCGTCCCCCGTGACGAGTTCGAGAGCGGATTCCACGACGACTCTTTCCTGCCCGTCGCGATCTCTCTTCATCCGATACTGGAGCCCCGCGCCGGCGTCGGGGAGATGACGCGTGACGTGAAACGAATCAGCATCGGTCGGCGCGCCAGACTTTTGGACCACGCGGACGCCGATGGGAAATTTATGCGATGGCAGCGCTGTAAGCCGTGGCGCCGGACGCCGAAAGCGCCGGGCCGTTTCATTGTCATTCGTCATTGGACGCGTTCCTCGATTCGGCGCTGATGAGCGCCGAGCGCTCGAACGCCTGCCGCGCTCTCGTCACCGCCGCCGCTTCGCTTCGGCTTCTCGGGACTGTAGCTTTTCGACGGTCAGCCAAGATGAACTCTTGTCGGTGGGTGAACCCGCGTCAGGAGCTTTGTCTTTTTTGGGCTTTTTCGCTTCGCGATTGCTGCGCCGTTGGCCTTTGGCCATGATTCGCCCCTAAAAATTCTGGGCTTCGCGCTACCGCCCGGCTGCATGTCCTTGCGCTGATGCTCAAAGCGCTTCCGCAAGGCAAAAATGTTTCGCCCCTGGCGGATGGACCGCCAGGGGCGAAAACGATGGTTAGGCTGCGACCTGCAACTGGTCCGCCGACGACTTGCCGCTACGCCTGTCGATGGCGATCTCGTAGGTCAGCTTTTGGCCTTCCGCGAGCCCAGCCAGCCCCGCGCGTTCAACCGCGCTGATGTGAACGAATACGTCCGGGCCGCCGTTCTCCGGCTGGATGAAGCCAAAGCCTTTTTGGGCGTTGAACCATTTTACGGTACCGCTTTGCATGACATGTCCTTTCAAGAACAAGGTTCTGCGCCGCGCGAACTGCGCAGCGCTCGAGGATCGAAGTTCTGGAGAGGAAGTCAGGAGCCGACGCGCCAAGGCAGCGAAAGGCAAGATCGTTCGGCCGAAAACTCGATATGCAATATTTAGCCTGTGTGGGCGAAAATACAAGCTGTGACGCATGCGTCGCGAAATAAACGCCACGACGTTGGCCAATTGCCCAACCACGCAAGCCCCAGCAGTCGGATTGCTTCTAACATCCGCTTTTGCTGAGTGGTTATTCAAGACATGCGGCGCAAGCGGAGGCGAGCGGCGCTTCCTCGTGGCGAAACGACGAAAGCTGAAGCCAGCTGGCGCAATGTCTCGCCCAGATGGTCCCGGCAGGCGCGCCCAAGCGACGGCGCATTCGCGAGGGAGCGCTTATCGGTCCCTGCCGCCGGAGGGTTAAGCTCCGGATGCTTTATTTAGGTTCACTCGCTACAATATTTTGAGCGGGAATGGTGTGACTTGTCTTGTCCCAACTTAACGGTTCTTTATGCACCTTATGTCGCCAGAAATAAATGTAGAGGGCGCGCAGCGCGGCGGAGAAATTGATGAAGTTTGAGAAAACGATTCTCGGCGCCGACATCAACCCCTGACCGAGTCCATAGATCGACGTCGTAAAGATCGTCCGCTGGACGAGCCGGTTGATGAGCAAGACGATGTTGACGAAGAACACCAGCCGCAGGGTCGGGTCGAGCATTGCATAGCCGGCAATGCGCCATTCTTCGCTGAACGTTCCAAGAATTAGGATCGCAATAGCGTTGAAGGCCAGAAAATAGGCGACGACGGCGATGATCCCGGACAGGATGCCCTTGCGGTCGCGCAGAAAGAAGATTCGCTCATAAAGCGTGCTTCCCCAGCCGAGCTTTGACGCGCCCTGAAAGCCGATTCCCAGAAGCCAGCGGGCGCGCTGGCGGTAGGCGGCCAGGTAATCGCTCGGGAAATTTTCTCGAGTGGCGATCGCGAGCGGCGTTGAAACCCGCTGCAATTCACCAGTCCCCCAGGGAATGTCCAGGGTATATAGCGCCTTGTTGAGAACGAATGCGGACTTCAGGCCGAGGTCCTTCATCGCAAAAGCGACGTCATAGTCCTCGGTCAGCGCGACCGGATCGAACACATCGCCTCGGCGCCAGGATTTCAAAGTTTCGATCGCTCTCCTGCTGAAGCACGCCGCCACGCCGGCGCACGGAACAACGCCGGTAAGACGCTGCCGGACAAAAAGATCCTTGTTATGAAACTCCGCGAATTCATCCATGTAGGTGCCCGCCGTCATCTGCAGGAGCGAGCGGCGAAAGGAGTATACGGGGATCTGGATGAAATCGAATTCGGAGAGCAGCGCGCTGAACAATGGAAATTCCAGCGGATGAATCACATCCTCGCTGTCGTGAAGCACAAATCCCTCAAACTCGATGTTTGAGGCTTTCTCATATTCGCCGATCTTCGCGATGATCGCATTGAGACAGTCGGCTTTCGTGGTCGGCCCATTATGGGGGCCGACGACGAGACGAATATTCCCTGGACGCTCTGCCGCCGCCCTGAGCACTTCCTGTTGAGTCGCCGCATCATTTGGATAGGCGCCAACGAAAAAGACCGTGGTCGCGGAATAGACCGAGTTTGTTTTCAGCATTTCGTAGATGACGGCCTCTTCGCGCCAGGCCGGCACCATGACCGCGAGAGGACGTTGCGGTCGTTCAAGTAGCGTTTGTTCTAAAAGCTCCGACTTGTCGGCGCGGACTCTTCCTGAAATTCTCATAAGCCAGTAGACAACGTCAACGAAGACATCGTCGAGGCTGTAAAGAATAATGGCGACGCCAAAAACAATGAAAAGTCCCACCAGCGCGTCGATATAGGCGACGGTGGCGTCGGTCAGGTCAAGCATCAGTCGTCCTTGGGCTCTTCAACCCTGCGATTGAGCGCGATGGACGTTCTTGTGCGCCTTGCCGCTCAAGCCGGCAAGGCGCAGCGCGACAGCGGCCTAGGCGGCCGACAATGCCGAAACTGGGCGCTCTAAGCGCCCACGCATCGCGGCGACGATCCGCTTCGCCGCCTGGCCGTCCCCGTACGGGAAAACCGGGACCGACATGCGCGCATAGAGCTCGGGATCGTCGTGTAGTTGCGAGATCGCATTCGCCACCGCGGTCGAATTCGTGCCGACCACGCGAACCGCTCCGGCGCGAACCGCCTCCGGCCGTTCCGTCGTGTTCCTCAGCACAAGGACGGGTTTTCCGAGCGCTGGCGCTTCCTCCTGGAGACCGCCGCTGTCCGTCACGACAATCCAGCATCTCTTCAGCGCCGCCACCATGTCAGCGTAGCCTAAAGCATCTGCGACGACGATTCTCGGGTGGTCGCCAAGGATTCGGCGCGCCGGCTCATGCGCCCGCGGATTGGGATGCATGAGAAAAAACACCCCGACGTCGTCGTGCTGGTCGGCGGCCGCTCTTATGCCCTGTAGCGCGCTCTCGATCGGCTCTCCGAAGCTTTCCCGCCTGTGCGCCGTTGCAAGCACTACACGCGGCAAATTGGGAAAGCCCTCCGGCGTAGGCAGATGATGCGCCGCGGTCTGCAGCAAGGCGTCGATCCCCGTATTGCCCGTGACGAGACAGTCGCCGTGATTGACGCCTTCGCGCAAAAGATTATTGAGCGACGCCCCGGTGGGGGCGAAATGCATGGCGGCGGCCAAGCCGGCGATTCGCCGGTTGAGTTCTTCCGGATAGGGATCGTTGAGTTTTCCCGTCCGGAGCCCCGCCTCTATGTGCATGAAGGGCACATTCTTGTGAAAGGCGGCGAGCGACACCACGGCGACCGACGTCGTGTCGCCCTGGGCGATAACGCAGGCGGGTTGAATCTCGTCGATCACGCGATCCATTTCGGCGATCACCTTGCCGAAAAGCTCATTCAAAGAGCCGTTTCGGCGTTCGAGGTTCAGCCGGCGTGACGGGACGACTCCAAAACCTTGCAAAGCGCCTTCGACGACATCGGCATGTTGGCCCGTCGTCACCACATAGGGATAGGCCCAGTCCGAACGACTAAGTTCGGCGATGACGGGCCCCATCTTGATGGCTTCGGGTCGTGTCCCGACGATGCATAAACAACAAAGTTTCGACTGACTTAGGTGGAGTTCGCTTCTCTTGAGGCTCGTCAACTTCGTTCATCCCTACTCAGCTCGTCGCTTCCAGTTTAGCGGATTGCATAATTGGATGGGCGCGAGCTGTCGAATGAATAATTCGACATGTTCAGCGCCCGATAAAGAAAGCAATTCCCATAAAGGAGATAGATAAGCCCAGCACCATCAGTGCCGCGGCCCCCGCCGCGCCGAAAAAGAGCGCTCCAATAAAGCCAGTGATAGAAATACCTGTAAACAATAGGAGGATTAGCGCCATAAGTTGCATTTCGTTTCTCTCTTGCACTTAGCATGCCAGGTTCTTCGATTTGAACGCCACAGGAGTTGCAGCGCATAAGTATTGATGTTCGCTTGTTTTTTGCTGTCAGCAGCATAGGGCTGCGTTTCTGTCAGGAAGCAGTCGAACGCCGGACGATCCAAAACGAGATTGCGCCGTCGCATTTCTGGACGCCTTCTGCAAGATTTTGCTTTGCAACCAAGTCCGAGTAAAAAACAGTGTGTTCCTCCCTGATTCGCGTGACCTCGCGTTCGACTCGGATATCCGAAGTTTGGCTCTTTGCAACGCAGATGGAGCAGGATTGTGGGACGTGCTTTTCCCAGGCGTTGCGCAATGATTTTGATGTTGGCGCTCGCGATGGCGACGCCGACGGCTGTTCGCGCTGGAGACAATGACGCGGTCCGCGAGGAGCCTCCGCCTGGCGCGCCCGGCTACCAAGATCTTGCATTGGCCTTTGCGCGACTCGCCAAGGGCGATTCCGAAAACGCCCTCAAATACGCGCAACGCGCACGGAAACTCGCGCCAGATTATGAGATGCCGGTCCGACTGGAGGCTGACATTCTCAACAAACTAGGGCGAACCGCCGAGGCGCTTGACGTCATCAACGCCTTTGTCGCCTCGCATAAGCATTCGATGGCGTTGATCGCCCAGCGCGGTCACTTGCGCAAGCGACTGAAGGACGACGCCGGCGCCGAGGCCGATCTGCGCAGCGCGCGGCAGAGCGGCGCGCTGACCCGAGATCAGTCCGCCGCGATCGACGTCGCGCTCTACGATCTTAAAATGAGCGAAGCGTTTAAGGACTTGAACGAGTCGCGGTTGAACGAAGCCATCGAGAAGGCGCGAGCGGCGCGTCAGCTTGACGAAAAGGCGGAAGCTCCCGTCCGGGTTATCGCCGAAGCTTATCGAAAGAAAGGCGAGGCTCAGGCGGCTTTCGCCGAGCTGGATCGCTATATCTCACAACACAAGGCGAGCGCACGCCTTCTCGCCGAACGCGGATATTTGCGGCGCGCCATGAAGGATTTGAAAGGCGCGGCGGCGGATTTCCAAGCCGCGCTCGCCGAGCCGGACGTCGAGCCAAGCGAAACACAAGGATTGCGCGACGCGCTTGCAGAAGCGAATAAGGCCGAGCAGGACAGCATTGTGCAAGCCGAACTCGCCGGAGTTTACCAGGCGATAAATAAGCGCGATTACGCTCGTGCGGCAAAGGCGGCGCGCGAGCTTCGCGCAAAATATCCGCACGACGAGGCGCCGCTATTTGCGTTGATGGCGGCGTTGAGCGGCTCCCATCGCGCTGAAGCAGCGGTCAAAGAAGCCGACTTATACATCAAGGACAATTCCCCGAGTTCGGCATTGCTCGCACAGCGCGGTTACAGTCGACGCGCGATCGGCGACTTGCGCGGCGCAATTGCAGACTTCCGGGCTGCCCTCGCCCAGCCGGGTCTCGAGCCTGCGCAACAGAAGAAGGTGAAACTTGCGCTCACGGAGGCGCAACGCGCTACCGAGCCGGGCGGTTCGCAGGCCGGCGCGCAGCAGACGCCTATGCAACAAGCGCTCAACAGCGGTTATGACGCGCTAAAACTGGGACAGTTGGACGCGGCTGTCCGCGCGGCGCAAGAAGCGCGCGATCTCGATCCCAAAGCCGAGGAGCCGGTTCTGCTCCTTTTGAGCGCGCTCCTTCGCCAGGGACGCAAGGCTGAGGCGCTTGCGGAAGCCAACCGCTACCTATCATCTGTCCCGCAAAGCCCCGCCGTTCTCGCGCAGCGTGGGTTCATGCGTCGTCAGGCTAAGGATGTGAACGGCGCCGTGGCGGATTTCGAACAGGCGCTGAAATATGGCCTTCCAGCCGATCAGCAAGTCACCGTCGCACGGGCGCTGGAGGAAGCGCGCTACACGCTGGTCGCCGAAAGGGCCTTTAAGGCGGCCGCCGCTCGGGATTGGGCAAACGCATTGCGTTATGGACGAGCGGCCGAGGCTTTCCCCGATGCGAACGAGGCCGTTTTTCGTGTGACGATCGCCGCGCTTGCCGGCCTCGGGCGCCAGGAAGAGGCGCTGAAGAAGTCGAACGCGCTCATCGCGCGCGGCAAGGCGAGCGGCGAAGCCTATGCGCAACGGGGCTTTCTTCGCAAGGGGCTCGGCGACAGCGACGGCGCCTACGGAGACTTTGTGAAAGCGCTTGCGCGGGGCGATTTGCCTGCGGCGCAAAAGGTGGCGGTGGAACATGAACTCGCCGCCGCGCGAGCGCTCGCCTATGAGAAAACGGGCGACGTGACGCGGGCGCGGGACGAACTCGTCGACTTCGTGCGGAGCCATCCCGACTATGCGGACGGCTGGTCGACGCTTGGCCAGTTTCATGCGCGTCAAAAGGAATATCCATGGGCCCTATCAGCTTTTGAAAGCAGTCTCGCCATCGAACGGCGCGGCGAAGTCCTGCTGAACGCCGGCTATGCGAGCGTCTATGTCGACCGATCGAAGGAGTCGCAGTTTTTTAGGGAAGCGATCGACCGCTGGTCGAGCGATCCGTCGCTGAGGGCTCGTCCCGCGCGTGATCGGGAGGTGGTCAGAACGCAGATTGTCGAAGCGGATTCCAGCGTTCGCACGAATTTGGTGTTCAATGGCATGGCCGATCGGCCGAAACGCTGGGGCGGCCATCAACTGCAGCCGAGCTTCGAAACCACGCTTCGGTTCGACGGCCGCCATCTGCCGTCCTTCTATGGGCTCGAAAGTTTTGTTGGCGGTTTTTGGTCTCAGGACCGGACTCGCTTCACCGAGGCCTATTCACGGTTCGGCTTGCGCCTTCGTCCGATCGACGGCGTCAATTTCTCGGTCAGCGCCGAATGGCAGCACCATTTCACCAAAAAAAACGTGCCCTACAATCAGCTCGTCTTGTCATGGGGCTATGGCTACGGCGGATTCGCCTACTCCAGCGCAGGAAGCGCGGGAGCGGCAGGCGCGCTGGAGCCGGCGATGCTGAACTATCCGCATGAGTCGGCGTCGCAACCCTTGGTGAGCTTCGCGACATACGGCACCTACAGGGTCGGCGAACTTCGATATCTGCAAAACGCGGTGGGATTGCTCGGCTACTCCTACTGGGATGCGAACAGCCGCACGGTGCTAGGGGCCGCCGCCATGGGCATGGGGGCATATGACAGCGCCGACCTCCGCCGGTTTGCTTTTGGGGTGGGACCGGCGATCGTTGCGCGCGCATGGTTGGGCGGAGACTATTATCGCGCCTATGACGGCATTCTTTCTGTTCAAATCGGCTATTTGTTTCCCTTCGGGGAGAGTCGACGCCAAGGCGGCCTCAACGCGACCATCGGCGTTTCCTTTTGACGCGATTCAGGTCCGGGCGGTCGCTCTATCAGCGGATGGCGCGACGTAAACCCTCGCTCTGAGCCCAGCGCATCGCTATTTCACGGGCGGATCGGCAGGAGGCCTCGTCACGACAATTGAATGAAAGTTGACTAGAGCGTCTTCGGAATAGAACCCGACAAGCCCACTCGAATAGGGCCTCTCCCGATCAGTGAAAGTGGTCAACAGAACGCCGTCGGCGAATACCGTAAGCGTCGTTGAGGTTGGCGAAGCGGCCTGAACAATTTTGACGACATATCGATTGCCGATTGGATAGATTGGACGATGCCCCGACGCCAAGAAGCGCTGATACCCCGGATAGTCGGGGTCGCCTTTTCCGAGTTCCCAGCCGTTCGGCTTGAGGATGAAATAGTAGAAATGCTTGTCGTTGACATAGTCCCACAATAGCCAAGCCACTTCCCATGGATTTGGTGCATCTTGCCGCCGCAACTGCTTCTCAGTGTGAAGCGAGGCCTCGATGGTGAAATTGCCATGAATGTCGACGGGCCAGGCAGGATGCGGCCCGCTGATGAGACCGGCATGCGTTTCGCCTGCGGAACCAGACTCCTTCGGTCGTATGGATAGCGCCTGGCCATCGAATTGGCGGACGACCGCGTTCGAACCATAGCCGTGATAAACGGACTTCCAATTGGGAATGAGAAATTGTCCCTCTTCGATTCGGGTTTCAGGGCCGTGAGGAACAGCGCGGTCAAATACCTCGGATAGAACGATAGGGTCCGACGTTACGGTCACTACAGCGCGCCGTGACGTGGACGCAGCGCCTTTCTTGCACTTTATCGTATAGGTCGTCGTTCGGGTCGGCCGCACGAGAGCATTGCCCGATACATCGTGGACCACGAAGTTAGGATCATGCGGGCGGCTTGAACCCTTACAGACGTCGGCGTGCGCAGAGGAAAACGCCAAGGTCGCCGACTGACCCGGATTGATGGTCGTTGGCTTCGCCGACAGCACGGCGACCGGAGGTTCGCCAGTCGCATGTCTGCGCGCCGACGCTTCCTCAGCGGCGGCATTGGCCAATGAGACCGACGCCAAGGCGACAGATCTCAATAAATTGGCGTATTTCATATAAGCCCAGCCACGGATGGCCCCACTCGCAAAACCACGCGCTTTTTCGTCCACGCCTTAGGAAGCCGCGCGGTCGTCTTGCTGATGGCTTGTCGAGGTCCATTGGTAGACCTCGTAGCCGTCAACCACCTTGCCTGCATCACTGAAGCCGCCGCGCTGCTGCACCGGCTCAATGATTTGCTTTGCGCAGGCGATCGTTCCCGGTAGCGCATATTTCTGCATGTGGCCGGCGATATCGATGACGCGGTCGCTCATTTCCTCCATCGGCGTCTGCTCGTCATAATAAACATGCCCGGCGTTGACGCCGCAGCGAACGTTGAAATTCGACTTGATCATTTTCACCCTCGCGTTGAACGCGTCGAGACTGCTTATCACTTCCTTGGCGGCTTTCAGCGCGGCGTCGATCGTCGGAAAGCAGGCCATCACGCCGTCCGGCGTCCACGCCGCTTTCAGCGACCCATTGCTGCGGAGCTTGCCGTCGACCAGATTTTTATATTCATGGAAATCGTGCTCGATGAAGGTCTTGTCCTCGCCAAGCTTCATCTTGGTTGAGTCGACCACGTCGATGGACAGGAAAGCGAGGTCACGGCCCATCGATTCCAACTGGCGCTTCGCTTCCGCCATGACCTTGAGCAACTCCGCGCGGCTCTTGGCGCTGCGCGCGTCCATCGCTTTCATCTTTTCCTTGACCGGAGCAAGCACCCGTTCGTCCGCCCCGGCGGGAGCTGCGGACTTCAGCGCCTCGAAGTCGCGTTGCATTGCCCGTCGGTAGATTGCGATCGAGACCTTGCGTCGCAAATTGTCGACCCAGATGCGCCCGACGAGTATCCCCCCGACCAGAAACCAGCGCGCCAGCTCATGGCCCTTGAAGTTGGTCGGGATCACCGACTTGATCCACCGGATCATCCGCGCGTCAAAAGCCTCAACCGCCTCAATCCACCAGTATGAATTCGCATGCTTGAAATAATGCGTGATGAGCGGGAGCAGGACGAGCACAAGCGCGATGAGCAGGATGGCGTTCAACAGGCCCAGCAGGAATCTGGCCAATCTCAGATGGAGCGGGGAACCGGGAATGAGCGTTTTTGCCATGAGCTTCTTTCGACCGAACTGGGAATGCCGACCGCCAGCGTTATCGCATGCGCAAATCGACCTGCGCAATTCTGACAGCGCGTCGACCGAAGTCGAATCGATGATCAATCCAAAGGGATTTATCTGAGCGATCGGCGAGCCCGTGGCGTCGACAATTTCGTAAGATTTGCGCCGCGTATGCGCCCGACACGCGGCGAGGACAATGTCGCCGTTGGCGGTCAATCGCTCGAAGCCGGCATAGCCGTCGACATGCAACACTCTCTTGAAGCTTCCACGATGGAAGCTGGATCGGTCCGGATCGCTCCGCATTTTCCCTGCGACTATCAGCGTCGCCCTGCAGCGCAGTCAACGCCGCGACAAATCCATCGTGGACCTACGTTGCCGGCGCCTATGGGGAGTTTGCGATTGACAGGGGTTCATCGGCCGATTAACTATTGTTATGTTATAACATATCACATGACCGCTTCGACCCGCAGGATCTCGTGTCCAAGTCTGCAGGAGCGCCAAGAGATACAAAGCGATGGATGAAGCCGTCTTCAAGGTTGCGCGCCGGCCGCGTCCCAGTCGGAACGCGGCGGAGCAAGCCGTTCGGACCTTGATCGAATGGGCCGGCGACGATCCAGACCGTGAAGGTTTGATCGATACGCCGCAACGCGTCGTCCGCGCCTATGAGGAATTTTTCGAAGGCTACACGTCGGATCCGCAGGCGTTGCTCGAAACGACGTTCGAAGAGACGGCCGACTATGATGAAATGGTCACGCTCCGCGACATCCGCGTAGAGTCGCATTGCGAGCATCACATCGTGCCGATCCTCGGCCGCGCGCACATCGCCTATTTGCCCGCAGGCCGGGTCATCGGCATCAGCAAATTGGCGCGCGTCGTCGACGCTTTCGCCAAACGCCTGCAGATTCAGGAGACGCTCACGGCGCAGATCGCAGACGCCATCAACGTGGCGCTGAAACCGCGCGGCGTCGCGGTCGTCATCGAAGCCGCGCATCACTGCATGACCACGCGCGGCGTCAAACGTCCGGGCGTATCAATGGTCACCAGCAAAATGCTCGGCGCGTTCCGAACGGATCAGGCGACGCGCCAGGAGTTCCTTGCGCTGATTGGTCGAGATCGCTGGGGGGTGGAGTGAGCAAAGAGCCGTGGATGGCCGAGCGCAGCTCCGTTGAATTCGTAGAGGAAGGTGCGCTCCTAGCGCCAAAATTCGACCGGGACGGTCTGATTCCTGTCGTCACGACCGACGCGCAGTCGGGCGAAGTGCTGATGCTCGGAGTCATGAACGCCGAGGCGCTGCTGCGCACGATTGAAACGCGCGAGGCGCATTATTGGAGCCGAAGCCGCGGCGCGCTCTGGCGAAAAGGCGCAACGAGCGGACTGGTTCAGAAAATCGTCGAAATGCGGATCGACGACGATCAGGACGCTATTTGGCTGCGCGTCCGCGTCGAGGGTCTCGGGGCGAGTTGCCATGTCGGCTATCGCTCCTGCTTTTTTCGTTCAGTCGAGATGGGCCTTGCGATCCAGGCGCCGGTCGCGCTCACCTTTGTCGAGCGCGAAAAAGTCTTCGATCCGCGAGAGATTTATGGCGACGCGCCCAATCCGACGAAGCTCTGATCTTGCGTCGACGTCCACATATCATCCGGTCCGTGAGGAGCAGCATGCACACGCCATCTATCGACAATCGTCTGCCGACAACTGTGCTCTCTGGCTTTCTCGGCGCGGGAAAGACAACGCTGCTCAATCACATTCTCAACAATCGCAGCGGCAAGCGCGTCGCCGTTATCGTCAACGATATGAGCGAAGTGAACATCGACGCCGATCTCATTCGAGAGGGTGACGCCAATCTGTCGCGAACGGACGAGCAACTGGTCGAAATGACCAATGGCTGCATCTGCTGCACCTTGCGCGACGATCTCTTGCGTGAAGTGAGAAAGCTTGCCGAAGAAGGCCGCTTCGACTATCTGCTGATTGAATCGACCGGCATTTCAGAGCCGCTCCCTGTCGCTGCAACTTTCCATTTCCGCGAGGAAGACGGCGCATCTCTTGGAGATGTGGCGAGGCTTGACACGATGGTGACGGTCGTCGACGCCGTCAATCTCCTTCGCGATTATTCGTCTAACGATTTCCTGGCTGATCGCGGCGAGTCGCTCGGGCCGGAAGATCAGCGGCCTCTCGTCAATCTGCTGGTCGAACAGATCGAATTTGCCGATGTCGTCGTTCTCAACAAGATCGACGCGGCAAGCATGACGCAGATCGACGCGGCCCGAAAAATTATCCGCTCCCTTAACCCGGAGGCGGATATCGTCGAAACGACGATGAGCGCCGCGCCTCTCGATCGCCTTCTCGATACGAAGCGCTTTGATTACGAAAAGGCCCAGCAGCATCCGCTCTGGTTCAAGGAGCTGTATGGCTTTTCCGACCACAAGCCGGAAACCGAACAATATGGCGTGCGCAGCTTCGTCTATCGCGAGCGCCGACCATTCCATCCCTTCAAGTTTCACAAATTCCTGAATTCTCCCTGGCCAGGGGTCATCCGCGCCAAGGGGCATTTTTGGCTGGCGACGCGTCCCGAATGGGTCGGAGAACTCAGTCAGGCGGGCGCTCTCGTGCACAACGAAGCCATGGGCATCTGGTGGGCGGAGATTCCGCAGTCACAATGGCCGCAGGATCCCGCCTGGCGGGAGCATCTCGGCCGGAGTTGGGATTCCGTTTACGGCGATCGCCGACAGGAGATCGTTTTCATTGGCTCGGACATGGACGAAAAGGCCATTCGCGCCGCGCTGGACGCTTGCCTCGTAGGCGATCCCAACGCACGAGTGCTGCCGTTGAAGGCGTGGAAGACTCTTCCCGATCCGTTTCCGAAATGGAAGCGCGGGGAAGCGGCATGACCGCGCCAGCCGTCAATGAAGGGGCCACTTCGCCTGCGCATCGCGTAGGCGACTCTTCGTCCTCCGTTTACATGCCGAAGTACTCTTCTTCAGTCATCGAGGGAGAGCAACCCAGCGTGTTACGGATGATCCGTCGTTCAGAAATCGATCTGGCGATCTGGCGCCGCGAACTGCCGGCGGCGCTCTCATCCTGGCTCGACATTTCACCGATCGGCGGATGGCCGAGTCTGCGGCAAGTTTTGGCGCTAGCTGAAATAGCGAGAATGCTGCGGCGACATTTTGATGCCGCGGGCATAGAGCATTGCGACGGCCGCGCGCTGCTCATCGATGACGTGACGCAGCTCGCGATGCTTTATGCCGACGCCTTGCGCGTGACTCATGTCCATCTCAGGCTCGAATCCGTTCACGACAACGCCTGCAAAAAATTCCATCGCGACTGCGTCATTGCGCGCCTCATCACGACCTACCGTGGCCCCGGCACGGAATGGGTCGCGGCCGAGAATGCGGCGAGAGCGCTGAGCCTGCAACATGACTATGACGGCGAGCTGCTGCATGTGCCGACCCAGTCGGTCGCGATGTTCAAGGGATGCCTCGGCGGAGGGGAAGCAGGCGTTCATCATCGTTCGCCCCAGATTTTCGGCAGCGGCACAACGCGACTGTTTCTCTGCATGAATGCCTCCAATTCCGGTGCCGGCATGGGCGCATGAACTGTCAACGCGGCGACACACCCAAACATCAGCGCAATTGAGAGAGGTGACCGATGTCGTCCATGAAAAACCCAGTTGCTGAAATTGAGGGTCTCTTTTCCGAGTGGAACAAGGCTTTGGTATCCGGAGATCCGGACAAGGTTGTTCGCCTCTACGCGACAAACGCGATCCTGTTGCCGACGCTCTCCAACGCGCCGCGAACGAACCATGCGGAAATCCGCGATTATTTTGCGAAGACCTTTATGCCGCGCGGACCGTCAGGAAAGATCGTCAAGGCCCACGTTCGTGTATTCGCCGACGTCGCGATCTGTTCGGGCGTTTTCGCCTTCACGTTTAAGGATCAGAGCGCTGCGCAGGTACGTAAATCCTTTGTTTATCGCTGGAACGGCGAGGAGTGGCTGATAATTGAGCACCATTCCTCCCTCATGCCGGAACAACCCGTCGCTTGAAAGAATCGATTGGTCCAATGGACGCCTCCTCGGCGGCATTTGCCAACATATACGGCCCTGTTCCGCTACAATGTCGATCAGATCGTTGCGGCGATTTCGTAATGAACAGCGTGCCGGTCTTTCAGATCTGTTTGCAATGACCTTGCAGGATCGGCGCGCATCCGCATGGCTCACGCTTTCGTCTTTGTCGCCAAGCGTCGTTTCGACGACGCGCTCAAATCGGACCGCGACCGCGCCAAGGCGGCCTTGGAGCGCATCAAGGCTCAGCTTGCGCCTGGAATCACGCTAGGGCCGGATCAAGTTCAGCGTTTCGATGCGGGAACGCTTAACGACCAGCGAGAACACGTTCCGCAAGGCCTATTTGCGTTCGATCGTCGACGCCATCTAGGTGGACGACAAGGTCATCCGCATCCGCGGCTCAAAGGCCAGTCTGGAACAGGTCGTCATCGCCGGCGAACGAATCGGAAAGGGTGTTCGCGGCTTTATACGCAAATGGCGCGCCCAAGGGGATTCGAACCCCTGTTTTCGCCGTGAAAGGGCGACGTCCTAGGCCTCTAGACGATGGGCGCGGGCCTCGCGGCCGCATGGCGGCGCGACGGCTGTATAGAGGCGCTGACGGCCCAAGACAAGGCCGGCGGGCGGCGCCCAGATCGCCGCGCGGCTCTTCCGGTTTGCGCCCCCTCGGGCGAGGCCGTAAAGCATCGCGGCGATGCTCACGATCAACGATCTCGTCTACCGGCTCGGCGGCCGGCTGCTCTTCGACCATGCCGGGGTCTTTCTGCCCGGGCGCTCGCGCGCCGGCTTCGTCGGCCGCAACGGCGCCGGCAAGACCACGCTGTTCCGGTTGATCAGCGGCGAGATCGCGCCGGAAAGCGGGACCATCTCGCTCCCCTCGCGCATGAGGCTCGGACGCGTCGAGCAGGAGGCGCCGGGCGGCCCGACGGCGCTGATCGACTTTGTGCTGGCGGCGGACCTTGAGCGCGCCGAACTCATCGCGCGCGCCGAGGCCGCGCATGATCCCCATGACATCGCCGACATCCAGACGCGGCTCGCCGACATCGACGCCCATTCGGCGCCCGCCCGCGCCGCCGCCATTCTGCATGGGCTGGGCTTCGACGCCGCCGCGCAGCAGCGCCCCCTATCGGAATTCTCAGGCGGCTGGCGGATGCGCGTCGCGCTCGCGGCGGTGCTGTTCGCACAGCCCGACCTGCTGCTCCTCGACGAGCCGACCAATTATCTCGACCTTGAAGGCACGCTGTGGCTCGTCGATTATCTGTCGCGCTATCCGGCGAGCGCGATCGTCATCAGCCATGACCGCGATCTGCTCGACGACGTCGCCACCCATATTCTGCATCTCGAACGCGGCCGGCTGACGCTCTACAAGGGCGACTATTCTTCCTTCGAAAAGCAGCGGCGCGAGGCGCAGCTTCTCGCCGCCAAGGGCGCCAGGAAGCAGGAAGAGCAGCGCAAACATCTGCAGGCCTTCGTCGACCGTTTCCGCGCCAAGGCGACGAAGGCGCGTCAGGCGCAGTCGCGCCTCAAACTCCTCGCCAAAATGGAGCCCGTGGCGGCGATCGTCGACGACGCCGTTCTGCCGATCCATCTGCCGTCGCCCGAGAAGCCGCTGTCGCCGCCGATCATCGCGCTTGAGAAGGCGGCGGTCGGCTATGGCGATCGAATCGTGCTGTCGCGGCTTACGCTGTCGATCTCGAATGACGACCGCATCGGACTGCTGGGCGCCAATGGCAATGGCAAGTCGACATTCGCCAAACTGCTTGGCGGTCGGCTTGCCGCTTGTGCCGGCGAAATGGTGCGCGCGCCGAAGCTGGAGGCGGGATTTTTCGCACAGCACCAGATCGACGAATTGAACGAGAGCGAGACGCCTTACGCGGTCTTCGCGCGGCTGATGCCGGGCGCGGCAGAGGCGCGCATCCGCGCCCGCGCGGCGCGGACCGGTTTTTCCGGCGCCCGCGCCGATACGCCGATCGCCAGTCTTTCGGGCGGCGAAAAGGCGCGGCTGCTGCTCGGCGTCGCGGCGTTCAATGCGCCGCATCTTTTGATCCTCGACGAGCCGACGAACCATCTCGACATCGACAGCCGCGCCGCGCTGATCGAGGCGATCAATGATTATGAAGGCGCCGTCATTCTGGTCTCGCACGATCGTTATTTGCTCGAGGCCTGCGCCGATCAGCTCTGGCTCGTTGACGAGGGAACGGTGCGCGTCTTCGACGGCGACATGGACGATTATGCGCGACTGGTCTTGTCGAAATCGCGTGGCGAGGAACCGAAGGGCGCGTTTGTCGCGCCGGCGCAAGAGTCGTCAAAACAAGAGTCGTTCAAGCAGGCGGCGCCAAAGCGCCGCGACGCCGGCCAGACGCGGCGCAAGCTCGCCGCCGCGGAGGAGCGGGTCGAGAAATTCGCCCAGCTTCTCGCCCGCGTCGACGAAGCGCTCGCCGCGCCCGACGCCTTCGCGCGCAATCCGCAGGAGGCGGCGCGTCTCGCCGCGCAGCGTGAGGAGCTGGCCCAGGCGCTCGCCGCCGCTGAGGAGCAATGGCTGGTGCTCGCCGCCGAGACGGAAGTTTAACTGATATGGCGTCAACCTACTCACCGGTTTTGGTTTTTTTTACCGTGAGGTCTGACGGCTTCAGTGAGAGAAACTTATCCGGCGTTTTCCATGTGTCTGGCAGATGCTTATTCGCCCATTTGCAAACGGCTTGCAGCACGGGCAGCAATTCGGCTCCTTTCTGCGTCACCGCATAGTCGTACCTGATTGGATGTTCCTGATAGGCGCTCTTCTCGATAAGGCCAAATTCCTCCAATCGTAAGAGTCGATCTGTCAGCACGTTCGTCGGGATGCGTTCAGGGGATTGAGAAAAATCTCCAAACCGCGTTTTCCCCATTGCAAGATCGCGCAAGATGACAAGCGTCCATCGGTCGCCAAAAATATCTAGAGAGGTGGCTATCGGGCATCCCGACCTGAGTTTCTTCAAGGCGCGCATCGTTGGCTGATAGCGACTTGCAAATCACAAGTCACTACTCTAATCTGGCACGGCATGAACGCACAATTGAGGAGGAAATCCAATGCCAGAACCCTTCCAGGGCCGCTGTCTTTGCGGCGCTGTCCATTATGAATGCAACGCCGATCCGCTCATGTCCGGTCATTGCCAGTGCGCTGATTGCCGCAAGAGCAGCGGGACGGGTCATAGCTCGCATCTCGCCGTTCCTCGCGCCTTTGTGACCATTTCAGGGGACGTAACCGTCTACGACAAACCGGCTGACAGCGGGCATGTGGTCTCGCGCGCTTTCTGCCCTCGCTGCGGCGCGCCGATCTATTCGCTAAACGACGCAATGCCCGATTTGATCTTCCTCAGGGCGTCGAGCCTCGACGACCTCGAAGTGTTCAAACCTCAAATGATCGTTTATGCGAGCCGCGGCGCTTCTTGGGATATTTCCGATACAAATTTGCCGCGCTTCGAAACAATGCCGCCCATGATGAAGGGCTAGGCCCGAATGGCGTCCGACCCCGCTCTTGTTGAACGACTACGAGCTGTTCTCGCGCACCACCGGCGCGTCGAAGCGCGCCGCATGTTTGGCGGCGTTTGCTTCACTCTGAACGGCAACATGTGCGTCGGCGTCCACAACGCGAACCTCATTCTTCGTGTCGGCGAAACGCGAGCCAAGGAGTTACTGAGTCGCGAAGGCGTCAAGCCCATGGACTTGACGGGCAAGGCTATGAAGGGATGGGCTACAATACTCCCTGAAGCGATTCGGACCGATGCTCAGCTTTCCAGCTACGCGCAATTCGCGGTCGATTTTGTTGAAACGCTGCCGCCAAAAATAGTTTGTCCCAAACAGCCAAAAATGCCGAGTTTCGGCTAATCTATAGGGGCTTGAGTTCCTATTCAGCCCCGCCCGCGATGCGACGCGCCGCAGCGACTCCGTAAAAAAATATCTCTGCGGTCGTTCCGGCCTGCGCAGCGTCTTCAATTTCATGATGCTGCTGGCGGCGGGGTTTGCCCCGCTCGATGACTTCACGCAACCTGGCGCGAAGCCGGTCGCGCATGGCTTGCCCTCATTCGCCCCAGCTTCGTCGGGTTGCGTTCTCCCGCGAGCGGGAGAAAAGCGTGCCGCGAACTCCTACGGTCAATCGGCGCCTTCGGGATGGCGCCGCAGATAATCCGCAACGAAGGAACAGTCACCCCTAACCTTTAAAATCCGCGCGCCCGCGCGAATTCCAGCGCGTTGCGGATCAGCTCCGACGCGACGCCCTGGCCCTGTAGCGCCGGCGGCGTCTGCGTCGAGGTGAAGACCATCACGTCATTGTCGATGCGGTAATAGGCGAGCGCGGTGTCGCCGTCGGCGTCGAGTTCGAAGCGGCTGAACTCGGGATTGTCGCGCACGCTTCCCCAGGGATGTCTAACCGCCGGCTCTCCTTTAGCCTTGCCCATAGTCTCGCCCATGCCGGCCTCCTCAAGAGTTCATGCTCCCGAAATGGGCGCGCGACCCCAAAAAGGAAGGGGGCCTGCCGCTTGCGTTTTCGGCCATGCGGGGGTTGATAGGCCCGCCCGCGCCGTTTGCTCGGGCGGCGGACAGGCTATGCTCGCCGCTCCCCGATTCGCCCAACCGGATTCCAGATGCGCCTTTCCCGCTATTTCCTGCCCATTTTGCGCGAGACGCCGAAAGAGGCCGAAATCGTCTCGCACCGGCTGATGCTGCGGGCGGGCATGATCCGACAGGAGTCGGCCGGCATCTACGCCTGGCTGCCGCTCGGACTGCGCGTGCTCAATAAGATCAACGCCATCATCCGCGAGGAGCAGATCCGCGCCGGCGCCATCGAATGTCTGATGCCGACCATCCAGCCCGCCGATCTGTGGCGCGAGTCGGGGCGCTATGACGCCTATGGCAAGGAAATGCTGCGCATCGCCGACCGCCATGATCGGGAAATGCTCTACGGCCCCACCAATGAGGAGATGATCACCGAGATTTTCCGCGCCTCGGTGCGCTCTTATAAGGACCTGCCGCTCAATCTTTTTCACATCCAGTGGAAGTTTCGGGACGAGGTCCGCCCGCGTTTCGGCGTGATGCGCTCGCGCGAGTTCCTGATGAAGGACGCCTATTCCTTCGATCTGACGGCCGAGGCCGGCCGCCATTCCTATAACAAGATGTTCGTCGCCTATCTGCGCACCTTCGCGCGCATGGGGCTGACCGCCATTCCGATGGCGGCCGAATCCGGCCCGATCGGCGGCAACAGCCATGAGTTCATCATTCTCGCCTCGACCGGCGAGAGCGAGGTCTTCTGCCACAAGGATTTCCTCTCCTTCGCGCCGCCGCCCGCCTCGGTCGATTTTGACGATGCGGCGGGCCTGCAGGGGATCGTCGACAAATGGACCAGCCGCTACGCGGCGACGAGCGAGATGCACGACAAAGCGGCCTTCGCCGCCGTGCCGGAGGAGGCGCGGGTCGCGGCGCGCGGCATCGAAGTCGGCCATATTTTCTACTTCGGAACCAAATATTCCGAGCCAATGAAGGCCGTGGTCAACGGGCCGGACGGCAAGGAGGTCGTCGTGCAAATGGGTTCCTACGGCATCGGCCCGTCGCGGCTCGTCGCCGCCATCATCGAGGCGAGCCATGACGACAATGGCGTCATCTGGCCTGAATCGGTCGCGCCGTTTCACGTCGGCGTCGCCGACCTCAAAGTCGGCGACTCGGAAACGGGCAAGGTCTGCGCCGATCTCATCGAGCAGCTTGAGAACGCCGGCCTGGACGTGCTGCATGAGGACCGCGACGAACGTCCCGGCGCGAAATTCGCCACGCTCGATCTCATCGGCCTGCCCTGGCAGGTTCTCGTCGGTCCCAAAGGCCTCGCCGAGGGCAGAGTCGAGGTCAAACAACGCCGCACGGGCGAGCGCGAACTGCTCGCGCCCGAGGACGCCGTCACCCGCATCGTCGCCGCCATCAGGCCGGGGCAGGCATGACCGAAGCGGCTCTGCCGGCGAAAGGCGCCGGCGCTTTCTCGGGCTTCGAGCGGATGCTGGCGCTGCGCTATCTGCGCGCCCGTCGCGCCGACGGCTTCGTCTCGGTGATCGCCGGATTTTCTTTTCTCGGCATCATGCTGGGGGTCGCCACCCTGATCGTCGTCACGTCGGTGATGAACGGATTTCATCGCGAGCTGATGGACAAAATCCTGGGCGTCAACGGCCACGCCTTTCTTCAGGCGGTGGAGACTCCCTTCACCGATTGGGAGCAGGTGTCGGCAAAGACCGCGAAGATACCGGGCGTGCAGCTGGCGATTCCGATGGTCGAGGGCGCGGCCGGCATATCGACCCAGTTCGGTCAGTCCGGCGTTCTGGTGCGCGGCGTTCGGGGAAAGGACCTGGCGCGGCTGCCGGGCGTGGCGAGCAATGTGAAAAGCGGCGCGCTGGCGGGGTTCGACAAGGCCGGCGGCCTCGCCATCGGCCAGCGGTTGGCGGAAACGCTGGGGGTCGGCGTCGGCGACCCGGTCAGCCTGCTGATCGCCAAGGGCGCGCAGACGCCGTTTGGCGTCGCGCCGCGGATCAAGGCCTATAATGTCGTCGCGATTTTCTCGATCGGCATGTCCGAATTCGACAATGTCTTCGTCTATATGCCGCTCGCCGAGGCTCAGCTCTTCTTCAACAAGGACAATGAAGCGACGGTCATCGAGGCCTTCGTCTCCGATCCCGAGAAGATGGACGACTTTCGCATCAACGTCGAAAAAGCGGTCGAGCGCCCACTGATCGTCACTGACTGGCGCCAGCGCAACAAAACATTCTTTGACACCCTGCAGGTCGAAAAAAACATCCTCTTCATCATTCTCGCGCTGATCGTCGTGGTCGCGGCGTTCAACATCATCTCCGGCCTGACGATGCTCGTGAAGGACAAGACTCAGGACATCGCCATATTGCGCACCATGGGCGCGACGCGCGGCGCGGTGCTGCGCATCTTCCTGATTATCGGCGCGTCGATCGGCGTTGTCGGCACGCTGGCCGGATTTGCACTGGGATTGGCGCTGGCGAAAAACCTCGACGCCATTCGCGTCTTTATCAACAAGATTTTCGACGCCAATCTCTTTCCCGCGGAATTCTATTTTCTCTCGCGCCTTCCGGCGATCGTCGATCCGCGCGAAGTCGCGGCGATCGTCGTCATGACTCTCGTTCTCGCCATTCTCGCCTCGATCTATCCAGCCTGGAAGGCAGCGTCGCTCGACCCGATCGAAGCGCTGCGGCACGAGTAACCACGATGAACGAGGCCGTTCTCGAATTGCGCAATGTCGCGCGCCACTATCGCGAGGGCGAGGCGCGACTGGACATTCTCGTCAATATCAATCTGTCGATCTATCCCGGCGAGACGGTCGCGCTGTTGGCGCCGTCAGGCGCCGGCAAGTCGACGCTTCTCCATATCGCCGGGCTCTTGGAGCGCCAAGATGGCGGCGAAGTCCTGATCAAGAATGCGCCAACGTCGCGCATGTCCGACTCCGAGCGCACGCGGCTGCGGCGCGCCACTGTCGGCTTTATTTATCAATTCCACCACCTGCTGCCGGAATTCTCGGCGCTCGAGAATGTCGCGCTTCCGCAGATGATCAATGGCTTGAACAAGGGCGAAGCGCGCCTTCGGGCGCAACAGCTGCTCGATTATCTGCGGCTTGGACCGCGCGCGTCGCATCGGCCCTCGGAGCTTTCCGGCGGCGAACAGCAGCGCGTCGCCATCGCGCGCGCGGTCGCCAACGCGCCGCATCTTCTACTTGCCGACGAGCCGACCGGAAATCTCGATCCGCGAACGGCCGAGCATGTTTTCGGCACGCTGCTGACGCTTGCGCGCAACACCGGACTCGCGGCGCTCATCGCGACTCACAATCTCGAGCTCGCGAAGCAAATGGACCGCCGCGTGACGTTACGCGACGGTCGCATTGAGATTTTGGGCTGAAGCGGATTTACGCCTTCGGCTTTTTGGCCATGAACTGGTTCCTGTACCAAAGGCCGAAACCGACCAGCGCCAAGGCCCCGAAGAATACGGCGATGGTAATTTCCCTCGACTGCGTCAATCCGACGGAGAAGGGAAAGCGGGCGACATATTCCTTGGTCCCATCATCGCTCTTCGCCTTAACGAGCCCGATGAATTTTCCTTCCTGCGGAAACACATGCTCGAAGGTGAGGGTGCCTGTCTTATACTTCTTCGGCGGAGAATAATATTCGGTATTGGCCTCGAGATTTTCATTGTCGTCCTTCTGGCCGACGTCGCGAATGACGCGCATTTCGAGGTTCATGTCGCGCAACTCGTCCTGCTGCGCGTCCAGCGTGATAATGGTCGGACCCGCGTCGGGAATGTCGTCGCAAAACTGCTCGCGAGACTTTTGCGGCTGATAGCCGGTAAAAGTCATCGTGTCCGGGCCGAGCTTCATGAGGCACTGACCCTGGTTGACGCCAACGTCGCCATGCGCATGCGCTTGCGTGACCCAACCGGCCGCCGCCAATAGCGCCGCGGCGAAAAATCGCATCATCATCTGGTCTTCTCCCTTCTGGACGGGCCGCTCTCATTCGGCGGTCTTATCGGTGCACGGATCCGGCCCCGGCGCGGCCATGTCTCGCACGCTCGGTGCGCGAAAGCGAGCTAACGAGCGCGGACTCGCAGCCGTCAGCTTCGCTTAAGTCAATATAGGACAGGAGCGGCGCGCTTGTCCCGCGACCAAGAGACACGGCAGGCAAAAAATATGCGCCGGCTCGATTTAAAAAAGTCATGCGCGACCCGCATATTGTACATTCCTATCGGCTGACGATAAATTTCTTCGGCCCGCCCGCGCTGGCGATGAGGCTTTAAATTCAAAAACCTATAAAAGTAAGCGCATTCAATGCAATCATCGCCGCCAGGGTTGGCGAAGTTAAATTTTCATTTAACCTAATCCAACCTTCCACAAAAGACGGCGGGAAACATGGTGAACTTTCCTTATCTGCGTCCGCAGACTGAACTTTCTGTCAACGGCGGCTGTCTTTCGACCCTATGGTTGAAAGACCGCCAGGCTCTAGTATTGCGCAAGACTCGACCGGGTTTTGACGCGCTGACGATCAGGACAATTACTGATCTATTAGCGGCGATCGACCGAGGGGAGCTCAGTGAAATTCGCTACCTCGTTTACGATTTCGCCCATGGGGTCCGCGAAGCGACGAGACCGGCGGAAGGATTTGGCGATATCGCCGCCGAAAATTCGGAACTGATCGTCGATACGCCGGTGATCACGCTCGCCTGGGCTCGTGGCCTAATGAGCGGCTCAGATTTCGACTTCGCCATGCATTGCTCGGCGATCGTTGCGGAAAAGAGCGCGCAATTCTCCTTTTCGGGAGACGCCGTGGACCTTCTGGGTCTTTACGCGGCGGTCGGCCGCACATTGGGCTTCGTCAAGGCTGAGCGTCTCATCGAGAACAATGCGGCGCTCACCGCTGAAGAGGCTCGCGATCTGCTGATCGTCCGAGACGTCGTCGAGCCGCAGGCGGGGATCGACGCAATCGAGCGTTATCTCGCCCAATTCGGCCGGCGCTACAATGCGTCGCACGCGATTTTTCGCGCGCAGCGCATGGTGCAGCCTGTCGTCGACAGACGGTCTCTGGCGGCGCTTGAACGCAACTGAAACTTGCGTGCCGAACGCTCACGCCGCGCTGACGAGGCGCGGCGCGTCGCGCCAATGGGCGAGCAGCGGTCTAAGCTCCTCGATTGGCCGGGGCCGCGTGTAGAGATAGCCCTGAATGAGAAAAATATGCTTGCTCGCCATGAAGGCCAGTTGAGCATCGGTCTCGACGCCTTCGGCGACGAGATCAATCGACAGATCCTGCGCAAGCGCGGAGATCGCCGAAACGATCGCCTGCGTTTTCGGCGACTCGATCGCTTGCCGCGCGAATGAGCGGTCGATCTTGACCTTCTTTACCGGGAAACGATTGAGATAGCCGAGGCTGCTATAGCCGGTGCCGAAGTCGTCCAGCGACAGACGCACCCCCAGTTCCTCGATCTCCCGCAACTTGCTTTCGACGTCATCGGATTCCATGAGCGTCGTCTCGGTGATTTCGAGTTCCAAACGATCGGGCTCCAATCCCGATTCGCGGAGCGTCTGCGCGACCATTTCGGCCAGGTCCTTCTGCTGGAATTGCCTGGGCGCGATATTGACCGCGACGCGGACGTTCGAGGGCCAGGATTTGGCGTCGTTGCACGCCTGCCGCAGCGCCCAGGCGCCGAGCTCGATAATCATGCCGGTTTCTTCCGCGACGGGAATGAATTCGCCCGGACGGATCATGCCTCTGGTCGGGTGGCGCCAACGTAGCAGCGCCTCCAGCGAAACGATTGTCGCCGTGCGGGAATCGACGACTGGCTGATAATAGACTACCAGTTCATTCGCCAGGAACGCGTGACGCAGCTCCGTGTCGATCGCACGCTTTCGAGTGAGCGCCTCCTGCATCTCCTGCGAATACCAGATCGCCTTGCCGCGCCCCTGGGCTTTCGACCGGTAGAGCGCGAGATCGCTGCATCTGAGCAGGCCTCCTGACGTCGCTGAGTCCTTTGGCGCCGCCGCCATGCCGATGCTCGCGCCGATGTTGATGACATGGTTTTCGACAATGAAAGTGCGATGCATCTCGCTCAGTATTTTGGCGGCGAGTTCCTCGACGTCGGGCAGCTTGTCGCCGGCGCGCAGCAGCACGCAAAACTCGTCGCCGCCGAGTCGCGCGACCACGTGCGGATGCGGGACGCAGGCGGCAAGACGAGCGCCGACCGTCGACAGCAGCTGGTCGCCGATCGAATGGCCCAATGTGTCATTGACATCCTTGAACCGATCGAGGTCAATGTTGAGCAGCGCGGCCTGAAACCCACGCTGCCCGAGCTGAAGCATTTCGTCTTCAAGCGTTTCCTGGAACTGATAGCGATTTGGCAGATTGGTCAGATCGTCGAAATGGGCCATTCGCTCGATTTCGCGCAGAGCGCGCTTTTGAAGCGTCACGTCCTCAATGACGGTGATGAAGGATCCCGCTTCGGCGCGTTCGCAGTGAAATTCGAAAAAGCGCTCGCCAAGCTTGTGCGTAAAAATATTCGCATGCGGCATTGCGATATGCCGCTTCCATCGCTCGATGAAGATTTCGCTATCCTGCGCCGACAGACCGGCGCTCTTGCCGATTGCATGCGCAAGCGCCTCAAGTTTGATCGGCGTCGCCGCCGCCACGATGCCGAAGAAATCGAAAACGCGCCGATTCACGACGGTGACGGAGTGATCGGCGTCTCCCATGCATAGGCCATGGGTCATGGAGTTGAGCGCCAGACTGAATTTTTGCCGCTGGCGAGAGGCGTCCAAACCGTTGCGCAGCGCCGATTCCAGGTTTCCGTGCAGAAATTTCGTCGTCGAATGAATGGATATGATCAGCAGCGTGACGATCAGCGCCAGGCCGAGGTAGCGCCGCTCTTCATGCAACAGCGCGGCAAACGCAAGAGGAAGCGCAAGACCGAGCGACTGTGCGAGAACGATCCACGGACGGCCAGCGTTGCGGCCCGCAAGTCCGCTCAACCCGCTCATCATGATGACGACGCTGTAGATGCCGAGAAAGTCGTTGTAGTGATTATAGAACAGGACGGCGACGGACACGCCGACCGCGGTCATGAAGCCGACTGCGCCGATCGCGTAGAGACGCTCCCATTTTCTGGACTCCCGCCGGCGAAGCGAGAGGGGCGTGCGCGCGTGCGCGAGGAAAACGTAAAGCCGAAATGCGCCGAGGACGACGATCAGCGCGACGAAGCCGAGATAGATTGGATCGGCGAGCAGGAGCCATGCCAGCCCTGGCGCGATCAGGCCGCCGAGTAGCCCGGCGAAAAACGAACCGGCTGTCCCAAAGAGCGTTTCGACGAGATCGCTATGGATTTGGACGTCCGAGCTTTCGCCGGCTTCTGCCTTCCCGCGGACGAGCATGCGCTAATCCTCCTCAGAAGACGGAGGATTTTTCGTAGCGTCGTCCTTGTCAACCGGCGGTCCATCGCCGGAGAGGCGCGACTGCGCCGAGACGAGCCGCTCCATATAGCGCAAGTCCTGTTTGGAGATGGCGAGCGAGCAATCCGTCCAAAGCTCGACGACGCGCAGCAATTCCTCCTTGCGGATGGGAAAACAGTGCTTTCGATGCTTGACGAGCGCTCGGCGCCGCTGGAATTTCGAACCGTCCGGATCGTGCATCCATTCGAGTGCGGTCTTGAGCGCCCCGCCCTGCGGCGCGACGACGTCGACAATGTCGAGATCGAAAAGCTCGCGGGCCGAATAGACGCGACCGGCCGAAATAATCTGCTGGGTGCGGGCGGGACCGACGCGCCGCGTCAGAAACGTCACCGCGCCCATCCCGGGAAATGTGTTGAAGGCGATTTCGGGCACTCCCAGGCGCGACCCCTCCTCTGCGATGACAAAGTCGGTGGCGAGCGCGCCTTCGAACCCGCCGCCCATGCACTGCCCGCTCACGACGGAAAGCGTCAAAACCGGAAGGTCGAAGGCGGACGTGAGAGCATACATCACCTCGATGCACGCATAGGCGTAGGTTAGCAGCGACTCCCGGTCATTGTTCCTGATGCACGACACGAATGTCGCAAGATCGCCGCCCAGGCTGAACACATTCGGCTTTTTCGACGCCATCACGACATAGCGGATCGGCCAGTCGGCGCCTGCCGTTTTCATCAGATATCGGAGCGCGTCGCGAAATTCTATCGCATCCTGCAGCATCCGCAATGTGTAACAATGCGGCGAATCTGCGCGATAATTCATCCACACCGATTGTGTCGGAGCGTGGTATTCAATGTCGAGGTGCTCAAAGCGCCAGTCAGGAAAGTTTTGAGGCGGATGTTTGAGGGGCGACGCGCTGCTCATCTCAAAAAATCTAGGGCCAAAGCCTCCCTCCTCGGTCTCACAGGAACGCTTACGAGCCGCAACGCTCCGTACGACGCGGCCGCGTGATCCGCCAGACTCGCCATCTGAGCTTAAACTGGCACTTGGCAAAGATTTCAGCCAGAGGTTGAATATTTCTCCTTGTGAAGGATCAGACAATAGTCTGAATAAACGGAAAACAGGATCAATTTCAATGAGCTATTTGGTGAGGTCCGCGCCTGCGTCAAACCACCTCGAACCAAGTCGCCAGCCCGCCCGCTTCATGTTCCAAAATATCATCATGGATCGCCCATTTTCCTGGCGATTCCGCGACGAAGGCGGCGTGTTTGGTCTTTCCGGGCGGAATGATCACGCCATTACGCCAATAGGGCTCCCAACCGTCGTCGAGATCATGCAGCAGGCGCATACACTGGCCGTGCACATGCATCGCGAGCGCCACGCCCGACCTGTTGACAAATCCCAGCGTGACCGGGCTTCCGCGGGCGACCTTGAAGAGCGCGGGGCCTTCATAGGCTTTCGTCGGCGCGCCGTTGATCGTCCAGGCGGGGCCGGCCCCGCCCTCGCGCGGCTCGATCACGAGATCGACCTTCCTCGCCCCTGCAAGTTTGATCTCGGGAGGAAGTTCGGGATTTTGCGGGAGCGAGGCGATCGGCGGACGCTTTAAGGCCTTTTCGCCTTTGGCTTGCGCGATGAGAAGATCGCGATCCTCGCCATTCGGCCCGCGCAGCGTCAAACTGGCCTTGGCGCCTTCGGTCTCCGGCATGTCGAACATCAGCTCGAAGCGCGCGCCCGGCGCGACGGGAATGCTCCGCTTGATCGGCTCGAAGGCTTCGCAAGGCTGGCTGTCGATGGCGATGACGAAAGGTTGGGCGCCCGTCAGGGATAGAACCATGATCCGCGCGTTGCTGAGATTGGCGAGCCGCAGCCGCACCCTGGCGCCCGGCGCGAAGCTTTGCGCCGCCGGCGCCGCCTGGCCGTTGACGCTGAGCAGGGAGCCGATCCTGCCAGCGCCGCGCGCCGCCGCCGGGTCGTCGAAGCCGCCGATCACCTGGCCGGCGTCGTCGAGCAGCCAGTCGTCGAGAACGAGCAGCAGGTCCGCGTCGGCCTGGAGCGGCGTCGGCTCATCGACGAGGAGCAGTCCCTTGAGGCCGCGGCCGACAAGCTCCGGCGTCACGCCATAGACGCTCGGCCGATAGCAAAACAGGCCGGGATCGGCGAGCTTGCGGCGATAATCGAAGGATGCGCCTGGGGCGATCGGCGCCTGCGTCAGCGGCGCGACGCCCTCCATCGCATTGTCGCCGCGCAGGCCATGCCAGTGAATCGTCGCCGGCCGGTCCAGCCGGTTGACGAAACGCACGGCGAGTTCGTCGCCCTGCTTATAACGCAGAACAGGTCCCGGCGTGGTCCCGTCGAAACCAAGAATGCCGGTTTCGCGGGCGCCGGACAGAGACGCCTTCCCCGGCCGCGCTTCAAGCGTGCGCAGGCCCGCAGGCGCCTGCGCCAGCGCCGGCAATGTGGTCAGGCTGGCGGCGACGCCGGACAGCATGGCGCGGCGGGAGAGAGGCTTCGTCATGGCGCGCTAGCTATGGCGCAGGCGAGCCGCCAGGGCAACGTCTGAAAGCTCGACGCTTCACGCGCGGTTAGGAGAGCGCTAGAACCGCCAAAAGCGCAAGGAGAGCCAAGACATGACCGCGCCACGCAGCAAGTTGACCGCCGCCATTTTCGGGTTCTGCGCCGCCGCCTGTTTTCTGCCGTCCGCCGCCTCGGGACAGGCTTCGCAAGCCTATTCCGATTATCGCCAGTCGCTGATCGCCGGCGGCTGGAGGCCGAACGTCGGCTATGGCTTGAAAACCGCCGGGGGCAAGGCCCTGTATAAATTTCCGGAAGTCGTATGCGGTCCGACGCTCTGCAACGCCAAATGGCGCGACCCGCAAGGGCGCGAAAAGCTGATCACGCTGATCCGCGGGCAAAACGGCGCCGATCACCAAGTGGCGCCACAGTAGCCGGCGGCGCTGGCGTCGCGCCGCGTCCATGCTATAGAGCGTCGCCCGGCGAGTCGCGCTCGCGCTTGGCGCGCGTCGACGCCGCGTCCAAGCGCGCAGGGATGCGCCCTTTTTAGGGTTCAGGATCGTTTGAGTGGAAGTCGATTGCTCGGCTTCGCCTCGAGGGATCCCAATTCGTGGGCAGGGATTAAGGCGGCCTTCCCGCCGATCGCGGGCGTGGCGGAACTGGTAGACGCGCCGGATTTAGGTTCCGGTGACGAAAGTCGTGGGGGTTCGACTCCCTCCGCCCGCACCAGCGCCGCCTCCCGTGGCAGTCGCACACGCGTCGTCGCGCGCCGACGACGCAGCAGTTATTAGAAGGCGATCGAGATGCAGGTAACTCAGACCTCCTCGCAGGGTTTGAAGCAGGAATACAAGGTGGTTCTGCCGGCCGGCGAACTCGCCGCCAAGCTCGCCGCGCAGCTCGCCGAGCTTCAGGCGAAGAGTCAGATCAAGGGGTTCCGGCCAGGAAAAGCGCCGATCGGCCATCTCAAGAAGCTCTATGGAAAGAGCATCATGGGCGACGTGTTGCAGGAGGCGGTCAACGACGCCAACCGCAAGATCGTCGCGGACAATGAGCTGCGCATAGCGTTCGAGCCGAAGGTCGATTTCCCCGGCGGGCAGGAGGAAGTCGAGCGCGCGCTCGCGGCCGAGGGCGATTTTTCCTACGTCGTCACTTTCGAAACGCTGCCCAAGTTCGATATCGGCGCCTTCGACGACATTTCCGTAGAGCGCCCTGTAGCGGAAGTGGCGGAAGAGGACATCGAGAAGGCGCTACAGTCTCTCGCCGAGCGCGCCCAGGAGTTCGAAGCGAAGCCGGAAGGCGCAAAGGCCGAGACGGGCGACAAGGTCACGATCGATTTCACCGGCAAGCTTGACGGCGAGCCTTTCGAAGGCGGCTCGGGCGGCGATGTCGATCTGCTGCTGGGCGCAGGCGCCTTCATTCCCGGCTTCGAAGCGCAGCTCGAGGGCGCCGCCGCCGGCGAGCAGCGCCTCGTCAAGGTCCGCTTCCCGGATGACTACGCCGCCAAATCGCTCGCCGGGAAGGACGCCGAATTCGATGTGACGGTCAAGTCCGTCTCGGCGCCCAAGACGCTGGGGCTCGACGAGGAACTCGCCAAGAAATACGGCTTCGAGTCGTTTGATGCGATGAAGACCGCCGTTCGCGGCAACCTCGAAGCCGACTTCGACAAGGCCTCGCGCGGCAAGATGAAGCGCGCGCTCCTCGACGCGCTCGACAGCCGCTATTCCTTCGATCTGCCCGAGAGCCTCGTCGAGCAGGAATTCGCCAATATCTGGCGCCAGCACGAGCAGGAAAGCCAGCAGGCGGGCCAACCCGTCGCGGAAGAAGGCAAGACCGAGGAAGAGACCAGAGCCGAGTTCCGCAAAATCGCCGAACGACGCGTGCGGTTGGGGCTGGTTCTGGCCGAGATCGGCAAGAGCGCCGGCGTGACGGTTGACGAGAAGGATCTGACCGACGCGCTCGTCGAGCGGGTGCGCATGTTTCCTGGCCAGGAGAAGGCGGTCTGGGACTATTACCGCAACAATGAACAGGCTCTCGCCCAGTTGCGCGCCCCAATCTACGAGGAGCGCGTCGTCGATCATCTCGCCAAGCTGATCAAGATCGCCGACAAGACCGTCTCCCGTGAAGCGCTGTTCAAGGAAGACGAGGAATAGATTCGGCCGCCGCTCGTCGCAGGCGGCGGGTCGCGGGGCAATCCTGCGGCTCCGAGACGTAATGTGATCTTTGCGTTCGGCGCGGGCGCGGATATATGACGGGCCCAAGACTTCCCCGCGGAGGCCGCGTTAGCCGACGCCGGACCACAGAGGCGATACCCGATGCGCGATCCAATCGAAAACTACAGCCAATATCTCATTCCGCAGGTGATCGAAAACACGTCTCGCGGCGAGCGCGGCTTCGACATCTATTCGCGCCTATTGCGCGAGCGCATCATCTTCATCACCGGACCGATCGAAGACCATATGGCGTCGGTCATCATCGCGCAGCTGTTGTTTCTAGAGTCGGAGAACCCGAAGAAGGAAATCTCGCTCTATATCAACTCGCCGGGCGGCGTGGTGACGTCAGGCCTCGCCATTTACGACACGATGCAGTTCATCAAGCCGAAAGTGTCGACGCTCTGCGTCGGCCAGGCGGCGTCCATGGGCTCGCTTCTGCTAACCGCAGGCGCCGACGGTCTGCGCTATGCTCTCCCCAACGCGCGCGTGATGCTGCACCAGCCGTCCGGCGGCTTCCAGGGACAGGCGTCGGACATTCAGCGCCATGCCGAAGACATTCTGAAAGTGAAGAAGCGGCTCAATGACATTTATGTCCGTCATACGGGCAAGGATTACGACACGATCGAGCGCACGCTCGACCGAGATCATTTCATGTCGGCGGAGGAAGCGAAGGCTTTCGGAATTGTCGACGCCGTCCAGGAGAAGCGGCCTGACGAAGAAAGCGACGCGAAGCGCTAAATGCAGGAAGCGGGCGCCGCACGAATTCGTGGTCTGCGGCGCCAGTATGCTTGAGGGGATTGGGGCAGCGGGGCGCGAATGTTTCGTAAAATTCTCATCGCCAATCGCGGCGAAATCGCGTGTCGCATCATTAAAACCGCGAAGCGCATGGGACTTTCCACCGTCGCCGTCTATTCCGACGCCGACGCCGACGCGCTGCACGTCGAAATGGCCGACGAGGCGATCCATCTTGGCCCGCCGCCCGCCGCGCAGTCCTATCTTCTGATCGACAAGATCGTCGCCGCCTGTAAGGAAACCGGCGCCGAAGCGGTGCATCCGGGCTACGGCTTTCTCTCTGAACGCGCCGCTTTCGCCACTGCGCTTGCGCAAGCCAATATCGTTTTCATCGGTCCCAATGTGCGGGCGATCGAGGCGATGGGCGACAAGATCGAGTCGAAGAAATTCGCCTCGGCCGCCAAGGTCAGTGTCGTGCCAGGCTATCTCGGCGTCATCGAGAACGCCGAAGAGGCGGTCGGAATCGCGAAGGACATCGGCTATCCGGTGATGCTGAAGGCGTCGGCCGGCGGCGGCGGCAAAGGCATGCGCGTCGCCTTTTCGGACGCCGAAGTGATCGAAGGCTTTACGCGCGCCAGATCGGAGGCGGCGTCCTCCTTCGGAGACGATCGCGTCTTCGTCGAGAAATTCATCGTCAATCCGCGCCACATCGAAATTCAGGTGCTCGGCGACAAGCACGGCAATGTGATCCACCTGAACGAGCGCGAATGTTCGATTCAGCGGCGCAATCAGAAGGTGATCGAAGAAGCGCCTTCGCCTCTGCTCGATGAAAGGACTCGTCGCGAAATGGGCGCGCAGGCCGTCGCCCTCGCCAAGGCCGTGGATTATGATTCGGCGGGCACGGTCGAATTCGTCGCCGGCCAGGACAAGAGCTTCTACTTCCTTGAAATGAACACGCGCCTGCAGGTCGAGCATCCGGTGACGGAGCTCATCACCGGCATCGACCTCGTCGAGCAGATGATCCGCGTGGCGGCGGGCGAGCCGCTGCAGCTCAAACAGGAAAACGTCAAGATCAACGGCTGGGCGGTCGAGAGCCGCATCTACGCCGAGGATCCGACGCGCAACTTCCTGCCTTCGATCGGGCGGCTGGTCAAATACCGGCCGCCGGAAGAGAAGCGCGAGGGCGGCGTCACGGTGCGCAACGACACCGGCGTCACCGAAGGGCGCGAAATTTCGATCCACTACGATCCGATGATCGCGAAACTCGTGACGCATGCGCCGGATCGGCTTCGGGCGATCGTGGCGCAGGCCGACGCGCTCGATCGCTTCGTGATCGACGGCATTCGGCACAATATTCCGTTCCTGTCGTCGCTCATGCAAAGTCCGCGCTGGCGCTCGGGCAATCTTTCGACAGGATTTATCAGCGAAGAATATCCGGAAGGATTTTCCTCGCAGGCGCCGCACGGCGACCTGGCGCACACGCTCGCCGCAATCGCGACGCTGATGGACCACATCGGCAATGAGCGTAAGCGCAAGATCTCGGGGCAGTTGCGCGGTGGAAGGCCGGTCGAATTCGAGCGCGAGCGCGTATGCTTGCTGGGCGATCAAAGATTCGACGTATACGTCGACGCGCAGGGCGAAGCGCTGATCGTGCGCTTTCCCGAAGGCGATCAGCGCGCGCATCGCGTCTCGACTCAATGGCGTCCGGGCGAACTCGTGCTCGAAGGCGATGTCGACGGCCGCACGGTCTATGTGCAGGCGCGGCCAATTCTCAACGGCTACGCGCTGTCGCACCAGGGCGTCGACGTAACGGCGCGCGTCTATACTCAGCGCGAGGCCGAACTCGTCTCCTTCATGCCCACAAAAAAGGACGCCGGCGCCTCCAAGCATCTGTTGTGTCCGATGCCCGGCCTGGTGAAGACCATCGATGTGGCCGAAGGACAGGAGGTCAAGGCCGGCGAAGCCTTGTGCATGGTCGAGGCCATGAAGATGGAAAACGTGCTGCGCGCCGAGCGCGACGTCACCGTGAAGAAGATTCTGGCCAAGCCCGGCGACAGCCTCGCCGTCGACGCCGTGATCATGGAGTTCGCGTGAGAGCGAGAATTTGCGCTTCTTGTTTTGAGCGCCATATGCTACCAAAATGGATGTGTTTCGTCTCCATTTTGGAGCCAGAATGCCCGTCAATCTCTCCATAAAGAATGCGCCTGACGATGTCGTCGTCAGGCTGAAGGCGCGCGCCGCGCGCAATCACCGCAGCCTCCAGGGCGAGTTGATGGCGATCGTGACGGCGGCCGCCGAGGAGCCCTACGCGACGCTGGCCGACATACGGAATAGCGTCCGGGGGCTGAAACTGAGCGCGCGCAGCGAGTCGGCCGAAATGGTCAGGCAGATGCGCGACGAGCGAATGCGTGCCCTCCTCGATCGTCGTTGACGCCTCCGCTTTCGCCGCTGTCCTGTTCAGAGAACCGGAAGGCGACGTCCTTGCCGATTCATGGGCGAGTTCTGTTGTCGTCGCGCCAAGCTTGCTGTGTTACGAAATTGGAAACGTCGCGCTGACAAAAGCGCGCCGCTATCCTGAAGAAGCTGATGACTGCTTTGAGGCCTACGACATCTTTCTGCGCCTCAAAATCCAATTTGCCGAGGTTGGATTTCGTGAGGCATTGGCGCTTGCCCAGCGCCGGAACTTGACCATCTACGACGCCTCATATGCATGGCTTGCATTATCGCGGGGTCTTGATCTAATAAGTTTGGACAGAAGACTTATCGCTTCGTTCGAAGCTGAGAAGTCTGCCACGCATGGCCGATAGCGAACTTACAAATTCAGAAACAAACTCACCGAGAGGATATGATTGATCCGGTGATCGAACCTCTGTTCGCGCCGCGACACGACGCGCGACTGGATCAGTTGGTTCATGTAGCCGATTTCCACCCGCGCCTTCTCGCTGAATGCGTAGCCGAGGCCGGCGAAGCCGCGATTTTGATCGAAGCCGAATCGCGTTGACGGGGTCGTCGAATTCAGCCGCACGAACACCTCGTCCCAGATCACAAGGCTCAGAGGCGCATTCTCCCAAAGTGGATGCGAAAAGCGCACAAGCTGGCGCAGGCGCCAGTCGACGGGGGTCACGTTCTGGTTAAAGCGTTGCTCCAGGCGCGTGCGGCTCGTCAGATCGCCGAACGTCGCTTTATCAGTCAGCAGAACTTGCTGCCAAATCCGATTTTCGTGCTGCGTTTTGGCGGCTTCCGGAAAGACTGCGATATGCGCGTAACCGAGCCAAACGCTGGCGTTATCTGACAGCGCATAGCCGACGCCGGCGCGTCCCACCGCCAGATCGGCGATCGCGCCGTCGTCGCGAAACCGCCCCTGGCTTTCGAGCCACAGCCGCCATTTTTCAAGACTTGAATTAATCGAGCCGAGTTTTGCTACAGCGGTGACGTTTTCCCAAATCCGGAAATCTTCATCGACAGCCGCTGCAGGGACTGCGGTCGCAAGAGTCCCCAGCAGAACCGCTCCGTAAAGGGCAGCCCGCTTCGCTCTGAGAGTCGTCTCCTCCGGCACGGCCGTCTCCGCGGAAACCAAGTTCCGCGCCCATTGAAGCGGCTCGCGCTGGATTCGTCAAACGCCGCAGGCCGCGCCTTTCGGGGCGGCCAGTCAGGCCGCAGCGGCCGACGATGGCGCCGCCGCCCGCGCGCGTTCCTGGAACAGGCCGTGCAGCGCGTCCCAATCGAGCGCCATTTCGCCGCCATCAGTTCGAAGCTGCTCGTCCCAGCTGGCCAGCAGATCGAGACAGGCGTGGTCGATATAGGTCAGCTCGTTGAGATGCACATGCACCCGCGCCCCCGGCGGCAGCGTCTCGAAGACGGCGGCGAGCTGGGGCAGCCGGATAAAGGTCGCGGCGCCTTCAAGATGGACCACCGTCATACCGTTGATCTGCTCGGTGCGGATGTTGAGATGCGAGAAGGTGTAGAGCAGACGCGCGACCGCGAGACCGACGCCAACCGCAATGCCTGTCAACACGTCGGTCGCGATCACCGTCGCCAACGTCGCCGCGTAGATGCCGGTTTCGATACGGTCCTGACCCCAGAGAAAGCGCGCAAAGCTCAGATTGACGAGATTGAGCCCCGCATAGACGAGAACTGCGGCGAGACTCGCCACAGGGATGATGCGCAGCACGTCCGGCGCGAGGGTGATGAATAGAAGGATCCACACGCCGTGCAGTATCGTGGAGAGTCTCGTCCGCGCTCCCGCCGTGACATTGGCCGAGCTGCGCACGATGACGCCCGACACTGGCAGCACGCCCAGCATCCCGCAAAGGAAGTTGCCGACGCCCTGCGCGACAAGCTCCTTGTTGTAACGCGTTCGCGGCGTGCGGCGCTGCATCGCGTCGACGGCTGTCGCCGTCAGAAGCGATTCCGCGCCTGAAACGAAGGCGAGCGACAACGCCGCCGCCCACAGCGCGCCCTCTCCGATTCGGCCGAGCGTGTGCGTCGTGGGCAAACTCACCGCAGCGAGAAGATCGTCGGGCGCCGGCACAAATTTGATGTCGAGCGCGAGGAACGACGCGACCGCTGTCGCCAAACCCACGCCGATCAACGGCGCGGGCAGAAATGCCAGCCATCGTGGCGCAAAGCGACGCCAGGAGAGAATGATGGCGACCGTCAGCAATCCGATAAGGGCCGCAGCTTGGTGCGCCTCCATGGTGACGCCCTTCCAGATCGCCAGCGGCAGCGACCAGAGATTGATGACTCCGCCGAATTCCCGTCCCGTCCCGGGCGGCGTGTCGTCGACCATGACATGAAACTGCGAGGCGAAAATCAGCAGGCCGATGCCAGCGAGCATGCCCTGAATCAGCGCCGGCGAGACTGCTCGAAACACCGGCCCGAAACGCAGGGCGCCGGCTGCGATTTGAATGATGCCGGACATCATCACGATGAGTCCGAAGACTTCGAAGCCGAGATCCTTGATGAATACGGCGGCCATGACAGCTGCGCCATTCGCTGCGCCGCTAACCTGAAGCGGACAGCCGGAGAGCAGCCCGACGACAACGCCGCCGATGACGCCGCTGATGAGGCCGACGGCGGCGGCGTTTTCGAAAGGGAAACCGGCGACGAGCGCGAGACCCATCGACAGCGGCAGCGCGACGAGCAGCACGACGACGGAGGCGAAGACATCGTCTTTGATCGCTGACAGGCGAGAAGGCGCGACATCAATTTCCAGAGACATTTCCGCATCCTTTATGACTTGGCGCGTTCGACGGTAACAACGTCAGCTCAAACGCCGAGGCTGACCCGCGCTTTCTCTTCTCGTGCGGGCAAATCCGACGGCGTCGGCGCGAGCGCGAATTGGCGAGTGGCGGGGTCGTAGACAAAGACATCGCCGGTTTCGATCTTGTAGACCCAGCCATGCAGCCTCAGTTTGTCTTGCGCGAGCGCAGAGGCGACGACCGGGTGGGTGCGCAGGTTCTCGAGCTGCGCGAGCACATTCTCCTGGATGGCCACGTTGAGCCGTTCGGCGCCGGTTCTGTCGCCGTATTTTTCCAGCATGATTCGCCTCGTTGCCTCAGCGTGCGACAGCCAGTCGCTCAGCGCGGGAAAAGCTGCTGCCGGCGGCGGATCGAGCAAGCCTTTCATCGCCCCGCAATGCGAATGGCCGCAGACGATGATGTCCTTGACGCCCAGGCCCGCGATCGCGAATTCGATCGTCGCCGCTTCGCCGCCGCGCACCGCGCCGTAAGGCGGCACGAGATTGCCGGCGTTACGCAAAATGAAAAGGTCGCCAGGCGCCGATTGGGTGAGCAGGCATGGGTCGATGCGGGAATCGGCGCAGGTGATGAACAGCGTCTCCGGCGCCTGACCTTTGGCAAGGCGCTCAAACAATTCGCGCTGACTGCCGAACACCTGTGACTGGAAGTGGTGTAGACCTTCGATCAACCGCTGCATTTTGATCTCCTATTGGCTATGCCTGCTGTCAAGATCACGCCGGCAATCCGCTTCTGCGCGGCGCCGTCGCGATTCGGGCAAAAGCTCGCAGAGCAAGCAGTGTCCGGGCGCGCCATCCATACGTCCGGGCGCGATTCCGGGTGACGCCATGGCTCCAGCCAAAGCAAGCGCGGCGAGTGCGAAGTTGTGCGCCATTGACCGTTCTCCTGTTCAAGACGCGTCGAGCGCTGCGACGCTGACGTTTTCAACATGGCGCAGGGGATTGAGATTGAAAATTAGGATATATAAATTAGTTACATCGATAAAACCTATGGATCAAATTCATGGAACGTCTCAACTATCAGCACCTCTTCTACTTCTGGAACGTCGCGCGGGAGGGAAGCGTCACTCGCGCGAGCGAAAAACTCGGATTGGCGCAGCCGACGATCAGCGGCCAGATCGCTGTGTTCGAGGATTCGATCGGCGCGCAGCTTTTCCGCAAGGAGGGCCGCAATCTGGTGATGACGGAAACTGGTCGCACCGTGTTCAATTACGCCGACGAAATATTCTCGATCGGCCGTGAACTCGGCAGCGCCTTAAAGGGCCATGCGGGGCCGCTCAGCGTGAGACTGAGCGTCGGCGTCTCAAACGCCCTGCCCAAACTCATCGTTTATCGTCTGCTCGAACCTGCGCTCGCTGCGAATAATCAGGTCATTTGTCATGAGGACAAGACGGAGCGCCTGCTGGCCGAACTGCCAGTGCACGGAGTCGATCTCGTTCTCTCGGACTGGCCGGCGACCGGCGGCGCGGATGCGCGTATCTACAATCATCCGATCGGCGAATGCGGTGTGGCGGCCTTTGCAGTCCCTGAATTGCACCAACGCTATCGGAAGAATTTCCCGCGTTGCCTCGATGGCGCGCCGCTCTTGCTGCCGACCTCGAATACCGCGTTGCGCCGTTCGATCGATCAATGGCTGGACGCCAACAGTCTCTTTCCGAAAATCGTCGCGGAAATAGAGGACAGCGCCTTGCTGAAGACGTTCGGGGCTGCCGGCGCCGGCGTCTTCATGGCGCCGACGGCCGTTGGCGCTCAAGTCGAGCATCAATATGGCGTCAAATATATCGCTGCGTTAAAAGGCGTAAGCGAGCGCTTCTATGCGATCACGGCGCAAAGAAAGATCAAGCACGCGGGCGTCGTGACCATTCTGGAGTCCGCCCGAGACTGGCTCGCCTAGAACGCGGGTCGACGCCCGAGCGCCGCCGTCGCCGATCCGATTAGAACGCGACTCTTATCGTGCCCATCGCATTGAACGGCGCGCCTGGATAGATATTGAATCTTGGCGTGGAGAAGTTGTTGTCCGCGGATTCGAAATAGCGGGTGTTGGCGAGGTTTCGCAGATTGAGCTGCGCCGTCACGTCGTTGCCCATAACCTTGAGCTTATAGGCGGCCATTGCGTCGAGCCGCACATAGCCGGGCAACTGGAACGTGCTCTGATCGTCGCCCTGGCGGTTGCCCACGACGAACACGCCAAACCCGACACTGAATCCGTCGAGTTCGGCAATTTCCTTGATGTCCCATTTCGCCCAGAAGCTGCCCTGATAGCGCGGCACGCCAATCAGGCGGCGTCCAAGCGTGGTGGTGGCCGGATCGGTATTATTGTCCTGGGTGACGCGCGCGTCCAGATAGGTGAAGCTGCTAATCAGGCTGAGATTGTCGAGAATTTTCCCCGTCGCGTCGAGTTCCACGCCCCGGCTGCGCGCCGCGCCGACCAGGACGAACGCGGTCGGGTCCAGCGATGCAACGTCCCTTACGGGAATATTCGTCTTTACGAGATTGTACAGCGCCAGGGTCGTCAGCAGCCGTCCGTCGAACCATTCCGCCTTCGCGCCGATTTCGATCTGTTCGCTCTTTCCCGGCGCGAAAGGCCGATTGAAGCTGTCCACCCCGACGGAGCCGTTTGCATTGGGTCCGAACGCCTGCGTCCAGCTTCCGTAGAAGCTCGCCCAGGGAACAGGCTGAACGAGCAATCCGACGCGCGGACTGAAGGCCATGTCGAAACGCGTGGGCGCAAGGAACGAGTACTGGCGATTATTAACAAAGCCCTGAAGTAAGAAAGGATCTCCGATGGCGGCGGGATTGATGGTCAAGGGATTAGTGAAAATATATGATTCCGCTAAGTCGCCGGTGGAGCCTCTCGCCTGCCCTTGCCAGAACCAGTCAAAGCGACCGCCGCCGAGAATATGCACTTTCCCGTCCAGAAGGGTGATGTGATCCTGGAAGTAGAAGCCTTCCTGGTTGGAGAGGTTCGCCTGGCGGTCATTCAGAAATCGGGGCCGGTCATACACGCGTTGCCAGTCATAAAAGGCGGTAGGGATCGCGTTATAGACATTGCTTATCCAGGGATTGTACATATTGACGGTGAACAGCGGATTCGGCGGAAAAAACCGCCCCTGATTGCCGTATATCGAGTGGACGCGCTGATAGTCGAATCCGAGCAACGTATCGTGATGGGCGCCGAGAAAATCGAAATGCCCGAGCAGATCTAAATTGGTTCCGTAGACGTCCGAGTCATTTTGCTGACTGAAGGGATTTTTCAGGACATTTCCTGTCGCATCGATGTCGTCACGACCGGAGTAGGCGTCGTGATGATGCAGGAACGCCGCCAGGAAGCGCTGCTTGAACGTGAACATGTCGTTGAACCGGTGGGTGAACTCCGATCCGACAAAGACGTTGTTGTTATTGGATAGCGGCACGTACGGACCTTCAAAGTTGCGCGAAACCGGAACGTCCGCCGGCCTCGTGGTATTGAAGGGATTGATGGTCAGGCCGAGATTGGGCTTATAGTCCTGATTGTAATACTCCACGTCCGCCACGAAGGTCGTATCCTCATCCGGATGCCAGGCGACGCTCGGATTGACATGCACGCGTTCGGCGCGGCTGAAATCGACAAATCCGCCGGTGTTCAAATAGCCGCCCGAGAACCGATAGAAGAGAGATCTATCTGCGTTCAATGAATCGGCCTGATCCCATTCGGTGAAGTAGTCATTATACTTGCCGAAGCGCTGCTGAACCATGTGGATGCGATCGACGACCGGGCGCTTCGTTATTAGATTGATCAATCCGCCAGGATCGCTGCGTCCGTAGAGCATCGCGTCTGGCCCTTTCATCACCTCGATTCTCTCAATGTTCGACGTGCCGAAATCGGTAAAGTTGGTCGGCGACACCGCCAATAGTCCATTTCGGAAGATTCGCGGCGTCTGGAAGCCGCGAATGCGGGTGAAGGAGGCGTTGCCGCCTTGCGTCTGCGCCGTTTGCACGCCGCTGACGTTTTCGAGCGCGCCCTTGATGTCGGTGACGCTCTGATCCTGGATCACTTCCCCTGGCACGACCTTCACCGATGCGGGAAGCTGGATCATCGGAATAGCCATCTTCGTCGCGGTGGACGTGGTCTTGACGACGTAGCTATCCTGCCGGCGCGGAATCCCCAGGATTGGCTGAGGCGCGGACTGCGACGCCGATGGTTGCGAGACGGCGCCTTGTGGGGCGCCCGTCGAGGCGCCTCTCGAGAGCTGTGTGCGCTGGGGCTTTCCGGTCGTGCGGGACCCGATATCAATCGTGGGCAGACTTTGTTGCGCTTCGGCGATAGACGACCAGCACACGAGGGCGACCGCGCCGGCGGAGACGCCGCGCAAGAGAGTGTTGACGGACATGAGAATCCCCTTATGCGGCGCGAACCGCAATTCTGAATTGATGTCAGAGTGGTGCAGCCTGCCTTGGAAAGGCGATCAGGTCAGGAAAACACCGGAGGCGCGCGGGACGACCAACTACTGGCCCACCCCAGGACGGAAGGAAGGAATCCGCGACGGGTGAAATAGGCGACGGATGCTTCGGCCGCACGAGCAAAACAATATCCGGCGAAGCAAATGCCTGCGATCAGAAAAGTTAAAATGTCGCGCCCCGCCGCGGTACAGGTTACGCAACATTGGGCGTGCGCACGTCGCGGATGCACCGGGGCTTCGTCGCCTGCCTGCGTCTTGCAGTTCTCAATATCTGTGGATGATATCAGGCTGTTGCCGACGGCCTGATACTCACGAGATTCGATCGCAGCGCGCGGACCAACCGTCAGCACGAGGGCGATGGCGGCAATCTGCAGACAGAAAGTTAGAAGACGGTAGTGTAACAACCCCGCCAAGGACTTGCGATCAGTCCTGCAGGAAAAAAGCTTCGATGCACGAAGGCCAATGCGGGCGCCGAACTGAATCGAAAAGCCGATAGCCGCCTGGAGCGGATCGGATTTTTTGAATTCAGCAAGCGGATGATTCCGACGCATTGACCGTCCCAAATCGATGTCTGGAGGCGACGATTTTCCCGGGACATTTGATACGTCAGGTCACCTTGCGACAGCCTGTCAATGGACTTGATGCTGGCAATTTCCGCCGTTTGTGACAATTTAGCCACAGCCGGGCCTCCGAAGTAGAATCAATAATCACTGCGACGAGCGGGAACGGAATCTTCCAAGCGCTTCCATCATAGAACGGTTCTCGCGCGGACCGCAGACTCAAGGCGCTCGCCGCCGCACGGAGCGTAACTGATGAAGATCTTGCTGATCGAGGATGAGAAGGAGATGGCGCGTCTGGTGGCGTCGCTAATTGCTCACTCTGGTTTCAAAATCGACGTCGTCACGACAATCGCCGATGCGCTCCATGCGATTCGTGAAGTAGCGTATGACTTACTTCTCTTGGACAGAAGATTGCCCGATGGCGACGGGGCGTCCATCTTGAAGGCGGCCAGACACCTGCATCCCGGCATTCGAGTCATCATGTTGACTGCGTTGGATGCGTTGAGCGACAAAATATCCGGGCTCAACGCCGGGGCCGATGATTACTTGACCAAGCCTTTTCAGGGCGAAGAGCTTGTAGCGCGTATCCGCGCCTGTTTGTGGCGGCCAGGCGGCGAGACCCGCCCGCCCATTGTCGTCGGCGCCCTGTCTTATGATCTGCAGACCGACGACGTAACGATCGATGGCTCGATCATCCATTTGTCTCGTCGAGAAATGATGCTGCTGAGAACGCTCGTGCAAAGAGTTAGCAGAGTAACGTCACGAGAATCATTGCTTATCGAGATTTATGGAAACGAAGACGACGTGCGCGATACGGCCCTTGAAACGATTGTTTCGCGACTTCGCCGAAGACTGTCGGAACTCGGCGCTCGCGTGGAAATTCATACCGTGCGCGGCAGAGGCTACTTGCTCGCGGAGAAGGGATTATGAAATCGCTGCCTCTCGCGCCGCGCGTTGTCGGATATCTTATACTCGCTCAGTTGTTTGCTTTTTTCTGTGGGTGGATCATTTCGACCGCGCTGTCGATGGTGGGAATTGGCGTCTTTCCTTCGTCATGGGATTCCCTTGCGATTTCACGTGCGCAGCGGCAGGCGATCGCGGCGCTCGCCGCGGACGGAGACGGAACTGTCCGCATTACGCCAACGCAGGAACTTCTAACCGAGATACGTCGCGCGCCCCACATGCGCGTCGCCGTGTTTGACAAATTCAAGCAACCGCTGCCCGGGTCAGACCCGGTGCTGGTTTCCATTCTGACTCCCGTCGTCGGCATCAGTCCAACACATGTTCATTTTGCGCTTCCCGAGGATGATAGTTTTGCGCCGGAGGGTTTCATGGCGCCGATGCAGACGCCATTCGGACGACTGCACGTCGCGGTGCATGGGCAGAAATTTCGGTGGGACGATCTGATCGACGCCTGGGCGTTCGACATCAAAGTGCTTGCCGCCTATTTCGCGATGGCGATCGTACTTTCAACCGCGACTGCGTGGTTCGCCGTGCGAAACGGGCTGCTGCCGCTTCGGCAAGTCGCTCATGAAGCGTCCCTCATCGAGATGGATACTCTGGGCAACCGGTTGACGTTGAGCGTCGTCCCCACCGAGGCGATGCCGCTTGTCGGTGCGATAAATCAAGCGCTCGAAAGGTTAGATATCGGGACGAGAAGGCAGCGGCTTTTTACAGCCAACGCCGCTCATGAGTTGCGGACGCCAGTCGCCGTGCTTGCCGCGCGCCTTGACGCGCCGCGCGAACCAAATTTCGACAACCAGCTCAAGCGAGATGTTCAGCGAATCTCGCATATCATTCAACAGTTGCTCGCGGAGGCGCGCGCCGAAGAACAGTCCTTGCCTCTCGATGAAATCGTGGATGTTGCCGCATCGGTGCGCGCAATGGTCGATGACGCTGCGCTGATTGCAATTCGCAACAATCGTGAAATTGAGTATTTGGGCCCGTCCAGCGCTGTCCTGGTTCAGGGCAACAAAAGCGCGATAGAAGCTATCGTCGCCAATCTGATCGACAACGCGCTACATGCCGAGCCCGATCATGGCGCGGTCGTGGTTCGTGTCGACGAAAATGCGACGATCGAGGTGATCGATCACGGCCCTGGAGTAGCGGTGGAGGATCGGCAGTCGATTTTCGAACCATTTTGGCGCAAGCGCGAAGGCGCCTCAGGCGCAGGGCTTGGCTTAGCAATCGCCAAGGAACTCGTCACCAAGCTGAAGGGAAAAATTTGGGTTGAGGATACGCCCGGCGGAGGCGCGACTTTCAAGATGTCGCTTCCGCGTGTCGTTGAATGACGCGAGCTGATCACCGACGGCGCCCGCTGGATTTGGATCAACGCGATCGCACCCAACGAGGGCGAACAGACGGGCGCCGCGTGCGCCTACTCCGTCGCGCGCAGTTGCGCGACCCGCACCGGCACGGGCGGATGCGAAAAATAAAACGTCGCGTAGAGCGGGTCGGGCGTCAGCGTCGCAAGGTTGTCGCGCGTGAGCCGGGTCAGCGCCGAGATCATCGGCTCCTTGCCGACGAGATCGCGGGCGAAGGCGTCGGCCTCGAACTCCGCCCGGCGCGACCGCCAGGCGAGCAAGGGCGACAGGACATGCGAGATCGGCTCGCGCGCCAGCAGCAGCGCGACGAGGACGATGCCCGGATCATTCGGCAGTCCGAACCAGCCGGCGAAGACGTCGGAGCCGAAAGCCAGCCACAGCACGGCGAAACCAAGGAAGGCGATCGCCGCCGCCTGTAGCAGCATCTGCCGCATATGGCCGAATTTGAAGTGGCCGAGCTCATGGGCGAGGATCGACTCGATCTCGTCAGGCGAATGTTTCGCAAGCAGCGTGTCGAAGAAGACGATGCGCTTGGCTTTGCCGAAACCGCTGAAATAAGCGTTGCCATGCGTGGAGCGCGTCGAGGCGTCCATCACATAGAGCCCTTTCGACTCGAAGCCGCATCTGGCGAGGAGCGCCTCCATCCGCTGCTTCATCGCGCCCTCTTCGAGCGGCGTGAATGTATTGAAGAGCGGCACGATGATGGTCGGATAGATCACGGACATCGCGACCGCTATGGCGAGGAAGGCGACATAGGCGAAGAGCCACCATGTGTCGGGCGCGGCGCGCAGCAGCCAGAACATGCCGAACAGCAAAGGCGCCGAAACGGCGATTTCTAAAGCGCCGGTCTTCGCCTGGTCAACGAGAAACTTCCGCGGCGTCAGGCGATTGAAGCCGAATCGCGCCTCCAGCCAAAAGGCCCGCGCGGCGGCGAAGGGCATGTCGATCAAACCGGCGATCACGCCAAAGGCGAGAACGAACAGAACGCTGCGCAGGAGGCCCGGTTCGACCAGGACGGCGATCGCCGCATAGAGCGGCGCGAGCCCCAACGCCAGCCACAAAATTGAAATGGCGGCGTCGACAATCGTTTCGACGATGGAAAACTCGGTTTTCGCGATCGTATATTCGGCGGCGCGGCGATGATCGTCGAGCGTCACGTCAAGCGCGAAATCCGGCGGCACCCGATCGCGATTGGCCTCAACCGTCGCCATCTGTCGCAAGCGCAAATAAACGCCGAGGCCAGCCGAGGCGGCGATCGCCAGACAAATCACGACTCCCATTGCGCTCATTCTGCGCTCCTGCCAATTCTCCGGGGCAATATAGGAGGGCGCGTTCCTGTTTGCGAGAGCGCCGCCTCGTGGAGGACGCCTTCGCGGCGCGACGGCGGCGGAGGCGAGCGGCTGGCGTTCGCCGGAGGTATCGGTCGAGCGATTCAAGAAAATGCGTCGAACGCGATCGGTTTCTTGAAGAACTGGTCCATTCCGTCGGGCGTCTGTATTTTGGCGGCGACGCCTGAAGCCGGAAGACCCGTTTGGCCGCAGGCCCGATAGGGAGTCGCCGTTGAGATTGTCCTTTTTCATCGCCGCCGTCGCCGCCGTTCAAGGCGCGACGGGCGTCGCACTCGCCGCCGCGGCGGCCCATGTCGATTCGAGTCCCTTTCTCGCGTCGGCGAGCCAATTTCTCATGATTCACGCCGCCGCCGGCCTCGGCCTCGCCGCGCTTACACGCGTGACCCCGCGACGGGAGGCGAATTGGCTTGCCGCAATCGCCCTGGCGCTGCAAGCGGGGGTGACTCTGTTCGCCGCGGACCTTGCGGCGCGCGTCTTTCTGACGGTGAAACTTTTTCCTTTGGCCGCGCCGATCGGCGGCGGACTGACGATCTTAAGCTGGAGCGCTCTAGCAGTTTGGGCGACATTCGCCATGTTGTGTGCAAATTCGTCGAAGACGCCCCGCGAAAGCTAGACAACTGTGGGAATCCGCCCCACCATTCACCTATGTCGGTTTCAAGCTCCGACCTTACATCCTCGGTGGCCCCGAGCGATGACACCAAGCGTGCGAGCGATCCTTTGCTCGGGCGACGGCTGCTTATTGTCGAAGACGATCCTTATATCGCGCTGGCGCTTGAAGAGACACTTTCAGAATTCGGCTTGATTATCGCGGGGATGGCGCGCAGCGTCGAACAAGCGGTTCGGCTTTCGCGCGAAGACGGCGTGGACCTCGCGCTGCTCGACGTGAATATCGGGCACGAAAAGATCGATCCCGTCGCCGACGCGCTCGCCGCCCGCGGCTGCCCATTCATCTTCACCACGGGCTGTGGGCGCGCGGGATTGCCCGAGGCGTATCTTGAGCACGCCATGGTCGAAAAACCATTCTATGTCGAGGAAATCCTGGCTGCGCTGCGCAGCGAGCTGGCGCGCGCTGAAGATCGCTAGGTCGCGCAGCGTTCGGGCGGAATCGCCCAAATGCGGATGACGCAATCGATTCCAAAGGCTTGGAGCGCGCTGCGTTAACGCCTGGACTCTCTTTTTGCGGCACGCCCCGCACTCTCGGCTTTTCGCCACTTTCTCGCCGCCCTTGACCGCGACAAGCGATGTCCTTGAGACCAGCTTCTGGAGCCCGTGGCGTGCAGCCGTCCGCCTTAACCAACAAGCCCTCGCCAGCCCTTAAGGCGCGCCGTCCGTCCGCCGCGCTTCGCCGGCTCGCGTCGGCCTTGGCGGCGGTCGCAGCCTTCGCGGCGATCGCCGCCGCAATCGCGCCCTGGCTGTTCTCGCCGACCGCTCTCATGGACGCGGTCGCCGATCAGCTCCAAGGCTCGTCGGGTCTCTATGTGGCGGCGCGCGGCAAAATCAGCTTCTCGCTCCTGCCGCGCCCGAGCATCGCCGTCGACGCCGTCGCCTTCGCCGATCGCAATGGCGCGCTGCTCATCGAGGCGAGCGAGCTTCACGGCGACGTCGATGTTCTGCCCTTGTTGGCGGGACGGCTCAAGGTCACAGCGGTGACGCTCATCCGCCCGCATGCGCGCATCGATTTCGACAAGACTCCGGACGGCGCGCCAGGCGCGGCGGCGCGCGCCGCGGCCGCAAAGCCGGCGACGCTCGAAGCCGCCGCGGCGGATAATGTGCGGTTCGGAACCGTATCGATCGTCGATGGCGACGCACGCATCTCCTATCGCGGCCGGCTCTATGCGCTGGAGAGAATCGCCGCGAAATTTGAATGGCGCCGCATCGGCGAGGCCGCGGCCCTGACGGGCGCGTTCGATGTCAACGGCGAACGACTCGAAGCCCTCCTCTGGGTCGCGCGTCCGGGCGCGTTGCTGCGCGGCGAGGAATCGGTCGTGACGTCGCGGCTCGACGGCCAGACATTTCGGTTCGAGGCGCAGGGCGTCGGCCAGCTCGGCGCCAACGCCCGCTTCGCGGGCCATGTCGCAGCCGCGGCCGCCTCGGCGCGACGGGCGCTCGCTCTGTTCGGCGTGGCGGCGCCCCTGCCCGGCCCTTTCAGCGACACGCAATTTTCCGCGCAGGCGACGCTCGCGCCGCGAGAGGCGCACTTCAAAGGCGCACGCCTATTTGTCGATGGAAACGAGTTTCGAGGCGATCTCGACGTTCACAACGAGGGGGGCCGGCCAACGTTCGCGGCCGCGCTTCAAAGCGAGTTCCTCTCCTTGCGGCCGTTTCTTTCCGAAGCGCCCGCGCTTGTCGATTCGGATGGACAGTGGAATAGGCGGCCCTTCGATCTCCCGGACTTGTCCGGCGCCGACGTCGATCTGCGTCTCGCCGTGGGCCACGCACGACTCGGCCGGCTGAAGATCAGCGATGCGTCGATCAGGGCGACTCTACGCGACGGCGCGGCGGAGTTCTCGATCGACCAGGCCCAAGCCTATCGCGGGGCGTTTAAGTTCCGGGCGTCCGTCGCGCCGGGACCCGAGGGGCTGGCGTTCCGCGCCAATGCGCAAACGATGGCGGTCGAGGCGGGTCCACTGATTTGGGACGCTTTTGGCAAGCCATGGTTGGCCGGCGCCCTCAACGCGACTCTTACGCTGGACGGGAGCGGCGACCGGATGTCGGCGCTTATGCAAAGTCTGAACGGGCGCGCCAGCGTGGCGCTCGTCGACGGAGAGATGTCCGGCGTCGATCTCGAGAAGGCGCTGCAGGGTTGGGAAAAACGCCCATTGTCGAGCGCCGTCGACATCCGCTCCGGGCGTTCGATCGTCGATGCGGCGAGCGCCGCCATGAAATTCGAAAACGGGGTCGCTAAAATTTTTGATGGAAGCGCACGGGGTCCTGGCTTCTCGGTGGCTTTCAGCGGATCGGCGCCACTGCCGGAACGCGCGCTCGCGATCAACGCCATCGCGCGCGAAACGGATAGCGCGGGCAAGATCAGCGATTCTGCTCCCAGCATCGCCTTCGAGGTGGCCGGCCGCTGGGACGAATTGGCGCTGAAGCTCGATACGCAGTCCTTTATCCGCCGATCGGACGCCGCCGCGCCGCTGCTGCCGCGCCCGGATGCGTCGTCCCAGGCGCCGGCGGCGAGATGAAGCGGGAAGTTCAGACGTCCTCGAATTGCGTTTCGCGCAGCAGCCTTGTCAGTTCGCCAGGGATGTCGAGATAGCGGAAGCGGCGAAGTTCAAAACCGACCTCGACCACGCCCCAAGGCGGCGCATAGGTCCGCCAGGGCGAAACTTCCGCAAGAATCACGACATGGCCGCCGTCGATGCCGCGGGCGATGCGCGCAACCGTGTAGATGGCCCCGCGGGCCAGGCCCTCGCAACGACCATAGGGGCCGGCAGTCGCGTCTAGGCAAATCACCTCGGCGCCGGGAGGCGTTTCAGGACTGATCATTTGGCGACCTCGTTCTGCGGCGCGATGAACGCGCGCTCCTTAATCAATTATGGAGCGCGCGTCGGCGGGCGAAAGAGCCCGAAGCGCCGCGTGGCGGTCACCAGAATTTTAGAAAGCCGAACAGGCCGCCTTTCAGCTTCTTGCGGTCGAGCGCGCTGAGTTCGTCATAGACGCGCCGTGCGGCCGCCCGCATTTCCAATAGGCTTTCGTCCGAGACGTCGAAATCGAGAACGGCGGATTTCAACTCGCGCCGCGCCTGATCCAGCCGCGTCTGCGCATCCGCAATCAATGCATTCAGCTTCATTACGCTCTCCGATGGCGATTTCGCCCCAACTACAACGCAACTGCGAAGAAACCCGACCTAAATGGCCCCCGCGCCGGCCGCGCGGCCCGTTTCTTTTGCGCTATCATTAAGCCTGCGCGCCTGTGGGCGCCGACGACGACCATTTTAGAGCGACCGCCTTAGAAAGCGCGAGGCCTCGGAGGGAATCGAACCCCCGTACAAGGATTTGCAGTCCTCTGCGTAGCCACTCCGCCACGAGGCCGTCGCGCGGCGTGCGCCGCGTGGGCTCGCTCATACAGGAGGGCGCCAGGGCGGGCAAGCCGGGTCGCGCGAGCACGCGCGTCAATAAGGACGGCCGTCCTTATGCGTCATGATCCAGTGGCCGTCCGGGCCGAACGCCGCGGCGAGGTCGTCGTCGGGATAGGTCGCCGCGTCGCCAGCCGAGCGGTCGCCGATTTCGAGGTAGACAACGTCGCGATCGGTCCGATTGACTAGGCAGTGGGCTGCGCCCTGCGCGGGGAAGCCCGCGCACATGCCGACGCGCAGGACGATCTCGTCATCGTCGAGCAGCAGCGTCGGCTCTCCTTCCAAGATAAAGACGAATTCGTCCTGCCGGCTGTGGCGATGCTTCAGCGCCGACTGCGCGCCGGGCGCGAGCCGGGTAAGGTTGACGCCGAAATTGTTCAAGCCGAAGAGGTCGCCCAAAACACGCTTTTCGCGCCCGCGCATCCGCGAGGCGAATGGTTCGGGATAGTTCGACGCCCTGGCGCGCGGGGCGACGGCCGCCGCCTCGACGGCCGCCGGTTGAAGCTCGCTCGGTTTTTCCATGACGCAGCTTCCCTTAAGCTCCCGGGCTGGCCAATTTGACAGGCGGCGCCCATTTTGACCATCTTCCGCCGCTCGCGCCGAGCCGGCGCACCCTTGGAATAAGCTCGAAATGAATGTCGTTATCGTCGAATCGGCGGCCAAAGCGCAGACGATCAACAAGTATTTAGGCAGTAATTTCAATGTGCTGGCATGTTACGGCCATGTTCGCGACCTGCCCGCCAAGGACGGCTCGGTCGATCCTGACCAGGATTTTTCCATGGTTTGGGAGATGGACGCCAAGGGCGCAAAGCGCGTCTCGGCCATCGCCGAGGCGATAAAGGGCGCCGACAAGGTCATCCTCGCCACCGACCCGGACCGCGAGGGCGAGGCCATCTCCTGGCATTTGCTCGACATTTTGAACAAGAAGCGCGTGCTCAAGGGCAAGACGATCGAGCGCGTCGTCTTCAACGCGGTCACCAAGGACGCAATCAAGGAGGCGATGGCGCATCCGCGCCAGATTGACCAGGCGCTGGTCGACGCCTATCTCGCCCGGCGCGCGCTCGACTATCTCGTCGGTTTCACCCTGTCGCCAGTACTGTGGCGCAAGCTTCCGGGCGCACGTTCGGCCGGGCGCGTGCAGTCGGTGGCGCTACGCCTCGTCTGCGACCGCGAGCTCGAAATCGAGAAATTCGTCCCGCGCGAATATTGGTCGCTCGTCGCCCATTTGAAGACCAAGGCCGGCGAGCCCTTCACCGCCCGGCTGGTCGGCGCCGACGGCAGGAAGATTTCGCGGCTCGACATCGGCGCGGGCCAGGAGGCCGAGGACTTCAAGAAGGCGCTGGACGCCGCGTCCTTCGTGGTCCGCTCGGTCGAAGCCAAGCCCGTCAAACGCCACCCCTATGCGCCCTTCACCACCTCGACCCTGCAACAGGAAGCGTCGCGAAAGCTCGGTCTCGCGCCGGCGATCACCATGCGCATCGCGCAACGGCTCTATGAAGGCGTCGACATCGGCGGCGAGACGGCGGGACTCATTACTTATATGCGAACCGACGGCGTCGACATGGCGCCCGAGGCCATCGCAAGCGTGCGTGGCGTCATCGGGCGGGAATACGGCGACCGTTTCGTTCCCCATGTTCCGCGAAAATATACGACGAAGGCCAAGAATGCGCAGGAAGCCCATGAGGCGATCCGGCCAACCGACGCCGCGCGTCTTCCCAAGCACGTCGCCAAATATCTCGAGCCCGAGCAGGCGAAGCTCTACGAATTGATCTGGACGCGCACCATCGCCAGCCAGATGGAGTCGGCCGAACTCGAGCGCACCACGGTCGAGATCGACGCCAAGGCCGGCGCGCGGGCGCTAGAGCTGCGCGCTACCGGCCAGGTCGTCCGCTTTCCGGGCTTTCTCGAACTCTATCAGGAAGGCCGCGACGACGCAGAGGACGAGGACGGCGGCCGCCTGCCGGCGATGGCGCAGGGCGAGCCCGTCACCCGCGAAAAGATCGACGCGACCCAGCACTTTACCGAACCGCCGCCGCGCTTCACCGAGGCGACGCTCGTCAAGCGCATGGAGGAATTAGGCATTGGGCGCCCCTCGACCTACGCCTCGACGCTCGCCGTGCTGCGCGACCGCGATTATGTCCGGCTCGACAAGAAGCGCCTCGTGCCCGAGGACAAGGGGCGCCTCGTCGTCGCTTTTCTCGAAAGCTTCTTCTCGCGCTACGTCGAATTCGACTTCACCGCCGACCTCGAAGAAAAGCTCGATCTCGTCTCCAATAATGAGATCGACTGGAAGCAGGTGCTGCGGGACTTCTGGAAAGATTTCTCGGCGGCGGTCGACGGCACCAAGGATCTGCGCGTCAGCGAGGTGCTCGACAGCCTCAACGAGCTGCTGGGTCCGCATGTCTTCCCGCAGAAGGAGGACGGAAGCGATCCGCGGCTCTGCCCCGCCTGCAACAGCGGCCAGCTCTCGCTGAAAATCGGCAAATTCGGCGCCTTTGTCGGCTGCTCGAACTATCCCGAATGTCGCTACACGCGAACGCTGTCGCCGCCAACCGGCGACGCCGCCGACGTCGCGCGGCCGGGCGTGAAGGTTCTCGGCGTCAACCCGGAAACCGGCGCGGAAGTGACGCTGCGCGACGGGCGCTTTGGCGCCTATGTGCAGGAGGGGGAGCAGGAGGAAGGCGGCGAAAAGCCCAAACGCGGCTCGCTGCCCAAAAACATCAAGCCCGACGAATTGACGCTCGCGCAGGCGCTCGCCCTGCTCTCGCTGCCGCGCGAAGTCGCGAAACATCCCACCAGCGGCGAGCCGATCGTCGCCGGCATCGGCCGCTACGGCCCCTATGTGCAGCACGCCAAGACCTACGCCAATATCGGCCGCGACGACGACGTGCTGTCGATCGGCGCCAATCGCGCCATCGACCTGATCGTTCAGAAGGAGTCAGGGACCGGCGGCTCGCGCTTCTCGCGCGGTCCGGCGGAGCCGGCGCGTTCGCTTGGCGATCATCCCGAAGGCGGCGCGGTGAGCGTCAAGGCCGGCCGCTTCGGTTCTTACGTGAACTGGGGCAAGGTCAATGCGACGATACCGAAAGGAACCGATCCAGCGTCGTTGACGCTGGAGCAAGCGCTGGAGCTTCTCGCGGCGAAAGCTGCGGGCGGCGGCGCGTCTGGCGGGCGCACGCTCGGCGACCATCCCGAGGGCGGCAAGGTCACGGTGCGCGCCGGGCGCTTCGGCCCTTACGTCAATTGGGGCAAGATCAACGCGACGCTGGCCAAGGGCGCGTCCGCCGAAGACGTGACTCTCGAAGAGGCCCTGCGCTTGATCGAAGCCAAGGGCGGCGCGCCAAAGAAGGGCGGCGCGCCGAAGAAGGCGCCGGCAAAGAAAGCGCCGGCCAAAGCCAAGAAGAATATCGAAGACAGCGACGAGACCCCCTTCGACGATTCTCGGCCGGTGAGACAGGTGGTGAAGGCGGCTGCGAAAAAGACCGAGTCAAAAAAGCGGCCTGCTAGAAAGCCTTCGACGAAGAAGTTCGCAGCGAAATAGGAAGTGGTTTGGCGCGGCGTTTCGATTTCGGCGCCGGCGACCTATATGAGTGACAACGAGTCCGGTCGAACTGCCCGACGCCATTTCCGACGCGCGTCTCGCCCTCGATCGGGAAGCCAGAGTCACGACGAATACCTTGAATGTTGCTCTGGATTCCCGGTCGCGCCTTTGGTCTGCCTGGAATGACATTTGTGCAAACGCCTCAACGGAACTTCCTATGCAATGGGCGGCATAGGCGCGCATTTTCCGCCTCTTTTTGAGCGAGTCCTTGGCGAAGAAGAACGAAAAAATTAAAGGCGCGCCGTCTCGCGAAGACATTCTCGCCTTCATCTCCCGCGAAACCGAGGCGGGCGGCCAGCGCCAGATCGGCCTGCGCGAAATCGCCCGCGCCTTCGGCGTCGCCGGCGATGACCGTATCGCGCTTAAGCGCATGCTCGCCGAACTCGCCGAGGAAGGCGTTCTGGAAAAGCGCGGCAAGCGCGTGACGCGCAAGGGCGCGCTGCCGCCGGTCGCGCTCGTCGACATCATCGCCCGCGACCGCGACGGCGAGATGATCGCCGCGCCGGTCGAATGGGACGAAGACGAATTGGGGCCGGCGCCGCGGATTCGCATCCACGCGCCGCGCCGCGCCCGGCCGGGCGAGCCGCTGGCGGGCCTCGGCGACCGCGCGCTGGTGCGCGCCGAGCCTGATCGCGACGCCGGACCGAATGAGCCGCCCTATGTCGGGCGGGTTGTGAAACTTCTGTCGCGCCAGCGCCAACGCGTGCTCGGCGTGCTGCATATTGAGGCGAATGGCGCCGGCCGCATTCAGCCGATCGACAAGAAGCAGGCGGGGCGCGAACTCGCCATCGCGGCGGCCGACATCGGCGACGGCAGGCACGGCGACCTCGTCTCGGTCGATCTTATCGGCAAGACGCGCTTTGGCGCGCCGCGCGCCCGGGTGCGCGAGACGCTGGGCTCGGTGACGGGCGAGAAAGCGGTGAGTCTCATTGCGTTGCGCGCGCATGACATTCCCGACGTGTTTCGCGTCGAGGCGAGCGCGGAGGCCGAGCGCGCGCAGCCCGCGTCTCTGCACGGCCGCGAAGACTGGCGCGACCTGCCGCTCGTCACCATCGACCCGCCCGACGCCAAGGACCATGACGACGCGGTTCACGCCATGCCGGATGACGCGCCGGATAATGACGGCGGCTTCGTCCTTACCGTCGCGATCGCCGACGTTGCGCATTATGTGACGCCGCGCTCGGCGCTTGACCGCGACGCGTTAGACCGAGGCAATTCGGTCTATTTCCCCGATCGCGTCGTGCCGATGCTGCCCGAGCGCATCTCCAACGACCTTTGCTCATTGCGGCCCGGCGAAGATCGGCCGGCGCTTGCTGTGCGCATGCGCGTCACCAGCAAGGGCAGAAAGATCGACCACAAATTTCATCGCGTGATGATGCGTTCGCACGCCAAGCTCGCCTATGCGCAGGCGCAGGACGCGATCGAAGGCCGCACGGATGAAACCACCAGGCCACTGCTCGCTGCGGTGTTGCGTCCGCTTTACGCCGCGCATGAAGCGCTGCGGCACGCGCGCAATCTCCGCGCGCCGCTCGATCTCGATCTGCCCGAGCGCAAGATCCTTTTGAAGCAAGACGGGTCCTTCGATCGCGTGATCATTCCGCCGCGGCTCGAAGCGCATCGGCTGATCGAAGAATTCATGATCCTCGCCAATGTCGCCGCCGCCGAAACCTTGGAACAGCATCGCCAGCAGCTGATCTATCGCGCCCATGACGAACCCTCGCGCGAGAAGGTGACGGCGCTCTCTGAATTCCTCGCGACGATCGGCGTCAAGCTCGCCAAGGGCCAAACGCTGCGCCCCGCGCATTTCAACGTGATCCTCGATCGGGTGAAGGGCCTGGAGCACGAAAACATCGTCAACGAGATCATTCTGCGCACCCAGGCGCAGGCGGAATATACGCATGAAAATTACGGGCACTTCGGCCTCAATCTGCGCCGCTACGCGCATTTCACCTCGCCCATTCGGCGCTACGCCGATCTTATCGTCCATCGCGCGCTCATTCGCGCCTTAAAGCTCGGCGAAGGCGGTTTGCCGGACATGCCCGTCGGCGAACTTGCGGAAATCGCCGCGCGCATCTCGGCCGCCGAGCGGCGCGCCATGGCGGCGGAGCGCGAGACCGTCGATCGGCTGATCGCGCATCATCTCGCCGACCAGATCGGCGCGCGCTTTTCAGCGCGCATTTCCGGCGTGACGCGATCGGGGCTCTTCGTGCGCCTCGCCGAGACGGGCGCCGACGGCTTCGTGCCGGCGGCGACCTTGGGCCGCGAATATTACGCCTATGACGAAGCGGCGCATGCGCTGACCTCACGCTCGGGCGTCAGCTATCGGCTCGCGGATGTGATCGAGGTGCGGCTCATCGAGGCGGCGCCGATCGCCGGCGCCTTGCGCTTCGAGGTGGTGAGCGGCGGCGAACGCCGCGCGCCGCCGCAGGCGAGCGCGAGATCGAAGGAACGACGCCCGCCGATGCGCGCGAAGAAAAAGCGATAGCGCGGCGCGTCACGCGCCTTTCGCGCAGATGTAAACTTCTCGGCGCCTGCCCCAGCACTCTCCCGTGCGATAGACCTTGCCCAGGCTGCGGCCGCCGAGACGCGCCGTCCACGTCCGTCCACGTTCGAGCGTCAGAACCACCGCCTCGTCTCCGGCGTTGAACGTGAACGTGGAGCGCCCGGATTGGCGGAGCATGCAGCCGCGCTGGAACAGAACCTGTCCGTCGACCTTGACGAGACATTGCGTATGGCGGCCCTCATTGGCCGGCTTTTCCTCAGCCTGGCTTTCGACCGCCGCCGACGCGGCGCTCGTCGACCTTGCCGCGTCGACGGATGGCGCGCGCTCGACAGCGGCTTGCGGTTTCGCGTTGTCGGGCGCGGCGACCGGCGCCGCCTCCTGAACTGGCGCCGGGTCAGGCGTTCGCGCCTTGGCGACCGATGGTGGCGGCAGCGGCTCGGGCAAGGGCGCCGTCGCAGACTGCGCCTGCCGGAAGCGCTCGCGCAAAGCCGTCGCATCGGGCGCCGGCGGCGCCGACGATGCAAACGGGTCTTGCGCATGCGCGGAAGCGGGCTGTGGCTCGACCCGGCGCGGCGACGCCAGCTGGGTGCGCTCGGGCGGCGCGTCGCTTATCGCGAGATGCGCGACCAGGCCGCCGCCCCCAAGCAGGATGATCGCCGCGACAACGTAAAACCAGATCGACGCCCAGGATGAGGCGGCGGCGTAGAGCGCGCGCCACTCGCCTGCGGTGTGGCTTGAAAAACCTCTGGTCCCGCCGCTCGCTTTGGCCTTGCGGAACGGCCGCTCCAGGCTTTCCAGCTCGCTTAAGAGGCGTTGCTTTTCTTTGAGTATCCGCCGTTCAAAGTTCTCTAACTCGGCAACTTTGCGTCGCTTTTCGAGTGTTACGCTCATACTGCTGACTCCAGGCCCGTTCGCGTGAAGGTTAAAGACGGCTTTCTTCACGACGATACATGCCGGCTCCGCGTTCATCGACACGCGCAAGCATCGGCTTCTTACGAGATATTGCTCCCAGCCCGAGTATTGCCGCGGCCACGCGCCGCTCCTCTTTGTGATTAACCAACAAAATTATGGCTGATCTTTGCCGTTCCGCTGATGGCGATCGCATCGCCCGGAGTCGGACTGGCGCCCAGGCGCCGCCTTGACATCGCTTTCGCCGCACGTATGTTGCCGGCCAATTCGCTCCCGGCGCGCCCAGCGGCCGGGACGATTTCTTTTCTCTAAGCGACTGGAATAAGCGATGGCCAAGTCCGCCATGATCAAGATCAAGCTCCTGTCCACGGCGGATACGGGCTATTTCTACGTCACCAAGAAGAACGCCCGCACCAAGACGGAAAAGCTCGTCTTCAAGAAATATGATCCGGTCGCGCGCAAGCACGTGGAATTCAAGGAAACCAAGATCAAGTAAGCGCGGACAGGCGCATCAGAATTTCGTCGCCGCCGCCATGGCTCGCGCCGCCTTTAGGCGTAATCGTCTAGATGCAGATGAATTGATCGATTGCAAAAGCGCAGCGCGTGCGGCGAAAAAAAAGCCTGCGTCCGCGTCTTCGCGGTGCGCGCCATGCAACGGAAGCGTGGCCACAACAACGCGACCGATCGTTCGGCGGGCTTCAGAGAATTTTGGGGAGCGACCGCTTCGGGGCAAGGCGGCCGACTGACGATGGCTTCAAGGAGGCCACTCCAACCACCGCCAGTCGGCCAACCCCACGGACCCAGGAGATGCGGCGGACCTGAGCACTCCGCAGGGTATTCAAAGTTGTGCCGAATACGCATCGAACGCTTACGCACGCCATGGGTCTTCTTTCAGGCCCTTCGACGCCGCCAGACGCGCAACTCATTTGGCGCAGTTACGTTACTCCGGCTGCACAAAATTGCAACTATCTGATATGAATTTTCACAGATGGGGAGTTGTGAAGCGTTTGCACGCCAGCATAACAAGCAATAACGCGCCGCAACGAGCGCCGCGCCGGAGGAGTAGATGGCATCTGGATTTCGCTTTGTTCTCGGGCTCGTGGCTGGCCTCTCCGTTTCCTTGGCGCTTTCCGCTTGCGGCGAGCATATGCCCGGCGACGCCACCGGCGCCAAGGTCTTGCGCAGTCTTCTAGAAAAGAACGGCGTGGACGCCAAACTCGTCTCTTTCAAGAAGGTGCAGGGCCGGGAAGTAAAGCGTGAAAATATTGACGCCTATGAATTGATGTATGAGGCTGAAATTCAGTTCCCCGCAGGCTTCGAAGCCAAATGCGCCGATGAGCGCGAACGCGGAAAATGCGCCTTTCTCGGCCTCGACGACGACCGGACCTTCGCCAAGAGCGAAGTGCATACCAGCGAAGGCACGCTGCATTTCGTGAAGAGCGAAAAGGGTTGGATGGCCGAGGATAACAACGCCTACTGACGCCGCTATGCCGGCGCTCGCGCCGATTGTCGTCATTCCGGCGCGTTTAGCTTCGACGCGTCTGCCCGGCAAGGCGCTCGCCGACATCGACGGCCGGCCCATGATCATTCACGTCTGGGAGCGCGCCTGCGCCGCAGCGGTCGGGCCTGTCGTGGTGGCCACCGACGCGCCGGAAGTCGCGCGCGTTGTTGAAGCGGCCGGCGGACAAGCGGCGCTGACGCGCGGCTCGCATGCTTGCGGCAGCGACCGTCTCGGCGAGGCGCTGCGCGCGCTCGACCCGCAAGGCCGCCATGGCGCCGTCGTCAATCTGCAAGGCGACCAGCCCTTCCTGCCCGACGGCGCGCTTGAGGCGGCGCTCGCTCTGCTCGACGACCCTTGCGTCGACATCGGCACGCTGGCCTGTCCGGCGCGCCCGGAAGAAGTCGACGATCCGAACGCCGTGAAGCTCGTCGCAGCGTCGCTCACGCCCAATCGGCTGCGCGCGCTTTATTTCACCAGAGCGGCCGCGCCCTTTGGCGAAGGGCCGCGCTTGAAGCACGTTGGCGTCTATGCCTTTCGCCGCGCGGCGCTGGAGCGTTTCGTCTCGTTGCCGCCCTCCCCGCTGGAGGTGCGCGAGCGCCTTGAGCAGTTGCGCGCGCTCGAGGCCGGCATGCGCATCGACGCCGCGCTGCTGGACAAAGCCGCGCCATCGGTGGATACGGAACGCGATTTGACTGCGCTGCGCGCCGCCGCGACGCGCGAACAGGACGCAAAGTGAAGCAATATATCGCCTATCAGGGAGAGCCGGGCGCGAATTCGGACCTCATCTGCCGTGAGGCCTATCCGCATCTGACGCCGCTCCCATGCGCGAGCTTCGAGGACGCCTTCGCGTCGGTCACCGAGGGACGCGCCGCGCTCGGCATGATCCCGCTCGAAAATTCGATCGCCGGACGGGTGGCGGACATCCATCATTTCCTGCCGCATTCCGGACTGCACATCGTCGGCGAACGCTTCCTGCCAATCCATTTTCATCTGATGGCGCCTAAAGGCGCGACGCGGCAGGGACTGAAGAGCGTCTACAGCCATGTCCATGCGCTCGGTCAATGCCGGCGCGCCATCCGCCAGTTCGGACTCGAGGCGCATACCGCAGGCGACACCGCCGGCGCCGCGCGCGAAGTCGCCGAATGGGGCGATCCGACCAAGGCGGCGATCGCGCCAAGGCTCGCCGCCGAAATCTACGATCTCGACGTGCTGGCCGAGAACATCGAGGACGAAGCGCATAACACCACGCGCTTCATTGTGCTGTCGAAGACAAGGGAGTGGGCGGCGCCGAACGCCGGGGCGACCGTCACCACTTTCATCTTTCGCGTGCGCAACGTGCCGGCCGCGCTCTACAAGGCGCTCGGCGGCTTCGCCACCAACGGCGTCAATATGACCAAGCTCGAAAGCTACATGGTCGACGGCGAATTCGCCGCGACGCGCTTTCTCGCCGACGCCGACGGCCATCCCGAGCAGCCGGCGATGGCGCGCGCCTTGGAAGAATTGCAGTTTTTCTCCAAGGAGGTGGAGATTCTCGGCGTCTATCCCGCGAGCGATTTCCGCATCACGAACATCCGCGCCTTCGCCTATGGGGATTGACAGGCCCTAGAGGCAGTTGCTTTCCTTGCCGGCCTTCTTCCGCGGGAACGGAGCGTCGTCGCCCGACGATATCCGTTCGCGGCATGAGCGGCGTCCCTTGAGACGCAAGCGCACGTTGGAACGGCCAAAACGATATTGAGGAGCAAGCGCTCGAAGGGAACCGCCCATGGCCGTCGCCTATGATCCCAACAATATCTTCGGCAAGATTCTGCGCGGCGAAATCCCCGCGCATACGGTCTTTGAGGATCACGTCGCGCTGGCGTTCATGGACATCATGCCGCGTGCGGAAGGCCACGTTCTGGTCATCCCTAAGGAAGGCGCTCGTGGACTGCTCGACGTCTCGCCGGAAACGCTGGGGCAATTGATGAAGCGCGTGCAGCATGTCGCAAAAGCGATCGAAAAAGCCTTCGACGCCGACGGGCTGACCCTTCATCAGTTCAATGAAAGCGCCGGCGGCCAGGTGATCTATCACCTGCATTTCCATCTGCTGCCGCGCTGGGATGGCGTCGCCTTGCGGCCGCCCGGCACGATGGCGGACGACGCGAAGCTCGCGGAACAGGCGGAGAAGATCCGAGCGGCGATAGAGCCTTTCGCGGCTTAAGCCTGCTCAGGCTCGACGGCGAAGACCTATTCCTCGCCGACCTTGGCCGGTTTCAACGCCACAGGCCGCAGCAAAAACGAAGGCACATGGTCGCCGAGCCCGACGACCGGCGGCCCATCGTCCTCGTGATGACGCGGCCGGCGCTCGCGACGCTCGGTCGGCGCCGCACAGGCTGGAGACCGGAAGCTTTCCTCCTCCGGCCTCGGGCGCCCGCCACGCGGCCGGCCAATGCTGACGGGCGCTTCGCGCTCGGCGGCCGCTGGTCTGCGGATCGGCGCTTCACGCTCTGAGGCCGCTGGTCTGCGGATCGGCGGCTCGCGCTCGCCGGACGGCCTTCGGCCGCGATCCCGTCGCTGCCCGCGATCGGGGCGCTCGCCGCGGCGCTCCTGCGGACGGCTCGTCTCCATCGGCGGCGGCAAGGCGTCGAAACCCGGCCCCTCCCAGTCGATCGCCTTACCGATCAGACTCTGAATTTGATCGACATATTTCATGTCGTCTTCGGTGACGATCGTCAGGGCCACGCCCGACCGCCCGGCGCGGCCGGTGCGGCCGATCCGGTGCACATAATCTTCGCTATGAGTCGGGACGTCGAAATTGAACACATGACTTACGTCAGGAATGTCCAGACCGCGGGCCGCCACATCCGAACACACGATGAGCGACACATCGCCGTTCTTGAACGCGTCGAGCGACGCCATGCGCGCTAGCTGATCCATGTCGCCGTGCAGTGCGCCGGCGGAAAAGCCATGCTTGACGAGAGACCGGTGGAGGATCGCCACGTCACGTTTGCGGTTGCAGAAGATGATCGCGTTCTTGAAGTTTTCGGCGCTGCGGATGAGATTGCGCAACGTCTCGCGCTTGTCGGCATGGCCGCGCGAGGCGACGAGAATCTGCCTGATCGTGACCGCCGTCGTCGCGGCGCGCGACACTTCGCAGCGGATCGGATTGTGCAGGAAAGCTTCGGTCAGCCGCGTGATTTCCGGCGGCATCGTCGCGGAGAAGAAAAGCGTCTGGCGGGTGAACGGCACCAGCTTGCAGACGCGCTCGATGTCGGGAATGAAACCCATGTCGAGCATGCGGTCCGCCTCGTCGATGACGAGAATCTCGATTCCCGTCAGCAGCAGCTTGCCGCGATCGAAAAAGTCGAGCAGGCGGCCCGGAGTCGCGATCAGCACGTCGGCGCCGCGCATGATCTTGGTTTCTTGATCGCCAAAGGACACGCCGCCAATCAGCAACGCAACATTGAGCCGATGGTTCTTGCCATATTTGGCGAAGCTCTCTTCAACTTGCGCGGCAAGTTCGCGCGTCGGCTCCAGAATGAGCGTTCGCGGCACTCTGGCGCGGGCGCGACCGCTTTCAAGACGACTCAGCATCGGCAAGGTGAAGGCGGCGGTCTTGCCGGTGCCCGTTTGGGCGATGCCGAGAATGTCGCGACCCTGCAAGGCGGGTGGAATGGCCTGCGCCTGGATCGGCGTTGGAGTTGTATAGCCAGATGCCTGGACGGCTTGGAGAACCTTTTGGGAAAGGCCCAGTTCCTCGAATGTCATCAATTATCCTGGTGACGGCTCACGTATGCGGATAGTCCGGTTGCGCGCCAGCCGTAAACAACGCGCGCGAGTATGAGAGAAATTTCGCCGCCGCCGCGACGGCCATCCGGCCCGCCGACAGTCCGCAGCTATGAAGCGCGGGCGATAGCCACGGAAATGCTTTAAGGGCAATCGCCGGATTGTCAATGAATATATGTGTGGTTCCGGCGACGACCGCCAGGCTTCGTCCAAAAAATAGCTAGTGGTCGGCAGCTTCGCCGCAAGGCGTCAGAGCGCGGCGCGCGTTCATTCTGTCTGGAATCGTTCCTGTCGTCAGATAGTCCACATCGGCGTCGCTCCGCTCCTTAGGCGCCGGCGCCTCGACTTGCGGCGCCGATCTGGCGCGACCGGGCGGTTCGGCGGCGGCGCCTCGGGAAAAGCGGGCCGGCGCGGGCGCGCCGGGCGGATCGAACAGATTTGAGAGCAGTTTCGCGCCAAGCACGCTGCACAAACAAGCGGCGACCGACAGCGCCGCAAGACTCCAGGTGCCCGTCGGCAGTCCGGCCCGATGTTGGCTTATGCGGCGGTGCTCGCCCATTGGACGCACTTATGAGCCTGAGGGTTAGCGGTAAAGACGCTAATCCAGCGAAGGTAAATTTTTGGTTGACGGCGCGCCCGGTCCGGACGCGGAGCGGCGCGTCGCACAGCCCCTTGCAAAGCCGCGGCGAAAGCTCAAAACTGACGATGTTCCTGATTTCCCTCCCCATGGAAGTGGCCCGGATTCTGCGAGGCGACACCTAAAAGAACCGCCGTGCCGACCTACATGGAAAGGACCGAAAGGGTAAGGACGTGGCTGCGGAGGATTTAGCTCTTTTGACGGCGGACGCTCGTCATGCGCCTCGCGCGGCGAAAGAGCCGCGCAGGGGCGCAGACGTTGGTCCAGGGGCCGGCACTGCGCTCGTCACCCGAACGCGTCCTCAGACGCGCAAGCCCAATATGTATCGGGTGCTGCTGCTCAACGACGATTACACGACGCAGGAGTTCGTGGTGATCGTGCTGCGCAAATATTTCAACAAGTCGCTGGAGGAAGCCACGCGCATCATGCTCCACGTCCACAATCACGGCGTCGGCGAATGCGGCGTCTACACATATGAGGTCGCTGAGACCAAAGTCACCCAGGTCATGGATTTTGCAAGGAAGCATCAGCATCCTCTGCAATGCATCATGGAAAAGAAATAGGACGAGCGCATGCCGACCTTCTCGCGCAATCTCAAGCAGACACTCGACCGCGCGCTCGCTTCCGCCCGCGAACGGCGCCATGAATATGCGACGCTCGAACATCTTCTGCTCAGTCTCGTCGAGGACGTCGACGCTTCGGCCGTCTTACGCGCCTGCTCCGTCGATCTCGACGTTCTGACCAAGAATCTGCGCGACTACATCGATCGCGAACTCGACAATCTGGTCAATGAAGACGCTGACGAATGCAAGCCGACCGCCGGCTTTCAGCGGGTCGTGCAGCGGGCGATCATCAGCGTCCAGTCTTCCGGCCGCGAGGATGTGAGCGGCGCCAATGTTCTCGTCGCGCTGTTCGCCGAACGCGAGAGCCACGCCGTCTATTTCCTGCAGGAGCAGGACATGACGCGCTACGACGCCGTGAACTTCATCAGTCACGGCATCGCCAAGCGCCCGGGCCTTTCCGACGCGAGCCGCACCCCGCGAGGGGTCGAGGACGACGGCGAGCGCAGCGATGGCCGCGAGGGCCGCGAGAACGAGAGCCGTAAGAAGGAAGGCGCGCTCGAAGCCTATTGCGTCAACCTCAACAAAAAAGCGCGCGACGGCCGCATCGACCCGCTGATCGGCCGCGAACCGGAAGTGCTGCGCACGATCCAGGTGCTGTGCCGCCGGCAAAAGAACAATCCGCTTCTCGTCGGCGATCCTGGCGTCGGCAAGACGGCGATCGCCGAGGGTCTCGCCCGCAAGATCGTTTCGGGCGACGTGCCCGACGTTCTCTCCGGCGCGACCGTCTTCGCGCTCGACATGGGCGCACTGCTCGCCGGGACGCGCTATCGCGGCGATTTCGAAGAGCGCTTAAAGCAGGTCGTGAAGGAAATCGAGAATCACAAGAATGCGATTCTCTTCATCGACGAGATTCACACCGTGATCGGCGCCGGCGCCACCTCCGGCGGGGCGATGGACGCCTCCAATCTGTTGAAGCCGGCGTTGGCGCAGGGCGTTCTGCGCTGCATCGGCTCGACCACCTACAAGGAATACCGGCAGTATTTCGAGAAGGATCGCGCTCTCGTCCGCCGCTTCCAGAAAATCGACGTGAACGAGCCCTCGATCCCCGACGCCATCGAAATCATCAAGGGGCTGAAGCCCTATTTCGAGGAATTCCACAAGATCCGCTACACCGCCGATGCGCTGAAGGCGGCGGTGGAGCTGTCGGCCCGCTACATTCATGACCGCAAGCTTCCCGACAAAGCAATCGACGTGATCGACGAAACCGGCGCGGCGCAGATGCTCCTCGCCGAGAACAAGCGCAAAAAGACGATCGGCCTGAAGGAGATCGAGACGACGATCGCGACGATGGCGCGCGTGCCGCCAAAGACGGTCTCCAAGGACGACGCCGAAGTTCTCGCCCATCTCGACGAGACGCTGCGCAGAGTCGTCTATGGTCAGGACAAGGCGATCTCGGCGCTCACTTCGGCGATCAAACTCGCGCGCGCCGGCCTGCGCGACCATGAGAAGCCGATCGGCTGCTATCTCTTCTCCGGGCCGACCGGCGTCGGCAAGACGGAAGCCGCACGCCAGCTCGCGACCTCGCTCGGCATCGAACTGGTTCGCTTCGACATGTCGGAATATATGGAGCGCCACACGGTCAGCCGGCTGATCGGCGCGCCTCCCGGCTATGTCGGCTTCGATCAGGGCGGTCTCCTGACCGACGCCATCGACCAGCATCCGCATTGCGTGCTGCTGCTCGACGAAATCGAAAAGGCGCATCCCGATCTCTACAACATCCTGCTGCAGGTGATGGATCACGGAAAGCTGACCGACCACAACGGCAAGACCATCGACTTCCGCAACGTCATTCTCATCATGACGACGAACGCCGGGGCGCAGGATCTGGCGCGCACGCCGATCGGCTTTACGCGCACGCGCCGCGATCTCGACGACAGCGAGGCGATCAACCGGCTCTTCGCGCCGGAGTTCCGCAATCGTCTCGACGCCATCGTGCCTTTCGGACATTTGCCGGTCGAGGTCATCAAGCGCGTCGTCGACAAATTCATCATGCAGCTCGAGGCGCAGCTCGCCGACCGCAATATCACGATCGAACTGACCGACGAGGCGCGAAGCTGGCTCGTCGAACATGGCTATGACGAAGCCATGGGCGCGCGGCCGATGTCGCGTATTATTCACCAGCACATCAAGACGCCGCTCGCCGACGAGGTGCTGTTCGGACGCCTCAAGAACGGCGGCGCGGTGCGCGTCGTCGTGGTCGGCGACGACAGCGGGACGAAGTCGCTTGGCTTCGTCTTCCCGGAAGGACCGGTGCTGCCGCGGCCTGAGCGCGACATCATCGAAGCCGGCAAGAAGCGCGCGAGCGCCGAGGGGCAGGAGCCGGCGGACAACGCGTCGATTGCCGGCAGTACCGACGCGGAATCCGACGCGCGGCCGGCGCCGTTGAAGAACTGATTCGCACGCCGTTACGCTTTCCGGCCAAACACCAGGCCCCTCACCTCCCCCTCTCCCCGCTTGCGGGGATAGGCGCGGAGAGGGGCTTGCGCTCTTAGCGCGAACGAACTTTTTTCGCTTTCGGCGCCGACGGCTCCGCCGCCGGCCTTCGCGCCATCGCTTCGGCGAGATAGCGGCCGGTATGGCTGCGTTTCTCCTTGACGATCTCCGACGGCGGTCCCGCCGCGACGATTTCGCCGCCGCCGTCGCCGCCCTCTGGGCCCATGTCGATGATCCAGTCGGCGGTCTTGATGACTTCGAGATTGTGCTCGATCACGACGACGGTGTTGCCCTGCTCGACAAGCTCATGCAGCACTTCGAGAAGTTTGGCGACGTCGTGGAAATGCAGGCCGGTGGTGGGCTCGTCGAGAATATAGAGCGTGCGGCCGGTCGAGCGGCGCGACAGCTCCTTGGAGAGCTTCACGCGTTGCGCCTCGCCGCCCGAGAGCGTCGTCGCCTGCTGGCCAACATGGATATAGTCGAGGCCGACGCGTTTAAGAGTCTCCATCTTGTCGCGGATCGACGGCACCGCCTTGAACAGATTGGCCGCCTCCTCGACCGTCATGTCGAGCACGTCGGCGATGGACTTCTCGCGATACTTCACTTCGAGCGTCTCGCGATCGTAGCGCTTGCCCTTGCACACGTCGCAAGTGACATAGACGTCGGGCAAGAAGTGCATCTCGATCTTGATCACGCCGTCGCCCTGACAGGCCTCGCAGCGCCCACCCTTCACATTGAAGGAGAAGCGCCCCGGCGCATAGCCGCGCGCCTTTGCCTCGGGCAGACCCGCGAACCATTCGCGAATGGGCGTGAAGGCGCCGGTGTAGGTCGCGGGATTGGAGCGTGGCGTGCGTCCGATCGGCGACTGGTCGATGTCGATGATCTTGTCGATCTGCTCCAACCCTTCGAGACGATCGAAAGGCGCCGGATGCTCATGCGCCCCGGAGAGCCGTCGGGCCACGGCCTTGTAGAGCGTCTCGATGATCAGCGTCGACTTGCCGCCGCCAGAGACGCCGGTGACGCAAGTGAAAAGGCCGAGCGGCACTTCCGTAGTCACGTTCTTAAGATTGTTGCCCCGCGCGCCAAAGAGCTTGAGCCAGCGGCCGGGCGTCGGCTTGCGCAATTTATGGCGCAGGATCACCTGCATCTCGCCGGTGAGATATTTGCCGGTGAGCGAGGCAGGACTTTCCATGATCTCCTGCGGCGTCCCCTGCGCGACGATTCTGCCGCCGTGAATGCCGGCGCCGGGACCGACGTCGACGACATAGTCAGCCGCGAGGATGGCGTCCTCGTCATGTTCGACGACAATGACGCTGTTGCCGAGATTGCGCAGGCGGCGCAGCGTGTCGAGCAGCCGGTCGTTGTCGCGCTGATGCAGGCCGATCGAGGGTTCGTCGAGCACATAGAGAACGCCGGTCAGCCCCGAGCCGATCTGCGAGGCGAGACGGATGCGCTGGCTTTCGCCGCCTGACAGCGAACCTGAGTTGCGCGAGAGCGTCAGATAGTCGAGCCCGACGTCGACGAGGAAAGTCAAGCGGTCGCGTATCTCCTTCAAGATGCGAAGGGCGATTTCATTGCGCTTCTTGTCGAGCGCGCCCGGCAGCGCGCGAAACCAGTCGAGCGCGGCGCGCACCGAGAGTTCCGAAACTTCGCCGATATGTTTGCCGGCGATCTTCACCGCGAGCGCTTCTGGCTTTAAGCGAAAGCCTTCGCAGGCGAGACAGGGCGTCGCCGACATATAGCGGCCAATCTCCTCGCGCGCCCATTCGCTGTCGGTTTCGAGATAGCGCCGTTCGAGATTGATGATGACGCCTTCGAATGGCTTCTTCACGTCATAGGCGCGAAAGCCGTCGTCATAGGAGAAGCGCACCTCCTCGTCGCCAGAGCCGTAAAGTATGACGTTGCGCGCATTGTCGGAAAGCTGTTCGAAAGGCGTGTCGAGACGAAATTTATAGTGCTTGCCCAGCGCCTCTAGCGTCTGCTGGTAATAGGGCGACGTCGATTTCGCCCAGGGCGCGATCGCGCCCTTGCGCAGCGTCAGCTTCGGATTGGGCACGACAAGATCGGCGTCGACCTTCTGCTCATGGCCGATGCCGCCGCAAGTAGGACAGGCGCCGAAGGGGTTATTGAACGAAAACAGCCGCGGCTCGATCTCCGGAATCGTGAAGCCCGACACCGGGCAAGCGAATTTGGAGGAGAAGACGATGTGATGGGGCGCGTAATGCGTCGAGACGTTCGCGGCGGCGGTCGGCAGTCGGCCGTCATTCCCCGACTGCCCACTGCCGACTGCCGACTGCCGATCGGCGAATTCGACGACAGCGAGGCCGCCGGACAATTCCAGCGCCGTCTCGAAACTATCGGCGAGGCGCGCCGAAATATCCTTGCGCACCACGATGCGGTCGACGACGACGTCGATGTCGTGCTTCAACTTCTTGTCGAGCGCCGGCGCGTCGACGATCTCGTAATAGGCGCCGTCGATCTTGAGACGCTGAAAGCCCTTCCTCGTGTATTCGGCAATCTCCTTTTTATATTCGCCCTTGCGGCCGCGCACGACCGGCGCCAGCAGATAAAGCCGCGAGCCTTCCGGCAAAGCCAGCAAGCGATCGACCATCTGCGAGACGGTCTGGCTCTCGATCGGCAGGCCGGTCGCCGGCGAATAGGGCACGCCGACGCGCGCCCAGAGCAGCCGCATATAGTCGTGAATTTCCGTCACCGTGCCGACGGTCGAGCGCGGATTTTTCGAAGTGGTCTTCTGTTCGATCGAGATCGCCGGCGACAGCCCGTCGATCTGATCGACGTCGGGCTTCTGCATCATCTCCAGAAACTGGCGCGCATAGGCCGAAAGCGACTCGACGTAGCGGCGCTGGCCTTCGGCATAGATCGTGTCGAAGGCGAGCGACGACTTGCCCGAACCCGACAGGCCGGTGAACACCACAAGCTTGTCGCGCGGAATCGTCAGATCGACGTTCTTGAGATTGTGTTCGCGCGCGCCGCGGATGGAGATTGTGTTCGCGTCAGCGCCGCGCGACATCGAAACGCCCGCAGGCGCGTCCTTTTGCTTGATGCTCGCCATTCAAAAAGGCCGGAACGAGAGTGGAGGCGTCCATTTAAGCGCCCAGCAAGGCAAATGCCATGCGTGGCCCCGGAAATCTATTGACGCGCCTTCCAAGCTTCGCCTATTGATATCATGGATATCAAATGGATCGAAAATGCCGGACATTTTGTTGCGAGACGTTTCCCCCGAGATGAAGCGCCAGATCGAGGATTTGGCGCATGGGCACAAGCGCAGCATTTCCAGCGAAGCGAAATCGCTGCTCGAACTGGCCCTGGCTCAATGTGGCGAACGCGAGCGCGCCCTAAGCGCCGGCGGGCTTGGAACGCGGCTCAAAGGCCTCGTTCGGGAAGAGGACTGGACCGACGATTTCGTCCAGCCGCGCGACAAGAGTGAGCGCTCCCTGCCGACATTCGAATGATCCTTCTCGACACAAATGTCGTTTCCGAAATGATGAAGCCGACTGGCGACGAGAAGGCGCGCCGATGGGTCGATTCTCGCGCGGAAATCGATTTCTACATTGCAACGCCTGTCATAGCGGAATTGCGCTTTGGACTGGCGGTGCTGCCATCGGGCCGCAAGAAGGATGCTCTGACCAAGGCCTGCCAGATAATCGAAGACGAGATTTTCGCCGGCCGGATACTCACCTTCGATCAACGCGCGGCGCATGCCTTCGCGCTGCTGCGGGCGAAGCGGCAGGCGCTCGGCAAACCGCTCAATGTCATGGACGCGCTGGTCGCGAGCATCGCCAATGCGCACGCCATGACTCTCGCGACGCGCAATGTCGCTGATTTCGTCGATCTCGACATCGCCGTCGTCAATCCGTTCGAAGCGCGCTAGCGATACGCTTTGGAAATCCCCCGCCGTCATTGCGAGGAGGCGCAGCCGACGAAGCAATCCAGAGGCGGCGGCGGACGGCTGGATTGCTTCGCTTCGCTCGCAATGACGGGCGGTTTTGACGCGAAAGGTGATACTAAAGTATGCGTTGCTCCCGTTACGCGCGGCAGGCGCCAATACCCTCATGACCGCCAATCCCTCCGCCACCGGCAAGCCCCTCTATCGCCACCTCTATGTCCAGGTGCTCGCGGCCATTGTGCTCGGCGCGCTGTTTGGCTGGCTGGCGCCGGAAGCCGCCGCGCAGGACTGGGTGAAGGCGCTCGGCGACGGCTTCGTCAAGCTGATCAAAATGGCGATCGCGCCGATCATTTTCTGCACGGTGGTGTCGGGCGTCGCCCATATCGAAGACGCGCGCAAGGTCGGCCGCGTCGGCCTCAAGGCGCTCGTCTATTTCGAGATCGTCTCGACTTTCGCGCTCGCGCTCGGCCTGCTGGTCGGCAATCTTTCGCAAGTCGGCGCTGGTTTCGCCGGCAAGCCCGATCCTTCCGCGATCGCCAAATATACCGCGCTCGCCGAAAAGCGCGGCGGCGTCGAATTTCTGCTCGACATCATTCCCGACAGCGCGCTCGGCGCCTTCGCCAAGGGCGACATTCTGCAGGTTCTGCTGTTCTCGCTGCTGTTTGGTTTCGCGCTCCTGGCGCTCGGCGAACGCGGCCGCGCGCTGCGCGTCATCATCGACGATCTCGGCCACGCCATGTTCGGCGTCATCGCTATCATCATGAAGGCGGCGCCGATCGGCGCCTTCGGCGCCATGGCCTATACGGTGGCGAAATACGGCTCGACCGCGCTTCTTTCGCTCGCCGGACTGGTCGGCCTGTTCTATCTCACGGCCGGGCTCTTCGTGACCTTGGTGCTGGGCCTCATCGCCCGCGCCGCGGGCTTCAACATTTTCCGCCTCATCGTCTATCTTCGCGACGAGCTGCTCATCGTGCTCGGCACCTCGTCTTCGGAAAGCGCCCTGCCCGCGCTGATGGAAAAGCTGGAGCGGCTCGGCTGTTCGAAATCGGTCGTCGGACTCGTGGTGCCGACCGGCTATTCCTTCAATCTCGACGGCACCAATATTTATATGACGCTGACGACGCTGTTCATCGCCCGCGCCATGGGCGTCGAGCTTGACCTCTCGCATCAGGCGACGATCCTCGTCGTCGCGATGCTCACCTCCAAAGGCGCGAGCGGCGTTTCCGGTGCCGGCTTCATCACTTTGGCGGCGACATTGACGGCGGTCGATCCACAATTGGCGCCGGGCATGTCGCTGGTGCTCGGCGTCGACAAATTCATGAGCGAATGCCGGGCGCTCACCAATTTCATCGGCAATGGCGTCGCGGCGATCGTCATCGCCCATTGGGAGGGCGAACTCGACCGCACGCGCCTCGAAAGCGGCCTCGCCCGCCGCTTCGATCCTTCCGATGTGGAAACCGCCGTCTCCACCGATTGAGGCCGCTTGCAGCGGACGCTGGTCGATGGCGATATTCCATTTGACAAACCCATAGCTAGATGTAGAGACTATATGCGTTTCAGCAAGGAGCTTGGCATGGCTACGGTTTGGATCACGTTCAGAATTGAGGACCATGGCGTTACAAAGCCAAGCTACGAAAAAAGATACCAATCATT
>JALHNQ010000001.1:0-61436 GCA_022843405.1 Methylocystis sp. | reverse complement strand
CCACGTTTTGGGGCCGCTTGCAGGGGTCGCTGGTCGATGCTAGAACAAAAAAAGAACACTGGCGCCGCTTGGGCGCATCATCTGTGGACAAGGCGCGCCGGCGCGCCGGACGGCCGGCCTTTGCACTAGAGTGCGGCGTATCTAGCGAGCGGAGAGAGTCATGGCGGGCAGCGTCAACAAAGTGATCCTGATCGGAAATCTCGGCCGTGATCCGGAAGTGCGCACCCTGCCGTCGGGCGATCGCGTCGTCTCCTTTTCGGTGGCGACGACCGAGTCCTGGCGCGACAAGAACACCGGCGAGCGCAAGGACCGCACCGAGTGGCACAATGTATCGATCTTCAACGAGAATTTGGGCAAGATCGCCGAGCAATATTGCCGCAAGGGCTCCAAAATTTATCTCGAAGGCCAGTTGCAGACGCGCGAATATACCGACAAGGACGGCAATCAGCGCAAGGCGACCGACGTCGTGCTGCAGCGCTTTCGCGGCGAGCTGACTCTGCTCGACAGCAAGGGCGGCGGCCGTGGCGAAGGCGATTATGAAGGCGGCGGCTATGGCCAGAGCGGCGGGTCGTTCGGCCGCTCCTCGCCGATGGAGCGCGCTCCCGGCGAACGGCGTCCCGCCCCGGCCGGCAAGCTCTCCGATCAGCTCGACGACGATATTCCCTTCTAATTGCCGTTCTGATCGCCTTACGCTCGACCGCGCGACGCATATTCAAGAACGATTTCCGCCGCCCGAGCGCTGGGCGACCGGCCTGCTTCGAGCAGGCGCGCGCGCACGCGCTTGAATGCGGCGAGCTGCGCGTCGCGCGCGGCGCTCTCTCCGAACAGCGGCCGTAGCGCTTCGGCGAGGGCGCGCGGCGTCGCCTGATCCTGCAGAAATTCCGGCGTGACGTTCTCGCCGATAATGAGATTTGGCAGCACGATCGACTCGACATTGACGAGAAAGCGCAGCAGCGATTCAGCGCGCGAGACCCGATAGGCGACCGCCATCGGAACAGCGGCGAGCGCGAGTTCCAGCGTCGCGACGCCGGACGTGACGAGCGCGGCGCGCGCCTTACGAAAGGCGGCGAATTTCTCCGCCTGGCCAATGAGACGCGGCGTCATCGGCCAGCCCTGCAGTTCGCGGCGCAAAGCCTGTTCCATAGAGGGCGCGACCGGAATAACGACGTCGAAATCGGCGCGTTCGCGCAGGAGAAGTTCAAGCGTCTCGCCGTAAATCGGCGTCATGCGCCGCACTTCGGCGAGGCGCGATCCCGGCAGCACGAGCAGCGATCGGGCGCCGCCGCGGTCGCGAGAATGCGGCGTCAATTCATCGAGTCGCTCGACGAGCGGATGGCCGACATAAACGCATCTCGGTCCGCCAAGCCGCGCATGCGCCTGCGGCTCGAAGGGCAGCAACGCCAAGACGCAATCGACATAATCCCGCATGGCCCGCGCCCGACCCGGCCGCCACGCCCAGACCGTCGGGCTAACGTAATCGACGATCGGCAGTTCGGGCCTGGCGGCGCGGACGCGGCGCGCGACGCGATGGGTAAAATCCGGCGCGTCGATGATGACGAGACAATCGGGGGCCTGATCGATGATCGCGCGCGCCGTCTGCTCGATATGCCGCACAAGGCGCGGCAATCGCGCCAGCACCGGAACGAGTCCCATCACAGCGATGTCTTCTAGCGGAAACAGCGATGCGAGTCCCTCGCGCCCCATCGCCTCGCCGCCGACGCCGGTGAAAACGATGTCGGCGCGCGCGGCGCGCAGGGCGCGCATCAGCGCTGCGCCGAGCTGATCGCCGGAGGCTTCCCCGGCTATAAGAAAGATGCGCGGCGCCGTCATGATTATTCAGCGCGCGGGGGGCGCGCACAGCGGGCGCGTCGACGGGGCGCGCAGGAATTCGACGATCGCCGCAACGTCTACGTCGCCGTCGCATTCCTGCGAAAGAATTTCGATACGTTCGCTCAGCACCCGCGCGTCCTCTCGGGCAAACAGCAGGCGATAGGCACGACGCAGACGTTCGATGCGTTCCGCGGCGAAGCCGCGCCGCTTCAGGCCGACAAGATTGAGCCCGAAAAGATGGGCCCGATTGCCAGAAGCGAGCGCGAAGGGAATGACGTCGCCTTCGACGCCGGAGAGGCCGCCGACAAAGGCCTGCGCGCCGATGCGCACATTCTGATGCACCGCGGTCGCGCCGCCGATCATCGCGCAATTCCCGATCTCGACATGGCCGCCGAGCAGAACCTGATTGGAAAGTATCACGTCATCGCCGAGCCGACAGTCATGGGCGACATGCGAAGCGGCGAGACATAGGCAGCGCGCGCCGATGCGCGTCCCCTCCGCTGCGCCCGCATTGATCGTGACGCCTTCTCGAATGACGCAATCATCGCCGATCGTCAGCGCGCCCTCCGCCAGCGCGGCTTTGATGTCCTGCGACGGCAGGCCGATCGCGGCGAAGGGGTAGATTTTGGCGCGCGCGCCGATGCGCGTCCGGCCGCCGACGACGACGTGGGAATGAAGCGTCGCGCCGTCGCCGATCTCGACGAAGGCGCCGATATAGCAGAGTGGTCCGACGACGACGCCAACGCCGAGCCGCGCGCCGTCTTCGACGACGCTGGAAGGATGGACCGATGCGGTCATTGTCGCATCCGGCGCGGCGATCCTACGCGCCCATCATGACGCTGATCTGCGCCTCGCAGACCAGAGCGCCGTCGACCATCGCCCTCCCCGCATACCACCAAATGTTGCGCTTCTGCGCGGTCTTCGTCATGTGGAATTCGACGCGGTCGCCGGGCGTCACGGGTTTGCGAAACTTGGCGTTGTCGATCGTGACGAAATAGACGAGGCGCGAGCGGTCCGCGCCGCTCATCGCACGGATGGCGATCACGCCGGCGGTCTGCGCCATCGCCTCGATGAGCAGAACGCCGGGCATGATCGGCCGCTCGGGAAAGTGCCCCTGAAACTGCGGTTCATTGACCGTGACGTTCTTGACTCCGACGCAGGATTCATCGCCGCGGATGTCGAAGATGCGATCGACCAGCAGGAATGGATAGCGATGCGGCAACTGACTCATGATCTGCAAAATGTCGGCGCTTTCGAGAGTCGCGCCGGCCGCGGCCTCGACCATGGTTTCCTCCTTTTTAAAGCAGGGCCAACGCCAAGCTTGTTTTTCTCTGCTTGTCTTACGTCGGCTTGTCCTTGCGCGCGAATCGGTCGATGAGCGCCGCCCCGCGCAGAAACCGCCGCAACGGGCGCGCCGGCGCGCCGCCGACCTTTTGTCCGGGCGGCACGTCGCGCATGACCCCGGATTTGGCCGCGACCGCGGCGCCTTCGCCGATCGTGAGATGGCCGGCGACGGCCGACTGCCCGCCGAGTGCGACAAAATCGCCGATCTCGCATGAGCCGGCGATGCCGGACTGTGCGACGATGGCGCAAAACCGGCCGATCACCACGTTGTGGCCAATCTGTACGAGATTGTCGATCTTCGTCCCTTCGCCGATGATCGTATCGCGCGAGGCGCCCCGATCGATCGTCGCATTGGCGCCGATCTCGACGTCGTCCTGTACGATCACACGGCCGATTTGCGGAGTCTTCAGATAGCCCTGTCGCGTCGGGACGAAGCCGAAACCATCCTGTCCGAGCCGCGCGCCAGGATGAATCACGACGCGGTCGCCGATCAGCGCATGGGTGAGGCTCGCATGCGCGCCGATCGAACAGTCGCGCCCGATGCGCACATTGGGGCCGATGACCGCCTGCGGGCCGATAATCGTTCCGGCGCCGATCTCGGCGCCAGGTCCGATCACCGCGCCGGGATCGACGATGACGCCGGGCTCCAACCGAGCCGAAGGATCCACGACCGCTCCCGGAGAAACGCCGCTCGACCGAAACAGCGACGCGGGCCGGAGCGCGTCGGGAAAAAGATGCGCCGTCGCAAGCGTCATGGCGCGCTGCGGATCGTCGACGACGAGCGCGGCGACGGATGTTGGAAGCAGGGCGAGGTGGCGCGCGCGCAGGAAACACGCGGTCGCGCGACATTCCAAGAGCGCCTTGCGATAGCGCGGATTATCGTAAAAGCAGAGATCGCCCGGCTTGCTCCAGTCGAGCGGCGCAACGCCGATGATGAGGGCGGACGCAAGCGCGTCGGCGCCGGGCTCGCGGCCAGCGCCGCCACGGATTTCTGCGCCGGCGATTCGCGCGATTTCGCTCAAGGGCGCCGGCCGCGCCAGTGGAAAGAAGGCCGTAGCGCTCACGATGCGATGTCCCGAGCGACGGCGCTCGTCAGGACGTCAGCCGTTCGCCGGGCGCAGTTCGCCCGGCGACCTTCGCCAATCATCAGAAGTTGGTGCCGCCGCTGAAGCGGAAGTTCTGGGTGATGTCCTCTTTAGCCTTCGAAGTCACGACCGCATAGTCGAAGCGGATCGGTCCCATCGGCGAATTCCACAGCACCGAAGCGCCGACTGACGAACGGACATTGAAGCCGTTGGATCTCGGCACCACGCAATTGCCCTGGCCGAAACCCGCCTGCGGCGTATAGGCGCCGATGCAGGTCACGCCGGGAATGGTCGCAAGATTGTTGGCGTAATTCGTCCGGCCGCTGTAATTCCACAGCGAGCCGGCGTCGGCGAAGAACGCGCCCCTCAATCCGAGATCCTTCGGCAGGCCCCAGATCGGGAACTGAACTTCGAGCGATCCGCCGACATAATTGGAGCCGCCGATGGAGTTGCCGCGATTGTTGGTCAAGCTCGTCAGGAAGTTCGAGTCGCGCGGACCGATGCCGCCCGGCGCGAAGCCGCGCACCAGACTCGGGCCCAGATTGAAATTGTCCTGAATCCGCGGCTTGTAACCACCGAAGGTCGACAGATCGCCGCCCTGCAAACGGGCGATGCCGACCACGTCGTCGAGATAGGGCATCTCGCGGAAGTAGCGGATGTCGCCCGTGGTGCGGAGATAGCGCGAGCCGCCGCCCAGACCGGCGGCGTCCTGGGAGAGCGAGGCCAGCCACCCGTTATGCGGATTCTTGAAATTGTCGATCGTGCTGTAGTTTAGCGAATAGCCGACGAGCGACGTTATCAGACTTCCCTGCGACTCCTTGATCGCGAGCGAGGCTTCGCCGTTCGACTGACAGTTGACCAGCAGGCTTGGAAAGTCGGGCTGCGGATAGAACGGGCTGAAGCCAGGCGTATAGCCGGGAACCGGCACCAAACAGTCATTATAGGGCCGGTTCTTGTCGTTCGGGATCGAGATCGTCGTCTGATAGATCGAATAATGCGGCGAGAAGCTGAGCTCTTCGGTGATCGGTATGCCGAAACGCACCGTGCCGCCGACCGAGGTCGAGCTGTAGATCGAGTAGCTATAAGCGTCCTGCCGGCGCGCGAAGATGTCGAAGCCGGCGGCGATCCGCTGGTCCAGGAAATAGGGTTCGGTAAAGCTGAACGTCACGCCCCGGGCGATCTGGCCGGCCTGCACCGAAAGGCGAACCGCCTGGCCGCGGCCCATGAAGTTGCTTTCCGACACGGACACTTCGGCGATGAAGCCCTGGTTCGTCGAATAGCCGCCAGAGATGCCGAAGTTGCCGGTGGGCTGATCTTCAACGTCGACGTTCAGGATCACGCGATCGGGCGCCGAGCCCGGCTCGTTGGTGACCTTCACTTTCTTGAAATAACCCAGTCCGTTCAGACGGCGCTCGGCGCGATCGATCAGCACTCGGTTATAGGCGTCGCCTTCGCCGATATCGAATTCCCGGCGAATGACATAGTCGCGCGTGCGCGTATTGCCGCGGATGTTGATGCGTTCGATATAGACCCGCGGCCCTTCCTCGAGCAGGAACTGAATGGCGACCGTCTGATCCGCCGGATTGCGCTGGCCGCGTGGACGCGCCTGGGTGAAGGCGTAGCCCTTCTTGGAGATTTCGCGCGTCAAGGCTTCGACGCTCTTCTCGACCGCGTCGCCGTTGTAAACGTCGCCCGGGGCAAGGCGCAACAAGTCGTTCAACGCGGCCCCGTCCACGTCGGGCAGATGCGATTCGACGCTCACCGTGGACACGCGATATTGCGGCCCTTCATTCACGGTAATGGTGATGATGTAGCCGCTGACCGACGGATCGAACTGCACGTCGGAACTGATCACCCGGAAATCGGCGTAACCGTTCTTGAGATAGAAGCGACGAATGAGTTCGAGGTCCGCGGCGATTCGATCCGGATCGTAAACGTCGCTCGTCTTGAGGAACGACAGAAAGTTCATCTCTGTCGTCTCCATCATGCCGACGAGACGGCGTGTGGAATAGACTTCATTGCCGATGAACCGGATTTCCTTAACGCCGGTTTTGTCGCCTTCGACGACGGTGAAAACCAGGTCGACACGTCCGTTCGGCAGATCGACCGTGCGGTAGCTCACCTTCGCCGCGGCGCGTCCCGACCGGCGATAGACTTCCGTCAAACGCACGACGTCGGTCTCAGCGAGTTGCGGGTTGAACGGCGTACGGGCGCGCGAGCGCACCTGCTCCTGCAAGGTGTCGGTCTTGACCTTGCTGTTGCCTTCGAATGCGACGCGATTGATGTCCGGCGCGGCGAACGCCGGAACGCTAAAGGTCAACATGGCGGCGACGACCGCGAACAGGAACGAAGTTTTCCAAATGCCGCTGATTGAGCGCATGTAATGCAGATCCTCGTCGCAACGTCGCCGCTTGGGCCGCGGCGCGAACTTCATCTTAAAGCGCCGAAGATCGACGCTCCGCCAGCGTTGAGCGATTCCTTCTACAGGGTTTACCCAACCCTGCAAACGCAGATTAAATGTTGTTTCCTCAATTTGTCGAAGGCGTGACGTTAAAGCCACGATTCATGGTCAGCGCATGGTTAAGGCGTGACGGCGGGCATGCGATCATGTCCAAATTGCGACTCAAATCGCACGCTTCCACGGCGCTAAGACGCCGCATCGGCGCCGGCCGCTTTAGCGTCAGGAGCCGGAACCGGCGAGCTTGTGGATAAGACGCGCGATGTCGTTGTAGGTCGAAAAAATCATCAGCGCCCCGACCATCGCCAGACCTACGCGAAAGGCGACTTCCTGCGCACGCTCGTTCAGCGCGCGGCCGCGCGCCGCCTCGATCGCGAAGAACAGCAAGTGACCGCCGTCAAGCAGCGGCACCGGCATCAGATTGAGCAGGCCAATCGACACCGACAGAATCGCGATGAGGCTCAGCAGCGGCGCCATGCCGACCTTGGAGGCCGCCTGAGCCATCTGCCCCGAGACCTGGGCAATGCCGATCGGCCCCGATAGTTGATCGGCGCTTTCCCGTCCGGTGACGAGCCCGCCGATGTAGCTGCCAGTGCGGCGCACGACCGTCCAGGTTTCCTGCACGCCCATGGCCAGCGCTTCGGCGGGACCGTACTTCTCCCGGCGAATGTCGGCGGCGGCCTTCGAAGCCTGGATGCCGAGCATGCCGATGCGAACCTTGCCGATGGCGCTTTCGACTTCCCGCAGCGCCGGAACGGCGGGCAGGGTCAGCTCCTGATCGCCGCGCTGAATGACGAAGACGAGCCGCTTGTCGGCCGAGCCCGAAACGATTTCCTGCAACTTCGAAAATGAATCGATCGGCGCGCCGTCGACGCTGACCACCAGATCGCCAGGCAGGAAGCCCGCCGCGGCCCCGGCGCCCCCGGCGGTGAGCGAACCGACGCGCGGCGCATAGATCGTGCGCCCGTAAACGCCGAAAAGGATGGCGAAAATCGCAATCGCCAGAAGGAAATTGGCGAAGGGTCCGGCGAAGACGATCGCGGCGCGCTTCCAGACCGGCTGCGCGGCGAAGGTCACTTTGCGTTCGGCCTCTGGCATCGCGCGCACGGCGTCAGGGTCCGGCGCGCTCGCGGCGTTGGCGTCGCCATGGAAGGTGACATAGCCGCCGAGCGGAATGCCGGCGATGCGCCAACGGGTGCCGCGACGGTCCACACGCGACCAAAGCTCCGGTCCGAAACCGATCGAGAAGGCGTCGACTTTCACGCCACACCAGCGGCCGACGATAAAGTGGCCGAACTCATGCACGAACACGACCAGGGTCAGGACGAGCACGAAGGGGAGCAGATAGAAGGCGAAGGTGGTTAGGAGGTTTAACAAAGCGCTGTCTCGCCGGTCTCGCTTGCGCCAAGCCCACCGGCGGCGCACGCCATGATCATTGCAACGTCAGCATGCCCGATGCGGCATGTCCGGCCAAGGCCGATCGCGATCTTTCTCGGACAATATGGTCCACGGCTAGGGCGTCCTCAACGCTTTCCGGCGCATTCGCGGTTCCGTCGCGCAGGGCGGCCTCGCAGGCCTCCGCGACGTGACGAGAAATCCCGTCGAAGGAAATGCGCCGGTCGAGGAAAGCCTCCACGGCGATTTCATTGGCGGCGTTGAGCACGGTCGGCAGGCCGCCGCCGGCGCGCAAGGCGTCGAGCGCCAGTCTCAGCGCCGGAAAGCGTTCGAAATCAGGCGCTTCAAAGGTCAGGGTGGCGATTTTCGCCAGATCGAGACGCGGCGTCGGGGTCGTCAGCCGGTCGGGGTAGCCGAGACAATGGGCGATCGGCGTGCGCATGTCGGGCGCGGCCATCCCCGCCGTCACCGAGCCGTCGGAAAAGGCGACGAGGCCGTGGACGATCGACTGCGGATGAACGACGACGTCGAGCTTTTCGGCGGAAACGCCAAAGAGATGATGGGCTTCGATCAGTTCGAGCCCCTTGTTCATCATGCCCGCCGAATCGACGGTGATTTTCGGGCCCATCGCCCAGTTCGGGTGATTGAGCGCCTCTTCGACGCTCGCCTCGGCGATTCGCTCCTTACTCCAGGTGCGGAACGGGCCGCCCGAGGCGGTGATGATCATGCGCTCGATGCGGGACGGGTCCTCGCCGCCGAGCGCTTGGAAAATCGCGTTGTGCTCGCTGTCCATGGGCAGCAGCCGCACCCCAGCCTCAGCGACGGCGCGCATGAAGGGAACGCCGGCGCAGACCAGGCATTCCTTGTTGGCGAGCGCCACGTCGCGGCCCGCGGCGAGCGCGGCGTAGGTCGGCTCCACGCCGGCCGCGCCAACGATGGCGGAGACGACCAGATCGGCGTCGCGCAGCGCGGCCTCGATGACCGCCTCGCGTCCCGCGGCCGCCTGAATATTCGTCCCGGCGAGCGCCGCCTTGAGCGCGTCATAGGCGGTCTCGTCGCGAATCGCGGCGAATTCGGCGCCGACGGCGCGGGCGACGCGCGCGAGCGCCTCGACGTCCCGCCCGCTCGCCACCGCCGAAACCGAAAACCTTTCCGGATCGCGCTCAAGCAGATCGACCGTCGAACGGCCGATCGAACCAGTCGCGCCGAGGAGAACGATGCGACGCGGCGCAGGCTTCCGCCACTGAGCCGAATCGCGCCCCTCAGTCTGTCCATTTCCTGACGCCATCCGCTCCGCCTTACCAGAAGAAGAGACCCGCGGCCACCGACGGCCCGCCGCGCATCAAGCCCACCGTCGCGGCGAAAACGCTGGCGAAGATGAATCCGTCAAGCCGATCCATGACCCCGCCATGGCCCGGAATGAGCCGGCTCGAGTCCTTGACGCCGAAGCGGCGCTTGACCGAGGATTCGAAAAGATCGCCGACCTGGGAAAAGGCGGCTGCGGCAAGGCCCAGCATGAAGACAGGCCAGGACGCAAGTTGCGGACCACCCCCGAAATAGACGGCGCAAAGGCCAAGCATGGCGCCGCACACGACGCCGGTGATCGTTCCCGACCAGGTCTTTCCCGCCGATATTCGTGGCCAGAGCTTTGGTCCGCCGATCAGCCTGCCGCCGAAATAGGCAAAAATATCGGTACCCCAGACAGTGGCGAACAGGAAGGCGACCGCGAGCGCGCCGACGTCGGGCGATTCGCGCAACAGGCAAACGGCGAAGGCGGGCGCGCCGGCATAGACGACGCCGGTCGCCGCCCAGAGGCGGCGGTCGGCGCCGGCATCGGCGCCGCCCGCCAGGGCAAGCAGCGCGATCGCCAGAGCCGCAGCGCCCGGCATGGCAACGCGCCCAAAGGCCGCGGCGGCCGCGACCGCCGCGCCGCCGACCGCGATTCGCGCCGAGCGACCCTCGCCGCCGATCAGATTTTGCCACTCCCAGCTGACGGCGAAAGCGGCGGCGAGCCAGAACAGCGCGAAGGCGTCGCCGCCGACATAGAGCGTTCCGAGCGCCGCGACGACCATCGCCACGGCCGACGCGACGCGCGGTCCGAGATCGGCGAAGCCGCCGGCGGACGCGCTCAGCGCCGGCGCCCTGGCCTGGCCTATGGTTCGCTCCCGGCGATCCCCCGTCATGAAGCGGTCTTGGCGCTGCGCGCCGCGGCTTCAAGTCCGCCAAATCGGCGATCCCGATGGGCGTATTCGGCGATCGCGGCGGCAAGCGCCGCTTCGTCGAAATCCGGCCAGAGAATCGGCAGGAAGACGAATTCGCTGTAAGCCGCCTGCCATAGCAGGAAGTTCGACAGCCGCTGTTCGCCCGAGGTGCGGATGATCAGGTCCGGATCGGGAATATCCGCAGTGTCGAGCCGCTGCGCGATCGCTTCGGCGTCGATCTCCTCGGGCGCGAGCCGTCCCTGCGCCACCATTTCGGCGAGCGCGCGCGCCGCCGCCGCAATCTCTTGCCGCGAGCCGTAGTTGAAAGCGACGACCAGCGTGAGCCCGGTGTTCGCCTGCGTCACCTGCTCGGCCTCGCGGAGCAGATCGGAAATGTCGGGCGCGAGGTCGGCGCGCGCGCCAATGACGCGCACGCGCACATTGCTGGCGTGCAATTCGGCGAGATCATTGCGGATGAAACGATGCAGCAGCGTGAGCAGGCTTTCCACCTCCTCGCGCGGACGCGACCAGTTTTCCGCCGAGAAGGAATAGACCGTCAGATAACGGATATCGAGCTTGATCGCCGCCCGCACCGCGCGGCGCAACGCCTCGACGCCGCGCCGGTGTCCTTCGAATCGCGGCAGCCCCCGCTGCGCCGCCCAGCGGCCGTTGCCGTCCATGATCAGCGCGACATGGCGGGGCGCCGCGCAGGCGCGCTGCGCGTTCGTTTCCGCCTCTAAAATGTCGCTCTCCGTCATACTCGGTTCCAAATGGCCATCAAGCCTGCGCTATACAACGCCGCAGGACCCTAGACCTGCATGATTTCCTTTTCCTTGGCGGCGAGCGCGGCGTCGATCTCCTTCACCGTCTCATCCGTGGCCTTCTGCACCTCTTGCTCGTGGCGCTTCTCGTCATCCTCGGGGATCGCGTGATCCTTGAGCAACTTCTTGAGAATGTCGAGCCCGTCGCGACGCACGTGGCGTACGGCGACCCGCGCATCCTCGGCGTATTTATGCGCCACTTTGACGAGCTCCTTGCGGCGCTGCTCATTGAGTTCAGGCATGCGGATGCGCAGAATCTGCCCTTCAACCGTGGGCTGGAGACCGAGGTTCGCTTCGCGAATCGCCTTGTCGACGGCGATCACCAAGGCCTTGTCCCAAACCTGCACTGAAAGGAGGCGCGGCTCGGGCACGCTCACGGTGGCCACCTGATTGAGCGGCGACACCTGGCCGTATGCGTCGACATGAACCGGATCGAGCAGACTCGCCGACGCGCGTCCGGTGCGCAGCCCGCCGAATTCGTGCTTGAGCGTCGCGAGCGCGCCCTGCATGCGGCGCTTCAATTCCGCGAGGTCAAAAGTTTCCGCCATTGTGCTTAACCCGTCTTGATAATGGCCGCCGTCGTCACCGCGGCTCGGCTCTGATGCTTTCGAATCTGGCGTGGCGAAAGCCGCGCACGCCGCCGGCTTCGCCAGTCGGGCGCTGCGGGGCCGGGATTTATGGCACGATTTCCGCTCGCGCGCGAAACTGTCTTACGGCGCGACCAGCGTGGCGCGGCCCCTGCCCGACAGCGCCGCGTCAATGGCGCCCGCTTCGGCGATCGAAAAGACCAGAATCGGAATCCTGTTCTCGCGCGCGAGCGCGAAGGCCGCGGTGTCCATCACCGCCAGATTTTTGCCGATCGCCTCGTCATGGCTCAAGCGCTCGTAGCGCTGCGCGGTCGGATCGCGCTTCGGGTCGGCGGTATAGACCCCGTCGACCTGGGTGGCCTTGAGCACCGCGTCGGCGGAAAGTTCGGCGGCGCGCAGCACCGCGCCGGTGTCGGTGGTGAAGAAGGGATTGCCGGTGCCGCCCGCCGCGATGACGACGCGCCCCTTGGCGAGATGATGCAGCGCCGCGCGGCGCGAGAAGGATTCGCAGACCGACGGCATCGGCACGGCGGAGAGGCAGCGGGCCTGGCGCCCCTGCCCTTCGACCGCCTGTTCGAGCGCCAGCCCATTCATCACGGTGGCCAGCATGCCGATCGAATCGGCGCGGGCGCGCTCGATGCCGGTGTCGGCGCCCTTGATGCCGCGAAAGAAATTGCCGCCGCCGACGACGACGGCGATCTCATGCCCCGCCGCCGCGGCGGCCGCGAGATCGGCGGCGATGCGGGCCAGCGTAACGGCGTCGAGCCCATGCGGGGCGCCGCCCTGCAGCGCCTCGCCCGACAGCTTGACGATCACGCGCTTCCATTTCCGCGTCGACAATTGGTCGGACATGAGGCGAATCTCGCTGGCTGAGGCGGGGCGCGTTCTTCATACGGACGCGGCGCGGCGTGGGCAAGTGAGGGGGTGTAATCAGCGTGGACGCCAAGCGGGCCGAGCACCGAACAAAAACCTCAGCCCGCACGCTGAACTGCTGTTGCCGACATGTTCCGCACGGCACTATCGGGAGATCAAAGCCTGTGCTGTAGGCGCACCCAAAAACTGCAACTTGCAAGAATTGCTCGTTCATCTTTTTTATATGGAAGCCGTCTTGAACTTCCCATTGAGCGCGATGCCATCCGCGCCCGCACAGACTAAGGATTAGAGTGCGCGCAAGCAGCGTCCGCATGGCATCCCTTGCCCTCACCAGTCACGCGCGAGCCCGCGAGACGCTTGCGAAGGGAACGGCGCGGCGTCAACGCGTCACAGATTTCGAGGCTTCAGCCATGATCGAAGAACGGTACGACGAAGGATTGCATTGCAAGGAAGTTTACGCTCACTTCGGACTTGCATTTTACATGGCAAGTGTTTTCGAGGCGGGGCTTGCTAATGCTATTCTGCAACTTGATTATCTGGCCGGTGTGGCGAAGGATTACCGAGCAAAAGGGCGAGCCGACTTTGATAGGCCGTCTTACGAAGCTCAATTCGATATTTTCATGGCAAACCAGCACGCCCAAAGCCTCGGCAACCTTATTAAGAGAGTTCAAGCGCTTGCGGAGATGGAACTCGATCTAAAGGCCCAAATCGTTCAAGCCAAAGAGAGTCGCGATTTTCTAGCGCATCATTTTTTTCGGGTTCGCGCTAGCGAGTTTCTCAAAAGAGAGGGGCGTGACGCGATGATCGTCGAGCTTATAGCCGCGCGCACGATCTTCGAGCGAGTTGACGACGCTCTAACCGTTTTCATGGAACCACATCTTAGAAGCCTCGGCATCAGCAAGGACCAGTTGGCAAAATACACGGCGCGAATCCCAAAAGAACAAGGGCTTGCAATTGACCCCGTCCAGAATTGAGCACATGAAGCCCGAAGATGTTCGGCACCATCTATCGCACGCGGGCTTGATCCTCCTGTCGTTCAAGTTGCTAAAAAAGCTCGTGATCGTGAGGGTCAAGAATTTCTATGCCAATACTTTTTTTGGTCCCGGCATGCCCTTCAAAACCTATGAGGATGACGTGCTGGCGCGGCATAGGGACGTGTTTGAGGCGAGCTTGCTGTATCTTCGAGACCACTTCGACGCGATCAGTGCTGACGAGATGGATGCGATTCAAGAGCTACGAAAATATCGGAACCGCATCGCCCACGAGCTTCCGCAATTAATCCTCGACATGGACGCCGCGCAGAACGAGCTTATGCTCATTAAGGCAAGGGCTTGCTTATTTCGGCTGAGTAACTTCTGGGTCTACATCGATGTAGGGGCGGACCCCGATTTCCGAGACACTGATTGGGAAGCAGTAGCAGGGGATGATCTGATGCTACTCGATCAGATCATTGAACAGATAGCGGCATAGCTTTCTGGCCTATCGCGCGCCATTAGGCCGACGACGAACTTACGGCCTGACCTCGCCGCCGGTCGCGCCAAACACACTTGGCCCGTCACGAATCTCGGTAGTGCATCAGTTTGAAATCTGCGATTCGTTTGACGCGAGCAGAACGTAAAGCGGCGCGAGCGAGGAAGAGGCGGAGGCGAAGGTCGCGGCGGCGATGCGGGGGAGTGACGGCGCGGACTTTTAGCCGTCATGGCCGGGCTTGTCCCGGCCATCCATGCCGCGACATTGCGCAATGATCGCGAGACGCGCGTAACGGCGCCGCGTGGATGCCCGCGACAAGCGCGGGCATGACGCGGAGAGATTTCGCGCAAACAAAAAAGGCCGGGGTCAACACCCCGGCCTCTCGCCCTGACCATCTCCCCACGAGTGGGAAGAAGGAATGACTCACCCCTTCGCCGCCGCCGCCACCTCCGCCGCGAAATCGTTGGTCTGCTTCTCGATGCCTTCGCCAAGCGCGTAGCGCACGAAGCCCTTGATCGCGATCGGCGCGCCGGCCTTGCCTTCTAGTTCCTTCACCGCCTGCGCCACGGTCTTGCCGCCGTGATCGGGATGGTTCGAGACCTGATCGAGCATGCAGACCTCCTTGGCGTAGGTCTTGATCCCCGAGTCGACGATTTTCTGCAGCACGTTCTCGGGCTTGCCGGCGTTCTTCTCGATCAGCAGCTTCTTCTCGCGCTCGACCGTCGCCGGATCGAGGCCCGAGGCGTCGAGCGCCAGCGGATTGGCCGAGGCGACATGCATGGCGAGCTGGCGCGCGAGCGTCGCCAGCACTTCCTTGTCGCCGGTCGATTCGAGCGCGACGATCACCGCGATCTTGCCCTGGCCGTCGACGACCTGCGCATGCACGTAACGGCCGACGACGCCGTCGCCGACGCTTAAGGACGCGGCGCGGCGCAGCGTCAGGTTCTCGCCGATGGCGGCGATGGCGTTGGTGACCGCTTCGCTCACCGTGCCGCCGCCGGGATAGGCTTGCGCGCCGAGCGCCTCGACCTCGGTCTTGCCGCTGTTGAGGGCGACCTCGGCGATGTTTTTCACGAGCGTCTGGAAATCGGCGTTGCGGGCGACGAAGTCGGTCTCGGAATTCACCTCGACGACGACGCCTTTCTTGTCGCCCGTCAGCGCCGCGACAAGCCCTTCGGCGGCGACGCGATCGGCCTTTTTCGCCGCCTTGGAGAGGCCCTTCTTGCGCAACCAGTCGACCGCCGCTTCGAAATCGCCCTCGGTCTGGGTGAGCGCCGATTTGCAATCCATCATGCCGGCGCCGGTGCTCTCGCGCAGTTCCTTGACAAGGGCGGCGGTGATCGTAGCCATGGTCGAAATTCCTTCCAAAGGGGTCATGCGACGGCGCCGGCCCATTGGACCGGCGCGCGCGTCTTAAGCATTCGGACGTGACGAACGGATCAGGCGGCGAGCAGCGCCTTCGCCTGATCGACCCAGCCGTCGCGCGCAATGCGGCCGTTCAGCTTCAATTCGGCGTCGAGCTTTTCCACATCCGCCGCGGTCATCGCGGCAAGCTGCCAATAGTGATAGACGCCGGCGTCGTTCAATTTCTTGACAAGCTGCGGACCGACGCCATGCAGCTTGGCGAGATCGTCCGGCGCGCCGCGCGGCGCGGTCAGCAGTTCGAAGGCGTCGCCCGGCGTCTCCGCATCGGCGCCGGCGGCCTCGACGGCGATCTCCTCGGCCGTACGCAAGTCTTCGCGGATCACCGGGCCGGGCTCGAGGGCCGGCTCGACCGCAGGAGCCTCCTCGGCGCCAAGGTCGACTCCCATCGCGCCGTGGCTGCGCGAAATGCCGTCGATCGCGGCGCGCGCGACGAGATCGCAATAGAGCGCGATGGCGCGGCCGGCGTCGTCATTGCCCGGGATCGGATGGGTGACGCCGTCCGGATCGCAATTGGTGTCGAGCACCGCGACGACCGGAATCTTGAGGCGGTTCGCCTCCTTGATGGCGAGCTGCTCCTTATTCGTGTCGACCACGAAGATCAGGTCCGGCGTGCCGCCCATATCCTTGATGCCGCCGAGCGCTTTTTCGAGCTTGTCGCGCTCGCGGGTCAGCAGCAGCCGTTCCTTCTTGGTGATGCCCGACGCGCCGGCCGAAAGCTGCTCGTCGAGTTTGCGCAACCGGTTGATCGAACCGGAAATCGTCTTCCAATTGGTCAGCGTGCCGCCGAGCCAGCGGGAGTTGATGTAATATTGCGCGCTACGCTTGGCGGCCTCGGCGATCTGCTCCTGCGCCTGACGCTTGGTGCCGACGAACAGCACCCGTCCGCCCTTGGCGACGGTGTCCGAAATCGTCTTCAGCGCCTGATGCAGCAGCGGCACCGTCTGGGCGAGATCGATGATGTGGATGTTGTTGCGGGCGCCGAAAATAAAGGGCGCCATCTTCGGGTTCCAGCGGTGCGACTGATGGCCGAAGTGGGCGCCAGCCTCGAGCAGGCTACGCATAGTGAAATCGGGAAGAGCCATGTATCGTTTCTCCGGTTGAGCCTCGGCGAAAGATGGATGAGGCCGGAAGCCGGCCACCGGAGCGACGTCTTGAGGCAGACGCCGCGTAACCCTCGCCTGTGGAATGGCGCGCTTATAGGGTATGCGCCCACGCCAGGCAAGCGCCGCGACCGGGATCAGCGGTCCTCGTCAGCCCCTGCCCGCGCAGAGGCGCCGGCTGCGGATTCTCGCACCGGCGAGAACGGCCTGCATGCTCTCATCGGGATGTTGCGACAAGCAGTCTTCGGGTCGCTTACCCGCAGGCCCATCCACCCGGCGCGTCGGCGCAGCGAGCTTGCCAGAACGCATAAGGCAGAGCTATTTCTCGAAACATCAATTCATCTAGCGAATGCCTGATAAAAAGGGGAGCACCGCATGAGATCCTCGCCCAAACTGGCCGCGCCATTGTACATCGTGACGTTTATCAGCGCCTACGGCGGAGGATCCTCGTCAAATGCGGTCGAATATCAGACATACTTGCCTCCGGCGTTCTCCGCTCAAAAAGGTCTTTTTTCCTCGGGGACAGTTCGAGGCTGGCCTGCCTACTTGGCAATGGGCGCAATTGGCGGCCCGAATGTTACGCCGCCTACTGCGACGTCACGCGGTGGAGATGATGACTTTGGGGGCAGGCCGGTCGACGTGGTCTTCAAATATGAAGGGGTAAACGGCAACGGAGACCCAGGGATCATCGACCCCCCCACCATTGAATTAAGAATGACAAACGACTTAACCACACTTAGCGCAATTAATAAGCATCCGATGCGCGTCGCAATCGTGGAATATACCGCTCAAATGAGTGGGGGGGCGGCTTTTACCGATTTCACGAATGTGTCAACGCCTGACCCAGCCAGTAGCGGCGGCACCTATCTTATGGCGCGGCATTTTATTACCCTTGCAGGAGGCGCAATCGCGTTAAATGACAAGCCTGTTACTTATAATGGAGCTAAATATTATGGTTCCTTGATCATGAACCCTGATTTGATGGGGCAGATTCAGCAAGTGGATGCAATCGGTAGCGCCAACCATGCGCTTCCGGCAAATTCGGTTAATATAGCCGTTGATCAAGCGTTATGTTTTCTGACACAAACTCGTTCATATCACAACGTGTTTGAGCCAAATACCTCTGGTGGGCAATGTCCCAGCCAGGGTGGACCGAAATATTGTAACAAAACCTACGCCGGAACCCCAGTTAAAATATTAGAGACTATGTTCGCTGACGGGTACCCGGCTTATAGTTTCTATAGTCCAACAGATGCATATTGGAATGTGGCGACCAACAACTTGATTGGCGGAACAGGCAAGACTTATAGTCAAATCGGGACTTGGTTTAATAGCTGCATTGCTAGCCCAACTTATAATAAGAGCGCTTATAATAGGCCAAATTTCCCCGCTGGGTTCGAGGGATGGGTCCAAGCCAATAATTGGCTAATTCGCACATTCTCGCCAATTGGAAATGTTACATTCGGCTGGCAAGAGAATATGTGGGCGGTCAGCGGTGGCGGTGGTGGTTGGTGGCCGCACAAGGACCTGACAGATTCCGAGATCGCGACCAAATATTCAGCGCCGGTGTCGAACTGGCTGAAAACAAATGCGCCAAGTTCTATAACCGCCGGCGCTCTTGGACGTAATTATGTTCCCGACTTTTTTGTTTTTGACCGCTATGAAACGGACGACAGCGCCTCACCTGATCAGGCAACGCTCTATAATGCGCGGTCATGGGACAACTACCTGTCGGCTGTTGGGCAAGTCAGCAAAAACTTCAACAACATCCCTGTGATGATTTGGCAGATTCCTGGTTCCCACATTCCCTATGTCGGCGAAGCAGAGCCGGAAACGTCTACGCCTGGAAACTATGTTTTTAGCACGGCGCCCGTATACTTCTTTGGGGACAGCAATTTGAAAGCAGACTTAAGCAACATTATCGCAGGATCTGGAGCTTCCGCGCAGAGCGCTGTGGGCAACTACCTGCTAAAGTGTAGCACTGACCCTCAGGTGGCAGGTATGTCAGCCTATCAATGCCCACCTGGATCGAACTATAAATCTTACCTTCTGGCGTACCAAGGCAAATCCAACAATTTCCAAGGCAATGCCAATAGTTATAACTGGGGCAAAGACAACGGGAAATTGGCAAAAGCGGCGGCCAGCAACGTGTTCGCCATTTTGTGGGGTGGAGGTAACACCACTAATGTGATTAAAAACTTTAGCAATACCGACGATCATGGCTGGCTGGCTAACAGAATCATCAATTATTACAAAAATCCGACGCCTGTCGTGCGTCGCGCAATATTGCTCCCCTAGCGCCGCTAGAGGGTCGTTTTTGCGTTGAGGCTAGGGGTCGTTTTCGCATTGAGGAGTGTCCCCGCTGTGAGGGGCTTTTGTGATCCTTCCGGAAATTATAGAGGGTCGTGGGGATGACGGGCGGCCCTCATCTCCGCATTGCCATCCGGTTGGAAACAAGCTAGGCTCCCTGTCGATGCGGCAAGCATTCACGTAAAATCAAAAACAGGGGGAAAACGCATGGCCGTCAACGTTCACAGCACTGGCGATATCGGCAAGATGCTGATCTGGATCGCCGCTTTCGTCGCTTTCGTCGTCGTCGCTCTGACCTGGGTTCCGGACTGGATTTCTCCCGAAGGAACCAATGGCACGGGCAACCGCAACGGCATGCAGGGCGATGGCGTTGGTTCTACTGCCCGCATGATTCAGTAAGCAATACCCCTGCCGAACGACTTGCCGGGCGCGCGAGCTCCCGGCTCTTGTCTGTTAGGGAGGACGATCGGCCCGGCGACGGAGCAGATCAATTTGAAGCCGACGTTCTCGACGTGTTCGAGCGTCGGCTTCCGCTTTTTCACGCTACTTGAGCGTTTGCAACCGTCAGCTACTGGTTAGGAGCTGGGCCCTAGGGCAGGATTTCCAGCGACTGGATCCAGACATAGCGACCGGCGAGGCCGACATCGACTTCGCCCACCAAACGGACGCGCGTTTCCGGCGTGACCGCTCGACCGGCGAAGACCGGCGAGCTGATCTCGACGCGGATGTCTCCCGTTGCGTCGCGGAAGAGGAAATAGTCTGATCGTTGATGCGAGACGATGTTCCCCGTCAGTGTGACATAGCTGCCGGGGCGGGCGCGCGAAACCGCGGCGACGGCGCTTGGCCGGCTGCTAGTTGCGGCAGAGGGACCGGTAAACTGGGCCATGGCCGCCGTCACGGGAACCGAAGACAGAATCAACGCGACCATCAAATGTTTCATATTGAAATCTCCCATGCTGCTGCAACTTGCTTCACGACAACGATTGAAGCAACACGCAGGCTGCCGCAAGCATGTAGAAGATGGCGCGCCTCGTCGCCGCCATCGCCTTCTGGCTGTGAATGAGTCTGGACCCTAGCGCGCCTTGCCCCAGACTTGCGTCAACCAGTTTCGATTTAGCGGCGCTTGGGTCAACCAAACCCAAAATTGCGGCAGCCGAATATTTTGCATCGCCGGTCCGCCTTCGACCAGGACGACTCCCAGCAATATCAGCACGCCGCCCAGGATCGCAGACCCGGTCAGACGCTCGGACAGCAGCGCGGCGCCAGATATGGCCGCGAAAACGCACTCCAATGACATGATCAGCGCGGCCAGGACAAGCAGCAGATCGGCGCGAATGCGGCTCATAATACGCCTGTGCTCTTCGCCCTCTGACGGCGCTGCTCCATTCGCTCGATCCCTGCACGCCATGCATCGGCGAGCGCGCGCCAGAGCGCGAGGGCGGCTTTCACAATCGGGGTCGCCAACAATCCGAACGAAGAATGCGGGTCTACGCCCTCTTCCTCGACGCCGTATTTGAGGCGCGGATTGGTTCTTGAAGGCATCTCGAGCGAACCGTACATCCAATCCCAAACAGCGAGGACGCTGCCGAAATTGCGATTGAAATGCTCGGAATCCGCCGAGTGATGAATCTGGTGATGCGCGGGACTTAGGACGATGTGTCCGAGGAGTCCGCGAAAGGGAATCCAGAACTGCGAATGCTGGAGATGGCCGATCGTCCAAAGGAAGAAAAGGAACAGGATGTTCTTCCCGTCCACTGTGAAGGATTCCGTGGTTCGCCCAAAAAACCAAGCCAATGCGCCCGCCGCCGAGCCGATGAATAACGCGAGCATGTAGCCAAAAAATATGTTGTCGATCGGATGATTGCGAAAATTCGTGACCGGCGTCAGCGCCTCCGCGGTGTGGTGCACCTTGTGAAACTCCCACAAGAACGGGATGCGATGCTTGAGCCAGTGGTCGACCCAATAGCCGATCTCATAGGCCAGAAACAGCACGACGGTCGAAACAAGCTTTATCGACAGATCGCAGCAGGCGACCGGCGCTGTCGCGCCGAATGAACTGCGCAGCCCCGCGCTCACTGCCGTCGCGACGGCGTTCGAGGATATGACAAGAGCGCCCACCACGACCGGCATCAGAACGACGCTCAGCACGAAGAGTTTGACGTCAGCAGCAAACGACGCCGTAAGCAGGATTTTCCTGTTGAAGATGGCGCGGGCGATGGCCCGCAGATTGGCGCGCCCCCGGCGCTTCTTGCGCTGGTAGGCTAAGGCGCAAACCGCGATGACAAAGGTCGTCGCCAGGGAATAGACCGAAAAGATCGATCCCGCCGAAAACAATTCGTTGGATATTCTCGCAACGGAAAAGCGGAGCGCGTCGTAAACGTCCATCGAGCCTTCTGGTCCAGATGATTTTGACAGTTCGTCCGGGACCGCCGCGCGCCGGGAGAATCCTTCCCGTCGCACGTCGCCGGCGCAGGCTCCAGCTGCTCATCCTACCGCCTGGCCGCAAAGCGTATTCTGTACGCGCGTCGGCGCCAAGAGCGATCGGCCGTCAGCCTTCACGGCTTGCGTTCGAGGTTAGAATTCGATCCCTTCCTGCGCTTTGACCCCCGCCGCGAAGTGATGCTTGACCAGCGTCATCTCGGTGACGAGATCGGCCGCGGCGATCAGTTCCGGCTTGGCGTTGCGTCCGGTCACGACGACGTTGAGGTCCGCGCGCCGCGCGGCGAGCGCGCCAAGCACCTCGTCGAGCGGCAGATGCTCGTAGCGCAGCGAAATATTCAATTCGTCGAGCACGAGCAAACGAATCTCGGGGTCGTCCATCAGTTCGCGCGCCTTGTCCCAGGCGCGGCGCGCCGCAGCTTCGTCGCGGGCGCGGTCCTGCGTCTCCCAGGTGAAGCCCTCGCCGAGCGTATGCCACGAAATTTGACCGAACTGCGGGCCGAGCTTTTCGAGCATATTGCGCTCGCCGCTGCGCCACTGGCCCTTGCCGAACTGAACGACGCCGATTTTCCAGCCATGGCCGAGGGCGCGCAGCGCGAGGCCGAAGGCCGCGGTCGACTTGCCCTTGCCGGCGCCGGTGTGGACCATCAGCAGGCCTTTGCGGGCGACGGTCTTGCCGGCGACCTCCGCGTCCTGGACCGCCTTGCGCTTTTCCATTTTGAGCCGATGGCGGCGGGCCTCGTCGTCTTCGTTCATTTCGGTCACGAGGCGCTCCTTTGCCGGTTTGACGGCGGCATGACGCGCGCATATGACTATTCAGGACGGTCCTTCGCAAGAAGTGAAAAGGGAACGCGGCGCAGGCGTTACGCCTGTTTCCGCGGCTGCCCCCGCAACTGTAGCCGGCAAGGTCCGCGCCATCGGCCACTGAGCATGACGCTTGGGAAGGCGGCGCGGTCCGACGACCCGGGAGCCAGGAGACCTGCCGTCATGGGGCGATCGTTGCCCGATCGTCGCGCTAATCGCATCGCCGCCGGTGGGGCGGCAGGGAGACCGATATGACCGCCAACTCATCCGTTAACGCCGCCGCCCTCGCCTCTTCGAGACTCGAGGCGCTGCGGGCCGCCGCCGTCGCGCTTGTTCTCGGCTTTGGCCTCGTCTGGCTCGCGGGCTTCGCTTATCCAGAAAGCGTCCACGACTCGGCGCATGATACGCGCCACGCGCTCTCCTTTCCCTGCCACTAGGCCGCGACGCGCTTGATCGCGCGCGTCTTGACGACCGGCGTCATCGCCGGCCTTGTCGCCGGGCTTGCGGTCGCGGCCCTGCAGCATTTCACCACGACGCCGCTCATCCTCGCCGCCGAGGTCTATGAGACGGCGCAGCATGCGCATGACGGCGCCGTGGAAGGCGCCGCTTTGACCGGATTGAGCCGCACGGCGGCGACCAGCGTGGCGACAATCGCCGTCTCAATCGGCTATGCGCTCATTCTGCTCGCCGCGATGCTTATATCCGGCGACGCCATCGCGCCGCGCCGCGTCGCGCTGTGGGGGGCCTGCGCCTTCGCTGCGACGGGCCTTGCGACGAGTCTCGGCCTCGCGCCGCAGCTTCCCGGCATGGCGGAAACCGATCTCACGGCCCGTCAAATCTGGTGGCTCGCGACGGCGCTATCGACCGGCGCAGGCCTTTTCGCCCTGCTCCGGCTCGACTCGGCGGCGGCGAAAATCGTCGGCGTCGCGCTGATCGTCGCGCCGCATTTCTTCGCGCCGCAGCCCGCGACGCCCGAGAGCACGGCGCCGGCGGAACTCGCCGCGCGCTTCGCGGCCGCCTCGCTCGCGGTGCAAGCGGTCAGCTGGGCGCTGGCGGGCGCGCTTGCCGGACTCGTCTGGCGACTGCTGTCGCGCGAACCGGAGGCCTCATGAGCGGCGCTAAAATTCCGGCGACGATCGTCACCGGCTTCCTTGGCGCGGGAAAGACCACGCTCATTCGTCATGTGCTGGAAAACGCCAAGGATCGGCGTCTCGCGCTGATCATCAATGAATTCGGCGACGTCGGCGTCGACGGCGAAATTCTGCGCGCCTGCGGCGTCGACAATTGCCCCGAAGAGAACATCGTCGAACTCGCCAATGGGTGTCTGTGCTGCACCGTCGCCGACGATTTCATCCCGGCGATCGAGGCGCTGCTCGCCCATGAGAAGCGTCCCGATCACATCATCATCGAAACCTCCGGGCTCGCGCTGCCGAAGCCGCTGGTCAAGGCGTTCAACTGGCCGGCGATCCGCTCCAAGCTCACGGTCGACGGCGTCATTGCCGTGATCGACGGCAAGGCGGTCGCGGAAAGCCGTTTCGCCGACGATCTCGACGCGATCGCCCAGGAGCGCGAAGAGACGCAGACGATTGATCACGACAATCCGCTCGAAGAAGTGTTCGAAGATCAGCTTGCCTGCGCCGATCTCGTCATCCTCAACAAGACCGATCTGCTCGACGCCGACGAAGAACGCGAGGTCGCGAACCGTCTGACGCAAGGCGCGCGCCCAGCGGCGAAGATCGTTCGCGCCAGCGGCGGAAGAGTCGATCCGATCGTTCTGCTCGGCCTCTCTGCGGCGGCGGAGAACGATCTGGCGAACCGTCCGTCGCATCATGACGCCGAGCCGGATCATGATCACGACGACTTCGCCAGCTTCGTCGTGTCTCTCTCGGCCGTCGCCGATCCGGCGACGCTGGTTGCGAGACTCGCCGAGGCTGCGCGGGCGCATGACGTGCTGCGCATCAAGGGTTTCGTCGAAGTCGTCGGCAAGCCGATGCGACTGCTCGTGCAAGGCGTCGGCGCGCGCATCGAGCATCATTTCGATCGCGCCTGGAAGCCCGACGAGCGTCGCATGAGCCGTATCGTGATCATCGGCGAAAAGGGCCTCAATCGCGACGCCGTCATCGCGACGCTCGCGCAGCCGTGACGCGCGATGCATCTCATCCCACGCGATCTCCACAGTCTCGACGACGCTGGCGCGGCTGTCGACCTTGGGCAATCTCCCGCCGAGATCGTGTTTCTGTCCTTCTCGGATTCCGACCTGCGCATGCTGGCGCGGCTCTATGAGCAAGGGGCCGCGACGCTTCCGGGCCTGCGCTGCGCGTCGCTTGCGCAGTTGAAGCACCCCTATTCCGTCGATCTTTATCTTGACGCTGTGGCGCGACATGCGCGGCTGATCGTGGTCCGCCTGCTCGGCGGCAAAGACTATTGGGCGTACGGCGTGGAGCAGCTCGAGGCGCTTGCGCGCGCGAAGCGTATTGCGCTTGCGATCGTGCCCGGCGATGCGCATGATGATGCGCGCCTGAAACAGGCGTCGACGCTCGATGTCGAGACGCTCAATCGCATCTGGCGGTTCTTTCAGGACGGCGATCCCGACAATCTGCGGTCCTTCCTCGGCTATGCGGCGACGCTCGCCGGCCATCCGTCGAAGTGGCGCGAAAGCGTGCCCGTCGCGAGCGCCGGACGTTTTGAGGACGCTTGCCGCACTGGCGGGGCTTTGCGGGCGACGATCCTCTTCTATCGCGCGATGTTCCTCGCCGATGACGCCGCACCGATCGTCGCGCTCGCGGACGCCCTGGCCGAGCGCGGATTTGCGGTCGAGGCGATTTATGTCGCGAGCCTGAAAGAGGCCGAGAGCGAAGCCTTTGTGTCACGCGCGCTCGAAGCCTTCACGCCCGATGTGATCCTCAACGCCACCTCCTTTTCGGCGCGGCGTGATACGGGAAGCGTGCTCGATCTCGCAAATGCGCCGGTGCTGCAAGTCGCTCTCGCAACGTCTTCACGCGAAGCGTGGGCGGCGTCGACGCGCGGCGCGAACGGCGCCGATCTCGCGATGAATGTCGTTTTGCCGGAAGTCGACGGGCGCATCTTCACCCGCGCGATTTCCTTCAAGGAGGAAGCGCCGCTGCGCCTTGCGGCGCAGTTCAGCGAAATGCGCCATGCGCCGGAGCGTTCGCGCATCGACTTCGTCGCGGAGCTCGCGTCGAACTGGGCGCGGTTGCGGCGCAAGCCCAATCAGGAAAAAAGCCTCGCGCTCATTCTCTCCGACTATCCGGCGCGGCGCGGCCGCGGCGGCTACGCCATCGGCCTCGACGCCGAGGCGAGCGCGCAGGAGATTATCCAGGCGCTGAGAGAGGCGGGATATGACTTTGGCGCAATCCCCACCTCCCCCTTGAGGGGGGAGGTCGCGTCGCGAAGCGACGCGGGAGGGGGTGACGCCCCGCATTATGAAGCTTCACCCCACCCCGAACCGCTTCGCGGTTCGACCCTCCCCCCGCCAAAGTCGGCTGTTGCCGACTTTGGTCATTCTAAAAGCGCAAACCGGGAACACCCGGTTTGCGGGGGGAGGGTGGTACGCGCGCTCGAAGATTCCATACAAACATTCGACGTTTCGATCGCCGATTATCATAATTGGCTTTCCGCGCTCTCCTCCGACTTCGTCGCCAGCGTCAATGACGCATGGGGCGCGCCGCAGGATGATCCTGCCGTCGTCGACGGCGCCTTCCGCTTCTCCTGTCTCGAAGCGAGCAAGCTCATCGTCGCGCTGCAGCCCGACCGCGGCGCGCGCGCTGAGCGCTATGAGTCCTATCACGACGTGCAGCGCCCGCCGCGCCACGCCTATGTCGCCTTCTATCTCTGGCTGCGGCATATGCGAAAGATCGACGCGCTCATTCATCTTGGCGCGCATGGCACGCTCGAATGGCTGCCCGGCAAATCGGTCATGCTGTCCGAAGTATGCGCGCCGGAAGCCGTGCTCGGCCCGACGCCGCTCGTCTATCCCTTCATCGTCAATGATCCCGGCGAGGCCGCGCAGGCGAAGCGCCGCACATGCGCCGTGACCATCGGCCATCTGACCCCGCCGCTCGTTAACGCCGAACTTTTCGACGCGGCGGCGAAAGTTGAAACGCTGCTCGACGAATACTCGACGGCGAGCGCGCTCGACGCGCGACGCGCGCAACTCATCGCCGGCGCGATCATCGACGAAGCCGAGCGCAGCGGGTTCGCCGCCGAATGCGGCGTCTCGCGCGAGACGGATCTCGCCGAAACCTTGACGCGACTCGACGCCTGGATGTGCGATCTCAAGGAGATGCGCATCGGCGACGGACTGCATGTTTTTGGTCGTTCCGACAGCGATCCCGCGCGCGACGCCTGCGCGCGCGCCGAACGCATGGCGCTTGTCGCCGCGCTTTCTGGCCGCTTCATTGAGCCCGGCCCGGCCGGCGCGCCCTCGCGCGGACGCGCCGACGTTCTGCCGACGGGCCGCAACCTCTATTGCATCGATCCGCGCCATGCGCCGACGCAGACGGCTTACGACATCGGGCGTCGTGCCGCCGCGGAAGTGATGATGCGCCATGCGCAGCAACATGGTGAATTCCCGCGCCGCATCATGCTCGATCTGTGGGGCAGCGCGACGATCCGCACCGGCGGTGAGGATTTCGCGCAAGCGCTCGCGCTTTTGGGCGTCGCGCCGCATTGGGACGTCGCCAGCGCGCGCGTCATCGGCTTCGAAATTCTGCAGCAGGCGCGGCTTGAGTTTCCGCGCATCGACGTGACGCTGCAGGTCTCGGGTCTGTTTCGCGACATGTTCGGAAATCTTATCGCGCTTTTCGACGACGCGGTGCGCGCCGTCGCTGCGCTCGACGAAGACGCCGAATTTAATCCGCTAAGGACGACCGACGATCTGCGCCGCGTTTTCGGCGCCGCTGACGGAACCTACGGCCTTGGCGTCAGCGATCGCGCGCTGCGCGGCGACTGGTCGAACCGCGACGATCTTGGCCGCGCCTATCTTTCCGCCGCCGGCCACGCCTATGATCGCGCCGGCGACAGCAAGGAAGCCGTTGAAGCGTTCAGCGCCCGCGTCGCCGACGCCGACGCGCATGTCCATGTTCAGGACATGGCCGAAGTCGATGTTCTGATCGGACCCGCCTTCGCTGATTTTGAAGGCGGCTTCGCCGCCGCCAACGCCATGCTCGGCGGCGACGCCGATCTCCTGCATCTCGACGCGACGCGGCCTGAACGATTGCGAGCACGCGCGCTGAAAGACGAGATCGCGCGCGTCCTGCGCATGCGCCTCGCCAATCCGCGATGGCGCCAGGGCCAGATGCGGCACGGCCACCGCGGCGCCGGCGAAATCGCCGAGACGATCGACAATCTCTATGCCTTCGCCGCGACAAGCGGCCTCATTAGCGACGCACAATTCGATCTCGCTTTTGACGCGACCTTGGGCGATGATGCCACACGCGATTTTCTTGCCGCAGAAAATCCCCGCGCGCTGGAGGCGATCGCGCGCGCTTTTGGCGAGGCGCTCGCGCGCGGCTTGTGGAAGACGCAGCGCAACAGCGTGCGCGACGCCTTAAGCGAAATTGAGCGCCAAGAGGGAGGGCGTCTTGCAGCGAGGGCCTGAAATCAAAGGCTGGTGTCCAGGCGCCTTTGCGCCGATGCCGAGCGGCGACGGTCTGCTGATCCGCGCCAAGGCGGTCGGCTCTCGCCTGACCGCGACGCAGGCGCGCGAGATCGCAAGGATCGCGGAAGATTGCGGCAATGGTCTCATCGACCTTTCGCAACGCGCGCAACTGCAGCTACGCGGGATTAGCGAGTCGACGATCGCCGAAGCTCTGCGCCGACTCGAAGCGATCGGCATGCTCGCGCCGAATGTCGATGTGGAACGCGTCACCAATGTCATTGCGTCGCCGCTCGCCGGACTGGCGCCCGGCGCTTTCGACGCCAACGCCATGGCCGCCGAGCTCGCCATCGCGCTGCGGCGTGACGCGACGCTGCGCGCGCTGCCGCCGAAATTTCTGTTCCTGCTTGACGACGGCGGCGCGCTGTCGCTCGCCGAGGTCGACGCCGACATCCGGATCGAGGCGGCGACAAATGGGGAGCTGGCGATCCGCATCGCCGACGTCCCCGATCGCGCCGCATTCGTCGCCGCCGATGAAGCGCTCGACGCGGCGCTGCGTCTGGCGCGCGCCTTTGTTGAGCTGCGCGAGCATCACGCAAACCAGTTCAGGCGAATCCGCACGCTGGTCGAGGCGCTTGGCGCGCAGGTGCTGGCCCGCGCGGCGGGGCTTGAACTGCGCGCCTTCGGGGACACGCATACGGCTGCGCGAGGCGCGCAGATTTTTGGCGCGCAACGCTGCGGCTCGATCGCTTTCGCCGGCGTCGGCGCGCCTTTCGGCCGCTGGCGCGCGGAGGAACTCGCGGCGGTCGCGGACTTTGCGCAAGGCGCGGGAACCGGCGAGCTTCGCCTCACGCCCTGGCGCGCCTTGCTGATCGTCACGCCCGATGTTGAGGCAGCGCAAAAAATCGTTGCGCAGGCGCAAGACCATGACCTCATCACTTCGGCTAACGACATGCGCCTCGCCGTCGTCGCCTGTCCCGGCGCGCCCGAGTGCCCGCAAGCGCTCGCCGAGACCCGCGCGCATGTCATGGATCTGGCGCCGCTGGCGCAGAAGTTCGTTGGCGCTGACGGAGTCGGCCTGCATCTTTCGGGCTGCGCCAAAGGCTGCGCCCGGCAGAACGCCTCGCCGATCACGCTGCTGGCCTGCGCAGAGGGTTTCGATCTTATCGAGAACGGCGGTGCCGACAGCGCGCCGCATTTGAAATCGCTGACCTTCGAGGCCGTCTTGCGCGAACTTTCCGCGCGCGCAAGCGGAAGGCCGCAATGACTCTGCGCTTCGACTATATCCGCAACGGCGGAGACATTTATGCGCGCTCCTTTTCGACCATTCGCGCCGAGTCGAATCTTTCGCGCTTTACGCCCGACCAGGAAAAAATCGCCGTGCGCATGATCCACGCCTGCGGCTTGGTGGAACTTGCTGACGACATCGAATTTTCTCCCGATTTCGTCGCGGCGGCGCGCGACGCGCTGCAGAACGGCGCGCCGATCCTGTGCGACTCCAACATGGTCGCGCACGGCGTGACGCGTTCGCGCCTGCCGGCGGAAAATCAGGTCGTCTGCACGCTGCTCGATCCGAGCGTGCCGGCGCTCGCCGCGGAAATCGGCAATACGCGCAGCGCCGCGGCGCTGGAATTGTGGCGCAATCGGCTTGAAGGCGCGGTGGTCGCCATCGGCAATGCGCCGACCGCGCTTTTCCGTCTTCTGGAAATGATCGAAGAAGGCGCGCCGCCGCCGGCGGCGATCATCGGCATGCCGGTCGGTTTCGTCGGCGCGGCGGAATCGAAGGAGGCGCTGCGCCAAACCGCTCGCATTCCCTTCGTCATCGTCAAGGGGCGCAAGGGCGGCAGCGCCATGGCCGCCGCCGCGATCAATGCGCTGGCGAGCGAGAAGGAATGAACGCGCTCGCGTCGACATCGCGTGACGGCGTCGCCGCGCTCGGCGCGCTGATCGGCGTCGGCCTCGGCCCCGGCGATCCGGAGCTTGTCACCGTCAAGGCCGCGCGCCTCATCGGCGCCGCCAAAGTCGTCGCCTTCTTCGCCAAGCGCGGACGCGAGAGTCATGCGCGCGCGATCGCCGCGCCCTATCTTGCGCAGGGTTGCGAAGAGATTGCGCTTCATTATCCAGTGACGACCGAGATTCCCTTCGATCAGCCGGAATATGTCGAGTCGCTTCAGCGCTTCTATGAAGATTGCGTCATGCGCATTCGCGCAGTGCTCGAATCCGGCCGCGACGTGACGCTTCTCTGCGAAGGCGATCCGCTGCTCTATGGTTCGTTCATGCATATGTTCGCGCGGCTCGATCGGCGCTTCCGCATCGAGATTTGCGCCGGCGTCTCCGGCATGTCCGGCTGTTTCGCCGCGGCGCGCCAGCCGATGGCCTGGGGCGACGATATTCTCACGGTTTTGCCGGCGACGCTCGATGAAGACAGCCTTGCGTCGCGCCTCGCCGAAACCGACGCCGCCGTGGTGATGAAGCTTGGCGGGAATTTCGCCAAGCTGCGTCGGGCGATGACTCGCGCCGGCGTCATCGACCGCGCGATCTACGTCGAACGCGGCGCGATGCCGGGCGAGAAGATCATGCGCTTTTCCGACAAGCGCGACGACGACGCGCCTTATTTTTCGATGGCGCTGGTGCCGGGGCGAGGCCGGCGCCCTTGAGCGGCGCGCTTTACATCGTCGGCCTTGGCCCTGCCGACGCGCGCTGGCTGACTCATGAAGCGCAAGAGGCCCTCGAAAGAGCGCAGGACATTATCGGCTATGCGCCCTATGTCGCGCGCGTTCCCGAGCGCGAAGGGCAGACGCGGCATGCAAGCGACAATCGCGTCGAAATCGACCGCGCGCAGGAGGCGCTGGCGCGCGCCGCGCAGGGACGCAGCGTGGCCGTCGTTTCTGGCGGCGACCCAGGCGTCTTCGCCATGGCCGCGGCGGTGTTCGAGGCGGTCGATGGCGGCCCGCGCGAGTGGCGCGATCTCGACATTCGTGTCCTTCCCGGCGTGTCGGCGATGCAGGCGGCGGCGGCGCGGCTCGGCGCGCCGCTCGGCCATGATTTCTGCGCGATCTCGCTTTCCGACAATCTCAAGCCGTGGGACGTCATCGCCAAGCGGCTCGAACATGCGGCGCAAGGCGACTTCGTCATCGCGCTTTACAATCCGGCGTCGCGCGCGCGGCCGACGCGCATCGACGACGCCTTCGCGCTGCTGCGTCGTCATCTTCCCGGCGAGACTTTTGTCGGTCTCGCAAAATCCGTCGGCCGCGAGAATGAGGAAATCATTCTGACGCGGCTCGACGAGGCCGACGTGGACAAGGTCGATATGTCGACGCTGGTCATCGTCGGCGCGAGCGGCACGCGGCGCATTGCGCGCGAGGGCGCGCGCGACTGGGTCTATACGTCGCGGAAGGCGACATGAACGCGCCATGGCTGTCGCTGATCGGGCTGGGCGAAGACGGCGCCGACGCGCTGACGCCGGCGGCGCGCGCGCTCGTCGCCCAGGCCTCGCTGATCGTCGGCGGCGCGCGCCATCTCGCGATGATCGACGCCGACGCCGAGCGCCTGCAATGGCCGTCGCCGCTGACCGACGCCTTGCCGCGCATCCTGGCGCAGCGCGACAGGCCGACGGTCGTGCTCGCCTCGGGCGATCCCTTTTTCTATGGCGTCGGCGATCTCATCGCGCGCCATGTCGCGCGCGAGGAGATTTTCTGCGTTCCGGCGCCGTCGGCCTTTTCGCTTGCGGCGGCGCGGCTCAAATGGAGCCAGCAGGATTGCGCGCTTATCTCGCTGCACGGCCGCGCCTTCGAGCGCGTGACGCCGCATTTGCAGCCCCACGCGAAAATCATCGCGCTCTCCTGGGACGAGACGACGCCGGCGCGCCTCGCGCGCCATCTCGCCCTGCGCGGCATGGGCGCATCGCGCCTTCATGTGCTCGAACGACTCGGCGGTCCGCATGAACGCATGCGCCGTGCAAGCGCCGATGCATTCGCGTTCGACGACATTGCGCCGCTCAACACACTCGCCGTCGAAGTCGAAGCGGACGGCGATGCGCCGGTCATTCCGCTTGCGCCGGGTCTGCCTGACGACTGGTTCGAGCATGACGGGCAGCTGACCAAGCGCGACATCCGCGCCGTGACGCTTTCGGCGCTTGCGCCGCGCAAGGGCGAAACGCTGTGGGATGTCGGCGCCGGCGCCGGCTCGATCGCGATCGAATGGATGCTGAGCGATCCCGTAAACCGCGCCATCGCCATCGAGCGCGACGCCGCGCGCGCCGCGCGCGTTGCGCGCAATGCCCTCGCGCTCGGCGTTCCGGAAATTAGCGTCGTCAATGGCGAAGCGCCGCAGGCGCTCGCCGAACTCGAGACGCCGCAGGCGATCTTCATCGGCGGCGGCGCCGACGAAGCGACGCTTGACTTTGCCTGGCGCGCCCTGCCCCCTTTTGGGCGCATCGTCGTCAACGCCGTGACGATCGAGACGCAAGCGCTCCTCGCCGATGCTTATCGGAAAATGGGCGGCGAATTATTGCATCTGCAGATTGCGCATGCGCGTCCAATCGGACGCTTTCAGGCTTTCGAGCCGGCGATGGCGGTTACCCAATGGCGGGCGGTGAGGAGATGAACGCAACATATGCCTTCGGCCTCGGCGCGCGACGAGGCGTCGCGGCACAGGATATCGTCGAACTCGTGCGGCGCGTCGCGCGGACGCATAATGTCGATCTGCGTGACGCGAGGCTCTGCGCGCTCGAAAGTAAGGCGCAGGAAGTGGGGCTGCACGAGGCCGCGCGCGAACTTGGGCTTGAACTCGTCTTTCTGCCGCTTGCAGCGTTGCGCGCCCGCAAGGGTCCGGCGGCGACCCATTCGCCGCGCGTGCAGGCGATGTTCGGAGTCGGCAGCGTGGCCGAAGCCGCCGCGCTGGTCGGCGCGGGACCGATCAGCCGCCTTGTCGCGCCGCGCGTGACGACGCCGATCGCCGCCTGCGCCTTGGCGAAGCGCGGCGAAGAGAACAACTCATGACCGTGCATTTCATCGGCGCGGGCCCCGGCGCCGCCGATCTCCTGACCTTGCGCGGACGCGATCTCATCGCCCGCTGTCCGGTCTGCCTTTACGCCGGCTCGCTCGTGCCGGCCGGCGTGCTCGCGCATTGTTCGCCCGGCGCGCGCATCGTCGACACGGCGCCGCTGTCGCTCGACGCCATCATCGAGGAGATGCAACAGGCGCATGACGCCGGCCTCGACGTCGCGCGGCTCCACTCCGGCGATCTTTCGATCTGGAGCGCGGTCGGCGAGCAGATGCGCCGCCTCGACTCGCTCCATATCCCCTACACGATGACGCCCGGCGTCCCGGCCTTCGCGGCGGCGAGCGCGGCGTTGAAGCGCGAACTCACTTTGCCGGAAGTCGCGCAATCGCTGGTGTTGACGCGCACCGCGGGGCGCGCCTCGTCAATGCCCGAGCGCGAAAGACTCGCGACATTCGCGCAGTCGGGCGTGACGCTCGCGATCCATCTCTCGATCCATGTGCTGGCGCAGGTGGTAGAAGAGCTGACGCCGTTTTACGGCGGCGACTGTCCGGTTGCGCTCGCCTATCGCGCCTCATGGCCAGACGAGCGCATCGTGCGCGGAACGCTCGCCGATATCGAAGCGCGCGCGTCCGAGACGCCGATGGAGCGCACCGCGCTCATTCTTGTCGGCCCGGCGCTGGCCAGCGAAGATTTTCGCGAAAGCGCGCTCTATGACGCTGGCTATGACCGGCGCTTTCGCCCGAGAGCCGAGAGGTGAACCCGCCCGGCCTGCTGATCGGCGCGGCCCGCTCCTCGTCGGGCAAGACGACGCTGACGCTCGGGCTGATGCGCGCTTTGACGCGGCGCGGCCTGCGCGTCGCGCCGGTCAAATGCGGGCCGGATTACATCGATCCCGCCTTTCACGCGGCGGCGACCGGCCGCGCCGGCGTCAATCTCGATTCATGGGCGATGGACGCCGATCTGATCGCGCGCCTCGCCGGGGGGGCGACTGCAGGCGCGGACATCGCAATCGCTGAAGGCGCCATGGGCCTCTTCGACGGCGCGCCGGGCGGCGCGGCGGGCGTTGGGGCCAGCGCCGACATCGCGGCGATGCTCCGCTGGCCAGTCGTTCTCGTTCATGACGTCTCCGGCCAGGGCCAGACGGCGGCGGCGGTCGTCAGCGGACTCGCGTCATATGACGCGCGTGTAAAAATCTCAGGAGTCGTGTTGAATCGCGTCGCCTCTGAGCGCCATCGCAGACTCGCCGGCGGGGCGATCGAAGCGCTAGGTCTGCCAGTGCTCGGCGCGCTCCCGCGTGACGAGAAGATGGCGCTCCCCGAGCGCCATCTCGGCCTGGTGCAGGCGGGCGAAACGCCTGAGCTCGAGGCGCGGCTCGACGCCCTCGCCGATTTCATCGAGGCGCATGTGGATGTGGAGGCGATCGTTGCGGCCGCCGCCGCCCACACCTCCCCCTTGAGGGGGGAGGTCGTCGGGCGAAGCCCGACGGGAGGGGGTGAATTTTCACCCCACCCCGCATTGCTCCGCAATGCGACCCTCCCCCAACCAAAGTCGGCTGTTGCCGACTTTGGTCATTCTAAAAGCGCAAACCGGGAACACCCGGTTTGCGGGGGGATGGTTGAGATAGCGCCCCCCGCCCAGCGTATCGCGATCGCGCGCGACGACGCCTTTTCCTTCTTCTATCCGCATCTCGCACAGACTTGGCGCGACGCCGGCGTGGAACTTTGCTTCTTCTCGCCGCTCGCCGACGAGGCGCCGCCCGACGATTGCGATCTGTGCTGGCTGCCGGGCGGCTATCCGGAGCTGCACGCCGGCCGGCTGTCGGCGGCGCGCGTCTTCATGGACGGGTTACGCCGTTTCGCTGAACGGCGGTGGGTTCACGGCGAGTGCGGCGGCTATATGGTTCTCGGCTGCGCGCTGACCGACGCGGCAGGCGAAGCGCATAAAATGGCCGGCCTGCTCGAACTGGAAACGAGCTTCGCCAAGCGCAAGCTGCATCTCGGCTATCGCCACGCCGAATTGGCGGCGGACCACCCCTTAGGCGCCGCCGGCATTCTTTTGCGCGGGCATGAGTTTCACTATGCGACCATCCTGCGCGAAGAAGGCGCGCCCTTCGCTCTGGCGCGTGACGCCTACAGCAACGACCAAGTCCCAGCCGGACTTGCCCGCAACGGCGTTTCCGGCTCCTTTTTCCACCTGATGGCGTAAAAAAGGGCCGCCGGCAGAACCAGCGGCCCAAGTCAAGGGAGGAAACGCCCAAGGAGGGCTACGGAGCGAGAAAACTCTCGCTGCGCTGCACTTTTATATTGCTGCGGCGCACAAGCGTCAAGATTTTTTTTGACATGGACAAGCTTCAGCCAAGAGTCGGGGGCGCAAAAAGAGAACCGCGCCTGGACGCGGCCAAGGCGCGGCTGGAGTTTGCTCGAAGGAATGAGACAATAAAATAGATTGCGGCTAATGAACGGTAGCCGACCTCCTGACTCCAATAGAGGCCGGCGGAATCGGAATGTTGTCCGCCTGCACGGCCCGATGCGGACCCAACCGTTTCACGCTATTGGTCGGGCTCGGGTCTGAAGCGGTGAGCGCGGACATCTCATTGCGGTCGCCATGCGCCGTGGCCATCGCCATGACGCGCATGGTACGCCGGCTGTCGTCAGCATCCTTCGCCGCAGCCGAGGTCACGATCGGCGATGGGGCGGCGACCTTGGCCGCCGATTGCCCGGCGCCTTGACCTGTTTTCTCGTCCACGGCGACTTCAGTGGGCGGGGCGATCGTCTCCCGCCGGCTGAGTTCTGAGACGCGCCACGCAAAGCTCGGGTGCTGTCCGCCATCCTGGTATACGACCCGCACCGGCTTCACGCCGCTTCGCGCAAGTTCGGCCACTTTCGCTTCGTCCTGCGCACGTTTCTCGGCCACCGCCTGGGCGATTTCCGGATCCTGCTTCAGTGCCGGACAGGCGGCGTTGGGATCGACATGCGCGGCCCCGTCCGCGTTGAACACATAGCGCCGGTTGCAGAAGGCGACCTGCGGCTCCTGCAGGGTCACCTCGAAATGGTCGGAGCCTTCCTTCAGCTGCTTCCAGAAATCGATATTGGGATCGAGACGATGCTTGGCGAGATTTTCCGCAGTCATCTTAAAGGGGAAGGACTGCATCTGGATTGCGCGCTGACCGCCGGAGAGCGAGGAACGGGCGATGGCGTAGATTTCGGCGATCTGATTGTCGGTCATTGAAAAACAGCCGGCCGACGAACACGCGCCATGCACCATGATGTCGCCGCCTGTGCGCCCCATAGCGCGGTCAAGCGCGTTCGGATAGCCGACGTTGAACGACAGATAATAGCTCGAATTCGGATTCATCTGCGCCGGGCCGATCGAATAAAAGCCCTCGGGCACTTGGCGATCGCCTTGCTGGCGCTTGGGTCCGAGCTGGCCGGACCAGCGGCACATCGGATAGGTTTTGAGATGGACGTAGCGGCCGTCTGATCGCATCTTCCAGATTTCGAGCTCCGCCTCCTTTTTATAGGCGCGGATCAGCATCGGCGCGTCCTGGGTCGTGCCGACCCGCTCCATCAAAGCAACGGTCTCGGAGGGGATCGGCGCGAGCGAACGATGCGCGAGACCGCTTTGATTGCAGCCCGAAAGCGCAGCGGCGGCCAACACGGCAAGCCCCAGAGCTGGCGCTATGCCTCCAATCTTCATGATATTCCCTCCGGCGGCGCTGGCGCCGCCGCGACAGCCTCGAAAGCGAAGCCGTCAAGCGTGGGCCACGACAAACCAACATTGGGACGAGAACGTGTCCGAATCAGCGAGATTCTGGCGTGTTTGGGCCGATCGAAGCGATTCTTTCAGAATTTACCTTAACGTTTCTCTTCGAGTTTCCGGCCTATCGCCATGAATTTTTCAGCGCGGGCCTGTCTCAGCTGCTCCCGCGAAAAATTCGCCAGATCCGCAAGCTCCTTGGCGAGCGCCTCTCCCACCGCGGCGATGGCCGCCTCGGGATCGCGATGCGCCCCTCCCGGCGGCTCCGTCACGATCAGATCGATGATGCCGAATTTCAGGAGATCCTGGGCGGTGATCTTCATGCTCGTCGCTGCCTCCTGAGCCTTGGCGGAATCGCGCCACAAGATCGAGGCCGAGGCCTCGGGCGAGGCGACGGTATAGACGGAGTGCTCGAGCATCAGCACCTTATTGGCTGCGGCGATCGCGATCGCGCCGCCGGAGCCGCCCTCCCCCACAACCACGGCGACATTGGGCACGCCGAGCGAGAGCGACACGTCGGTGGAGCGGGCGATCGCCTCGGCCTGGCCGCGCTCTTCGGCGTCGATGCCGGGAAAAGCGCCCGCGGTGTCGACGAGCGAGACCACCGGCAGGCCGAAGCGGTCGGCAAGCTCCATCAGGCGGGCGGCCTTGCGGTAGCCCTCCGGCCGCGCCATGCCGAAATTGTGATGGAGCCGGCTCGCCGTATCCGAGCCCTTTTCTTGCCCGATGACGCAGACCGGCTCGCCCCGGAAGCGTCCGAAGCCGCCGACGATCGCGGCGTCCTCGCCGAAAAGACGGTCGCCCGCGAGCGGCGTGAACTCAGCGACGAGCTGCTGAACGTAATCGGAAAAATGCGGCCGCTGGGGATGTCTTGCGACCTGAATCTTTTGCCAGGGAGTAAGGCCGGCATAAAGATCGGCGAGCGCCTTGGCTGCTTTCGCCTGTAGCTTGCCGAGTTCCTCGCCGATCGACACGGCCTCGCCGTTTTCAGCTAGCGCGCGAAGCTCGTCCACTTTGGTTTCGAGCTCCGCGACCGGCTTTTCAAAATCGAGATAGGAGCGCATCGAGACGACGTTTTTCCTTAAAAGAGAGACCCTTTGCCGGCGCGCGCAAACTCGCCGCAACCGGCCCTTAAGTCAAGGAAGCGAAAGCGTCGGCGGCGTAGTTGCGGAACGCGCTTCTTGAGGTAATTGTGGCGGCCGAACTGGCGGGTGTCGCCATGCAGGAATGGTTGCTCCATGGCGTCTGCGCAAGAGCCGATTAGCCGTTTCATTCGCGCCGCCGACGGCCTGCGCTTGCACGCGCTCGACTATGCCGCGCCGGCGGGCGGCGAACGACTGCTGCCCATCGTCTGCCTGCCAGGGCTCGCCCGCTCGGCCGATGATTTCGACCGCGTCGCCAGAGCGCTGCAAGCCGATGGCCGGCGGATTCTGGCGCTCGACTACCGTGGGCGCGGCCAGTCGGATTGGGATCCGGACTGGCGCCGCTACGACTTTGACGTCGAGCAGGGCGACATCGCGGCGCAACTCGCCGACGCGGGCGTCGCGCACGCCGTATTTGTCGGCACGTCGCGCGGCGGTCTGCACACGATGCGCATCGCGGCGCGGCGGCCCGGAGTCGTTTTCGGCGCCGTGCTCAACGACATCGGACCGAAGATCGAACATGCCGGCTTGCTGCGCATCAAGCGCTATGTCGGCAAGCTGCCGCCGATCCCGTCGATGCGCGAAGCGATCGCCCTGATGCGAATGACCGCGGGCGTCGATTTCTCCAGCGTCTCGGCGCAGGAATGGGACGCCTACGCGCGCCTCACCTTCGTCGAGAAGGACGGCAAGGTTCTGCTGCGCTACGATCCGGAATTGTCGCATGCGCTCGACTCGATCAAGCCGGACGTTGCGCCCGAAGAACATTGGGACGACTTCGCAGCGCTGTCAGTCGTTCCAATTCTCGCGATCCGCGGCGCGAACTCGGATATTCTTTCGCCCGAGGTCTTCGACGAGATGGCGCGGCGCGCGCCGCGCCTGGAGCAAGTCTTGGTCGAAGGCCAGGGACACGCGCCGCTGCTGCTCGATCAGCCGACAATTTCGCGCATCGCCGATTTCGTGCGCAAATGTCCATAGACGACGCAATGCGGATCGATCGCGTTAAGGGGAGTAGCCCTGGGCCTGATTGAGGCGCGAGATCGCGACGCCAACGTTGATTTCGGCGTTCGCCTGCATGCGCTGCGCCTCGAGTTGAATCTGGCGCACGCGATAAAGGTCGAAGGCGCTGATTTCGCCGAGCTTGAACGCCTTGCGCGACAGTTCGAATTGATCGTTGGCGACGGTGAGGCGGCTGTCGGCCAGTTTCGCCGCGCGCTGCGCCGCCGCCAGCGTTTCGCGCGCCGCCTTTATTTCCGCCAAAACCACTCGCTTGGCGCGCTCATATTCGGCCGTGGCGCGATCCATCTCGGCGAGCGCTTCGGCGCGTCTCGGCTCGTTTCGCCCGAAGGTCGGGAGCGGAATGCGCATGCGGACGCCCACGGTCGTCGCATCGGTGCGTTGGTTGGTAATCGGGTCAGAAGGATCGAGCGAACGGTCGGTCGCATATTGATCATTATGCTCTTGCCGGCCAAAAATGCCGATTTCCGGGCTGTCGATGGGCGTCGCGTCGACAAGTTCCGCCTGGGCGCGCGCGCGGGCAAGCGCCGCGAGGGGCGTGCGCAGCGCCGGGTGATCCTCAATGTCGATGGGCGGCCGTACCGACTCCAGCGCGCCATCCGGTGGCGCGCCGCCTGTCAGCGCCATGTAGGTGATCCGCGCGACTTTGACCGCGCCCTCTGACTGCGCCAGTTCCGTTTCGGCGGCGAGCGTTTCATTCTGTGCAAGCAGCGCATCGGCCTTGGCGGCGTCGCCGAGCTCCACGCGGCGAGTCATATCCGCGCCGATGTCGCGCGCGGTGGCGACGCGATTTCGCGCGACCGACACATCGCGCGCCGCGCGTTGCGCGGTCCACCACGCGTCGCGCAAAACCCCAGCGACTTCCAATCGGCGAAGCGCCAAGCGCTGCTCCACCTCGAATAGACCGGTCGTCACCGTGCCCGCGAAGGCATCCCGCTGTCCGGGCAACCACAACGGCATGCCGGCCTCAAGCTCGGTTTCATTGTAATTGCGCAAATTGCCGGCGGCCGAGTTGCGCTGATAGCCTGCGACGTAAGGCGAGCCTGGCGTGAATGAATCGGCCGTCGCATAGCGCGCCGAGATGGCGCGAAACTGCGCTTCGAGCGAACGGCTCTGCGCATCAATCAAGACAGCCATCTCAAGATGTTTCGCCAAAACGCCGCCGCTTCGCTTGATCGGCGCCGGAACACGGGCCTTCTTGGGCGATCTCTCAAGCGCTTTCTTCGGCGACGGTTTGACCGAAGCTGTGATGCGCGTCTCGGCCGGCGCTTCCTGCTCCTGCGCGGAGACGTTCGCCTCGAAAGGCAAAGCGAATGCAAACAAGGAGAATGCAGCGAGAACCGCGCTCGGCCTCATGCGCGAGCGTCCTCCCGCCGGTCTGTCGCGGCGGCGTGACGCATCGCGCGCGCACTGAACTTCTGGCGGATAACCATGCCGATGTTAGCTGTTCGATCATAGAGAATTGGCAGCAGAATCAGCGTCAAAACTGTGGCGGATATGAGCCCGCCGATAACCACAATGGCGAGCGGACGCTGGATTTCGGCTCCCGGCCCATGAGCGAACAGGAATGGAATCAAGCCAAAGGCGGCGATCGTCGCGGTGAGCAAGACGGGCCGCATGCGCCGGCGCGCGCCCTCTATCACAGCATCGCGCGTGCTGCGCGTGCCTTCGGAGACGAGCTTGTTGATGTAGGAAATGAGCACGACGCCGTTGAGCACGGCGATGCCGACAAGCGCGATGAAACCGACCGACGACGGCACCGACATGAATTCTCCCGAAATCCACAGGCCTAAAATGCCGCCGATCGCCGCGAAGGGCACATTGCAGAACACCAGCGTCGCCTGTAGCACCGAGTTGAAGGTCAGATAAAGCAAGAGGAAAATCAGCGCCATCGCGATCGGCACGACGATCGCCAATCGAGCCGAGGCGCGTTGCTGGTTTTCAAATTGGCCGCCCCATTCATAGCGATAGCCCGGCGGCGTCTTCACGTTCTTGGCGACGGCTTTCTTAGCTTCGTCGACGAAGCCGACGAGATCGCGTCCGGTCACGTTCGCCAGCACGGTCGCGAAGCGACGGCCTTCCTCGCGAATGACCTGGATCGGTCCGTTCTCGACGCGCACGTCGGCGAGTTGCGACAGTTCGACGACTTTGCCTTCGGACGAAACCATCGGCAGCCGCGCGAAGTCGACGGACGAGCGGCGCGAAATTTCCGAGCCGCGGATGACAAGCGGCGTGCGGATCGGCCCCTCCAGCACGATGCCGACTGGCTGACCGTCGACCCAGACGCGTAAAGCGTCTTGGATTTCGCCGGCGTTGAGGCCGAAGCGCCCCGCTGCGAGACGATCGACGCGCGCCGTTAAATAGCGCATGCCGTCATTCTGCAGACCGAACACGTCTCGCGCACCCTTGATCTTGCGCAGCGTCGCGGCGACCTCGCGGGTGAGGCGGTTGAGCTCGTCGATGTCGTCGCCGAAAATCTTGACAACGACGTCGCCGCGCGCGCCGATAATCATTTCCTGCACGCGCATGTCGATGGGCTGCGAAAAGGCGTAGGAAATGCCGGGCATGCTATCAAGCACGGCGCGGATCTCGCCCATCAGCCAATCTATATCCTTGCCGCGCCATTCGCTTTGCGGCGCAAGCGTCAGGAAATTATCAGTGTCGTTGAGGCCGACGGGATCGATGCCGAGTTCGTCGGCGCCGGCGCGGGCCATCATACCCTTGACTTCCGGCACGCGCTCCATGATCGCGCGCTGAATCCGCATGTCGGTCTCCGCGGCCATATTGACGCTGATCGTCGGATGTTTGCGGATGGTGATGACTGGCGTGCCCTCGTTCATCACCGGCATGAAGGTCTGGCCGATGCGCGTATAGACGATGAAGGCGACAACGAGCCCCAGCACGGCGGCGGCGCCGACAATTAAGGGCTTGTTGAGCGAGCGTTTGAGCAGCGGCTCGTAGACCGCGGCGATCTTGCGCACGAGCCAGGGCTCGTCGGAGTGACCCGGCTTCAACAATGTCGCGCTGAGCGCCGGCACGACGGTAAGCGACAACACCAGCGCCGATCCGAGCGCGAAAGCGATGGTCAGCGCCACCGGCGCGAACAGACGCCCCTCCAGACCTTCCAGAGACAGCAGCGGCAGAAACACGGTGACGATGATGACGACGCCCGACGTCAGCGGCACGGCGACCTCGCGAGTCGCCTCAAACGTCATGAAAATGCGGTCCGAGAGATTGGAGTCATGCGCATTCGCCATGCGATGTTCGACGTTCTCGACGACGACGACGGCGCAATCGACCAAAAGTCCGATGGCGATCGCGAGGCCGCCGAGCGACATGATGTTGGCCGAAAGGCCCCACCAGCGCATGATGCCGAATGTCGAGAGCGCGGCGAGCGGTAGAATAACCGACACGACGATCGCCGCCCGCAGGTCGCCGAGGAACAAGACCAGCAGAATGACGACGAGAACGATCGCCTCGATCAGCACTTTCTGCACGGTCCAGACCGCCTTGCCGATCAATTCGCTGCGATCGTAGAAGATTTCGATCTTGGCGCCGTTCGGCAACGTCGGCTCGATTTCGGCAAACCGCGCCTTCACGCCATTGACCACCATGCGCGCGTCGGCGCCGCGAAGGCCGAGAACAAGGCCCCACACCGCCTCGCCCTCGCCATTGCGCACGACGACGCCATTGCGCGGAAGCGCGCCATTGCGCACCTCGGCAACGTCACCGACTCGCACGATGCCCGTGTCCCGCGCGGCGATGACGACCGAGCGGATATCGTCGAGCGAGCGCAGGCGGCCCTCGGCGCGCACCAATAGCGCTTCTTCGCCGTCGCGCACGCGCCCGGCGCCGTCATTCTTGTTGTTGTTGGACAGCGCAGACTGGAGCATTTCCACGGTGACGCCGCGAGAGGCCATGGCGGCGGGAAACGGCGCGACTTCGAAAGTGCGCACGAAACCGCCGAGCACATTGAGGTCGGCGACGCCCGGCAGGCCGCGGATGGCGGGACGTATCGTCCAGTCGAGTAGCGTACGTTGCTCGGTCGGCGTGAGATCGCCGCCGACGATGGTGAACATCAGCATCTCGCCGAGCGGCGTGACAATCGGCGCAAGCCCGCCGGAGACCCCTTCCGGCATTTGATTTTGCGCCTGCGCCAGGCGCTCATTGACCTGGGCGCGCGCCCAATAGATATCGGTTCCTTCCGAAAATTCGAAGGTGATCAGCGTCACCGAATAGCGCGTCGTCGAGCGCATGCGGACGAGATTGGGAATGCCCTTCGCGGCGAGTTCGATCGGCACGGTGACGCGCGCCTCGAGCTCCTCAGGCGTGAGGCCCGGCGCGCGCATCGCGACCAGCACCTGCACCGGCGCGACATCGGGGAAAGCGTCGATCGGCAGCTTGAAATAGCTGACCGCGCCCCAAGCGGCGAGACCGAGCGCGCCGAGAAAGACGAGCAGCCGTTGGTGAAGCGCGGCACGGATCAGCCGTTCAAGCATGGCGCGTCGTCACCTTTCGGCTTCGGCCAATTCAGCCAGCAAGGTCAGCAGGCCGCGCGTCGCCACGCGCTCGCCGGCTTTGAGCGCGCCCTGCACCGACGCATATTGGGGCGTTTCGGAAAGCAGCGTCACAGGGGTCGCGACAAAGCCTTCGGGCGTACGTACAAACACCCAATTGTGGTTTTTAAAGTTTACCAGCGCATCGGCGGAAACACGCCACTGCGCCACGCCGCTGCCCGCAACGCGCATGATCGCCTGCACCGCCTGGCCAGGACGCAGCGAGCTGCGTCCCGGTCGAAACTCCGCCACGGCCGTGATCGACTGCGTCGCCGCATCGACCGTGTGGCCGATGCGAATCAGCCTGCCGTCGACCCCCGCCGAAGGCAGATGGACGCGATCGACGTTGTCGAGCGCTGCGGCGCGGCCAAGCGGCACTTGCAGATTGACCCACATCGGATCGAGCCGCGCGATGGTGACGAGCGGCGCCGAAGCCTGCACGCGCTCGCCCGTCGTTCCGTGGCGCTGAAGAATGGTTCCGGCGATCGGCGCGCGCACGACGAGCGAGCTTACAAGTTTTCGGTCGCGCTGAAGCGCCTCGATCTCCTGATCGGTCATCCCCGCAAGCGCGAGAATTTGCCGCCGCTCTTCGAGCGCCGAGCGCGCCTGACTGGCTTCGGCGCGCGTCACGATCAACCGGCGCTCGGCGATGATATGCTCCTTGAACAACTGCTCGTCGCGCCGCAGCTTCTCCGCCGCGAGATTCGCGTCCGAAACGGCGTGCAGAAAGGCGCGCTGCGCCTCGACGAGCTCCGACGACTTCAATGTGGCGATCGGCGCGCCCTGCTTCACGTCCTCGTCGACGGCGACAAGCAAGGTCTCGACAAGGCCGGCGGCCGGCGTCGCTACAATGCGCAACTGCGGCGGCGGCACGGCGACGACGCCGGGCACGACAAGCTCGCCCGTCCCCGATTCCGACTCAACGGGCTGAGTCTCGACGCCGGCGACGCGCATCTGGTCCTCGGTGATCTTCACGAGGATCGGCTGGGGACTATTCTGATTCTCGGCGGGCGCGCCTTGCGTGGCGGCGGCGCCGAAAGTCAGAAGGCCGCCAAAAGCGATAAGGCGAAGAAAAGGAGCAAGCGCCCGCCGCATGTGATTGATCATGAACCTTCGCTTTTCAGGCCGTCCGTCTGCTTCCGCTGTCGAGGCCAGCGGGATCGTTCTAGAGACAAAGCGGCACACGCCAAAAGCGACGCGCGCAACGGCTGCCACCGCATGCTCCGGCGCCGCGACGACGCTGATTTTGCCCGGATGCGGCGACAGTCTCAAGGCATTTCGGCCTCTTGCCGGAGATTTTCCGGAAAAAACAGTTGCACGCCAGTGTTTTCGCTGGCTCCGGCCGTCGCCAATGCGCGCGCAGGTTCTATAATCATCGCAGAAACCGTCATCCCAGCCCTGAGGACGAAATGCGTCATCCTTCGACCGCCGCCATTCGGCTCGCCGATTACCGTCCTGCCGATTTCGCCATCGATTCGGTCGAACTCGACGTCAACCTGCATCCGACCCATACGCGAGTCGTCGCGCGACTGGCGTTACGCCGCAATCCGGCCGGCGATCCCGGCGCGCCGCTGGCGCTCGACGGCGACGATCTGACCCTGCTCGGCGTCAAGCTCGACGGCGCGACGCTTGGCCCCGGCGAGTTTGAGGCGACGCCCGATCGTTTGACTCTCGCCAAGGTTCCCGACGCCTTTATGCTGGAGATCGACACCGAGCTCAATCCGAGCGGCAATACGCAGCTTTCGGGCCTCTATCGTTCCGGCTCCGCCTATTGCACGCAGTGCGAGGCGGAGGGCTTTCGCCGCATCACCTATTTTCTCGACAGGCCGGACGTGTTGAGCGTCTACATGACGCGCATAGAAGCCGAGAAGAGCGAAGCGCCGATCCTGCTGTCGAACGGCAATCCCATGGAGCGCGGCGACATCACCGGAACCAATCGCCATTACGCGATTTGGCGCGATCCGTTCCGCAAGCCCTCTTACCTCTTCGCGCTTGTCGGCGGCGACCTCGGCGTCGTGCGCGACAGCTTTACGACGATGTCGAGACGCTGCGTCGATCTCGCCATCTATGTCGAACACGGCAAGGAGGCGCGCGCCGGCTATGCGATGGACGCGCTGAAGCGCTCGATGCGGTGGGACGAAGAAAAATTTGGCCGCGAATATGATCTCGACGTCTTCAACATCGTCGCCGTCTCGGACTTCAACATGGGCGCGATGGAGAACAAAGGCCTCAACATCTTCAACGACAAATATGTGCTCGCCTCTCCCGACACCGCGACCGACAACGATTACGCCGGCATCGAAGGCGTCATCGCCCATGAATATTTCCACAATTGGACCGGCAATCGCATCACCTGCCGCGACTGGTTTCAGCTTTGCCTCAAGGAAGGTCTGACGGTATTTCGCGACCAGGAGTTTTCCGCGGACATGCGTTCGCGCGCCGTGGAGAGAATTGGCGACGTGCGCGGCCTGCGTCTCGCGCAATTTCCCGAAGACGCCGGTCCGCTCGCGCATCCCGTGCGCCCCGACGTCTATCAAGAGATCAACAATTTCTACACCTCGACCGTTTACGAGAAAGGCGCGGAAATTATCCGCATGCTGAAAACGCTGATCGGCGACGAAACATTTCGCCGCGGAATGGACCTCTATTTCGAACGCTTCGACGGGACGGCCGCGACGGTCGAAGATTTTCTTTCCTGCTTCGCAGCGGCGTCAGGCCGCGACCTGAAGCAATTCGCGCTTTGGTACAGTCAGGCGGGCACCCCGGTCGTGACGACGTCGGGCGACTACGACGCCTTCGCCAAAACCTTCACTTTGAATTTCCGTCAGGAGACGGCGCCGACGCCGGGCCAAAGCGAGAAAAGGCCCGTCGTCATCCCGATCGCGCTCGCGCTCTTTGGCGAGAACGGCCAAAAGCTCGATCTCGTCAGCGAAGACGCAACCCCGACCGAACGCGCCCGCGGCCTGATCGAACTCGATGCCGCCGAACGCGTCATTCGTTTTTGCGACGTTGCGTCGCGGCCGATCGTTTCGCTTCTGCGCGGCTTTTCCGCGCCTGTGCGCCTCGAGCCTGCGCCCGCGAGCGAGGATCTCGAACGCTTGCTTGCCTTTGACGACGACCCGTTCAACCGCTGGCAGGCGGCGCAAGGCCTTGCGTTGCGAGCGATTTTCGGCCGGCTCGAAACGGGCGCGCTAGATGCGAAGGGGCTCAGCGAGGCGCTGCGATCGCTGCTGACCAAGGCCGACGATGATCCGGCGCTTGTTGCGCAGGCGCTGTGGCCGCCATCGGAAACCGACCTCGCGCGCGAGAAGGCGACCGACGTCGATCCTGACGTTCTGTTTGAGGCGCGCGTGGCGCTTCGCGCCGAAATCGGCAGGTCGCTTGCTGCGGAGCTCGACGCGATCTACGCGCGCTTCGCTGACGCCGGCGCCTATGCGCCGGACGCCGCCAGCGCAGGCCGTCGCGCCTTGCGCAACGTCGCGCTCGACCTCCTGGCCGGCGGCGACTCTGAACGAGGGCGCGCGCTGGCCATGACGCAGTTCGAGGCTGCGGGGAATATGACCGACAGGCTCGCCGCGCTCGCGACATTGGCGCTTCTGGGCGGTCATGCGCGCGAGGAGGCCTTTGCCCGCTTCTATGCGCAATATGCCGGCGACGCGCTTGTGATCGACAAATGGTTCTCGCTACAGGCGATGATTCCGGAAGCGGCGACGACGCAGCGCGTGTTGGGCCTGATGACTCATCGCGACTTCTCAATTGCCAATCCCAATCGCGTACGCGCGCTGATCGGCGCCTTCGCCAACGGCAATCTCACCCGCTTTCACGCGCTGGACGGATCGGGATACGACCTGCTGACCAGCGTCGTTCTTCAAGTCGACCCGAAGAATCCGCAACTGGCCGCCCGACTGCTCTCGGCGTTGCGTTCCTGGCGCACGATGGAGTCGCGACGACGCGACCTGATTGAAGCGCGGCTCAAGCATATCGTCGCGCAGGAGAACCTCTCGGCGGATCTGCGCGACATCGCCACGCGGGCGCTCGGTTGAGGCGATCGAAAAAAGTTTCGTTAACTTTGTATTAAGGTCTGGACAATTGCGCCTCGAGAGATTCGAATGAAGGTGATTCGGGCGTACAGCCGCGTTTGCATCACAATCATTTCGGAGGTTCTCGATGGCGCGCGCTCCCGCTGCACGCGTGAAGACTCACGCCCATACGGTGTGGGGCGCATATCGGTTCGACGAGGACGGCGCGAAGGGACTGAAAAATTTCGCTTGGCTGCGTCCCTTAACGATCGCCGCCTGCACAGTATGCCTGCTTGCTCTCGCCGCCTTCGTCGTGTCGCTGACCGGCGCGATGCAGGATCGGCTGGTCGAGCAAGCCGTCGACGACCTTGAGCTTTTCGCGCGCGCCGTCTCGCTCGACCTGCGCGACAAGCTCACGGCCGACGCGCAAAAGCCATTCGCCGCGCCGCTTGATCAGCTTTTGCCGCAAGGCGCGCTGTCGCGCGGCCGCCGCATATTGGTGACCGACGAGCGCGGGCGGATCGCCGCCGCACTGCCCCCAATCCCTACCAAAGACCTGACGCTGTCGCAGGCGCTCGGCGCCGAAGAGGCGTTCGTCGACTTCGCCGACAACGCCGGCGTGATGCGCGTCACCTTGCCCGAAGGCATACCCGCGCTGGTGAGCGTGAGGAAGCTGCCGCCGCCCTTCGGCCAGGTCGCGATGATCTATCCCGTCGACAATGTGCTCGGCGAGTGGCGCGCCGTCGCCTCGCGCTATGCCCTGCTTTTCGCCGCCGCCACCTTTCTTCTGCTCCTCATCGTCCTTGCCTATTACCGCCAGACTCGCTGTCGCCAGGACGTCGAACGCGCCAATGCGCTGATCCGCAGACGCCTCGAGGGGGCGCTCTCACGCGGGCGGTGCGGCCTGTGGGAGTGGGATATCGCCCGCGGCCGGATCTATTGGTCGGACTCCATGTATGAGATGCTGGGGCTCACCGCCGAGCGTCGCTTTCTCTCCTTCGCGGAATTGAGCGGCATGCTCCATCCAGACGATGGCGACTTCGGAACGATCGCCGACATGTTGGCGGGCTCGCGCGCCAACAGCGTCGATCACGAATTCCGTTTGAAGAGCGCCGAAGGCGGATGGATCTGGCTGCGCGCCCGGGCGCAGATCGTCGAAGAGGGGCGCGAAGCCGGCAAGCATCTCGTTGGAATCGCCATAGACATTTCCGAGCAGCGCGCGCTTGCCGAATATACGAAGATGGCCAATCTGCGCCTGCGCGACGCCATCGACGCCATCTCGGAAGCCTTCGTGCTCTGGGACGCCAAGAACCGCCTGGTCACCTGCAATTCGAAGTTTCTGGCCCTGCATGGCCTCTCGCCTGACGCGGCGACGCCCGGCGCGAGCTATCGGCAGATGATGAGCTGCGCCACGGCGCCGCTGATTAGAACCGAAATCGCCCCGCCCGACGGCCCATCGCCCGACGCCCGCACCTATGAGGCGCAGCTTGTCGACGGGCGCTGGCTTCAGATCAATGAGCGCCGCACCAAGGACGGCGGCTATGTGTCGGTAGGAGCCGACATCACCGCGCTCAAGCGCAATGAGGAAAAACTGCGCGAATCGGAGCGTCGCCTCACGGCGAGCGTCGCCGATCTCACTTATTCGCGGCAGACGCTCGAAATGCAGGCGCAGCAGCTCGCGACTCTCGCCGAGCAGTATCATCATCAGAAGGCGGAAGCGGAAGCCGCCTATATGGCGAAATCTGAATTTCTCGCCAATATGAGCCACGAACTGCGCACGCCGCTCAACGCCATCATCGGCTTTTCGGAGATGATGGAAGCGGAGCCCTTCGGGGCGCTCGGTTCGCCGAAATATCTGGAATATTGCAGCGGCATACGCCAGGGCGGCGCCTATCTCAACGAAGTGCTGTCCGACATCCTCGACATGTCGCGCCTCGAAGCGGGCCTCGTGCGGCTCGCCGAACGCGAAATCAACGTCGCCGAAGCGATACGCAAAGCCGTCGGCGCCTGGCGCGCGCGCGCCGGACTCAAGGATATCGAGATCGTCGCCGACGCCGCCGAGAATCTGCGCTGCGTCGGCGACGAAGCCGCGATCGTCAAGACGCTCAGCATCTTTCTCTCCAACGCCGTGAAATTCAGCGATAGAGGGCAAGTGGTGCGCGTGCGCGCCCGCGCGCATGGCGGCGCGATCGATATCTATGTCGAAGATTCCGGACGCGGCGTCGATCCGCGCGCCATTCCCAAGCTCGGGAAGCCCTTTGAGCAGTGCGCGAATTTGATCGAAAACGGCATGCGCGGGTCCGGACTCGGCCTCGCCATCGCCCGCGCCCTCATCGAACTGCATGGCGGCGCGCTGCGCTTCCGCTCGCGTCTTGGCGAAGGCACGATCGTCATGATGCGGCTGCCGGCCGCCTCGGCGACGGTGACCCCGTTAAAGACGCGCGCGACCGAGGCGCCGGGCGCGCCTGGAAAACTCTCGCATTACGCGCGCTCGATGCGCGCCGGCGGACCCGCGGTGATCCGCATCGCCGGCAAGGACAGCGCCACACGCAAACCGGGCGCATTGTCTTCGATCCGCAACGCGCCATGATGCATGCGCGCGACCGCCGCGGCGAGCGACAGTCCCAAACCTGAGCCCGGCCGCGAGCGCGAATTCTCCAGACGCACGAAACGCCCCACGACTCGCTCGCGATCCGACGGCGCAATCCCCGGCCCACGATCGGAGACGACGATTTCAACGCGGTCGCCGACTCGACGCGCTTCGACGGCGATGCGCGGATCGGCGCCCGTCGCCCCATATTTGAGCGCGTTGTCGACAAGGTTCACGAGCGCCTGCCCGAGAAGTTCGCGGCTGCCGGTGATCTTTAGTCCGTCCTCCGCGGTGACGTCGAGACGCACGCCCTGCTCTTCCGCGACCGGCTCGTACATTTCGACGATGTCGCGCACGACGGCGTCAGCGTCGAAGGCGGCCATGTGGTCGCTCGAATAGCCGGCCTCGGCGCGCGCAATCATCAACAGGGCGTTGAACACGCCGATCAGATTGTCGGACTCTTCGATCACCACCGCCAGCGCCTCGCGATGCTCGCGATCATCGGAGCCCGTCCGCAACGCGGCCTCCGCGCGGTTGCGCAGGCGGGTCAGCGGCGTCTTGAGGTCATGCGCGATATTGTCGGAAACCTCCCGCAAGCCGGCCATCAGCTCGCTGATGCGCGTGAGCATTGCATTGAAATTTCCCGCCAGGCGGTCGAGTTCGTCGCCGGCGCCCGAGACCGCGAGACGCTCATGCATGTCGCCCGCCATAATGCGGCGCGCCGAGGCCGACATCACGTCGACGCGCTCGAGCATGCGATATGAAACGAACAGGCCGCCAAGCGCGCCGACAAGGGCGAGCCAGAACAGCGACACGCCGAGCGCTCTGCGCAAGATGCCGCGCAACACCTCATGGTCTTCGATATCGTGGCCGATGAGTAGGCGAAAGCCGCCCGGCAGAAGAAACAGCCGCAAAAGGGCCGGATGCTTGACCCCGGGCTCGCCGCGCCGCTCATAGGTCGTCTCGACGAGTTCCGTGCCGCCCGAAGGCGTGAAAGCCGGGGCCTCGATATTGCCGACGATGACGTCTCCTGAATGGCTGGAGAGCAGATAGAGCGAACCGCCCGGGGCGCGCACGCGACGTTCCACCGCATTGGCGAGCTGACGAATGCCGCCTTGCGAATATTGTTCGGAGAGCGCCCTGATTTCGGCGTCCACGGTCTGCTCGATCTGCTCGTCGAGCACCTCCTTGACGCGGGCGCCGACGCGCGCGAGCACCAGCCCCGCGCCGATCGAGAACAGCACGAGATAGGCGATCGACAGTTTGAACGCCGTCGTCCGGAAAAGCTTACCGAGCGCCGTCACGGATCATATACCCAGCCCCGCGGATCGTATGCAGAAGCGGGTTCTCGCGCCCCTTGTCGATCTTCGAGCGCAAGCGCGAAATGTGCACATCGATGACATTGGTCTGCGGATCGAAGTGATAGTCCCAGACATTTTCGAGCAGCATCGTGCGGGTCACCACCTGGCCTGCGTGTTTCATCAGATATTCGAGCAGCCGGAACTCGCGCGGCTGAAGCACGACTTCCTGACCGCCGACCGTCACCTTGTGCGATAAGCGATCGAGCTCCAGATCGCCGACGCGGTATTGGGTTTCTTCGCCCTTGGGGCCGACTCGGCGGCGGGCCAGCGCCTCGACGCGCGCCAGCAGTTCGGAGAAGGCGTAAGGCTTCGGCAGATAGTCGTCGCCGCCGGCCCGCAGACCCTTCACGCGGTCGTCCACCTGGCCGAGCGCCGAAAGAATGAGCGCGGGCGTTTCGACGCCCTGTTCGCGCAAGCCCGAAATCAACGACAGCCCGTCCATCTTGGGCAGCATCCTGTCGACGATGAGCACGTCATAATCGCCCTCGCTGGCGCGGCCATAGCCGGCGAGCCCATCGGCGGCTTGTTCGGCGACATGGCCTTGTTCGCGGAACGCCTTGACGAGGTATTCGCTCGCTTCGTTATCGTCTTCAATGATGAGAATGCGCATGTTTCTCTATATCCGAGATTGCAAAAAAACGGCAGGCCGGCGCATGATGCGCCAGCCTGCCCGCGTTCGGGAGCCAGGAGGGGACTGGCTCTGCCCGACGCTCTTCGTTGCGGAGACCGGCTGCGGGCGGGTGCAGCGTGTCGGTCTCGACGCAAGAAGTTCCTTGAACCGGCTTAGCCGGCGCCCTTGACGGGAACGGCGACGAATTTCGCCCCGTCCGCAGACTTCACCCGCAGCAGCACCGACCGGCGGCCGTCCTTTCGAGCGGCATCCAATGCAGCGGCGAGATCGCGGCTGGAGCTGACCGGCTGACCGCCGGCCTCGATAATCACGTCGCCCCGGCGCAATCCCTTTTGCGCGGCTGCGCCGGACGGATCGACATCGGTCACGAGGATCCCTTCACGGCCTGCGCCGCGCACTTCGGTCGCCGGCACGACCTCGATGCCGAGGCCGGACAGTTCGGCGCCGCGCCCTGAATTTTCATCATCGGCGCGCGCCTCACGCTCGTCGGGCAACGTTCCGAGCTTGAGCTTTACTGTCTTTTCGGCGCCAGAGCGCTGATAGGTGAGATCCACCGTCTTGCCGGGGCCAAGGGCGGCGATGCGGCGCGCAAGATCACGAGGAGTTTCGATCTTCTCGCCATTGACCGCGACGATGACGTCGCCTGCCTTCAGGCCCGCCTCGTCAGCCGGCGCGCCCTTCTGCGGCTGCGCGATCAGCGCGCCTTTCGTGGACTTCAGGCCCATGCTATCCGCGATTTCCTGCGTCACATTCTGAATCTTGACGCCGATCCAGCCGCGCGACACCGAGCCCTTCTCCTTGAGCGCCGCGACGACGTCCTTGGCGACCTCGGCCGGAATGGCGAAGCCGATGCCGATCGAACCGCCGGACGGCGAATAGATCGCCGTGTTGACGCCGATCACATTGCCATGGGCGTCGAAGGCAGGGCCGCCCGAGTTGCCGCGGTTGACCGGCGCATCGATCTGCAGGAAATCGTCATAAGGGCCGGCGCCGATATCGCGCCCGCGCGCCGAGACGATGCCGGCGGTGACCGAGCCGCCGAGGCCGAACGGATTGCCGACCGCGATCACCCAATCGCCGACGCGCGGCGCCGACGTGCCCCATTCGACAAAGGGCAACTTCTGGCCGTCATTGATTTTCAGCAGCGCCAGGTCGGTGCGCTTGTCGGTTCCGATCACCTTGGCCGGCAGCGTGCGGCCGTCGTCGAGCGCGACCTCGACTTCGTTGGCGTGTTCGACGACATGGTTGTTGGTGACGACATAGCCGTCAGCGCTGATGATGAATCCGGAGCCCTGCGACATCGTCATGTGCTTCTGCGGACGGCCCTGGCCCTGTTCGCCGAACCGCTTGAAAAAGCGGTACATCGGGTCGTCGGGCGACATGTCGGGCATTTCGAAGGCGCCGCCCTGCGAATCCTCGACCGCCTTGACCTTGATGGCGACGACGGCGGGTTTCACGCGTTCGACGATATCGGCGAAAGTCGCAGGTCCGGCAGAAGCCGCCGAACCCGAAAGCGGCGCTTCGGCATAGGCCGGCGTCAGCGGCGCCGGACCGACGGCGGCGCCAAGCGCGAACGCAGCCGTCGCGCCAATCAGCGCGAGGCGAGACGCGCGGCGCGGCGCTTCCACGGCGCGGTCGCGAGGATTGATTGCGATAGGCATTTCTCGAAAATCTCCATCTCTGAGCGACGTCCCGCGGAGGAGAAGCGCAACGTCGCCGCGAGTAGAAGATGGAGATGGACGCTTTGCCGGCCAATGGCGGCGGGATGAAACTTTCGTAAGGCGGCCCTTAAAGCCAACCCGCGCGACGGAGCCGGTAGTAGAGATAGGCGCAGATCGTCGCCGTCGCGCCCAGCACGACGTAATAGCCGTATTTCCAGCTCAGCTCCGGCATATGCTCGAAATTCATGCCGTAAATGCCGGCGACGGCCGTGGGCACGGCGAGAATGGCGGCCCATGCGGCAAGCCGCCGGGAAATCTCGGTCTGCTGCATTTGCGCATTCATAAGGCTCGCTTCGAAAGCGAAGGCGAGGGTCTCGCGCATCGTGTCGATGCGCTCCTGGACGCGGCGGAGATGGTCGCGCACGTCACGAAAATGCGGTCGCATCACTGGATCGATGGCGACGACGTCGCTGCGCTCGAGGCGCCGGCAGACGTCGGCGAGGGGCGTGACCGCGTTGCGAAGATGCAGCAGGTCGCGCCGCATCGTATAGAGCTGCTCTATCTCGACCCTGCCCATTGTCGTCGTGATGACATGGTCTTCGATGTCCTCGACCTCGTCGTTGATGGCGTCGAGCACCGGGAAGTAATTATCGACGATGAAATCGAGAATGGCGTAGACGATGAAGTCCTCGCCTTCAGAGAGCCGCTCCGCGCGCGCTTCGCAGCGTTCGCGCACCTGGGCATAAGAACTTGAAGCGCCATGGCGCACGCTCACGACATAGCCGACGCCGACGAAAAGATGCGTCTCGCCAAAGGCGATGTGGCCATCGACCAACTGCGCTGTGCGCGCGGCGATGAAGATGCTGTGCTCATATTCTTCGAGCTTGGGGAACTGGTGCGCCTTGACGGCGTCCTCGATCGCGAGCTGATGCAGCGCGAACTGGCGCCCAACGCGCTCGAGCAGCGCCTTCGACGGCTCGTGAAGGCCGATCCAGACGACATGGCCCTCGCGCTTGGCCCAGTCTCCGGCCTCGTCGATCTCGATGTCGGCGATCTTGCGGCCGCCCTGATACACGGCCGCCGCGACCACGCCGGTTTCCTGGGGCTTCGTCGCCGTCGCGCGTTCGTTCATGGCCGTCCTCAGCGTCAGGAAGGCTTCGGCCCGCCGCGCGTCACGCCGACCTTCGCCGGCCGCAGCACGCGTTCGCCGATCATATAGCCCTGCTCGACCACCTGAGCCACGGCGCCCGCCGGCTGAGTCTCGTCGGGGATTTCGAACAACGCTTCATGCTGATTGGGGTCGAAGCGCGCGCCCTGCGCCTCGATCTTCTTGACGCCGAAGCGCGCGAGCCGCGCCAGAAAATCGCGCTCCATCACCCCGACGCCTTCGACGAGCGACGCCACCGCCGGGTCTTCGCGCGATCCCTCAGGCACGCTCTCGACCGCGCGGCGCAAATTGTCGGCGAACGACAGCATCTCGCGCGCGAAATTGGCGACGCCATAGGCCTTAGCGTCGGCGACCTCGCGTTCGGCGCGACGGCGCACATTCTCGACTTCGGCGAGCGCGCGCAGCAGCTTGTCCTTCAAGCCGGCATTTTCCGCATATAGATTTTCAAGCTCGGTGAAGGGTTCCGGCTGCGCAATATCGGATTCCGCCGAGGGCTGCGACAGGGACGAAGGCTCCGCCGCGCCCTGATTTTTCGTCGTGTCAGCCTTCTTATCCGCATTCATTGGATCGCTCATGCTCTCACCATTGTTCTTGTAAAGGCTTCGATATCTGCGCGCCAATCGTCAAAATCAAGTCGGCGCGGCCGGCGTTTTTTGGCCGCGCGCGCCCTGGCCGCCAAGCACATCCAAAAGCTGGCGCTTGATTGCCGCCTGACGCTGCGGCGAGGCGATTTTCGCGCCGGTCAAATCGGTGACGTAGAAGGCGTCGACGGCGCGCTCGCCGAAGGTGACGATATGCGCCGAGGCGATATTGAGGTTGAGCCTGGAGATCGCGTTGGTCAGTTCGAACAGGAGACCTTCGCGGTCAAGTCCCGAGACCTCGATCACCGTGTAGACATTGGAGAGACTATTATCGACGACGACCTCCGGCGCGACCGAGAAGGCGTCGGTCGGCAGACGGGCTTTCGCGCGCGCCTTCAATTCTTCGGACACGACGACCTCGTTGCGCAGCGCTCGGTCGATGAGGTCGGCGATGCGCCGGGCGCGACGCATCTCGTCTTCATCCTGGCTGAAGGCGCGCGAGAAGAAGATCGTGTCGAGCGCAAGCCCGTCCACAGTGGTGAAGATATGCGCGTCGACGATATTGGCGCCCCCCGCTGCGCAGCCGCCGGCGATGATCGACAGCACGCGTGGGTTGTCGGGCGCGACGACGGTCAATTCGACGGCGCCCCGCGTCCTGTCGAGTTCGACCGCGGTCGCGAGCGGCGCCGACGCGCCGTTCATCTGGCGTAGCAACTCGGCATGGCGAAGCTTGCGCGCCACGTCGACCTTGAGCCAATACGCCGGATAGTGGCGCTTGGCGTAAGAGTCGAACGCCTCGTCGCTCCAGTCCGGGAGCGCGGCGCGCAATTCTTCCTTGGCGGCTGCAACGCGGCTCTTGCGATCGACCGCCGAATGGCCGCCGCCGAGCACGACCTCGGTTTCCCAATAGAGCACGCGCAGCAGCTGCGCCTTCCATGCGTCGAGCACGCCGGGACCGACGGCGTTGATGTCGCAGACGGTCAGAACGAACAGCATTTTCAGCCGCTCCATCGTCTGAACGACGGCGGCGAAATTCTCGATCGTGACACGGTCGGAGAGATCGCGGCTCTGCGCGAAACTCGACATGGTCAAATGATGTTCGACGAGCCAGGCCACAGACTCGGTCTCGCCAGGCGTGAAGCCGAGCCGCGGACACAGGTTGCGCGCCACCTCCATGCCGGCGAGGGAGTGATCGTCCCTTCGACCCTTGGCGATGTCATGCAGAAAAAGTCCCAGATAAAGCACCTTGCGGTTGACGATCGTTGGCAGGATTTCGTCGACGAGCTGCTGATGCTCCGGCATGCGTCCGGCTTCGAGATCGGACAATCCGCCGACCGCGCGCAGCAGATGCTCGTCGACCGTGTAGTGATGATACATGTTGAACTGCATCATCGCGACGACCTTGCCGAATTCCGGGATGAAGCGCCCGAGCACGCCGGACTCGTTCATCCGCCGCAGCGTGATTTCGGTCATGTTGCGCGACAGCAGGATTTCGAGAAACAGCCGATTGGCCTCTTTGTTGGCGCGCAAATTGGCGTCGATCAGGCGCAGCGACTGCGTCACAGCGCGCAAGGCGTCGGGATGCAGCGGCAGGCCGTGATGATCGGCCATCCAGAAGAGGCGGATGATATTGACCGGATCGCGCTTGAAGACATCGGCGTCGACGATGCTGATGCGATCGTGATCGACGATGAAGTCGCCTTGCGGGGCGCGGCTGCGGCGGCGCCGGAACGGCTGCAGGAAGCGCTCGAAGATGGCGCGCGGCTTCGCCTGCTTTTCTTCAAGCGCCGCGCAGACGATCGCGGTGAGATCGCCGACTTCCTTAGCGACGAGAAAATAGTGCTTCATAAATCGCTCGACCGGCGACAGGCCGCTACGGTCGTGATAGCCGAGCCGCTTGGCGATCGTCGGCTGCACGTCGAAGGCGAGCCGTTCCTCCGCGCGCCCCGTCGCGAAATGCAGATGACAGCGCACCCGCCACAGAAATTCCTCGCAACGTTCGAAAAGACTGAGCTCCGCCGCGGTAAACAGGCCCGCGGCGACGAGCTCCTTCGCCTCGCGCACGCGGTAGACATATTTGGCGATCCAAAACAGCGTATTGAGATCGCGCAGACCACCCTTGCCTTCCTTGACGTTCGGCTCGACGAGATAGCGCGACGCGCCGGCCCGCATCACGCGCGAATCGCGTTCGGCGAGCTTGGCGGAGACGAATTCGCGCGTATCCGACCGCGCGATCTCGCGGTCGAAGCTCTCGCGGAACTCGCTGAACAGCTCGGCGTTGCCGAGGATGAAGCGTGCTTCGAGAAGCGTCGTTCGAATGGTCATGTCGGCGCGGGCCTGACGCATGCATTCGGCGACGGAGCGTGTCGCATGGCCGACCTTCTGACGCAGGTCCCATAAAATATAAAGGATCGCCTCGATGACGCTTTCGCCCCAGGGCGTCTGCTTGTAGGGGACGAGAAACAGAAGATCGATATCGGAGCCCGGCGCGAGCGTCCCGCGCCCATAGCCGCCGACCGCGACGATCGCGAGACGCTCGGCGAAGGTCGGATTGTCGACGACGTAAACATAGCGCACGACATAGTCATAGATGGCGCCGATCAGCTCGTCTTCGAGCGCTGAGATCAATCTCGCGCACGCCAGTCCCGAGCCGCGCGCCTCCAGCCGCACTCGCGCGATCTCGCGTCCTTCCGACAAGGCGGCGCGAAATAATTCGACGATCGCCGTGCGTCGCGCATGGCCGCGCTCTCTCTTGCAGATCGCCGCGATCATGGGCGCAAGCGCCTCGCGCAGACCACGGAACTGCTTGTCGGGATCGAGGCCGACGAAAGCGCTGATCGGCGCGACTTCGTTCATCGGGCAAGTTCCGGCGGCCGACCCGATGCGCGCTGATCACGCAGACGGCGCTCGATGGCGTCGAACAGCGGCGGCGCGAGATCCGGCCCGCCGACGCGTTTTAGCGCGCGCAACCCGGTCGGCGAGGTCACGTTGATTTCGGTGAGCCAGCCGTCGATCACGTCGATGCCGACAAAGACCAGTCCGCGCCGCTTCAGCTCGGGCGAAAGCCGCGCGCAGATTTCCTTCTCTCGCGCGTCGAGTTCCGACGCCGCCGGCGCGCCGCCGCGCACCAGATTCGAGCGGATGTCGTCTTCGGCCGGAACGCGATTGATCGCGCCCATCGCCTCGCCGTCGATGAGCAGGATGCGCTTGTCGCCCTTTGCAATCTCGGGAAGGAAGCGCTGCACGACCCAAGGTTCGCGAAACGTCGTCGCGAACATGTCGAAGAGCGAACCGAAATTCGGATCGCGGCGTCCGACCTTGAACACCGACGCGCCGCCGTGGCCGTAGAGCGGCTTCATGACGATCTCGCCTTGCTGCGCGCGAAAGCGCTCGATCGCCGCGCGGTCGCGCGTGATCAGCGTGGGCGGCATCAGATCGGCAAACTCCATCACGAAGATTTTTTCAGGCGCGTTGCGCACATGCGCCGGGTCGTTGACGACAAGCGTTTTCGGCGCGAGTCGCTCCAAAAAATGCGTAGAGGTAATATAGGCGAGATCGAACGGCGGGTCCTGGCGCAGCAGCACAACGTCCATGGCGTGAAGTTCGAGCTGGGTCGCCTCGCCCAGCGTGTAATAGCGGGCAGGATCATCGAAAACGTCGATGCGCTGCGCGCGCGCGGTCAGCCTCTCGCCCTCAAGCGACAGCCGATCTGGCGTGTAAAACCACAGGCGATGTCCCCTGAGCTTTGCCTCCAGCATCAGGGCAAAGGTCGAATCGCCAGCAAAATTAATGCGTTCCAACGGGTCCATCTGGACCGCTATCTCGAGCATCGATCCCCCTGCCGCGGCCGCCGCCGTCCGGCGCCCCTTTAAGGAACGGGCCGCCCTTTCGGGCGACACTTAGCAGGAGAATGGCGGCCCTGCGCAACCCTCGGCCAGCGCGCCGGCCCTCAGCCCCGCGCTCCAAGGTCAGATCACATAATCGAAAGAATCATAGGCGAGGCCGCGCAGCAGTTGGTCCATGTCGCGCGCCGGCTCCATGCAGGATTCGGTCCCGACCACCTTCGCCGGAACGCCGGCGACGATCGAATTCGGTGGAACCGATTTCAGCAACACGGAGCCCGCAGCGATGCGCGAACAGGCGCCGATTTCGATATTGCCGAGGATTTTGGCGCCCGCCCCGATCATCACGCCGCGCCTCACCTTCGGATGACGGTCGCCCGCCGCCTTGCCGGTGCCGCCGAGCGTCACGCCATGCAGGATTGAAACGTCGTCTTCGACGACCGCCGTCTCGCCGACGACGAAGCCCGTGCCGTGATCGAGGAACAGTCCCTTGCCCAGGCGCGCCGCCGGATGAATGTCGGCCGCCAGCGCGTCCGAGGCGCGGCTCTGAACATAATAGGCGAAGTCATGCCGCCGCCCGCGCCACAATGCATGGGAGAGCCGCGCCGACTGGATCGCATGGAATCCCTTGAAATAGAGCAGCGGATCGATCAGCCGCCCACAGGCGGGATCGCGTTCGACATAAGCGGCGAGATCGGCGCGGAACCCCGCCGCGATCGTTTCATCCTCGTCCACCGCCTGCTTGAAGGCGTCGGCGATGGTCTCGGCGTCGATCGCCGAGGCGCCGAGTCTCGCGGCGATGCGCTGGACCACCGCGTCTGCGAGCGACGCGCGATTGAGGATCGCGCCGAGCATCAGCGGCGTCAGCGACGCGTCGAGACGGAGCGCCTCCTCCGCCTCGCGGCGCATATGCGCCCACATCGCCTCAGCCTGAGCCGAATGCGCGCTGACGTCCTCTCGCGACGCGTCGGCGTCCATCTTCTAAAACTTCACTTGCGGCGGCGATTGCGCCGCGTCGGTCGCCGCGAACTCCGCCATCGGCTTGGTTCCGGCGAAGAAAGTCTTCGCCCAGAGCAACGTCGGGAAGGTGCGCAGCGACGTGTTGAATTCGCGCACCGCTTCGATGTAGTCGCGCCGCGCGACATTGATCCGGTTCTCGGTGCCTTCGAGCTGCGACTGAAGGGCGAGGAAATTCTGGTTCGACTTTAAGTCCGGATAGGCTTCGCTCACCGCGATCAGCCGGCCGAGCGCGCCGGTGAGCTGATTTTGCGCGTCTTGAAACTGCTTCATCTTTTCTGGATCGGTCAACGAGCCGGCGTCGACCTTGACCGAGGTCGCCTTGGCGCGCGCCTCGACGACGGAGGTGAGCACGTCCTTCTCCTGCCTGGCGAAGCCCTTCACGGTCTCCACCAGATTGGGAATGAGATCGGCGCGGCGCTGATATTGCGACTGCACGTCCGACCATTTCGCCTTGGCGTTTTCTTCGAGCGTCGGAATCGTGTTGTAGCCGCAGCCCGAAAGACCCACGCTAAGAAAAATCGCGGCGGCAATTGCGCGCCAGCGGGAAAAGTCGCTCATATATTTCTCCGTGAGAGCGGCGCTGTGCGCCAGGCGATCATCGCGATGAAATGTAAGGCGTCGCTCTGGGCAAGGAAAGGGCGCGGCGCGCCGCCAAACTTGATGTAGAATGGCCCTCGCAGGAAGGATGCGGGCAAAATGCGGATCGACGAGATCATCGGCAATTTCGAACTTCTCGATGAGTGGGAGGACCGCTACCGCTATCTGATCGAGCTTGGCCGCACGCTCGAGCCGCTGCCCAAAGACGCCTATACGGACGAAAACAAAGTGCGCGGCTGCGCCAGCCAGGTCTGGCTCGAAACGACGCCGACGCGCGATCCCGGCGGGCGGACGATCCTCAATTTTCGCGGCGACAGCGACGCGCATATCGTGCGCGGGCTCGTCGCGCTGGTGCTGGCGCTCTATTCGGGACGGCCGGCGCAGGAGATTGTCGAAACCGACGCGCAGCCGCTGTTCAAGGAGCTGGGCCTCGCCGAACATCTGACGCCGCAACGCGCCAACGGCCTGCGCTCGATGGTCGAGCGGATAAAGAGGGAAGCGAAAGAGGCGATGGCGGCGGCGCCACCCTCCCCTTGAGGGGGAGGGTCGGACTGCGAAGCAGTCCGGGGTGGGGTGCAGCAATATCGAAAATCGATGTCGTTTGGCTGCGCCGCCAGTTGCGGCATTCTGATGGATTTCTCCCGACGGTCACCCCACCCCGCATTGCTTCGCAATGCGACCCTCCCCCTCAAGGGGAGGGTGAGGTTACGTACTTCGCTCAAAGAAGCGTATGAA